>JBALXQ010000004.1:0-141459 GCA_036960565.1 Bermanella sp.
ACGATTTTTCTTTAGAATTTGATGCCTGTTATATGCAAGCAACAGCTTATTTGTAGGCATGCGCGTTTGCACGGAACGGCCTCAAGCAGAAAACCCGCGTAACTATTTAATTTAACTTTGGAAAGATCAAAATCCATTTTTAAGGCTCCATGTAAACGCGCATGCGCGTTTACCAAAATAACGAGGTCTCGTTATGTCATAACCGCTTAATCGTAAGCCGCTGATTTTGCACGAGTAAGTTTAAAACGGCCAGTGTAAACGCGCATTGCTTACAAAGAAAAATGTGTAAACGCGCAAGTTTTACTTAAACCTTAAAAATATACTGTGCTTTCATACAGTGTTTGAGTTGGAAGTATATTGGATTAACAAATAAAACTTTGAGCGTTGAATGGGGCAGGTTTAATAAGGTAGCCTATTGCTAAATGGGCCACCTTAATTTGGCCATCTTAAATTTAAACTACAGCTGTGAAATAGGTTCATCTCTTGTTTGCTGTGTGCCAATGTCCTTCTCACTTTGCTGCCACCAAGCGGTTTGTGGTGCGCTGTCTTCTAATACCCAGCGTTGGCCAATTTGTGGCGTTGCTAGAGTTTGGCCTTTTTGTTGCGCTAACTTAGTGATGCGCTCAAACGGGTCGGTCCATTCATGAAAGGCTAAATCAAAGGTGCCATTGTGAATAGGCAGCATCACCTTACCTTTTAAATCTAAGTGGGCTTGCATAGATTGCTCTGGGGTCATGTGTACATGTTCCCAGCTGCCATCGTAGGCGCCGTTTTCCATCATGGTTAGATCAAATGGTCCGTATTTTTCGCCTATTTTTTTAAAGCCGTCAAAATAGCCCGAATCGCCACTGAAGAATAATTTATGTTGTGGGGTATTAATAACCCAAGAAGACCACAGTGTGCTGTTGCCGTCGGTTAAGCTGCGTCCAGAAAAATGATTAGCAGGGGTATTTACTAAGGTAATGTCACCTACTTTTTTACTTTGCCACCAATCCATCTCGTGAATTTTTTCTTGTGGCACGCCCCAATCTACAAGATGTGAGCCCACTCCTAACGGTACATAAAAGCCGCCTACCTTTGGGTGAATTTGTTTAATGGTGTTTTTATCTAAATGATCGTAATGATCATGGGAAATAATAATGCCGGTAATATTGGGTAAGGCATCCACATTAATTGGGGTAGGGTGAAAGCGTTTTGGCCCAGCCCATTGCACAGGCGAGGCGCGTTCTGAAAATACCGGGTCGCTCATCCACAATTCACCGTTAAGGGCCATTAAAATAGTGGAGTGGCCTAAACGATAAACCGCGGTTTCTTTTGATAAATCCTGGGTGATTTCATCTGCGGTAATGGTGGTGATGGCTATGGGGTGTTTGGGTTCGGTGTTAAATTTTTCTTCAAAGAAAAAGCGCTTGGCAATGCCCAGTGTTTCTGAAAAACCAGGTCTTTTAAAAGGCTGGCTATTAATGAACTCGCCATCTTTATAATGGCTAGAGGCTTCAATATTGGCCTGATTAAAATGGGCCGAACAAGCTGATAACGTAAATGCCATAATCAAGGCTCCCGATACGAACAATGTGAGTTTAAGTACGTGCATGTGGGCTATCCATTAAAACTACACTAGGGAGTTTACTTTTAAATTTCAAAAAGTAAACTCACCAGTGTAGAATTGATTGTTTCAATGCCTAAATAAACTAACGAATTTGGTTATGACCACTCTAAGCGCACGTAAAAAGGCGGCCATTGTTGATGCCGCCATCGACATATTTCAGAAAAATGGCTTTCAAGGCAGCAGTATGGACGCCATTGCCCAACAGGCACAGGTCTCTAAGCGCACGGTTTATAACCATTTTCCTTCAAAGCAGGCCTTGTTTGAGCATATTGCCCAATCTGTGTGGGAGTCGGCCAATCAGGCCACAGTTGCTCAATTTGATGCTCAGCAAAATATTGAACCCCAGTTAAGGGTGTTGGCCATGCAAGAGCTGGCTTTGGTGGGCGATGCTGGCTTTTTGCGTTTGTCTCGGGTGCTCATGGCAGAGTTTATTCATGAGCCAAGCATGGCTCAGGCCATTTTGGAGCGCTTTAATAAAGAGGAATCGTCACTGACTCAGTGGATGCAAAAAGCCTCACAGCATCCGCAATTAACCATAGGAGATGCCGAGCAAGCAGGAGGCCAGTTTCACGGCTTAATTAAAGCTCAGGCTTTCTGGCCACAAATCATGTTTGGTCAGGAATCTATTCCTACCGATCAGCACGAACAATTGGCTAAACAGGTATGTACTATGTTTTTGTCGGTTTATGGCAAGGGCAAATAGTTGTCTTATTGAATTAAGGCTCAGTCTATTCTGTCCCCCAATAATAATGTTTGCTCAGGAATCTATTCCTACCGATCAGCATGAGCAATTGGCTAAGCAAGTATGTACGATGTCTTTGTCGGTTTATGGCACCACAGAATAATTAAATATTGCATAGGGTAGGACAAATAAAAAAGGCTGAAGCTTAATGGCTTCAGCCTTTTTATTTTGAAATTACTTAAGAGTCATAACAGCTTATTTATCACGCAGCTCACGGCGTAATATTTTACCGACGCTAGATTTTGGCAGCGCATCAATAAATTCCACATGTTTAGGGACCTTGTAATTGGTTAAGCTCTTACGGCAAAAATCTTTTACGTCTTGCTCGGTAATGTTTGGGTCTTTTTTCACCGCAAACAATTTAACCGCTTCGCCGCTATTGGCATCCTCTACGCCTAGACAAGCCGATTCAAGAATGCCTTCCATGTTGGCCACTTCTGCTTCAATTTCATTGGGAAAAACATTAAAGCCCGAAACAATAATCATGTCTTTTAAGCGGTCTACAATGTGAAAAAAACCATTCTCATCTAATACTGCAATGTCGCCGGTTTTAAAATAACCGTCATCTGTCATTACCTGTTTAGTGGCTTCACTATTTTTCCAGTAGCCGTGCATCACTTGTGGGCCCTTGGCGCAAAGCTCACCGCGTTCGCCAATGGCCACTTCTTTGCCATTTTCATCGCGAATGGAAATGTCGGTGGAGGGAACTGGAATACCAATGCCTTTTACATCTACTGAGCCCACCGCCAAATTAAGCGTTAACATAGGAGACGTTTCCGACAAACCATAACCTTCGCTAATGCGGGTGCCGGTAACGGCTTTCCATTGGTCACTTATGGCAGCTTGTACTGCGGCACCGCCACCTATCACCAACTTTAAATTGCTAAAATCAATGTCTTTAAAGCCTTGGGTATTCAATAAACCATTAAACATGGTATTCACACCGGCAAAAAATGTTGGTTTGTTTTGGGAGAATTTTTCCACAAAGCTATCCATGTTTCTGGGGTCGGCAACCAAAATGTTTTTAGCACCCAGGAAGAAATAGGCCAGTGTATTCACCATTAAGGAAAAGATGTGGTAGGCCGGAATGGCGGTAATGATTACCTCATTGCCTTCGCTTATTTCATTTTTAACCAGTTCACGATACTGCTGGTTATTGGCGATAATATTTCCATGGGTAAGGGTGGCACCCTTGGATAACCCTGTGGTGCCGCCTGTGTATTGCAAGAAAACCAAATCCTGCTGGTTAATAGCAGGGGCTTCAAACGGACAAGATTCACCCTTGTTTAGCGCATCAATAAAACTAAGGCTTGGGTACTTTGTGTGAATATTTTGCGTAGTGTCTTTATTGCTATCTTGTCGGGTAAAGTCACTCATCTTGGTAACAATTACGTTTTCAACAGATGTATTGTCAATAATGTCCGACAGGGTAGGAATGGCACCGTCTATGATCACTATGGTGTTTACTTGGGCGTCATTTAGCTGGTGTTGTAATTCCCTTGGTGTGTACATGGGGTTAACATTTACCTGCACGGCACCCACACGAATAATGCCCCACATGGCCACTATAAAAGGCAGGGTGTTGGGGCACATTAGGGCCACGCGGTCGCCTTTTTTAATGTTTAATTCATGCTGTAAATAAGCTGAAAAATCCCGGGATAAACATTCTATATCGGCGTAGGAATATTCGGCATCGGCATTGTTAAAGGCAATTTTGTCAGAAAATTTATTGGTAGCCTCATGAAATAGGCTAACTAGGGACAGAGCTTCGCCGGCTTCAATTTCAGTCGAGACATTTTTAGGGTAATTTTTAAACCAAGGTTTATTCACTGTATTCTCTCTACTACAGCCTTGGCCAATTAACTCGCCATGGGGCAGTAGTTGTTATTATTGTGGTGAAATGTGCAATTTCTTATGCTCATACTAAACAGCAATAAAATATCCTTCCTGTCTTTTTACGCCCAATTTTATTCAATGGAACCTTTCGTTTAGTTGGACACAGAAAATTAGTAAGTAAATGGTGCTGGTTTAAGCTGGCGCGAAGAGGGTGTGATAAATAGCCATGTCTTGAAGCTTTTAGGTGGGTAATAGGGGTAGAGGAGGTTTAGTGGCGTCTATAAGGCCTTCATCGCATTGAATTCAGGCCCTATTTATATTTTATGTGTTTTCTAAAAGTTATATTCAGTGCCCATGCTAAACAAAGATACGCCATCTTCACTAACAATGCTGCTCTCGGTAATAGCATCATCTAGGTAGACATAGGCTAGGCCTGCTTTAATATCCCAGTTTTCATTCACACGATAGCGGCCATCAATTCCCACCGCTAAATTAATGGCACTTTTGCCCTGGTACTCAGCGCGAGTATCGGTTGCCTCGCTGGCCGACACACCAAAGAAATGATTAACTCTGTCACTGTCTTGCCAAATGGCGGTGATGGTTTGATTAATTTGCCACTGCTTTGTGCCTAAATCAAAAATGTATTGAGCTTCTGCGCTATTGCCATGATCTTCATCATTTAAATTGGTAAACAGTTTAATTTTGGCTTGGCCTAATTCACTTTTATGTCTGAAGTAAATGCCGCCTTCACCAACACTCTCTCGTTCTTTTAAACCGATCAGTGCCTCATCGTCATCGTAATTATCTTTGTCTTCTAGGTAACTGGCTTGTCCTCTTATTAATAAACCCGTGGAAAAAATACCGTTTTCTGTTTCACCTGTCCCAAAAACTTTGGCGCCAAATTCACCATCTTTAAGGAAAAATATATCCCCGCGATATTCAATCACTGGTAGTAAAAGACTAATATTGTCGGCACTTTTATATGGATTGTTTAACGTCACCGCGTGGGCGCCTACTAACCATTTGCTATCGCTGTCGCCAGGTGAATAACCATCACTTAATATTGGAGTGTTGTCGGCATAACTATTTATGGAAAAAAGACAGCCTAAAATGGCGGTAGTAGCAGCAAACTTTTTCATCTTGTGTACTCTGTTAGTTTTAATGTAGGCCCGTGCTGGACCTCTTAAAACTCATCTTACACAGCGCACTTGAACCCTAACTGAATTCAAACTTAACGCAGGCTGAACAGTTAAATATTTAAGAAAAATTATTCATCTATGCTGTCGCGGCATTCGTATTCAATGGTCCAAGGGTTGTATACAAAGGTGTAAGGGGTGAGGGAAGCTGACGCTAAAACGTTGGGGGTGCTTAATTCAATGGTTACTTTTTCCCACTGTTTGTCATCACAAAAGTAGGTGACATTAAAAGGTTGGCTTAACTCAATTAAACTAAACAGAGCATCATGGTGCCATTGCTCTCGTTTAACTGTATCGCCCAAAACTGGGCCGTTAACAAAATTCATGGTACTGCAGGCACTCGTGACTAAACTTATTAAAAGAATTAATATTATTTTCATTTTGTGAGCTCCGTATCTTTACACCATACTCGGGCGGTTCTGGGCATATAAATCCCTAGAGTAAAGACAATCGAGAGCGAATCGGTAAAGGTGTTCACCGCCTGCATTTGTTTCACTTGTTTACCCTGACAAATCTCACGGACATTAATATCGTGTTCGCCTTTTAATCCCCACCACCAGTAAGGGTAGGTTTTCTGAAAGGTGGCCGTGCCGTGAGTTTTAGGCTGTTGGTCGGTGCGCATGGTCACAGATGAACACCCCAGCATACTTAACAGGCTTAGCGTGATGATCAATATTCGAATCATTGATATGTCCTTATAGGAAATTTTAGAATGAATTTAGCGCCATCCATTGGCGAGCGAGTGAGCTCAATGTGCCCGTGGTAACCCAGAACTATGTTTTGCACTATGGCCAGGCCAATGCCTTGCCCTGAATTGGTTTCGTCTAGACGTTTGCCGCGATTAAAAATGGTGTTGATTTGTTTTTCGGGAATGCCCAGGCCATCGTCTTCCACTGAAATTTCCAATGCCGTTAGAGACTGTGACACGCTAATTTTAATATTGTGGCGGGCGTGTTTAAAGGCGTTATCTAACAGGTTTCCAAAAATTTCCATTAAGTCATTTTCATCCCCTGGAAAATGTAAACTTGCATCAACTTCACACTGAACGCGAACTAACTTAGTTTGATATATTTTCTCCAGAGCCGCTAATACTAGCTCCAAAGTAATTTTAATATCAGTGCCTTTTGATAACAGGTTATGACCTGAGATAACGGCTCGGCGCAGTTGGTATTCTATGGTGTCGTTTATGCGAATGAGCGCATCGTTAAGTGTGGGGTTGTCGGGTAGGGAGGTAAGCTCTGCTTTAATAATGGCCACTGGGGTTTTTAAACTGTGCGCTAGGTCGGCCATGCTGGCTCGGTACTTTTCTCTTTGTGAGTACTCTTTTTCAATGAGGGCGTTAAGATTGCGGCTAACACCTGCTAATTCTAAAGGGTAGTTTTCTTCAAGCCGTGCTTGCTCGCCTTTTTCAAGGTTAGCAATTTCTTTTTCTAATTGGCCAATGGGTCTAAAGGCCAATTTAAGTACCCACAGCTGAATGCTCAATAGAGTAATAGTGATGATTAAAAATCCCATTAATAGCCAAATTCTAAATCCCTGAATAAGCCCGTTAAGATACTTAGAGTTTTCGGCCACTATCAAGTGGTAAGTTTCTTTGCCTTCCCAGTTTATGGCATAACTGGTGGTAATGTATTCGATGCCCGCGACTTGCTGGCGAGCAAATTGCCACTGCCCCACAGCAGGACTTTTAGGCAGTTCAGCAGGAATGTGTGTGAGCGATAATGATTGCCATATAGATGTGTTTTGATTATTTAACACCAGCGCCCATAGATCACCCTGCTCGGTATTGAAGCCAGGGTTTGTTAACACGATGGGTAGGTGCAAAGATTCGTTTTGGTATTCGGCCACAGATAAAAGATTAAACACGTACAGTTTTAATTTTTCCTGAGCGGCCAGTTCTAGTTCTTTACGATAACTCACATCTATTAATAGGGCACTGACCATCATAATGGCCAAGGCCACCAAAACGGTATTAACAAAAAAACGTTTTCGTAATGAAATTGGTTTCATTTAGAATTTTTTACTGCGAACCGATAGCCGCGTCCTCTCAGAGTTTCAATGGGTTTTATGGTATTGCTCGGGTCTAGTTTGTGGCGTACTCGACCAATTAATACCTCGATGACATTGCAGTCTCTGTCTTCAGAGTCATCGTATAAATAATCCATTAATAATGCTTTAGAGACGATCTGATTAGGGTGAGTGATAAAATACTCGGCCAGCTTGTATTCAAACGCGGTTAATTGAACCTCTTGCCCATTCAGCATTATTAATTGGGTTTGCAGGTTCAGGCTGATGGCGCCGTGGTGAATTTCGCTTTGCGAGAACCCCGCAGCACGGCGTAGCATGGCGTGTAGTCGGGCAATGAGTTCTTCAGTTTGAAAAGGTTTAACCAGATAATCATCGGCCCCGGCATTAAGGCCGTGTACTTTATCTTGCCAGCTGCTGCGAGCGGTAAGGATGAGAATGGGAATGTCCTTTTGATCTTTGCGCAAAGCAGAAATAACGTCCATGCCCGACATTTTAGGTAGGCCAATATCAATGATGGCTAGGTCGTAACTAAATTCTCGCGCCCGATAAAGGCCATCTTCACCGTCGGCGCTGGTATCCACTTGAAAGTCAGCCGCTTCCAAATGTTTCTTAAGCTGATTACGTAAGGTGTCGTCGTCTTCAATGATCAGTATTTTCATTGGGCACCTGTTGCATGAAGGTTGAAATATTAATGAGTTTCACCACACCCTGTTCAGAAAGAATCTTTATCTGGTAGGCCTTGTCTTGCTGTTTAATGCTTAATACCACGCCTGGGTATTGTGCCGTGGCTTGTTTAATAGCCTGGCGCATGGTTCTTTGGGCAGGTTTAGGGGCGGGTTTTTGAGTTTGATCTTTATATTCAAGCCATTGTTTAAGAGGCATAACCATGTCTTCCATGGTTTCATCAATCCAGGCGGGGTCTTCTTTTTGCAAAACATCATCCGCCAGAGTGATCTGGATGAAAGCAAAAAAGAGTGAAAAGAATAAGATAAAGCGCACAGTTAGGGTCTTGTTGCAAAATGATAGGTTTATTATAACCAGCTTAACTGAACCTAGGCTGAATGAAAGGCATGTTTGGTGTGGGAGTGGCTGCAGTGGCATTAGTGAATTGGAAGAATGAATCTATTTTAAAGTCCCATTAGCCGTTTTCTACGCGATTGCGCCCCAGATTTTTGGCTTTAAACAAGGCTACATCGGCACTTTTAATTAAGGCTTCAAAGCGATCGTGTTCGCTGTTTAATTCACAAATTCCCATGCTGACTGTGTATTGAATCTCCTGGTCTTTTATCTGCAATACATTGTTCTCAATCACCGTTCGAATGCGATTGGCCACAGAAAGGCTGGTGGCCAGGCCTTTATCTGGGAGTAAGATGGCAAATTCTTCACCGCCTATGCGCGCCAGCATTTCCAAATCCCTTAGGTTTAGTCGGACAAGGTCGCACAAGGTTTTAATGGCCTCATCTCCTATGTCGTGACCATACTGATCGTTGATGCGTTTAAAGTGATCAATATCCAATATAATTAAGCTTAACGGTAAATTATTGCGCCGGCAGCGCACAAATTCGCGCTTGCCCATATCAGTGAAATAGCGCCGATTAAAAACCCCAGTTAACGAATCGGTTTGTGCCATTGTGCGCAACTGTTCTTCCATATTTTTGCGTTCGGTAATGTCTGTAAAGGAAATAATGGCAGCGGGTTGATGTTCATAGCTGGCTATTACCGCAGAATAAATGAGGGTAATGAGTTCATTGTCGTGGGAGGTGAATTGCAGTTCCATATCGTGAATTTCACCTTTCTCCATAAGCTTTTTTCCAAGTTTAGTCAGGGTGTCTACGCCCAAAAATGTGTCGATTTTTCCTAATTCTATGGTGGCATTTCGGCTTTGATAAAAAGCAGCTGCCTTTTCATTAAAGTAAAGTACCGCCCGTGTATTTAACGATCGAATAACAATGGAGGAGGGAAAGAACTCTAAGATTCTTGTGATTTGTTCACGGCTTTCACGCAGCTTGCCTTCTACTTTTTTAAGAGGGGATATGTCGGTCCAAGTGCCTACTAGGTCGCCGGTTTCGGCACGATGTTCTTTCCCCAATACTTGGCGGCCATCAATTAGAGTTTCGTTAAATATGCCCACGGGGTTGTCGTGCCAATGCAGGCGTTTATCAAAATAGTCACGGTGATGGCTGTTTTCACTGGTGATAAATAAAGATTGCTCGGCCACTAAATCTTGATAGGAAATGCCCGGTTGAATTCCTCCTATGGCAGAAAAGTTATCGCCCTTGTACATATCTTTAAAAACGTTGTTGGCCATGACCAGTTTGTCTTGATCATCAAATAATACAAAGCCATCGGATATGGAATTAATGGCGCTGTTTAATTGCTCTTTGCTGGTTTCAACGGATTGATAGGCCAAATTTAAGCGGCTTTGAAATAGGTTAGTAAGAATGCCAAGGCCCATGATAAGACCGGTAATAAGGATGACCAATATGGCCAAGGAAAATGGTTCCATGCCTTCAATTGGACCTACAGCTTTATCCATGGGTAAAAAATACACCGCCGCCATGCCCATGTAGTGCATAGCGGCAATGGCGGCGGCCACTATGCTGATGCTTAAGGCTTTAATTTGACTGTAAGCCGAGGAACTTCTGAAACGTGTGGCCAGTATCTTCAGCCATAAAGCCAGGTAAGACAGGGCCACGGCAATAAATATGGAGGCAATAAAGAGGTCCTTGTCGTACACCATTTGCGCATTAATGTGCATGGCGGCCATGCCGGAATAGTGCATGGTGCCAATGCCTGCGCCAAAAATAATGCCGCCCACGATGCTTTTCTGTAGGTCTAATTGATCATAACTAAAGAAGTAAATGGCCACGATACTGGCGAGGATGGCTGGCACCACCGATAACAAGGTGCCGCTAATGTCGTATGCCACAGGAATAGGCAGTTGGTAGGCGAGCATGGCAATGAAGTGCATGGCCCAAATTCCGCAGCCCATGGCAATGGCACCGCCACCCAGCCAGAAATAACTCACTGTGCGACCACGGTTAAGTCTAAATTGTTCCGACATACCCCACGCAGTAAAAGCCGCCATGTAAGCCGCGCAATAAGAGACCGCCACCAGCCCCCATAAATAGTCGGCTTGAAGAGCGGTACTAACATCCTGATTAGAATCTAAGAACATTAGATTCATAGTCTCAGTTTCCCCTATACATTCAGTGGTGGTGGCAATCTTTAAAGTGTAGCCGATTGGGCTGTAGGCTGAGGGTGGTTTACTTTGAGCAATAGCTCTTAACGAAATATTAAAAGGCATTTTAATAACGTGGTAATAGGAATACAGCTAAGCCAGTCATCACTGGCTACTTATGATTACAGTTTAAGTTGGGGAAAGAAGGGTGATAATGGTTGTGCTGAAAGGCAGGCTTACATTATGACTTTGGCCATGCTGTAAACCTGCCACTAATTATTCAGACCACTCCAAATGTTCCTTCCAGGGTTTAAAGCCAAGATCAATAAGTTGGTCTTGGG
Source organism: Bermanella sp. (assembly GCA_036960565.1). Lineage (GTDB taxonomy): Bacteria > Pseudomonadota > Gammaproteobacteria > Pseudomonadales > Oceanobacteraceae > Bermanella. The sequence continues at coordinate 10,934 of JBALXQ010000004.1, forward strand.
AGATAGGAATGGTGATATTTTGCAGTACATTTTCTACCGTGGTTTTTTGAATGATGGGCCGAGTAAAAATCCAGCCCTCACCGTTGCCGCAGCTAACAATAATGCGGCTGTAATTTTCATCGCCGGGTAGGGTGGCATGGTACTCGTCCATGAACACCCAAACCGTGTTGTTAGGAAAAAAGCTGGGCCAGTTTTTATCGGCCGGCCAAAGCTCATCATTTAGCACAAAATCTCTTGGTTTTTTAGTGAGACGCATCATGATTACCTTGGGGCGAAATAGCGGCTAGTGAGAGTTTCTGAATCTAAACCATCCAAACTGTTTATGTTTATTTCAAGTGTGTAGGTGCCTGCTAATGTACATAGGTCTTTGCATTCCACTTCAAACGCCACGGTGCGATCATCACCTGCATTTAGCTCAATCGTTAATTCTTTGTTTAAGCTTAAGCCCTGGGTATTGGCGGTTACTTGATATTGTTTAACTGCATTGGTTTTGTTATGCAGTTTAATGGTATAGCCATTGGCTAGCTGGCCTTGGTTATTGTAAAAATATAGCTGGCCACGATCGCGAGAAAGGTGGGCGTCTAAACTTTCTAGGTAACTTAATTGTAATAATAAGGCGCCAGCAGCCAGTAGCGTGCACAGTGCGTAACCCCAAAGTTTGCCACGGCCTACTAATAAATCTTTTAAGTTGTCTTTTGAAAAACCTTCGTAAGAAAAAGTGATTAAGCCAGTGGGTTTATTAACTTTTTTCATGATGTCATCGCAGGCATCAATACACGCGCCGCAATCTATGCAGGCATATTGCAGGCCTTGGCGAATGTCTATGCCCACAGGACACACTTGTACACACAGCTCACAATCGACGCAGTCTCCTTGGTCTTTTCTGGGTTCGCCGCGTTTTTCGTCGTAACGAACTTTTAAGCTTTTCTCATCTAACATGACAGATTGAAAACGCGCGTAAGGGCACATGTGATTACACACTTGCTCGCGTAACCAGCCGGCATTGATGTAAGTAAGAACAGAGAAAAAACCCAGCCAAAAAGTCACTTCACTGTCTAGTTGAAAAGTAACAATGGCGGTACTCAGTGCTTCGCCACTTTCAAAAAAGGCCACAAAGGTAAATGCGGTGACAAACGAAATAAGGCCCCAAACCAGATGCTTGGCTACAAGAGGAATTAAGCGGCGTTGCCATATGGGTAAGTTATTTTCTTTTAAACGTTTGTTACGACTGCCCTGAGTTTTTTCTTCAACCCAGGTAAACATCATGCTCCAGATAGATTGGGGGCAGGCAAAGCCACACCATAGTCGGCCAAATACTGTGGCCACTGTAAAAAGAGCAAAGGCGGCGGCCATGGCTATCCAAATTAAAATGAGTAAGTCATCTGGCCATAGGGTTAAGCCAAACAGATGCAGCTCTCTGTTAGGTAGGTCCATCCACAACAGTGGCGCGCCATTGAGTTGCAACCAGGGCGCCAATATAAAGCCTAAGATGAGGCTGCCGGCGATAACTCGGCGCCATTTTTGATACATGCCTTTCGCTAGGCGAATGGCTGGATTGGAACGTGTAGCGTCGACTTCCAACAGGGGAATTAGCTTGCTCATAAAATCTCAACTGCTTAATGACTGCAATTGACTATTGCAGGGGCCGTGCCAGTAGCTAAGTCATTGTTTTATAAGGGTTTTATCTTTATTGCTGGGGTCGGTGCGCGAAATATAGTGACGATATATCGCTTGATAGCGATATATCGTTTCGGTGAAGGAGGGGGTCTTTAAATAATGCCCAGTTTTTTCATGCGTGAGCGTAAGGTACTGGGAGGCATTTTAAGTAGGTTGGCTGCCCCTTGTTCCCCGGCAATAACGCCTTTGCAATAACTTAACGCCGACTGTATGTGTTGGCGTTCGGCTTCGTGCAGAGTAACGGGTTTAGAGCTTGGAGTCAGTTGGCGGCTACCGCCATCTACCGCGCTAATGTGTAACATATCACCGTCGTGCAGGATGGCCGCGTGCTCCACTCGGTTTTGTAATTCGCGAACATTACCGGGCCAATTGTATTCGCTGAGCCACTTTAACGACTGGGTGGTGACACCATTAAACGATTTGCCCATGCGCTTGCAGGCCTGCTGACCGAATAAATTGGCCAACAGTGGAATGTCGGATTTCCGTTCACGCAGTGGCACCACGTTTAAGGGAAATACCTTGAGACGGTAATACAAATCCATGCGAAAACGTCCTTGTGCCACGCATTGTTGTAGGTCGATATTGCTGGCAGCAATGACACGTACATCTACGCTGAGGGTTTGATTTCCGCCTACTCGCTCAAATTCTTTTTCTTGTAAAACCCGTAATAATTTAACCTGGGCTTCCAAAGACAATTCGCTTACTTCGTCTAAAAATAAGGTGCCGCCATCAGCCAGTTCAAAGCGACCAATACGCTGCTGAACGGCGCCGGTAAAGGCACCTTTTTCATGGCCAAATAATTCGCTATCAACCAGGCCTGCGGGTATGGCGCCGCAGTTTAACTTAACCATAGGGCGGTCACTGCGGGCGCTTTGGCGGTGTAAGGCGCGGGCTACTAATTCTTTACCCGTGCCATTTTCTCCCTGAATTAGGGCGCAGGCATCGGTGGGAGCGACCATAGCAATTTGTTGTAATAAATCTTTTATGGGGGCCGATTGGCCCACTAAATCCCCTAAGAATTCAGTTTGAATTTCTTCTTGTAAATAGGTGTTTTCAGCTTGCAGGCGCTCTTTTAATCGCTGCACTTGTTGCAAAGCTTCGGTAAGGTTTTCTTGGGCTAACTTACGCTCGCGTATATCTTTAAAGACCACTACCGCGCCACTGATTTTTCCATCTTCTATGATGGGCGTTGCCGAGTAATCAACCGGAAAACTGCTGCCATCTTTTCGCCAAAAAACTTCGCTTTCGTTGAAGCGGGTGCGGCCATCTTTTAGACATTGGTATATAGGACATTCTTGTTGCGGGTAGTGGCGGCCATCTTCAAAACTGTGGTGATGGTATTGGTGAATGCTTTTGCCAATGAGATCGGCCGCGACCCAACCAGTGAGGGTTTCGGCGGCATTATTTACAAAGGTGGCGTTGCCGTTGGCATCTAATCCGTACACTCCCTCAGACATAGACTCCAATATGAATCGGTAGCGATGTAGAAGCTCCTCGGTGCTGTAGCCCTTATTGGATTGGCTCATGGGAATACTCGCTTTAGGTCTTTTGGCACAGGCCAAAGACGCTTTTAATGGCTTAGATGGCGATTAGTATAACCAAGTGGCGAAATATCGCGACTTAATAGATGTTTGAGTGCTTTAGGTGGCGATAAATCGCTTTCAGAGGCTAGTAGAAGGTGTGGGAATCAATGTAGGGGGGGTGAGCAATCTAACGGCTTTGTTAAAAAGAGCTGCTTAGTAGAGTTGATTGGTTCGTGGTAGCGATCTCCGCTGGAGAGTTAAATTAATTTAGTCACTCTGATCTGTCGTAAAGTATTCATCCCTGCCGCCACCAAATAATAACTGATGGGTGCCATCACAAAGTGGTGGATGCCCGGTCTTTTTACAGGCACAGACATGCAAGGTTTTGGTTTCGCTGGCCTCATAAAGCAATGGCGAAAACTCGGTGCCAGCGTGGCTTCCATCACACCAGGGTTGCTTTTTACTTTCACCACAACTGCACCATAAGTAGCGTTTACCCGCAATGACTTCTACCGCAATAGGTTGATTGTTAGGCATAGGGGGCATCCTTTTAAGGGTAGGGCGTGAAAAGTATTGTTTATATTTTAGTTGAGAAATTGAGGCGGGTAGGGTGAGCTAGGGGTTAATTATGGCGAACCATGATGGAGAGAGTAAATTGCGTGGATCTTAGGTTCTTAAGCGATGGCTTCAAATTCGAAGGCTGTATGGGAAAAGTGTAAATGTGAGTGTTAGATTAAAGTCTGCACGATGGCACCTTTTTCTTTGTAACCCATGCGCATTTACCACTGGCCGTTATAAAAATACTCGTGAAACTCAGTGCCTTTAAAAATGTTATGAGCTATAGGTATGAATGAAGGGTGGAATCTAGATAATGAATGATTTAGCTCAATCAAAGCCGTGGCGTTAATAATATTGTACTTTACATTACCTTGATATATGCTTGAGTAGTCAAGTATATATCAAGGTATCTTTATGTCTCAGGTTTCGATAGGTTCTACGCTTATAATTCAAAATGCGCTGTTGGCGTCCAAACTATCAAAGAAGGTGGATAATCAGCTTAGTATGCATGGCATAAGCTTTACTGAGTATATGATTATGCATCATCTAGATGGGTCACCGCTGAAAACCATGCGCAGGATTGAGCTAGCAGAGCATGTTGGTATAAGTGCTTCGGGTGTTACCCGCTTAATTGCACCCATGGAAAAGATAAAGATAGTAGAAAAAGAAGCAAACCCAAGGGATGCGCGACAAAGCTTGGTTAAGCTTTCAAAGACAGGGCAGCGACTTTATAAAGAGGCCAGTGTTAGCTTTGAAGATTGCGCTAGCGGTGTACTTGACAGCTTAAGCGAGAACCAGCAAGAAAAGCTGGTTGACCTTATTGGTAAGGTTCTTTAACAGTTTACCCGTCTTAAGATAAACAAATCATAAGCTTATATGCGCGATGATGAACTGAGCCCGCGTCATAATTTTAGTTAAGAGCTAGGGAGCCCCTAATTAAGATTTTATGATGCTTTCAGTATTCCAAGTATTGATGCCGCTGCTTTAAATTTCTGTTTTTTCATACTGTTCAGTGAAACTCCCAAACTTATTGGCTGGGGCGGTGGCTGCACATTGGGTTTTTAGAACGGGCAGGTGAATAAAAAATTGAGCTATTAAAAATGTATATAAGATAGCATTGAATATAAGGGAATGATTTAAGGGCGGGCCTTCCCGGTGGCATAAAACAGTTATGTTAATGAAACGGAAGGCTAAATAGGAGTAATGCAATGTTAATTATCTTGGAGAAACGGCTAGACTTAAATGCACAGTAATACTTCATGGCTTAAGAATTGATTGGACGTGTTATGGCGATACTGGGTTAATTAACGTTTTTATCGCACGTTAAAAGGAGCATTATGAGTGTCTTTTCAAAAATAAGCGTATTTCTATTAATTTGCAGCGTGAATTCTATGGGAATGGCCCAGACGCTGCAAATTACCTATTTCCCTGCCCCTGAATCTAAAAATGATACTCGATTTGATTATGCAACTGAGTTATTAAAAAAGGCCCTAGAAAAGACAGAAACGTCTGACGGGCAATTCAAAATGAAACCCAGCGGGAAAATGAATGTTGGCAGAGCCTTTCAGTTTCTTGAAGAAGGAAAAATTGTAAATGTAGGCTGGAGTACACCTACAAAGGAGCGTGAAAAACGCTTCATTCCTATTCTTATTCCCATAAATAAAGGGTTATTAGGGTATCGGATTTTCCTCATTAATAAGCAAGATAGAAAAAAGTTTGCTGCCATTAATACGCTAGAAGAATTAAAGGAATTGAAGGTGGGTCAAGGGCACGTCTGGAATGATGTGAAGGTTTTCAAGGCCAATGATTTTAAAGTCGTCACTGGCCCCGATTATGAGGGGTTGTTTGAAATGTTATCGGCAGAACGGTTTGACTATTTCTCTAGGGGCATTAATGAAGCACCAAAGGAGCATGAAGAGCGCAAGGGAAAGTTACCTAGTTTGTTTATCGAGGAGAGCATTCTTTTATATTACCCCTGGCCGAAGTATTTCTTTACCTCTAAAAAGACACCAAAACTTGCAGCCCGAATTGAACGTGGTTTGAGAATGATGATTCAAGACGGTTCTTTCGATAAGCACTTTATGAAATATCATCAAAGAGACATTGAACGAGTTAATCTGCAAAACAGGAAATTGTTTAGGATTCACAATCCTTTACTGCTGCCATCAGCCCCCATTGACCACAAAGAACTGTGGTTTGATCCATTTGATAAGCGCTAGTTTAAAATTCTAATAACCTCAGTTTTCTGGCTAAAGGCAGATGAATACTCTCCTTCAGGCTCATGTGTGGACGTCAACTGGTTGTCATACTAGGGTCAACTACACTTTAAGGAACTATTGGCGAATTTTATCTACAGGGAGGAAGGTAATTAATTTATATGATAGCCAATTCCTCATTTTTTGACCGCTTAATGGCTTTATTAATACCGAGTCATTTTTCCTCTGGGCGGTACGCATTTCACGCTAAAGTATTATGCCTGTTCGCCCTCACCGTAGGGGGGTTGGCGGCATTGATTTTAGCGGGACTGACGTTCTCCGAAGGTAATGTCCCTGGTCGAAGATTAGGTACCGTCATGTTAGCCAGTATGCTGCTGGCGGTAGTGTTTTTAATGCGCTTTGTGCGGAAAATAGAAGTGGTGGCTTGGTATGTGATTGGGGTGACGGTGGCCATCGTGTGGTACGTAGACTTTAATAATCAAGCTATTAGTGGTCCAAATAGTCCGCTCTGGGTGGTTCCTTTTGCATTGTCGGCTTTAGTGTTAAAGCGGCATCAGTTAATCGTTATGACTTTTATCATATTGGCGTTGTTTTTCATGAACATCGTTTTGCTAGTGAATGGTTATCTTCCAGAGCCTTTGGTCAAGCCAACTGAATGGCCAAAAGTTGAAATTATTTATTTAATCGCGTCAGGGATTGTAGTGATGGTATGTACGCGTGGTATGGCAAAGGTGGCCCACGAACATTTAGATGAACTGCAAAACGAATTAGATGAAAAACAACATCGTATTAAACAAATAAACGATTTAAAAATAAAAGCAGAAGCATCTATGGAAAGTAAAACCATGTTTCTAGCGACCATGAGTCATGAGCTTAGAACCCCCTTGAATAGTGTCATCGGAAATGCGCAGTTACTCGCGCGCGAAAACTTATCTGCCAAACTTAGCACTAGGGTCAATGATATTTCATCTGCAGGAAACTTACTGTTAACACTCATAAATAATATTTTAGATTTTAGTAAGTTAGAGCAGGATAAATTGATATTTGTCGAAACTGCCTATGATTTGAGCGCGCAAATAACTGACTTGTGCCGGATGATGAGGAGCCGACTTCAGAGCGGCGTTGAACTTAAACTATTACTGCCACCGAATGCCGTGGTTATAAATGCTGATCAAAGTAGGCTTGCACAGGTACTTATGAATCTATTATCAAATGCATTTAAATTTACCGACAGCGGAAGTGTCACAGTTTCGCTTGAGACAAAGAATGCCCAAGATGTTTTGTTATCGGTTGCCGATACAGGTTCAGGCATACAAACGCAGGACTTAGATAAAATTTTCACTCAGTTTTCACAGGTGGCAGCGGACTCTGAAAAAAATATAGTGGGAACAGGGCTAGGGCTTGGTATATGTAAAGGCATTATTGAGCAAATGGGTGGAGAGATAAATGTGGTCAGTGAGTTTGGTAAAGGGTCTTGTTTTTTAGTTGCTTTACCAGGGCGAGTAACGGCAAATACAGCGCTATCTACCGAGGAGAGTAGGCTACCAGAATTGGAAGGTTTTTCTTTAGAGCATACGTCTACCTTGATTGTTGATGATATTGAGATGAACTGCATTGTATTAGAGGATATGTTGGCGGATTTTGGTGCCAAAAAGTTTAGTGCTGTACGCAGTGGACAAGAAGCCATTGAATTTATTGAAGCATCACCTGATACAAGCGTTATTCTAATGGATGTTCGAATGCCTAAAATGAATGGTCTGCAGGCAACGGAAAAAATAAGGGAGATGGGATATCAAGGCGTTGTTATTGCTGTGACAGCCAATGCTACTTTAGAAGATCAAACGGAATGCTTTGATGCTGGAATGGATGCTTTCATTGCCAAACCTGTGGTAATGAATGTGCTTAAAAGAAAATTGGCTGAACTGTTAAACCTTCCTGATAATCACTAACCCGCATTGAGCAAGAATCGGGTCGTTAATGGAATTTATAAATCCCATACTTGCACTCTTTAAAAATTATAGAGAGCAAAGCATGCATAAGACAATCGAGCCCGCGATTTTATATTTTGGCACTCCAGTGGTGTTGGTTTCTACGGTAAACAGTGATGGCAGTGTAAATTTGGCTCCTATTTCTTCAATTTGGTGGTTAGGGCATAGCTGCATGATTGGTCTTGATGGATCGTCTAAGACCACTGAAAATATTCAAAGAAACGGTGAGTGCGTATTGAATTTACCCTCAGCTGATTTAGTAGAAGGGGTAAATAATATTGCTAAAACCACCGGCAGGAAAAACATTCCTCTTCATAAAAAGGCTTTAGGTTACCGTTACGAGAGTAATAAATTTAAGGCGGCTGGCTTTACCGAGCAAGATTCCATTGTGGTAACTGCGCCACGCGTAAAAGAATGTCCAGTCCAGCTTGAAGCTACTTTAAGTAAAGTGATTCCATTTGGTGAGAGTAATCCAAAGATGGCCATTCCATCAGTGGCTTTTGAGCTGAATATAGAAAAAGTACATGTGGCTGAGGCGCTATTAACTCACCCAGATAAATCTTATGTTGATCCTGATAAGTGGCATCCCATGATTATGAGCTTTCGAAAGTTTTACTCTACTGGTAGTTATATTCATGCGTCTGCATTGGCGCAGGGCAGTGAGAAACAATATGCTCCGTGGAAACAAAAGGGGGTGAAGGGAGCGCTGACAAAATGGCTATTATCCCGCAGTACAAGGCGTTATAAAAAATTGATAGAAGAAAATTCTGATATTTAGTGCGGTATTAGGCTCTGCTTAGTCACTTAAACTTTGTTTTTGTGATTTCTATATTTTAAGGCCATCGAAAAACGATGGCCATTTATCACTAGTTACCTAGCACATTGGTGTCGGCTTTCTTGGATATCTTTGCGGCTTTCTTTTCTTTTGCCGTTAACAGGGGTTTTTTCTTGTCGTTCTTTTTACTGTTTTGTCCCTTGCTCATGATGTTCTCCATTTTATTATTACCGCTAAACCAAAAGTTAGTTTGAGCCAACCTTAGGACTGTTGTTGCCAGTGACTGCCCTTAAATTAGCAAAATCATCAGTTAACAGATTCAGTATGGCTCTAAAATCAGCAATAGATAGCTATGGCTTATAATGGCTATTTCCCCTGTTTTAATGCCTTTTTAAATTTACACTGTAGCGGTTACTAAATTTAGAGAGGCTGGTTTTATTCATCATGAAAAGGCTTGTATAAACGCTTTATCTTCTTAATAAACTAAGGCAATACTAGTATAAAATTATATAACTGTGCGCCATGCCAATTAGAGCGTATAGTGCGGCGAATAGTCTTTCCCTCTATCGAGCCTACTGGCCAGAACGCCTATATCCTCCTTATTGCAACTCTACTTGCTATCAAGCAATTAAAGTAAAGCCATAGCACCTGTTATTTGAGATTCTCAAGCTTAAGAGAGTAGCCAAATTTTTAGTGTCACTCTGATTTTCAGCGGAGGGGTGCTGCGCGCGAGTTTTTTGCGTGAAGTGGGTGTGTCCTTAATTTGTTATTATCTTTTTAGGAACACCATGACAATTAGCAGCGTAGAAGAAAAAGAGTTACAACCGGCCATCATCTCTTATGTAAAAGACCTTCCTAATTTGTGCTCGCTTGCGGGACTAGCCTGTACCGTATCCGCGATTTATTTCAGTATTATTGGCGTTTTCTATGCTGCCATGATTGGCATGATATGGGCCGTTGCTTTTGATTGGGCCGATGGCCTAGTAGCGCGAAGAATGAAAGGGCGCACAGGCAGTGATCGCATGTTTGGCGGCCAGCTTGATCTGGTAATAGATATTGTGAGCTATGGTGTTGCGCCTGCCATTCTTTTACTTAGCTTCGGGAAGTTTGATCCTATATTTTTGCCTGTCGCATTCCTTGTTCTGGCTGCCAGTGCTATTCGTTTAAGTTATTTCAGTACCTTTGGTTTGAGTGACGAATCAAAATACACAGGTCTCGCACTGGATAATAATAATATTGCCTTGGTTTTTATCTTTCTTTTAGAAGGTTTTATTCCGAGTGAAATATTCTCAGTTATATTTTATGTCAGCGCTTTAGGGTTGGCGGCTCTAAACGTATCCGAAATTAAAACACCGAAGCTTTCAGGTAATCCACGAAATGTTGTTTTACTGGGTGGATACACTTTGGGCATTACTGGAATTTATGCTTGGAAACTTTTGTAGCTTCCACATATCGCATCAAGCACCAAATTAAGTTTTTAAAAATTGCACAGCCAGCTACATTTTAAGAGATAAAATACCACATGATTGTATATACCGTAGGTACCTTTGATTTACTGCATGTGGGGCACCTCGCTTTACTGGAGTACTGTAAATCTTTAGGGGGCATATTAGCCGTAGGTGTAGCATCTGATCGTGTAGTGAATTCTTATAAGCCTAATGTTCCGGTTATCCCTTTAGAGCAGCGAATGGAAATGTTAAGAGCTTTGAGTTGTGTTGATATTGTGCGCTCTTACGATGAGCTTGAATATGTATCCGGCTGTAAAGAATTGAATGCAGATATTTTTGTGATTGGTGAAGACTGGGGTAAAAACCCTCATAATCTCGCAGTGGAGTCCTATCTTAAGTCTGCTGGCAAGCAAATTAAGCAAGTGCTTTATAACCCACGCACATCATCTACCGCAATTAAAAAAAATGTGATGGCTCAATCTAAGAATGTCAGCACTATCAAGTTATCTGTTGCGTAGTTTCTTAGTTATTTTAAATTAAGTTCCTTTCAGCAATACAACGACTGTAACTTTCTGCCGGTAAACAGCCTAATAAAGGTGCCCTTTAGTGTCATGAACGCTGAACCGGTGGATGTCATCTCTTTTTTATGATCGCTTCTCAAGCTTTTAAAGCTTCCACTCTAAGCTGTTAATTCAAAGTTTGGGGTTAATACAAGTTGTTGTGTTGGTCTATCAATAACGGTTTTATTTCCTCTAATTTCCCCCTCGTGTGAATTATCAATACTCAATGGTAAACATTCAGGTGTATGAGCCGCTATTGCTTCTGGGTAGAAAAAACGGTTATTAATAAGTCATGATGTTAATTATAGAATATACAACTCCTAAGCGATTTCTCTTTGAATTTATAGCGAGTAAGCTAGCCGCTACTAATAATCGTTGATTGTAATAAGGATGATCCACCAAATGGAACTAGAAGTATTAATTGCTGATTATCACGACCCTAAACACGGCTCGGATATGGCCTATCTTTTAGATAGCTATGCCAAGGACCCCATGGGCGGCGGTGAACCCTTAGCATCGGCTATAACAGATCACCTTGCCAAATCGCTTTCTAAATTACCCCATGCCTTTACGGTGTTGTGTTATGTAGATAATCAGCCTGCAGGATTAGTAAACTGCTTTGAAACCTTTTCTTCTTTTAAAGGAAGGCCCTTAGTAAATATACACGATGTGATTGTGATGAAAAATTTTCGTGGACTGGGGTTGAGTCACTTGATGCTTAAAAAAGTGGAGGAAATAGCCAAACAAAGAGGGTGCTGCAAGCTCACACTGGAAGTATTAGAGGGCAATGAAGTGGCGCAGCATTCTTATAAAAAATTTGGTTTTGCAGGTTATGAATTAGACCCTGCCATGGGCAAGGCTGTATTTTGGCAAAAGTCGCTGGACTGAGATTAATGATTTTCAAAAAAGCCAGTTAAGTGGGGATTATCCAACTTAACTGGCTTTTTTGTGATGCTAATAATTATTTTTTATTAACCGGCTGCCATTGAAAACCTGCGCCTTTCTTAGGGCTTGAGGCTTGGCTTTCGTCTTCTTTTTTGACTTCTATTTTGGTTTCAGTGTTAGGACTTAGTGCTTCATTCTCTTCTTTACTTTCTAAATACTCTTTTACTTCATTCTGGCGTTTAATGGCCTCTTGAGTTTTATCTGGCGTGGCGGTGACTTTAGGTGCCGGTTTCTCAGTGTCGCTTTCATCAGCTTTAGTATTACTGCTGCCTGCGTGGTATTTAAGCTGGATGCCTTTTATAAAGTTACGCAAAATTTGATCTTGGCACTCGCGGTAGCTTCTGTGATCGGGCTTGCGAAACAGGGCGCTTAGCTCTGGCTTGCTCATGATGAAGTTGGCAGAGCGTAGCAAATCTAAAATATCTTGATCAATTAGGTTTAGCGCAATTTTCAACTTACGAAAAATTATATTGTTGTTTATTTGATGTTCGGCCACTGGCTGAGGGCCGTCTCTTTTACCGCGCTTTTCAACAATAAAGCCATTTAGAAATGTGGCCATTTGATTGTCAGTTAAGCGTATAAGGGCCGGATCTTCGTCTTTCTTAAGCCAGGCGCTGACGTCTTCACGGGTAACGCTCATGTCGGCAAGGCCGAATAAGGTGATCATTTGCGAATCGCTTAAGTCAAAGGTGTAGCGTAAGCGGCGCAAGATATAGTTGTTAGTCACGGTGTGGCCTTCTCTTTGTAGAGATCATGCAGGGGGTGAATGTCGCTTTGGTAGCGCATGTTTCACGGTCTGCGGTAGTGGTAGCTGAAGTAGGCCTTATTATAGCTACCTCAGAAATTAGGGGGATTTTATCGTAACTGGCGCGTTTTGTGTGGTTTAAATTGCCATATTGGCAAGGCGGGTAGCCCCCTCCCTACAAAAAAAAGACGGTCAGCCGCCACATGGCTATCTATGTGGTGGCTCTCTCATTATTGATGAGTCGTTTTAGGGTCTGCCTAAGGCGATTTTGCCAATCATAGCCCCGCCTTCCACTAACTGGTGGGCCTTTATTAGATTGCTGCTGTTAATGTCGCCTAGCTCTTTTTTAAGGGTTGTTTTAAGAGTGCCGGCATCGAGCATTTCACTGACTTTTTGCAAAATATGATGCTGCTCAATCATGTCTTCACAGCCAAAACGGCTGCGTGTGAACATTAGCTCCCAAATAAGTGAAATACTCTTGGCCTTAAGCGCCATGAAGTCCAGAGGCTCGCTAGGGTCATCTATTAGGCAAATCTTACCTTGAGGCTTAATGATCTCAATGTAGTCACTAAAGTGCAGGTGAGTATGGGTAAGGCTAGCAATATGGGTGACTTGGGTAATACCCAGTTTGTTAAGTTCTTGTTGTATGCCGTTGTGGTGGTTAATAACGTGATCGCTACCCAGTTCTTTCACCCATTGTTGGCTGTCTTCGCGGCTCGCGGTGGCAATGACCACTGCATTGGTTAGGCTCTTGGCTAATTGAATCATCATGCTGCCCACGCCCCCAGCAGCACCGGTAATGAGCAATACATTAGGGGTTTTTTGGTGCGGGTTTACTTGGTTTATTTGTAAACGCTCAAACAGCATTTCCCATGCGGTGATGCTGGTTAATGGCACCGCCGCTGCTTGGGTAGGGCTTAGGTTTTTGGGTTTATGGCCGGTAATACGCTCATCAATTAATTGGTATTGGCTGTAGCTGCCGGGACGAGTGACGTCGCCTGCGTAAAAAACCTCATCGCCTACGTTAAAGAGCGTGGTGTTTTCGCCCTTGGCGACCACAACCCCACAAGCATCCCAGCCTAATACCTTGGGCTCGCCTTTTTCTGGTAGGGCACGTAGGCGTACCTTGGCATCTACAGGGTTCACGCTAATGGCTTTTACTTCTACTAATAAGTCATAGCCCTTTGCTTGTGGTGTGGGCAGTTGGCAATCATACAGTGCACCTGACTCGTTAATGTCTTGGCTTTTATCAAATACCACTGCGTCCATGGTGCTGGGAAGTGTTGTGGCTTGCTTGGAAGGAGGCATAGGAATTCCGTCAAATTGGGCAAAACATAATGGGCGCTAGCATGCCTATTTTTATGATAAAGAACAATCAAGCGTCGGCGGTTATCTTTTATGGCCATGATTGTCACAAAGCACAATAAAGGTAGAATGTGCGCATTCAAAAATAATAGCAGGCAATTTCATGGCCCACTCTTTAACCGATACAGTAAGCAATAAATTAAGCAGTGAAGAGATTATCGCCCTAGACAAGCAACATGTATGGCACCCGTATTCTTCGTTTAATTCACCTCTTACGCCGTTTCCCGTGGCCAGTGCTAAGGGCGTTCGTTTAACCCTTGAAGATGGTCGAGTGGTCATTGATGGCATGGCATCGTGGTGGTCCATGTTGCACGGGTATAATCACCCTAAATTAAACCAAGCGGCAAAATCGCAAATTGATGAAATGTCTCATGTGATGTTTGGCGGCTTAACACATGCGCCAGCCGTTAAGCTGTGCAAATCCTTGGTAGACATTACCCCTGTTGGCTTGAATAAAGTTTTTATTAGCGACAGCGGCTCAGTGGCGGTGGAAGTGGCCATTAAGATGGCGTTTCAATATTGCATTAGCCAAGGGCTGAGTGAAAAAAATAAACTCATTACCGTTAAAAATGGCTACCACGGCGATACCTTTGCCACTATGGCCGTGAGTGATCCGGTGACGGGCATGCACCATATGTTTGAAGGCGTGTTAGCGAAACACTTTTTTGTACCCGCTCCTCAAACAAAATTTAACGAAGCCTTTAATGAAGACGATGTAACGGAATTAAAAGCCACATTAAAAGCAAACCATCACAATATTGCCGCCATGATCTTAGAGCCTATCGTGCAAGGCACGGGCGGCATGCGTTTTTATAGCCCAGTATATTTGAAGCGTGTGCGTGAATTGTGTGATGAATTTAATGTATTGCTCATTCTAGATGAAATTGCCACCGGCTTTGGCCGTACCGGGAAAATGTTCGCCTGTGAACACGCCGATATCGTGCCGGATATTTTGTGTTTAGGTAAGGCGCTAACCGCAGGTTACCTGAGCATGGCCGCCACCCTAACCAGCGATAAAGTAGCCAACGGTATTTGCGAAGGAGAAGCCGGTGTGTTTATGCATGGCCCTACCTTTATGGCAAATCCATTGGCGTGCTCGGTGGCCAATGCCAGCTTGGAGCTGTTACTAGAAGGTAATTGGCAGCAGCAGGTGAGCAACTTGCATGAGCAATTGTTGAAGGGGTTACTGCCAGCGAAAGAATTACCGCAAGTGGAAGCAGTAAGGGTATTGGGTGCCATTGGTGTCATTGAATTAAAACAACCCATTGATATGGTGAGCATGCAGCCTAGATTTGTAGAAGAGGGCATTTGGGTGCGCCCATTTGGGAAGCTGGTGTATGTATTGCCGCCCTATATTATGAGCGATGAGGATGTGGCTACGTTAACCGCAGCCATGATTCGGGTAGTGGCCAGTATATAAACCAGGCTGTTATTTTTATCTTGAATGAAACTTAAATCCCCAGCATTTCCTTTATCTTTACTTGTTTGATATTGGTTCGGTTTACAAAGACCACACCGGTATCAATGTCCTCTTTTATGGAAGTGCCTTTCATAGCTTTATAAACGGTATGGACACCGTCAT
Source organism: Bermanella sp. (assembly GCA_036960565.1). GTDB lineage: Bacteria > Pseudomonadota > Gammaproteobacteria > Pseudomonadales > Oceanobacteraceae > Bermanella. The sequence continues at coordinate 26,316 of JBALXQ010000004.1, forward strand.
ACCCCATTTTAAAGGGGCGTTGCACTACGAACCCGTAAATATGATGATTATTGAGTGAGTCGATCATGACCGGGCTCGAATCAAAACCAATGTGTACTAGGCTTCCTTGTTTATTCAGTTTTTCAAGTGTGAGCAGTACCCCGGTGCTGGTGGATTCATTGGGGGTGAATATTCCTTGAATGCCGCTGGTATTGGTAAGTGCTTTTTCGGCGTGGCTTCTGGCATTACCGATAGTGGTTCCTAGGAATTTGTCTACCGCGATTTCAAGGCCGCCTGCAATCGCTGCTTTCATAAACCCATTTTCTCGAGCGGTGGTGGAAACCACGTCTTTGCTTAAGCGTAATAATGCAACGCGTCCTTTTCCTTTGAGTGCTTTCACCATTTCTTTGCCCGCCATTTCTCCTGCGGCAAAGTTATTGGTTTTTATGACGCTAACTCTGTCGCCTCCTAAATCTCGGTCTATGTAAACGGTGGGAATGCCTTTTTGTTTTAATTTTGCCACATCTTTATTTCTGTCTTTGGCATTGGGGGCTAATACCAAACCACCGCAGCCGTTTTCCATAATGCTGTTAATAGCTTGTTGCTGGCCCTTTTTATTGGCTTCATCGGATGCGCCTCTGGCATAAATGGTAATGCCTAGTTCTTTACCTGCTTGCTTGGCGCCATTACTTATGTCGCCCCAGAAACCCTTGCCGCCACCGGCTGTTATCACACCTATGCATTCAGCAAAGGCTGAGCTGGCCATAAAAGAGAGTATAGAGATCACTAATAGTTTCTTGATATGAAGGTTCATATTTGGCCTTTGCTAAAATTAACTAGTTTTGTATATTATTTAATAGAGCATTACCTGTGTCAGTGTTTGCTTAGGCTACTCACACGGACTGTTTCAAGCAGGGGAACGAGTTTAGGGGGTTCCCTAAGTCTGTCGTCTTTAAAGGTAGTTCAAGGCGCTTTATATGGCGAAGTTTTTTGAGATGATTAGGTGAGGTATTAACCTTTTGTTAGGGTTAATACCTATATAGGGCAATGATTAGGCAGCTCAGCTGGCCAGAGCTGAAGGTTTTGGTGGACTGTGTAAATTGGATTGATTTAAATACTCCACCAACGCTAGGCACAATTCTATGTACTGCACGGCTAATTCAGAATTTACAGAGTAATTTTTAGCATGGGCTACTTTATTTCTAAGTTGTCTTAATTCGTGAAATAGGTTGCTTTGTTTTTGAGTGATGAGCTGCAGTTGTAATAAATGTTCGCCCATAAATTTATATCGCTGATTTTCAGGAATACTCAAGTGTGGCTGGTGCTTCATTAATAAAGCTTCAGCACTGGCTTCAACTGATTTCCACGCTTGCAAAATACTCTGGTTAGGCAAAAAGTCGGCATTTTGCTTTAAACGGTCAACCTTATTAAAGAGTGCTGGCGGATTGTATTGTGGTAAAGCGTCACTGGCTTGAGCGCTGGCATTATCTAATTCTTGAGAGAAATTCACTTCGAACTCTTTAAATTTAATGCTTTGTGCAAAAGGCAGCAACAGGCGCAAGGGTTCGCGCAAAATGAGTAATATGCAAATGAGCGTGGCTGGCCAAATGAGTTTATCCATGGCCATTAAAATAAAATCCATCCAATTCACTGGGTGTTCCACTGTCTTATCCTATTTTTTGGGTTCGTGCCAAAGTTGTCGTTATTTTTATTAAGTATTTCGACTTGTTGATTAGGTTAATTAACCAGCATTCTTGCATGCAGTTTATCTACTTTTGCTCGCCATTCCGGTGATATGCAGTCTAATGGGTAGGCTTTGGCAATGATGTCTTGAGCGCCATCAAAGGTTTTATCAAATTTGGCTCGGAATAACTCGTGCACGCTCACAGAGTTGGGCACTCGTTTGATTAGCTCTAGCGTATCGCCAGTTTGAATGAAGCCTTCTTTTACCACTCTAAAATACACCCCGGTGTGACAGTGCTGGGTAAACAGTTTGGGTGCCTGCTTATTGTTTAGTGCTAAGCCAAGTTTAAAACAGGGCACTCTAGGTTGGCTCACTTCTAATATACATTGGCCAATTTGGTATTGATCGCCAAGTTGAATATTGGCTTCGTTTAAGTGTTTAACCGTTAAGTTTTCGCCAAAAGCACCAGCGCTTAATTCTTGTTGGTTTAGTGTATTACGCCAGTAAGGGTAGTGGTGTTGTGAAAACGCGTACACGGCCTTGTGTTCGCCGCCGTGGTTCTCTAAATCACCTTGTTTATCATTCTCCAAATTCAGCTTATTAACCATAACGGGCTTAGATGTGGGCTTCTTGAAAATACCGGTGAGAATGGTTTCACCTTGGTGGTTTGCTTCTTTTAAAACCGAGGTGTTAATTGAAATAACTTGCATCACAGGGCTCCTTTTTTAGGATGCTGAATTGTTAACAGAAGGCGATCTATTTATTGTGAATTGCCATGTGTTCAGCATTAGCCAACTGCCAGAAATTAAGCAGGTGATCAGTACAGCCCAAGATAGCGGCAACATGAATTCATCAAAACCAAACAGATAAAACCCTAGATGAATGACAAAGGTGATGATGCCTAAGCCTGCACATAGGTAAGCGTAAAGAGCGGCCTTGGGCGTGTTCAAAATCACCTGTTGGTGGCCAAACAATACAAGGGGAATGATGAGAATATTAAACAGCAGAAAACCTTGGATGCCCCCTGGTAACAAAAACATATCCCACTCATGCCAAAAGGCAGCATCAATTTGATGAACCAGAAGAGCGGTCATAGTGATGAAATATTGTCTTTGCATTTTATGCATTCCTCGGTGTTGAAAGACTGGACTGCAAAATTAGTTGGCCGTTATTGGGCTTCATGTTCGCGGCAGATTAATTGCACGTCGCTAGGGGTTAAAGGCAAGTTAACTAGGTTGCAGAAATACCCTCCGTCTTTTTCTTTTGTGTTGTAGTGACAACTATGACAGACGCCAAAAGACTTCAATTGGTTCGTTTTTAATAGGCTGCTTAATAATAAATTAAGGGCCTCTTCAATCTGCTGTCGTTGCTTTTTGTTTAGTTTATCACAGCTATTCACAAAGGTTTGGGTGGGCACTAACGAAGCCAATAACGCTTGGCCTTTTGGCGTTAGGCGCAAATGAGAAACCCGTTTGTCCTTTTTGTCGGCCACTTTTTTAAGCAGTTCTTTTTTCTCTAGTACTTTAAGAGTTTGTGAGACAGTGCCCTTGGTTTGGCCTAGGTACTCAGTGACGGCCATTGGAGTATCTGAAAACTGATTGCAAATGGCTAGGTAATGTAACGCTTCCAGCTGAACAGGTTGTAAACCGGGCTTTAAACCAGCTTGACGGGCGTCAGCCCGAAGCAGTCCGCCGAGGCGTTCAACATAATTGTAAATTGAGTTTGATTTCATGGTTTTATAGTATCGACTAAATACTATATTGACAAGGCTACTTTTTCTCGGGTAATCTATAAAGGTATCGATTCGATACTATATGTAGGTTTAGGAGGATATATGAATAAGGCTATTTTTTATCATGCAGGTTGCCCTGTGTGTATCAGTGCGGAGCAGCAAATTCTGAAAATGCTGGATAAGAAGATCGTGCAGGTGGATGTGGTTCACCTAGGAACGAGTAAGGGTCTTATTGATCAAGCTGAACAGCAAGGTGTTCACTCGGTGCCAGCATTAGTGGTGGAAGGCCAGGTGTTTCATATTAACTTTGGTGCCAGCTTACAAGATGTGAAAGGAGCATGATGATGATAAATAGAACCGTCCGTTTAGTGACATCTAAATCGGTTTTAACCGGTGTATTATTGGTGAGCTTGCCGTTAATGGGTTTTGCCCACGACCATAAAGAGTCCGTTGATCATGCCGGTGGAATTCAGGCACCTCACAGCAAAAAAGTAATGGCCCCATTTGATATTGTGCACGCTAAAATCACCACACAAGGTAATGTAGCGACGTTTCATATGGCTGTATCGGGTAAAGCAGGCAATAGTCAGCCCACTGCCATAGGCAAGTTGGCGGGCAGTGATGTGTTCTCCTATGTATGGCCTACTACTCTAGACAGTTATGACGTGGGTTTTGAACAGGGAGCTGGTATTTTAGCGTTGGCGGTGACAGCGCACCCTGACTTTGATGACACGCCGTTGTTTGATGAAAATCAGGATGGCGATACCGGTAATGATGGAAATTTGTGGCACAGTCATTGGGTGGTGTTACAGCCAAACAGTGAATGCGGTGACGGTGCTTTAGGGGTAGTGGATATTCCTAAGGGGGCGCAGCCAAGATTGCCAAAAACTTGGCCGGGCCTTCCTATCTTAATAGATAGCCCTGGCTGGGACCCTGTGTTTAAAAAAGGTGTAACAGAGGTGAGAGTACCGTTTGATGATATTAGTGTAGTGGAACAAGCTCGTTTTGATGGGGTAACTGCAGGATTACGCATTAATCAAAGCGTACATGCGCCTTTATTGTGTGTAGTAAATGTTATGGATGTGGCATCAGGGGATTTAAGTTTGACGGGTAAAGTAAACCAATAACTGATTTTTCATAAAATAGTCGGGCCGAAAATTTAAAGAAGTTTGCGGCCCGAGTGTTTTAATCTAAAGGCTTACCTTTGAAATTTTTCCATCTTGGATGATAACGCGAAGACCATTTTCTTCATCAAAGCTGCATTCATATTCTAAATGTATTTCATTGTCTTCATCGGGGGCAATGTAAATACCCGGCTCAAATACATGGTTCCATACTTCTGCGGCGCTGCTGATAGTTGGCATCAGCTCCTGGGCTTTTTCTCCCAGCTTTGTATGGTAGTTCTCTAGTTGCTCTTGGTAATACTGGTAGAGCGCATTTTCAATGTCATGAATGAGCGTGCTGATGTTTTCATAAAGCCAATTTAGCTTTTCTTTTTGATCAACTGATGGGCCATCCAGTTCGTTGGCATCCACGACTAACAGTATGTCTTTACCCAAGTTTGGAAAGGTAACTTCTGTTTCCCATTCGCCATCTACGTATTCAAGAGACTTAAGCAGGTTATGAGGCATGATTGGCTCCGATTAGTATTGCGGCACAGGTTTTGGTGGTCAATTATTTTGTAGCAGGAAGTTTAAAGGGATTGTTGCCTAGTTGATACTAGGCTTCTACGGTTTTTTTCTGGCAATCCACTTTTAATCGTAGGCCATTGAGGCTGCGGCCAAATGCTTTAGATAGCAGTTTACTGCCGCCAGCCACCAGGCTGGTTCTGCGAACGCTGGCAGGTGATGGGCCATCTTTAAACGTTACTTTGCAACTTACCGGAATGGCTTCTTTATTGGTGATTTTAACCACGCCAATTTTATCGACCATTTTCGATTCAATGACTAAGTGTAAGCCATTTAAATTCTCTTTAATTTTAATGGGAGTGAAGTCATTTAAGCTTGAAGCGGTTGATACATGTGAAAATAATAAAAATGAAACGGCCAGTAAGGCTTTGGTGTTTATCATAACGCTGTGATCCTGTTTACCTGGCTTAATAGCCGTGTCCATGGGTGGTGTGGTGCGCGAGACGCACTCTGTAAAGTCGCTAGATTCAAGCGGCTTTAGGCAAGCTTGAAAACATATGGTCTAGCATGTCTGTCATGTCTTCTTTTGAAACCTGTAATTGGCCGTAAGTTCTTAACCCCATAATTTGTACCTGTAGCCATTTGGCTAAGCGCAAACAGTCGGCTTTTTGATCAAGGAACCCTTGAGCTTGAGCCTTTGTAAAAACAGCAGCGAACTCTTCTTCTACTTTATTCAGCCCCGATTGTGCCCATAAACTGATCTCTGCATTGTTATTGTCTAGCTCGGCCACGGTTTTAGCCAGAAAACAGTTTGTGGGTTTTTGAGTGTCGCCGGTCACGATGACGATGGCTTTTACAAACTCATATAAAGCGATGAGGGCATTGTCATGTTGGCTGGCACACAGGCGAATTTGCTGAATACTTTGCTCGGTATAATGATTTAGTGCCTCTTTAAAGAGCAGCTCTTTACTGCCAAAGCCCGCGTAAATACTGCCTGGGCGCATATCCAGATGCTCCTGCAAATCACGCATCTTGGTGCCCTGGAATCCCAGTTTCCAGAATAAACCCGTTGCCTTTTCTATGGCCTGGACACGGTCGTATTTCATGGAAGACACCTTCTAGTTTGAACAATTGTTCAATTATAGCTTGAACAGCTGTTCAAATCCATCTAGAGTACCGCTTGAACACTTGTTCAGGTTTAGAACTTAACGACCTGTATGAATAAATTAATTAAGAGATGATCACCATGACCGAATTTACCCTGCACACTCAAGAATCAGCGCCGGAAGCGGCTAAGCCATTGCTAGAAAACTCCATTAAGAGTTTTGGCATGATCCCTAATCTACATGCGGTAATGGCTGAAGCGCCTCCATTTTTAGAGGGCTACCAAACTCTACATAATCTGGCTCAGCAAACTTCATTTGATGCCGAAGAGCTCACCGTTGTTTGGCAAACCATTAATGTTGAGCATGCTTGTCATTATTGTGTGCCAGCCCACACAGGCATTGCTCACTCAATGAAAGTAAACAGTGAAATCACCGATGCTTTGCGCAACGAAACCCCGCTGCCGACTAAACTTGAAGCGCTGCGCACCGTAACGTTAGCCATTGTGCGTGAACGTGGTGTGGTAGGGGACGATGTTTTAAATGCATTTTTTGCTGCTGGTTACGAGCAGAAAAATGTACTAGAAGTGTTGTTGATTTTATCGCAGAAAGTCATGAGTAACTATGTGAATCACATTGCTAAGACGCCGGTTGATGCGCCGTTTAAAGCGTTTGTTTGGGAAAAGAAATAGTTTTTAAACTTGATGAAATATTTATGTGTTTAGGTTATCGCCCTCTCTTTAATACATGAATTTAAAATCAATGATGAGAAAGAGCCAACACATTTGCGTTGGCTCTTTGGGGTTGTGTTACAGGTTGAGCCTTCAATCAAATTTTCCTAGTCTTAAAGTCACAGGTAAGGCGAAACAATTAAAGAAATAAGGTAGAAATTTAAAAACTATGTAAAAATAGGCGCCTATTTAAAGCTAAATACGACTTGGAGAAAGAGTTGGGGTTTATTAAACAGTCATTCAAGTTTTTAATCCTAGACAGAATTGAATATATTTTAATAGCAATTTCCTTTTTGTTTGCGGGCTTTGTTATGGGGCAAGGAGTAGATGTTAAGCAATTTGATATTTGGGCTTTTTTTGCTGGATTTGGAACTGTTGGTTTACTAATTGTTGCTTTTATCGTCAGAAATGATTTTAAAAAACAATATTTTCATCGAATGGACATGGATGCGCTAAATTGGATCTTAAACAATACCCCTCCCTTAACTTTGGCAGAACTGTCAACCAAAATGACAGAGGTTTTTGGTAGGCTCAAGAAGTTCCAGAGCGGTAGTCAAAGGCTAGATGACGCACAACTTAATGATTCAATTCGTGAGTTTAGAGAGTTGGTTGCATCTATAGCAAAAGACATGCGTACAATATCCTCTTTTGGTAATAAAGTTTCGAATGTACAGCATATAGAATCTCTTAAAGATGCTGCGAGTCAATATCTCATTATTGAAGAGAGTGTTACTTTACACATTATGGTTCCGCTAGATATTGTTAAAATGAAGATGGAGGAGAGGACTGCACCTGACTTTATTGAAAGCCTAAAGAAACCTCACAATAATACTGAAAAATTTAATGAGTCCTTTAAGTCCCTTACTAATCGGAAAGACACAATTAATAAGCTAAAAGAGCTTAATTCCTTGGTAATCTCCTTGGCTGACTCAGTACTTATAGTTCTAAATTCTTCCCGTAGGAAATTTTGAATTATATTTGTTAGTATTTTTATACGCTTAGCGATAGCGAGCATGCTTATCACGATCGTCTGTTATTTGGTTTAGATAGCGACGCCAAAAATCACTAAAAAACAATGTTGCTTTCATGAATAGCGTATGAAATGTAAATGTTCACAGCAATACAGTGAAGCATAATTGCACTTGTAATTGGGATCATACATTCAATTAAAACCCAAAAAAGGCCATCACTTTACAGTGACGGCCTTTTTTATTTTAAGTTTTTGGTGGCTAATAGGTTTAACCGTTAAAGCTTAACAATCAACTTACCCTTATTCTCACCTGTGAAAAACAAATTCAAACCGTCAATAGCCGATTCTAATCCGTCTAAGATGTGCGAACGGTGCTTAACCTTACCGGCCATCACATAAGGGGTTAACTTGCCAATCAGTTCAGGTACTTGGCCGTAGTGATCTGGCATAGTGAAACCCTGAATAGTTAAACGACGCTTAAGAACGCTCACCCAGCTTGGGCCTGGTGAAGGTACTTCTTTTGAATAATCGGCGATTAGGCCACATACCATCACGCGGCCGTGAGCATTCATACGATCAACAATTAATGATTGAATGGGGCCGGCGGTGTTTTCAAAAAACATATCAATGCCATCAGGGGCAGCAGCCGCAAGTTGCGCATCTAGATCATCTGATTTGTAGTTAATAGCGACATCAAAGCCCAGAGTGTTCACAATCCAATCGGCTTTTTCATCGTTACCTACAACACCAATTACACGAAGGCCATCGGCTTTGGCTAGCTGGCCCACAATAGAACCGACAGAACCCGCAGCACCCGTGACAATAATAGTTTCGCCTTTTTTGGGCTTGCCCACGTTAAAGTAACCTTGAGAAGCGGTGATACCAGGCAGTGCAAAAATAGACAAAACGGCTTCGTCTGGTAATGGCGCAGCCACTTTGTTTATGCCTTGACCATCAGATACAAAATATTCCTGCCATCCCATCATGCCCATAACACGGTCGCCCGCTTTAAAGTCAGGGTGGTTACTTTCTACAATTTCACCAATGCCTGAGCTGCGCATAACTGTGCCCAATTCAACCGGTGGAATGTAGCTGTTGGTGTCAGGGCTCATCCAACCAAACATGGCAGGGTCTAGTGACATGTGGTTTTGCTTAACCAAAAACTGACCAGGGCCGGCTTTAGGCATTTCTTTTTCTACAATTTCAAATAACTCTTTGGTGATAGGGCCGCCAGTAGGGCGTTTAACAAGGTTGATCGCGGTAAAAGTTGTCATGTTTGGCTTCCGATTGTCTGTTCAGCTGCTGGGTTAATTCGGTGTTTGTTTAACTGGTTTGAAGAATGCCATCTATTTTTATGTATGAATAGAGGGTAAATTGCGTATCTTTATTGCTTTAAAAGCATTAATAGACGGCTTAGTGTTCAGAACGGACGGGTTGATCCTTAAAGGGCCATCAGCGTAAAAGGGATAAACAGTGGATCAATTTAAAGCGTTAAAATATTTTGTGAAGGTGGTGGAATTTGGCAACTTCACTAAGGCAGCGCGTTTTTTTAATGTGCCGGCTTCGTCCTTATCAAGAAGGGTGGCCGATTTAGAAAATAGCCTAGGGGCTACGCTATTAAAACGCTCTACACGTGTGGTGAAGCTTACCGAGATTGGCCAAGAATATTACCAGCAGGTATGTGATGTGCTGGCTCAGTTAGAGCAAAGTAATGAAGCAGTGCGTTCTTATCAAACTCAGCCTATGGGTAAGCTAAGCATTAGCGCCATGACAGGCTTTGGTGAGCGCATATTACTGCACTTGCTAGATGAATTTAGCGAGCTATACCCTGAGGTAGTGCTAGACGTTCACCTAAGTGATGAGCTATCGGCCATTGGTCGTGATGAAGTGGACATCGCTTTTCGTGGCGGGTATGCCCCTAACGAGCGAGTGGTGGCGATTAAACTGATGGAAAACCAGTTTATTCCGGCAGCATCAAAAGACTATTTAAAACAGTTTGGTACCCCCAAACACCCACTAGATCTAAAAGATCATAAGGGCTTGTATTACCGTGCCCCCAATGGCCCCACACCTTGGATTTGTGAATTAGAAAGCCAGTGGCAAGATGTTTCGCCCCCCATGGCTGCCACCAGTAATGGTGGTCTTTGGCTGATTGATAAAGCGATAAAGGGGCAGGGCATTGTGATGTTGCCTCGCTGGGTATTAAAGGGTTACTTGGAGCGGGATGAATTGATCGAGTTAAAGATAGACCCTGTGGTGAGCACCACTCAAAACCCAGATTTTGGCATTTTTCTCTTGTATCAAAAACAGCGCTACCATGTGCCTAAGGTGAAAGCGGCAGTGGACTTTTTAGTGGCACGAGTGAAAGGGCATTATTAAGTTAACGGTGTTTTTAGTATGATTAGGCAGTTTCATTTTATAAGGCCAGTTTCTTCTCTTTATGCAAAATCGTGAATTTTATCGCCGTGGGCCTGCTCATAAAAACGATATGCAACATGCAGGTGAGGTGAGCTTTTTAACAATCCGCAAGCGGTTTGACTTTCGTAGTATTCAAATTGGTCAATGGGTGAGTGATGCCGAAAAGCAAAAGGCCGCTCCTTTATTTTATGATGCTCTGCTGGATTTAATGACGATATTAGGGGGCACTGAATCTTTAATCTCTTTGCGAGGAAGCTTGGCTTTACAATATGGCTGTGGTGGCCAACCTGGGGTGAGTGCCCATTATGAATCGGCCACACGCAGCTTTGCCTTGGCAAAAAACGCAGGCCCCGGCAGCATTGCCCATGAATGGTTTCATGCGTTTGATCATTATATAAGTGCAAAATTATTTGAAGAGGGCAATGAAAATGCCTTTGCCTCTCGTGCCTGGATTAATGATAAGAGTGTTGTAGAACATGGACTCAATCGGAAGTTGGAGCATTGTTATCAAACGATTTTACTCAATGAAAGCCTTACAAAAGGCAGTGATTATTTTAAACGATCGTTAGAGATGGATAAAAAAATGGCCAGTGATTATTTTAGCCAACCAGAAGAGCTATGTGCCCGCGCCTTTGAAGGCTACATTCAGGATGCTTCCATTAAAAATAATTTCTTAGTGACCGGCACGTTGCAATCTCAGGAAGCTAAAATGGGGCTTTATCCGCAAGGACAGCATCGCTTAAAAATTAATGAAGCATTTAGCCAATATTTTCGTCAGTTAGGGTCTGCCCTAAAACTCCAAGAACTATAAATGGCAGCGCTAAAAAAGTGTTGACCCGCAAAATAATAAGTAGAAGGATTTAACGTTATGAAATATTTGTTACAAGGTATTGGGGTATTAAGTAATCCTGGCTACAGGCGCTTTATTCTTATTCCTATTGTGGCCAACATGATTTTGTTTGGCATTATTACCACATTTATGTGGGGAATATTTTCCGACACCATAGGCTGGGCATTGGACTGGCTACCTAGTTGGATGGACTTTGTTAGCTGGATTATGTGGCCGATTATGGTTTCCATTTTCTTAATTATTTATGGCTTAAGTTTTAGTTTTATTACCAATATATTTGCGGCTCCCTTTAATGGTTTGCTGGCAGAGAAAATTCAGCGTGAAGAGGGCATAGTCCTGCCTGAAGGTGAAAGTTTATCCAGTGTGATTAGCCGTACACTTGTGCGCGAGTTTCAAAAATTAGGGTATTTTATCTGGTACGGTTTATGGGTGACCATTGGCCTAGTGGTGTTGTCTTGGATTCCCCTGGTTAATCTTCTGGTGCCGGTGATTGCATTTGTGTGGGGAGCTTGGTGTTTGGCTATTCAGTATTTGGATTATGCCGCTGACAATCATCAGCAATCGTTTAAAGACTTAAGAGTGGACGCCAAAAAGCCCATGTTTCAAACGCTTAGTTTTGGCGGCTGTGTGGCGTTGTTAATGATGGTGCCGGTAGTGAATATTTTTGTGATGCCAGTGGCGGTAGCGGGCGCGACTCGATTTTGGGCAAGAGAGATTTATCATGTGAACGCTATGAGAGACGTGTCGCCAAGAGACGTGAATTAGATTGAAAATTTAAAGAGTAAGAAATTTTCGAACATAAAAAAAGACCCAATAGGGTCTTTTTTTATGTTTGGTAAAACCAAGAAAACTAAATCAAGCTTCTTCGTTGCAAAGCAGATATTCCATTAACGCTTTTTGAGCGTGTAGGCCTGCTTTTCATGTTAGCCGCTTCATCCTCTCTAGTTGATCAAGGTTAGATGAGGCGAATAAAATGCTAATTTAGGCTTCTTCGTTGCACAAAAGATATTCCATTAACGCTTTTTGAGCGTGAAGACGATTCTCGGCTTCATCCCATACTACAGCGCGTGGATCATCCATCATGTCATGGCTAATTTCTTCACCACGGTGAGCCGGTAGACAATGCATGAAGATGGCATCTTCATGGGCAAGGTCCATTAGTGCAGGGCTTACCTGATATTCTTTAAACACCTTCTCACGTGCTTTTTGTTCTTCCTCTTGGCCCATAGAAGCCCATACGTCGGTCACTAACATGTGTGCACCGGTGGCTGCTTCTTTAGGATCGCGAATAATTTTAACGCGGTCTTTATTGGCTTCTACCAATTCAGGCATAGGGTCAAAACCTTCAGGGCAATTCACTACCAGGTTAAAATCAAACTGGCGTGCGGCATTGATGTAGCTGTGACACATGTTATTGCCATCACCCACCCAAACCACTGTTTTACCTTGAATGCTGCCGCGGTGCTCTTGGAAGGTTTGCATGTCGGCCAATAACTGACAAGGATGATACTCGTCGGTTAACGCGTTAATGACAGGCACACGAGAGTTGGCGGCAAATTTTTCGACTATTTCATGGCCAAAGGTACGAATCATGATGATGTCGCACATACGTGACAGCACTTTTGCGCTGTCTTCGATGGGCTCACCACGACCTAGCTGAGTATCGCGCGAACTTAAGAAAATGCCAGTGCCGCCCAATTGAGCAATACCTGCTTCAAAGCTTACACGAGTGCGGGTAGATGATTTTTCGAAAATCATGCCCAGTACTTTATTTTTTAAAGGCTCATAAACCAGCCCTTGCTGTTGCATGGATTTCAACTCAATGGCTCGGTTGATTAACATGGCCAATTCAGACGGTGTAAAATCTAATAAGGTTAAAAAGTGACGAGTTGACATAACGGCGCCTTCTTTATTTCTTTTGAGCGAAATACAGTTTGATTTGCTCGCATACTTTTGCGGCTATCAAATCGGCTTCGTCGTTAGTTAATACAAATGGTGGCAATAGCCTCACCACATTGCCGGCTGTGACATTTAGTAAAAGCCCAGCCTCTAAAGAGGATTTCATAATGCTGGCAGCGTTATCTGTGGTGTTTAATACCACGCCAATCATTAAGCCTTTGCCACGATATTCAGTGACTAATCCAGTGTCTTTTAATTCTTTATCAATGCCGCTAACAATACGCTCACCTAGTTCGGTGACACGCTGGCAAAGGTTTTCATTTTTTATGGTATCCATTACCGCATTGGCTGCTGCACATACCAATGGGTTACCACCGTAAGTGGAGCCATGATTACCCGGTTGCAATACAGTAGCGGCACGGCCTTTCGCTAAGCAGGCACCAATGGGCACGCCATTGCCTAAGCCTTTGGCGGTGGTGAGTACGTCAGGTGTCCAATTAAAATGTTGGAATGCAAAGTATTTGCCGGTACGACCGTTGCCCGTTTGAATTTCATCTAGCATCAACAATAAATCTTGTTGATCGCATAATTCACGTAAGCCCAGCATGTAGTCTTCGGTAGCAGCAGTAACGCCGCCTTCACCTTGAACAGGCTCAATTAAAATGGCCACAATATTTGAATTGTTTTTAACCGCATCTTGCGCTGCTTTTAAATCGTTGTAGGGCACACGCTCAAAACCATTAACCAAAGGTGTAAAGCCAGCATGAGCGGCTGGATTAGCCGTGGCCGTTAACGTAGCAAGAGTACGGCCGTGAAAGGCACCTTCCATTACTAAAATAGTAGGCAGGGTAATGCCTTTGTCATTGCCGTATTTACGGGCAATTTTAATGGCTGCTTCATTGGCTTCCGCCCCTGAATTACCAAAAAATACGTTATCCATACCGCTAATGGCAGTTAATTTTTCAGCCAAAGATTGCTGCTGGCCAATACCGTATAGGTTGGAGGTATGGACCAGATTACCGGCTTGTTCTGTTATTGCGCGGGTAACGGCAGGATGTCCATGCCCTAAGCCGCACACGGCAATGCCGCTTAATGCATCAAGATAAGATTTGCCGTTTTCGTCTGTAACATACACGCCTTCACCTTTGGTAAAGGTAACGGGTAAACGGCCATAGGTGTTCATGATAGGTTGCATCGTGGTTCCTCACGCAAGCCTAAAAATGCAAAATGGCAGCGAATTCGACTTATCTCTCCCCATCTAACTGTGGGTAGATTCGCCATTTGCTGCCAAAAATGAAGCCAAGCATAATACCTAACTAATGCATTATTACAAGCAACTGGCGCGCCGCGGCTTTTTTCCGGTTAGAATGCGGCCAAATTGAGATATTCAGGCCCTGTGCGGCCGGTGAAAGGCTTCAATGTGGAGCAGAGTAAGGAAAGAATATGACAGCAAAACAATGGCAATTTTGGGTAGACCGCGGCGGCACCTTTACCGACATAGTGGCTAAATCTCCCACTGGCCAATTGTTAACTCATAAGTTGCTGTCTGAAAACCCAGAACAATATGTGGATGCGGCCATTGCCGGTATTCGTCATTTCTTGGGATTACAAAAACATGAGGCCATAAACCCAGAGTTGATCGATGTGGTGAAAATGGGCACCACAGTAGCCACTAACGCTTTGCTTGAACGCAAGGGTGAAAAAACGGCGTTGCTCATTACGCAAGGTCTTAAAGATGCCCTATATATCGGCTACCAAACGCGCCCAGATATCTTTGCTTTAAAAGTAGAACGCCCTGAATTGCTGTTCAAGGATGTGGTGGAGGTGGAGGAGCGCATTGCTGCCGATGGCGCAGTGGTAACCCCTATTAATCTGGTAAAACTCAAACTTGACCTGCAGTCACTATTCGTAAAAGGCTATACCTGTGTGGCGATTGTATTGATGCATGGCTATCGCTTTCAAGAGCATGAAAAACAGGTAGCCCGTCTGGCCAAAGAGATGGGCTTTACTCAGGTATCGGTTAGTCATGAAGTAAGCCCTTTACAAAAGATAGTCAGTCGCGGTGATACCACAGTAGTCGATGCCTATTTAAGCCCGGTACTACGCAAATACGTTGAGCAGGTATCTGGGCAGTTAAATCAGGTAAACAGTTCTGAACATGAAAAAGGCGAAGATGTGCCTTTATATTTCATGCAAAGCAATGGCGGTTTGAGTTTAGCGAAAAGTTTTCAGGGTAAGGATGCTATTTTGTCTGGTCCTGCTGGTGGTGTGGTGGGCATGGTTAAAACTGCGCAACAGGCGGCTGCGTATAGTGATGAGAGTTACGAAAAATTAGTGGGCTTTGACATGGGAGGCACCAGCACCGATGTAAGCCATTATGCGGGTGAGTATGAGCGTCAGTTTGAAACCCAAGTAGCTGGTGTGCGTTTACGTTCGCCCATGATGCAAATTCATACAGTGGCGGCAGGTGGTGGCAGCATTGTTAAATTTCAAGATGGCCGTTATCAGGTAGGACCCGAAAGTGCTGGGGCTAACCCTGGCCCTGCTTGTTACAAACGTGGTGGCCCGCTCACGGTAACCGATTGCAATGTAATGCTGGGTAAAATTCAAGCCGACTATTTTCCTGCCATTTTTGGAAAAAATGCCAATGAAACTCTAGATAAAAAAGTCGTGGCTGAAAAATTTAATGCCATGGCATTGGCCATAAATAAGCAGGGTAATGAAGAGGAACTGGCGGCAGAAAATGTTGCCCAGGGTTTTTTAAATGTGGCTGTTGAGAATATGGCCAATGCGGTGAAGCGTATATCCATTCAGCGTGGCTACGATTTAACCGATTATACACTTGTGAGTTTTGGGGGCGCAGGTGCGCAGCATGCTTGTTTAGTGGCTGAGCAGTTAGGAATAGAAAAAGTGATGCTGCATCCTTTTGCTGGCGTGTTATCGGCGTTTGGTATTGGTTTGGCTGATCAAATTAAATTGCAAGACATGGCCATTGAACAAGACCTAAATGAAGAAACGTTATCTGAAATAAACCGGCATGCACAAACGTTAAAGCCGGTACTGGCTCAGCAGTTTTTAGAAAAAAATGCAGAGCAGAACATAGATTTTCAAGCCCGCTTACATCTTAAATATTTGGGCAGTGATAATAATTTATTGGTGGACGTTGATAGTCTAGAGCGTATGCAAAAGGCGTTTGAAGAGCAGCATAAACAACTTTTTGGTTTCATCAGTGAACAGCCTCTGTTTGTGGAGGCTTTACAAATTCAAGCCACAGTGGCAGGGGAAATGAGCCAACCAGAGATTGTTAGTAACTCTAAAGATGCTAGCCCCTGCGGGCAGGTAAAATTATTCAGTGACGACAAATGGTTTGATGCCAAGGTGTATCAGCGTACGGAATTAAAAGCCGGGCAGGTCATCACTGGGCCGTGCCTAGTGTTGGAGTCCACCAGTACAATAGTAATTGAAGCCAACTGGCAAGGGTGTTTAAGCGAGAGTGGCGATTTATTATTGAGTCATTATCAAAAGGTGGACAAACAGTACTCTGCCGAACTTGCCAACCCAGTGTTATTAGAAATTTTTAATAATCGTTTTATGAATGTGGCCGAACAAATGGGCTACGTGCTGGAGCGCACTGCCGCGTCGGTAAATATTAAAGAGCGTCTAGATTTCTCTTGTGCGGTTTTTAATGCCAAGGCTCAACTCATTGCTAACGCACCACACATCCCTGTGCATTTGGGCAGCATGAGTGAAAGTGTACTAGCGGTGATAAATAAGCATGGCGACAAGATGGGAACAGGGGATGTCTACGCGGTGAATACGCCTTATAACGGCGGTACGCATTTACCGGATGTGACTTTGGTAAAACCTGTGTTTGTTATGGCTGAGGGGAAAAGTGTTTTAAGTTTCTTTGTGGCTGCTCGTGGTCACCATGCTGATATTGGTGGGGTGACGCCTGGTTCTATGCCGCCTTTTAGCACCCATATTGGAGAAGAAGGCATCTTGATGGATGGCTTACAAATTATGCGGGATGGCGTGTTTTTAGAAAATACAGTTAGAGATTGTTTGCTTGATCATGAATACCCAGCCCGTAACGTGAATCAGAATATTGCTGATTTAAAAGCTCAAATTGCCAGTTGTGAAAAAGGAGCACAACAGTTATTCAGCATGGTGGCGCAATATCAATTACCTGTGGTGAATGCCTACATGGGGTTTGTCTTAGATAACGCCGAGCTGGCGGTGCGCAATGTTATTAAGACGTTAAGCGATGGCCATTATCGTTATGAAATGGATGACGGCTGTGCCATTGAAGTGGACATTAAAATAAATGCACAGCAGGGCAGTGCGGTGGTTGATTTCGCCGGTACCTCGCCCATGCACAAGGGCAATTTTAATGCGCCCAGTTCAGTGGCTAAAGCCTGTGTGTTGTACGCATTTCGCTGTTTAGTGAGCCATGATATTCCTTTGAATGCCGGAATATTCCGCGCCTTGGATATTCAAATTCCTGTTGGGAGTATGTTGAGCCCGCAATATCCAGCGGCGGTGGTGAGTGGCAATGTGGAAACCGCTCAGTATGTGGTAGACACCTTGTTGTTAGCCTTAGGGGTAATGGCAGGGTCGCAAGGCACCAATAATAACTTCACCTTTGGTAATGACGAATACCAGTATTATGAAACCTTGTGTGGGGGCATTGGTGCGGTAGAGGGACACGAGGGTGCCAGCGCTATGCACGCTCACATGACGAATAGCCGATTAACCGATCCAGAGGTGTTAGAAAGTCGCTATCCGGTACGACTAGAAAAATTTGAAGTACGAAAAAACAGTGGTGGCGTGGGAGAGTTTAAAGGCGGGGACGGCATGCATCGTCAAATTCGTTTTTTAAAAACCATGACTGCTGCCATGATTTCAGGGCACAGAATTGTGCCGACAGCCGGTGTTAAGGGTGGCGGCAATGGCCAGTGTGGTATTAATAAAGTGATTCGTAAAGATGGAAAAGTGGAATCTTTAGAGGGTCTTGCCCAGGTGGAAATGGAAGTAGGTGATGCCTTTGATATTCAAACCCCGGGGGCAGGCGCCTTTGGAATAAAGAGTATTCACTAAAATTTAAACAGGCGGCCTGTTTTTTTTGGCAGGCCGTTTTTTTGAACTACATAGTTAAAAAGGAATACTGGCCTTTTAGTAACGCCGCCACACCCACATCTGACAATTGAATAATGGCCGCTTCATTGGGCGCTATGGTGATGCCGGCGTAGTTGTTAGGTTGATCATTGACGTAGACACTCATGACATTTTTCTTAAAAGGCAGGAGAGTGTCATTAATGATTTTCACACCTACTTTTAAATCAAGCATGCTGAGTTCTTCATCTTTATAGGCTATTATTTTTTTGGCCATTACAGTGGGTACCATCAATACCGAATTGCCATTCCCTGTGTGATTGATGCTTAGTCTTGAAACCTGATCGGTGTTTTCAATTTTTCCATGAATAAGGTCCACCGGTATGGAAAAAGCTGCAAAGTTGCTAAAAGATTTTGTGAGGCATTGTGTATAACGAGCGCCCGTGAATATCTCACTTATCTTTATTTTTGCCTTCTTGAGTTGTGAGCCTTCCTTGCTTGGGTTTCTATTTTCGGTACAAGAATCAATGTTGATATACAAGGTAGCTTGTAGAGTATTGTTTTTATTGGCCGCCAATTGCGAAACCTTTAACGGCGTTAATATTCCTATTTGACAGCCGCATAAAAGTAACTGGGAGATTAACAGCCATAATCCGGTGGCTTTTTTGACGCTGATCATGAACAAAACGTTTGTTTTTGTATATGGCGTGCTGGCCAGCTTAGAGCAAGCTGTAAGATAAGGATTTTGGACATTTGGCATTCTAAATTAAGGCTATTATATTAATGTCATAATAGCCTTAGTTTGGCGGGTGCCTGAATGGCCATGGAATCTAAATTGAACGATTTAAATGCCATGGTAATTTATAAAAATTCAGACTATTGCTTATCAAACTCCATTTTGACAAGAGAAAAGAGCTGGCACTAAAGGAATACCTTTAAGTGCTATCTGTCTTTCATTCTTAGCTATCGCCATCGGCGAAAGTTAGGCCTTTATTTATGTTTAGGCCGTCCAATACAGATGTTTTAAAGTTACCATCCAATGCCTGCACGGCGGCGACAAAGTCAGTTGTGTTTTGTTCAGTGATGGCTTGCTTAATGGTGGCTATATTTAGCTTTATGGTCTCAACGTCTTGCTCATAACCATTGTTATTAATAATGGCCAGTAGCGTTAGTTCAGTTTCGGGTGTTTGATCTAAAATATTTTCTATGGTGATAATCGACTCTTCAAGAGCCATCCAAATGGTGGTGGTTGAATAGCGGGTTAAATCAGTAAAAAGATTGGCATTGCCTGTAAAATCTAAGAATTCTTGCATAGATACAACAAGCTCTTCGCTGGCAGGTGTGCCGGTGCCATCACCCTGTACATCAATTACTGAAAAATAATTTTCCAGTAAATTGTTGGTGAACAGGTATTGGTAGCTTAAAGCCGTATCTCGATAATCATTTTTCCATTGTGCATGTACAAAGCTGGTTCTGCGAGTTAACTCATAAGATAACGCATCTATGATGTTACATTTTTTAGATTGAGCATTAAATTCCGAAACAATATCAGCTGGATTAGTGCTGTTCGAAGTGGTTGAAAATAAAGCCGTTTCTAAAACGCTTAACCCCACTTCTTTTGCACGAGTATTACTAAAACTGGTTTGCGTAATAGCATCACCGGAGGCCATTAATGTTGTGATGAGAGGGTTGATGGCTGCCAGGTTTGTGCTGCGATTGGAATCAGTGGCATTACGATATGCATCAATATAATCCAATATGGGCGAGCTGTTATCGGTATTGGCGAGAGGCCCAAATTGAAACGGCAAGACCTTATACCATGCAATATAGCTATTGGTCCAAGATGATTGGGCAGCGCTTAAAGTATCGGTATTAGTTGTTGTGCAGAAGGCTTCTACATCATTATATAAAGTTTCGATATTTTGGGAGAAATCATCGATGGCATCAATGGCGGTGAAGTTGATGCTGTGCTGAATGGCTAGATCTACTTCAGAAAGAGAGGTAGTGATGGTTGAATCTGTGTCTGATCCACAGCCGCTCATACCAAAAGTTAATACAGTGGCAAGTAAAACGCTTAGTTGATTTTTTTTAATAGGCATTACGATGTTTCTTTATGAGTCGCTAACGGTGAGCATGTGATTATCCCACTGAATTTGAGGGAATGTTTGACGTAAATCCCGATATTCTATCAGGCTACTCCCATGAACTTGGCGAATTTTACCCGCTGAGTTGGATAATACAAAGTATTCTTCATCTGAGCTGACGGTTAATCCGCAAACATTGTGGAAAAAGTGATGCCCTAAAAACTTCCCTGTATCAATATTCCAAAATAAGGCGAGATCGCCTCTTGGGCTGGTAAAGGCCACTGTTTTGTATTGGTTATTAATTCGCACACTGCCCACGTAGTCGTTTAACTTTTTTAAAAGTTGCTCTGGGGCTTGAAGTTGAATTACCTGTCCATTGGGTTTTATCAGCGAGGTTAATGAAATGTTCGCCTGATGACCCACATACTTGCGTTGAACCTGGGCTGCAATGGCGATGGTGCCATCAATGCTAATGTCCATGTGGCGTAGGCTGGCTTTATCATGGTGAGATTGAAATGAAGACTTAACTTTTCCGTTTTCGGTATTCAACAGGCTAATATTTGGCGCCATAGTCGCACCGTTAATCAAGTTGCCTTCTTTGTCTTTTATTAATCCACCATTTGCCACCACCAAGGTATTTTCATTGGGTCGCATTAATATTTCATGGGGGCCAGTTCCACCACTGCCATATTCCTTAATCACCTTAAATGATTGAGTCTCTCGAACGGTAATAATGCCCTGGCGGGTGTGTTTATTGGTTTCAGAGCAGAACAGTAAGCTTCCGTCATGATTGAAACAACCATGGCCTTCCATAAATAAATGATCGGGACTGGTAAAAGTATGCTCAATTTTTTTATTGTGCATATTCATCACCAAAGCTTGATTGCCTAATCGGCGTGAAAACATGATGGCTTGGTTGGGTTGAGCTGGGCTTTTAGTTAAGCCATGCCCGCGAAACGCACTGGCCTGTTGTCCAGTGCTATGATCACTAAAACGAGATTCAGTTGATGTACCCCAAGCCAGAGCATAAGGATTATTGTTCTTGCCATTTCCAGCAGCCGATATCCATAAGTCTGCTGATCCTTGTGGGTTTGTGAACCCACAAGCAGAAATAAGTGGCGCAGAGGCAATTGCCCCCAGTCCCTTTAATACTTGGCGTCGAGTCAGGCTGGTGGGGTTTAAAAAGGTGCTCATCATTAAATGGAATTCACAAAAAGAATTAAAGATTCGCGCTCTTTTTTATTAAGATTTATAAATGCATTCTTAATAAATTGTGCTTCTCCGCCATGCCATAAAATGGCCTCCTCAATGGTGGAGGCGCGTCCATCATGTAGCAATGCCTGACTCCCGTTTACCTTATCGTGTAGGCCAATTCCCCATAAAGGGGGTGTTCTCCATTCACTGCCACTGGCTTTAAAATCAGGGCGGTTATCTGCTAATTCGCGACCTAAGTCATGTAATAGAAAATCGGAATAAGGCCATATAATTTGATTTGAGAGATGAGGAAGGCGTTCACTCTTTTGTGTTTTAAAGCTTGGGTTATGGCATTGGTTACAACCGGTTTTGTAAAACAGTTCACGGCCTTCAAGGGCTATTTGAGAATCTAGATTCCGGGCTTTTAGCGGGGCCAAATTTCTATTGAAATCCACCACCAAATCAAGCTGGGCTTGATTTAGTTCAACGCCGTTTTCATTATTACCGGTGGCGGCAGATAAACAAGTTGCTTGCGCTGATGTACAAGGTTGGTTTTTAAATAGTGGGTTGCTAATGCCTAGGTCATTGGCGAACGCTCCAGCTACCGTCATTAACAGCGTGGGTTTGTTTGCTTTTAAACCAAATCGTCCCGCGACCGTGGATTGAGTTTCTACATCCCAAACCTGGTTGGTTCGACCTGAAATACCATCTACATTTTTATCTTGTTCATCGCTTAATGCACTAATTTGAGCCTGAGGAATTAGTTCAATTAATCCCATGCCATGAATGGAGGGAGCAGTTCTAATACCAATGAGAGTGTCATCGTTTATTTCGCCGTAGCCCAAGTTCTTGAAAATAGGGGTAGGGGATTTTAGAATTATCTTAGTCTGATCTGGATAATTAAATGTTTTCTGCTGCCATTTAATATGTACGTAAGCTTCAGGCTCCACGTTTTTGGCAAGAGACTTTGCAGAAGGTAAGTGCCTTAGCTGGTGAGCAAGGCTGGTGGATTGTCCTTGAATTTGCTCTCCATATACTGGATGGGCAATGACTCCGTGTTGCTTATCTTGTCCTGGCAAACTGAGTTTAATCAGCGAGCTAAAAACAGGGATGTTCGGGTCTGTTGGTATATCGCCTTTTCCTCCATTTACATGGCACGCCAAGCAGGTTCGCGCATTGTATAAAGGACCGAGTCCATCGCGAGAAAGGGTAATCGTTGGCGCTTTTACCCAGGGTTGCTGTGCAAGCGCTTTGCCTGCGTGAAATTGTGTTTTTTGATCTGCGGGTAAATTAGCTGCAGGAAAATCAAATGAAATTCGGTTTGATGGTGTCACCGTTGTTTGGCCGCCAGGCAGCCACTCAGCTTGAGAAAAAGCAGGTGCAACGGGGTCAGAATAATTCCCGCAAGCAGTAAGGGTGCCTGTGAAAATGAAGGTAAGAAGCCGGGCAATGCCCGGCTTATTCAAAATGTTAAACTTCAACATGTAATCCTTGGTGAATTAGCTATTGCTCGTTAAGAGCCTCTAACTAGTCAAACGCTTCAGTAGTATCGGCAACGCTTACAGCACCCAGATTTAATTCTTCAGCCATGCTGATGAAACCATTAGATTGAGCTTTTAAGGCGTCGATTGTTGTGTTGATTGGGTTTCCAGCATTACGCTGTGCATCCATGATCAAGACGTCAAATGGGTTGCCGCCACGCGCTGCTGCATCAATTGCCGTGTATTGCGTGGTGGTGGCTGTTAGGGCTACTTTAATGTCAGCGTTTAAATTTGATAGGCCTTTCTCTTCTAGGTAATCGTCAAAGCCGTAACCACTTACTGCATTTGTGTTTTCATTATCGTTGCCATCTAGGTTGCTATCATAACCGGCATAGTCGCCGTAATAGGAGTTTGAAACCCCTTCAGCATTTAGCCATACATCACGGTGAGTGTTGTCAGAGAAACAAGAGTGCTCGTCTTCTTGAGAGTTACCCGCGTAAGCCACTTGCATGCGTTCACCTGCTAGTTCGCCGTAAGACAAAGTACCCATGGCTTGAACAATGGCAGTGATCTTGGCGGTGGTGGCTGCTGAATTTGAGGCGTCAACAAAATCGGCTCTGTGATTATCCGCACTCGGTGCCCATTCAGTTTGAACGATTTCAAGGTCGCTAATTAATTTTGCTACCACCACTTCTAGGTAATCATGACGACGCTGGGCATTTTCGTCTGTGGTGAAATCGGTTAGAGGGCGCTGGCCACCGTGAGTAAATACATAAGACTTCACAGCAGTGCCTCGGTCTGTTCCATCAGTACCATTACCATCAGTATTTAAGTCTTGGCCCCATAATAAAAACTCAATGGCGTGGTAGCCGGTAATTACATCTGATTCATCTGCGTTTGTGGCAGAGTTACCTTCAAGCAAGGCTGCTTCAATGGTGATGTTACTTTGAATGATGTTCTCTTCTGCTATTGTACCATCCACTAAACCGTTGTTATTAATGCCAGCAGAGTTAGTCACTACTTCTACCTGACCATCATCAAAGTCTGCACCGTTTACTGCTACATAATCAATCAGTGCTTCACCTAAAGGCCATGCATTTAGGTCGCCTTCAGGGCCGGTTTCTTCGTTATCAATTGGACCTTCGCGGAAGCGGTACACTTCAGACTGTCCGTAAGGTTCGCGAGATACTAACCAGGCTTTCTTAGCCGCTTCTAAATTTGCATCAGTAGGGGCTTCACTAAATGTTGCCAAAGCTGTTTGAAGATTCTTAGCGGTGGTCACAGCATCTGAATAAACCGCATAAGCGATTTTTGCATTGGTTTCTAATAATTTGGATTCAGCAGAAACTGTATCGGAGTCTGAACTGCTGCCACAAGCGATTAAAAGAGATGAGCTGGCAATCAGCGCTGCTAATTTGAGTTTGGTGAACTTCATGTTGAATCCTTAACAAATAAAAAGTGCTTTATGGCATTCCTTGACGTGAATCAGGAGGCCCAAACTTAAGTTGTGCGAATATTAAGTGTAATGCGAATGATTTGCAACAACAGATGCAAATGATGGTGTAACTCATTTAAATTTAGAATTGGATACAGTATGATGCGCGCAAACATTCTCCCTGGCCGCAGCAAAAATTGATCATGTAATGCATTTAAAGAGGGAGGCAGGCAATGGAAACAGGTGATATCGGTAATGAAGTTTAGAAATTATTGGGCAGTGATTGTATTTGCCAGTTTAATAGCTTGTGGATCAGACAATGATTCACAAGAGCAACCCAAATTAAGCAGCAAGCAGATATTGGGTGATAGCTTATTTCATGATAAAAATCTTTCTAAAAATGGCACACAATCTTGTGCAAGCTGCCATGACCCTGTTGCGGGTTTTACTGATCAACGAGATGAAGATGGCTTAAGCGGTAATACGCCTTATGCGACTTCTTTAGGGGACGATGGTTTGTCTTTGGGAGATCGTAATGCACCCACCGCTGCTTACGCTGCTTTGATTCCTGAATTTTCGAAAGATACTCGCCAACGTCAGGGGCAACAGCAAGTTACTCATGGCTCTTACACCGGTTATTTGGGAGGCCAATTTTGGGATGGCCGCGAATCAAATCTTGCAGGACAAGCAGGTGGTCCACCAACGAACCCGTTAGAAATGGGTATGACGGATAAAGCGGCTGTTGTTGAAGTGTTAACTAATAGTTCAGAATATGTTGAAGCCTTTGAATACCTATATGGTGCGGACATTTTTACTGATACCGATACAGCTTATGGCGCCATGGCCGATGCGATTGCAGAGTTTGAAAGTAACGACAGTGAATCGTTTTTCCCTTTTGATTCTAAATATGATCGAACCCTAGCCTTTCCTGTTACCTATCAATACCCCTATGAGTCTAAAGCGAGCATTGGTGAAACTTTGTTTTTCTCTTCTGATTTTTCTTGCGCGGCCTGTCACCAGTTAAATGCGTCTAGAGATCGTGAAGAAGCTTTTACTCGCTTTGAATATCACAATATTGGTGTGCCAGAAAATACTGCCTTAAAAACCGAGCGTAATAATCGTGGAATTGATAATGCTCTTGCCATTGATTTAGGTTTGGCCAATAACCCTAATGTTTTAGCCGAAGATGTTGGCGATTCAAAGGGTAAATTTAAAGTGCCCACTTTAAGAAATATCGCCGTTACCGCCCCTTATATGCATAACGGTGTGTTTAATACTTTGGAAGGTGTACTGGCATTTTATGAGCATGCTCGTATTCGTGGCAGAGGAGACCTGAGTACGGTTGAAAACCCTGAGACAAACACGCTATTTGCAGAGCCAGAAGTAGACTTGAATATTGCCCATGATCTTTTAAAAGCCAACAGTAACAGCTTACTTGATGACGGTAACTTAGAAGCCATTGAGTGCTTTTTAGTGACGTTAACCGATGAAAAATATGAGCACCTGTTGGACCCTGTAAAAGTCGCCAGTTGTAATATCTAGTCTTTATCACCTTGTTTAGCGTGGCTTTGGCTGCGCTGTTTATTTTAAAGCTGCACTCGAGTGTGGCCAGTTGTGGGAGTGAGCAGTGTCTATTCAGAATGCTTTGGTTATGAAGTTTGCGTTGTTAGGCTGCGGTGTATTGTTAACCGCCATGAATCTTCAAGCTGAGGAAGTTGAGGCTTCAGCCCAGCAAGATATCGATCAAAGCATTGAGCTTGAAAATATTTATATCACCGGTGGCAAAGACGAGGTGATTAAAAAGCCAGGCTCGGCCATTTTGTTAGATCAAGTAGAGCTAGAAAGATTTGAGTACACAGATATTCACAGAGTGCTCAGTGCTGTGCCAGGGGTTAACTTACAAGAAGAAGATGGCTACGGTTTAAGGCCTAATATAGGTTTAAGAGGGACCTCTCCTGAGCGCTCTAAAAAAATTACGGTTATGGAAGATGGTGTGCTGGCGGGTCCTGCACCGTATTCAGCCCCAGCCGCTTATTATTTTCCAAACGTATCTCGCATGAGTGCGGTGGAAGTATTCAAAGGGCCTTCGACGATTCAATATGGGCCGGCCACAGTGGGCGGTGCTATTAACCTTGTGAGCAGACAAGTCCCTTATGCACCTGAAGGGGAGTTAGACATTCAATATGGCAGCGATAACTATCAAAGGCTAAACGCCTATCAAGGCCAACAAATGGGAGACTTCAGTTATCTAGTGGAAGGTCTTCGTGTGAGTGCCGATGGTTTTAAAGATCTGGATACCGGCGGTGATACGGGTTTTGAGCGTAATGATGTCCTCGTTAAAACTCAGTGGCAGATACTAGGGGCCACCAGTCATTTATTTCAACTGAAATTGGGTTATGCCGATGAAGTGTCTGATGAAACTTACCTGGGATTAACGACCGAAGATTTTGATGGAGACCCATATCGTCGTTATGCGGCTTCACAGTTAGATGTGAGTGAGTGGGAGCATAAACAAATACAATTAAGCCATGTATTAGAAAGTGGGGATTTAACTTTAACGACAGACATTTACCGTAATGATTTTGAACGTGACTGGTTTAAGTTAAATGGTTTTAACTCAACCACCGTGAGCATTCAAAGTGTGTTGAATGATCCCACAAGCTTCAGTGATTATTACAATGTGCTGACAGGAGAGAATGCTTCATCGGAAACCGATGAACAGCTACGGATTGGTAACAATGGGCGACAATATATTTCCCAGGGTATTCAGTCTCGCGCTAATCAATCATTTTATGCATCAAACGTTACCCATAATTTGGAAGTGGGCCTTCGTGTGCACCAGGATAAAGTTGAGAGCCTGCATACTGAGCAAAATTACAATATGGCAGTGGGTGGTGATGTAACGGTTGTGGCGGGAACCTCTAAAACTACTCTGGATAGCGAGTCAGAAGCGACCGCCATTGCTGTGTACGTTCAGGACGAAATTGAGTGGGGACAAAATACTATTACCGTAGGCGTGCGCCACGAAAACATTGAAACCACAAAGACCACCTACGGCAACTTAACAGGGGTAGTGGAAGAAGACGAAACCTTAAAGCAAGCCGTGACGCTACCAGGAATTGGTATTTTCAGGGAGGTGGGCCCAAATCTTGGTTTACTGGCTGGAGTGTATAAGGGCTTTACGGCCGCTAAACCCAGTGGAAATGAAGAAATAGAGCCGGAGTTTAGTACCAACTACGAGATGGGTTTTCGATATTTTGGGCTGGGGCATTTAGAAGTGGTGAGCTTTGTAAATGACTATGACCAGTTTGCCGGTGCTTGTAGTGCGGCCAACGGTTGTGAGTCATCTAATATCGGCGATCAAGTGAATGCAGGTAGCGCTATGGTGTATGGAGTAGAGGCCAGCTGGCGCCATGAAATGCAGATGTCTGCTTATCAATTTCCTATGATCATGACTTATACCTTTAGCCACGGAGAATTTGGTGAGGACTTTACCGATAGCACAGGGGCTTTTGGAGAGGCAGGGCAGGATATTAAAGAAGGGTATGAAATAGGTTATTTGCCTGAACACAGATTAAATGTTCAATTGGGTGTAGCCAAAGGCAAGTGGGCGGCCAATGTATCGGCCTTGTACCAAAGCGAAATGCGTAATGTACCTGGTGAGGGTTCGATTGCGGTTGATGATCGTATAGATTCTTATACCGTTATCGATGTATCTGCTAACTATCAGATACACCCAAGTTTAAAGCTTTATGGCACCTTGGATAATGCATTGGGCAATGAGTATGTTGTTTCGGCTAAACCTTATGGCTTTAGACCCGGTAAGCCCCGTTCTATCAATGTTGGAGCTAAATACCTGTTTTAACCTTTTAGGCTCTCCTGTTGATGTATATCAGGCTCTGAATGGAGCCTGGATGCAAAACCTAGCATAACACTAGGTTATTCGTTAAAATGGCCCGAAATTGCTATTTCTAATATAACCGTGAGCATGCTATGTCTGAAGTTATTGCACAGATCAAAGAACAAATCGAATCTAACACCGTATTGCTATACATGAAGGGCAACCCAAACCAGCCTCAGTGTGGTTTCTCTGCTCGTACTGTGCAGGCATTAATGGAAGTCGGTAAGCGTTTTGCCTATGTTGACATCCTGACTAACCCTGAAATTCGTGCCAGCTTACCTGCGTACGCTAACTGGCCTACTTTCCCGCAGTTATGGGTTAAGGGTGAATTGGTAGGCGGATGCGATATCATTACTGAAATGGCCGAAAACGGTGAATTGAAAGAATTGATCGACGCTGCGATACCTGACGAAGCTTAATTTCGTTATTTGCATGGTGTTAACTAACGCCATGCAGTAACTCTGCCTTTCGTGAGTCCCTGCTTTAATATTTTTTCGTGATACCTGTCTGTAACATCTTTTTGTAACTACCTTTTATAACTCCCCTATGTAACAAAACGGTCATAAACTTTAGATACAGTTTTGCCTGATTTTTAATATAGGTTTACCCCATCAATGAGAACGTTTTACTTTTTTGTATTGTGCTTATGCTTCAACTCTATGGCTTACGCTATTGATCATTCAGAGAAAACACTGCGATGGCAAAATGCTTTGTCTGAAATTACATTTTCTGTAGCGCCTCTAAAAAACATCAAAAGCCCGGATCCTGTCACAACCCTTTTTACCATGCATGGCTCTAACACCGTTGGCGGTAGGCTTGCGCCTAATTTAGCCATGGATTATTTAAAGCAAAAGGGACTTATTAATATTCGTGTGCAGCCTTTAGACAAGGAAAATGAAAAAGTGGTGGTGGGGGATTTTTCCAATATGGCTAAGTCCGTTCAAATTCATATTTCTGCCCATGGGTCGAGCACGGGTTTTAAAGGCTTAATGTCTGGTGAAGCAGATATTTGGGCATCTTCTCGAAAAGTAAAAAATATAGAAGTGTCTAAAGGACGGGCGTTAACAAACTTGCAAGCGCCTGGCAGTGAACATGTGTTGGCCATTGATGGTTTAGCCATAATTGTTAACCCTAAAAACCCCATTAGCCAATTAAGTAAGCAGCAACTTTCCGATATTTTCTCAGGGAAAATAACTAACTGGGCTCAAATAGGTGGATTTAATCAAGGTATTAATTTGTACGCTCGAGATAATAACTCAGGCACATGGGACAGCTTTAAAAATATGGTGCTGGGTAAAAAGGCTCCTTTAAGTCGTACTGCTAAACGTTTTGAATCCAGTGAGTTGTTGGTAGAAAATATACTGATTGATACCGGTGCCATAGGCTTTATTGGATTGGCTTTTGTTGATGAAAGTAAACTATTGGCCATTAGCGATGGAGATACTCAGGCTTTTAAACCCTCTTTATTAACGGTGGCCACGGAAGATTATGCATTGTCCCGCCGGCTTTATCTTTATACCGATGAAGATCCTACTAACCCTTATGTAAAAGAGTTTGTTCGTTTTTGCCAAAGCATTGCAGGGCAGGCTATTGCTCAAAAATTAGGTTTTATCTCACAAAACGTAGAAGCCATGAAGACATCCTTGGCTAAAAACCTACCCATTGATTATTTGCAGTTAGTGGAGGGGAATGAACGCTTAAGTTTAAATTTTCGTTTTCAGCCGGGCAGTGCCAAGCTCGATAATAAAGCGATTAAGGATATTTATCGCTTAGCTTATTTTGTGCATCAGCAAGATTCTAAACAAGAGTTGTTGCTGATTGGTTTTGGCGATCGCCGTAAAAATCTTAAAAGGTCGAAGCTGCTTTCAAAGCTCAGAGCCATGGCCGTACGCCGCGAATTGGCCAAATTAGGCGTATTTGCAAAACTCAGCACCGGTTATGGTGAGTTCAACCCGGTGGCAAGCTATAGCAGCAACAAGAGTGGCCAGATGAAGAACCGTCGGGTGGAGGTGTGGGTGCGCTAATGCCTGTACGGCCTTTTGTGTAGTGATTAGGACTCGATAGGTAATGTGGGTTGACGGAGGATGTAGGTGCTTACGCTTAAGGCAATAATTAAAAGTAATACTTTCACCCAAACAATGGGGACTAACCATATAGAAAAACTGATGGTGACGGCAATCATGGCAATAGAGACAAACTTGGCGCGTTTAGGGATACCTTCACCATTAAGGTAATGCAATACATAGCTTCCGAGTCTAGGGTGCTCTATTAACCATTGGTAAAACTTAGGGCTAGAGCGAACAAAACAAGCCGCCGCTAACAGTAAAAATGGAGTAGTGGGGAGAAGCGGTAAAAATATTCCCAGTACTCCTAATACAACGCTTACCCAGCCAATACATAGTAATAAGCTTTTAAGCAGTTTTTCCCGCATCTACTTTCTCCTTGTTTGAATTCAACGCCTTTAGGATCGGCAAAAAATTAGCCTCATGCGCGCAAAATCTCATTATGCAACTATTCTAAGACTGAGTTTGATTAAAAAAGGCAATGGTATGTCAAATGTAAGTGTGAATCAGCAGGAATCGCAGCTGACGGTGTCAATTAGCGGCCGTTTTGATTTTAATATTCTGCAGGACTTTCGAGACTGCTATTCAGAAATGGCGGGCAGTGACTTGAAATTTGTGGTGGATTTGGCAGAGACAGAGTACATAGACAGCTCGGCCTTGGGCATGCTGCTAAATATGAAGAATCATTTGGGCAGCGAAGATTGCGCCATTGAAATTTGTAATTGCCAGCCAAATTTGATGAAAATATTTACCATTGCTCACTTCGATAAAAAATTTAAATTTGTCTAATCAAGTTATTGGTCATTAAAGGGATGCTTTGACTATGAAGGTGTTGGTAGTTGATGATCAGGCGACCAATCGAGCTATTTTAACCTGGCTCCTGGAAGATGATGGACATGAAATTTGTGAAGCACAAGATGGCCAAGAAGCGATAGACGCTTATCAAAAGGAAGACGTCGATATTGTCCTGATGGACGTAATGATGCCTGTTATGGATGGACTTGAAGCGACTAAGAGAATTAAAGCGCTTCAGGTAGATGGCAATTATGTTCCTATTATATTTTTAACCGCATTAGATGATGATAAGGCTCTGAGCCAATGCCTTGAATCCGGTGGAGATGATTTTCTATCCAAGCCCTATAACGATGCGGTGTTAAAAGCCAAAATAGCCGCGCACATGCGTATCCGTGAGCTCACCCAAGTAATAACCCAGAAAAACCAGCAATTAATCGAACATAATAATCGTTGGCAGCGCGAACAAAACATTGTGGCGCATATATTCAATAAAGCGTTGGAACATAACCTGAGCCAATGCGAAAGCTTACGCAGTCACATTGCTCCAGCCTCTACCTTCAATGGCGATATTTTATTATCGGCCCCCAGTCCTAGCGGCGGGCTATATGTCTTTTTAGGGGATTTTACCGGTCATGGCTTGGGGGCCTCTATTGGCACTCTGCCCATAGCTCATAGCTTTGATCAGCTGGCATTGAGGCATTTAAGCGTGGGTGAAATTGCCTTTGAATTTAACAAAATGCTCAGTTCCATGCTGCCTGACTACATGTTCTGTTGCGCTACTATTTTAGAGCTGAATCCCTTGGGCGACAGTGTTCAGGTGTGGATGGGCGGACTACCAGATGCATATTTAGTGGGTTCGGATGGTGCGATAAAAGAAACCATTTGTTCTCGTAATATGCCTTTAGGTGTTGAGCACAATGAAAAATTTAACAAGGGTTTTGAGGTAAAGCAGCTTAATGAAGGCGAGTCGGTGGTCTTTTTTACCGACGGTATTATTGAAGCTGAAAACCCATCGGAAGAGTTTTTTGAAGAGGAGCGGCTACTGAAATGTTTTGGTGCGGGTGTGAGTGATCCCTTTGGCCAAATTCTTGTTCAGCTGGAAGATTTCATCCAAGGGGCAGAGCAAAGAGATGATATTTCTTTAGTAGAAGTGAAAAGTGGTCCGGTTGTTATTCAAACCAGTAAAGAAGGAGAACAGGAATTACAAGATTATGAGGGTATCTACTGGCAGATGAAGTGCGATTTAGGCGTGGAAGATATTCAGCGTTCTAACCCGGTGGAAGAGATTATGTCGGTATTAGGGGCTCAAACGCTACTGCGCCCAAATAAAGATGTTATTGGCCTACTATTGGCCGAGCTTTATAGCAATGCGTTGGAACATGGGTTATTGGATTTGTCTTCGGATATAAAGCGCAGTGAAGATGGTTTTGCGCAGTATTATCAATTACGCCAGGAGCGAATTGAGGCCTTAATCGATGCTAAAATTCAGATTCACTGTGAATTAATTTATGATCAGGAAACCTATTTGAGAATTCGATTGATTGATTCGGGTAAGGGTTTTGAGTTTGAAAACATACTTGATAGTGATCATGAAGATAGCTTTGGACGCGGTATTTCTTTGGTGCATAAAGTATGTAAAAGAGTCGAGTACAGTAATGGTGGCTGTACGGTTGAGGTAGATTTTCCTGTTTCAAGAGCGGTGATACTGGATTAGTGTCACCGCTGATATTTAAACCCCCCCTTAGTTTTTTATTCTCCGTGATACAGAAGAAATAAGTCCACCAAGTTATCAGGAATGCTGGCACATACTTGTAGGCTTAATTTGTCGTCTTCATCTATTTCAGCAAAGGCTTCATCTTCAGCATTTAGGCCTGATGCGTACAAAATTGGAAATAACAGCTCAGCAGCATCTTTTTCGTATTTGCGATACCAAACATCTTCTTGTTCAATGGTTAAAAGCATGAAGCCCACACTCCAGTTTTCAAGAGGGGCAGCTTCATCATCTTCATCGCCTTCTACATTCAATTCACAAGGAATAGGGAAGGTTTGACCTGATTCGATTAACTCTGTGATCTCCTTCTGAAGTAAGTCAATTAACCCAATCATTTCTTGTTCTTGCTGCGGGCTTTCCCATTTAACATCCCCATTAAAAACCAGCGTGGATAATTCCTCCCACGGAAGAGATTTCAGGCTGATGGCATTAGCGGTTAACAGCCCGTGCAAAGCGAAAAAGTCCAGGCCATCTTCTTGCTCTGCTTGGTCTTCCAAAAATAGCGCTAACGCTTCTAGCTGGTCTTCATTTAATGCTGCGGCTGTGCTCATGGGCGTGCTCAACTTATAAATATGGGTCAATAAATGGAGCTAGTATATCAGCTTGTGAATTGCTGGGGCATCTGCTCATGGCAGTTATTTGTATTGCTTTCTTTGTTGGGGTGACTGATTTATGCTGCCATTACTCCCTATTTTAATACAGATTCAAACGCATGCGTGGACCCAGAGTTACTCTAGAACAATGGCGAGCTCTTCAAGCTGTCGTAGATTGCGGCAGCTACGCACTGGCGGCTGAGGCGCTAAATAAGAGCCAGTCATCGGTTAGTTATACGGTTACCAAACTCCAGGAACAGCTTGGTATGGAGCTGTTGCACATTGAAGGCCGCAAGGCTGTGCTCACCTCTGCTGGAGAGGCTTTGTTACAGCGCTCTAGGCATTTGCTAGATAATGCGCTTGAGTTGGAGCAGGTGGCTGCTAGTTTAATGCAAGGCTGGGAGGCTGAGGTAGCGCTGGCATCTGACGCGGTATTCCCAAAGTCTATCCTCATTCAGGCCTTTAAACGCTTTTTGCCCCTGAGTCAGGGTTGTAAGTTACTCTTGCGTGAAGAGGTTCTCTCCGGAGCCGCCGAGGCTCTGTTAGAGCGAAAGGTAGATATATCTATCACCCCTTCGGTGCCTCCTGGCTTTATGGGGGAAAAGCTCATAGATATTAATTTTGTGGCGGTGGCTCACCCCGATCATGAACTTCATAAGCTCGGGCGCAAGATCAGTGTGAATGACTTAAATCAGAGTGTGCACATCGTAATTAAAGATTCGGGGCTTAAACAAACTCAGGATTCAGGTTGGCTCGGAGCCGATTTACGTTGGACGGTCTCAAATTTTGAAAGTGCTCGTGCATTGTTGGTGAATGGTCTGGGTTTTTCATGGATTCCCACCCATGAAGCGCGCGAATTAATTATTAATGGGGAGTTGAAGGTATTAGATTTAGAGGTTGATTATGAAAAACAGGGCAGCTTGTATTTGGTTTTTGCTAATAAAAAAATCAGCGGTCCTGCGAGTCAATTATTGGCGGAATGCATTCAGGCTTGTGTTAAAGAATATCTAGAGCATCAACCCTCGAACGAGCAAATTAAGACGTTAAAGTCCTAGTCTATTTTGAAAAAAGAGTCGCAGGAACAGTTAATGCAACGGCCCCGTTCTTTTTAAACTTACAAACGGCATGGAATACCAGTAATAGCTGGGCTGACTAAGTGAGGGTGCGGTACAGTTGTAACGGCTGCGACCTTCTTCAAGTGGTGTGTCGCTAGTGGCTTTTATTATTAAATAGTTCACTATTTTCGTTACCTCCGTGTTAATTCTTTCTCCCAAATAAAAACACTGCAATTGATCTTTATTGATATCTTCTGCCCCTATTGTTAACTCAAGTAAAGGCGCTTTCTCACCCAAATTATGGACCTGACTTATAGGGCTCTCTTCAGAAATATCAAATGCTAGGCTGTCGATTTTTATCTTGAGTGTTTCCAGCTCGGAGTATTGTCCAGAAGCTGAAAATCTAGGTAAAGCCTGCAAATTGCTGCAGCTGGATATGGGGCCAGATTGCTGAGAAAAGGCGGTGTAGTTTAATTCTTTTAGTATGTTTATTAATTCCTGATTAAATTCACCATACGGATAAGCAAATAGTTTGTGGTTTATCGCTAGCTTTTCAACTAATCGATTTTGTGCGCTTTCAATATTATTGATAATTCTATTTTTCCAGTCTGTCATTGTCTCGTGCTTATTTAGATTAAGCAGATGGCCATGATTCAGGCTGTGATTGGCGATGGTGGCGCCATGCTCGATCATCTCCTTTAGTTGTTGCCAATTTAGGCTGTTGCCGTGTTGATTATCTATGGCATTGGGGCTGATAAAAATGGTAAAGGGCAAGCCCCTTTTTTTTAATTCAGGGAAGGCATTTTGATAAATAGACAAATAGCCATCATCAAAACTAATTGCCAGTGTTTTACGAGTAGGCTGAGTAGAATTATTAATGCTTTTAATTACATCGGTTAAGGGGAGTACTTGAAACCCCATATCATTTATTAAATTTAAATGTTCAATGAATTTAACAGGGGAAACGCTGGTGCTTGCGGGCGTGATATTACTGATGTGGTGATATTGCAAAACGATGGCTTGATTTAGAGTGTTGGCATGAGTAAATGAACAAAAACAAAATGCTAACACCAGGCAGATGTATCGAAAAGTTAAGCTTGATAATACTGTTGTAAACATTGTAATGCCTGATGAATATCGATCATTTTTTGGGCATTTCCACCACGGTCTGGATGGTGCTTCATAACCAGTCGCCGATACTGCTTTTTAATGCCCTTAAAGTCAATTGACTCCGACTCTGTAGGGTTTATTTCCAAAGTATTAAGCGCTGATATTTTTCGGTCTGGAGATAGATAATCTTGCCAAAATTGATCCAATAAACGATTAATGTCCTGTTCGGTAGTTTGGTTGAGCTGAGTTGTGTCCATGTAAAAAAGAGCCAAAGAAGAGTACTGATCTAAGTATTGTTCGTGGGAATTCTTAGACGCTGAGTAAATAGACATTTCAATTTGTATGCTGGAAATACTTAATTGGTATCTTTGGTGAACATGGGTTAAATATTGAAGTCGATACAGGGCATTATAAATGAGGAAGTGGCATCGAAATAAAGAAAGAGGCTGTCTTAAAGCTTGAGAAGGCAGGCGCCCAAGTTTTTGTAAGTGCTGTACCAATTGGTACTCATTGCAGCTAGGGTTTGTGATTAAGTAGCATTCAATTTCTGTGCTTAGGTCGAAGTTAAACATGGAGTCGTATACTGATATTGTTTGGTTAAATTTTTATTTCATACTTGTAGATTAGCACTTGTACTGAATTTTGGTGATATACCATATTTGTTCACCATTTGGAGTCTTTACCGCGGCCTGATCGTCCACTTGTTTAGATAATAGAGCTCGAGCCATGGGGGAGTCGATAGATATGTTTGCATGAGGCCCATAAATCTCATCTGGGCCTACTATTCTGAAGGCTTTAATTTCACCATGTTCACTTTCCACTTCCACCTGGGCCCCAAAGAATACTTTACCGTCTTGTTCTGGCGAATACTCAATGACTTTAAGCTCCTCTAAACACTTCCCTAAATATCGAACTCGACGATCAA
The DNA here is from genome assembly GCA_036960565.1 of Bermanella sp. GTDB lineage: Bacteria > Pseudomonadota > Gammaproteobacteria > Pseudomonadales > Oceanobacteraceae > Bermanella. The sequence continues at coordinate 62,829 of JBALXQ010000004.1, forward strand.
TCTCTCTGAGTTTTTGTTTGTTGTATTTGTAGTCGGCATTTTCAGAGCGGTCGCCTAGGCTGGCGGCCCAAGTAACTTTTTTGGTGATGTCTGGGCGCTCCACTTTCCACAAGTGGGTTAACTCTTCAGATAACGTGATATAGCCATCACGGGTGATGAGTTTTGTCTTCATTGATCACCTATCTTAGGGTTAATTCAAGGACAGTCGCATGGTATGGCAGGTTTAAGCCTTGTTCGGCATTCTATACTCTATGGACTAGACTTACCTAATGATGTTGCTGCTGTAAATGCAAGGAGATGCATGTGTTACGGGTTTTGTTGTGGTTGCTTTTACCCATGGTTGTTAATGCACAGTCGATGAAAAACAGTGAGTTTTTATCAAGTGTGTACAAGTTGCCAGCGGCTATATATGACGTAAAAGGCATGGGGAAATGGAAAAAAGGTCGTAATAGCGGGCAAATACGTTTGGTGATTACTCGAACCGAACGCCGCGACGATGTATTTTTACAATGGGTGCAGTGGAATAAAAAAGGGCCTGAATTGGTCAAGAGTACGGTGCAAATTACTGAAATTCAGCAAGCGGCAAATTTCAAAACGACCTTTATTCGCCGAGAGGCCGGTAAGACGGGTAGGCAAATGGTTTTGGGGCTTGAGGACCAGCATGATAAAACCTTGTCCCGAGCCATTATTCAGATTGAGGGGGTAGGTTTGTATCATTGCCGGTTCGATTAATTTCTTTTAATCGGCGGTTAAATTAAGAGCATCAATAAGATTGTCGTTTTTTACTTTTGCCGTTTTCTGGGCAAATTCTCCAACACCTTCAATGAATTGACTGTCGGCGTGCTCGTACTCATCACGGGTTTGGCTGCGGTCAATTTTTAGTGTTTCAAAGTCAAAAAGTTCAGTGTCGGCCAGTTGAGAAGGAGCAATATTTTGAATTGAGTTGAAAATATTTTGCACTCGTCCCGGGGTTTCTTCTTCCCATTTATGCAGCATAGCTTTGATATTCTGGCGCTGTAAATTTTCTTGGCTTCCACACAGGTTACAAGGAATAACTGGGTATTGCATGTGCTGGGCAAAACTTTCTATATCACTTTCTTTACAGTAAGCAAGTGGGCGAATTAAAACGTTGCGCTGATCGTTGGAGAGAAGCTTAGGCGGCATGGATGCTAAGCGGGAACCGTAAAACATGTTTAGAAACATAGTTTCTACTATGTCGTCTCGATGATGCCCAAGAGCTATTTTATTGGCACCGATATCTTCAGCAAAGGCATATAGGGTGCCTCGGCGTAAGCGAGAGCATAATCCGCAGGTCGTGCGTCCTTCAGGAACCTTTTGTTTCACAACAGAGTAGGTGTCGCGATTAATGATGTAGTACTCAATGCCTAACTTATCTAGGTAGCTAGGCAGTATGTGCTCTGGGAAGCCCGGCTGCTTTTGATCTAGATTAACGGCGACCACTTCAAATTTGATTGGTGCGCTCTTTTGCAGGCTTAGCAAGATATCCAGCATGGTATAGCTGTCTTTACCGCCAGACAAACAAACCATAATGCGGTCACCATCTTCAATCATGTTGAAGTCGCTAATGGCACGGCCCGCATCACGGCGTATGCGCTTATGGAGTTTGTTAAAATCCGTCTTTTGTTCTTTTTGATTTGTTTGTGTGTCTTGCTTTTGGGTGGCGTCGACGAATTGAACCATGCTCTACAGCCTGATGGTGATTTTGAAAGGTGGGGGATTTTAGCCTAAAACTTAGGCAAATTCCTGTTTTTATGGCTGGATTGAAGGTAGAAAGGGTTTTTATTCTAAGAATTCTGGGCAGGCACCAATGGTTGAAGGTCAAAAGTAGCCCACTGAAACAGACTGGGGCTACTACTTTGAGTCGCTAGGCGGCTATGTCGCTTTCGCGAATTAAGCTGTGGTAGCGCTCTAAAAACGTATCGATGCTGTTGGTTGGGCGGCGGTGGAAATTACGACGCCAATATTTCGCTAGGGCCAAGGTATTGCTAGCATCAGGAAGTGGTTTATTTTTGCGTTTATACATCATCCAGGCGATGGCGGTGGCATACCTTAAGTTTGTCGTTAGCTCCAGATGAGGTTGTATTAAAAACTCATGCTGACTGGCCAAACCTCGAACTTTACTGGCCATATCGGGGTCTTTTGCTAAATATTGATCCCATATATATTGGTGGCTTCTCGGGCTTATTTGGTATACCCCCAAGCCAAGACCTTGTTCGTTTTTAAGGTGAAACCCCAGTTCAGACTCCACTGCAGCCGTAGCGACTAACAATGTTTGGGCGGCCAGTGAGTACTCGCCTAAATATTCAAGAGTGGGGCGGATGACTAAATGTTGCAGTTCGCTTGGGCAAATTCCCATTTACCATAGTCCTTTTTAATTTCTTTGCCGTTTTGAATAATCAAAACAATGCAGCTGTAAAAGGCTGGTTGCCTTTAACAGGTTGGCTGAAAATATCTTATTCGATCCTTTGTAATTAAATCTTAGATGCTTAAAGAGTAAATGCAAAATAAAAGCTTGAAATAAAACTTTAGCTATGGCAGTGGAGTTGGTGCCATAGCTAGAATGGGGGTTAGATGAAGGGGGTTAATCTAATGGTGTTGTACTTGGCTGTCTGAATTTAAATTTGGGTTACCGGCAAGACTGTTTAATTCCTGCATGTTAATGATAGAAACCTCTTTACCTTCGGTGCTTATAAGCTCGTTCTTTTGGAAGCGCGTAAAAATACGACTCACGGTTTCAACGGCTAAGCCAAGGTAATTGCTGATGTCTACTCGAGACATAGACAATCGAAATGCGTTGGGTGAAAATCCGCGGCGTTCAAAGCGGCTGCTTAATTCCAGTAGAAAGTAAGCCAAACGCTCGTCTGCACTTTTCTTAGAAAGTTGCAGCATCATCTGTTGATCCTGACGAATCTCTCCACTCATGTTGCGCATAATTTGTTTACGCAAACCTGGTATCTCATCGCACAAGACTTCTAATTTTTCTAAAGGAAGTTCGCAAACGGTGGTGGTTTCAAGTGCCTTGGCTGAAAGCGGATATACGTCCTCGGCATAGCCTGAAAGGCCGGTTAATTCAGAGGCAAGGTGGAAGCCTGTTATTTGTTCTTCACCACTAGGGGCGACGGTGAAGCTTTTAACTGCACCGGTACGGATCGCGTAGATGGCGTGAAAATTATCTCCTTGCTTAAACAGCATTTCACCTTTTTGGATAGGGCGACCGCGTTTAATGACTTTATCAAGGGTGTCCATGTCGTCATCTTTTAGAGCGATAGGCAGACAAAGGGCACTTAAGCTACAAGTACTGCAATGCGTCTTAGTGCCTTTAGAGGAAGCAATGAAATCCAAAACTTTTTTTTGTGTCGGCATGGTGTACCCCTTCATCGACGCGTATTGCTCAAGGGAGCAGTCGCGGCATGGTCGTAAAAACCATGACTTGTGTCAAGAAGTCTAAAGCGCTTCATTTAAAAACTTGATCTATGTCAGTTTATTCCTTTAAGCCAATGAAGCAACTATGGTCCAAATTCCGAATGTAACAATGAGGCTTGCCATAAGCCTTCTGACCCATGGGGTTTGTTTTATGCGATTTAGCTGCTGCGCGAAGACAGAAAAACTTAACAATGCAGGTAAATTTCCTAGGCCAAACATTGCCATAAGGCCGGCCGAATGCCAGGGATTGGCGGCGACTAATGACCAACTTAACGTGCTGTATATTAGGCCGCAAGGTAATAGGCCCCATACCAATCCTAGTAAAAGCCCTTGTTTTACCGATTTAACGGGTATCAGGTTTTTTGTGAGTGGCTGTACTTTTGACCAGAGGTAGCCACCTTTTTTCTCGAACCACAATAATAGGCGAGTGCTACCTAATACATAACCACCCATGAGGATAAGCATGACGCCAGAAAGTACGCGCAGTAGCTGCCCTACATAGGCATGGCTTGAAGCAAGCCATAATCCAACAAAACCGGCTACAAAGCCTAGGCCTGCGTAGGTAGTGATGCGTCCCAAATGATAGCTTAGGTGAACGGCTAGGTTCTTTCCTGGTGTGTTCAAGGATAAAGCGCCCACAATACCGCCACACATCCCCATACAGTGTACGCTGCCCAAAAAGCCTAGCAACCAAGCGCTTAAAAATGAAAGTGGTTCATTCATTTTGGGTTTTTATCGATCTTTTGGTCGGTAGGCTTTGTATCGTCTGGTTGAATATCGTCATCAAATAAAATGCGATGGGCAGGGCTATCTAGGTCGTCAAATTGACCGCCCTTGCTGGCCCAGAAAAATATGATAGCCGCTGTGGCAATGAACAGCAGAGTTATCGGTATGGTAATGAAGATAATTTCCATCGTCGTCTCTTAGAGATAAATCTTTTAGCGAAGTGTGTTCAGGCGTAAGGCATTAAACACTACCACCAATGAGCTGGCAGACATGCCAATAGCAGCAGCGTAAGGCGGAATAAGACCCAGTGCTGCCAGTGGTAATATACTGCCATTATACAGTAAAGCCCAAACAAGGTTTTGTTTGATTATAGTGGCACTACGTTGGGCTTGTTTGAGAAGTAAGGGCAGGTGTTTGATTTGGTTGCTAACCAATATGACATCAGCATGATTCTTTGCTAAATCGCTGGCAGAGCCCATGGCAATGGAAACAGGGGCCTGAGCCAGTACAGGCACATCATTGATGCCATCTCCCACCATGATGCTGGCATCCTTCGCTGGAAGGCTGCTGACATAAGCCATTTTTCCAGCAGGGCTTATTCCACCTTGAGCTTTGTCTACGTGCAACTTTTCGGCAATAAGTGAGACTTGTTCGCTTTGATCGCCGCTCAGTATTTCAGTGCTGAGATTTAAAGCTCTAATTTGGGCAAGGCTATCCTTGGCATCGCTTCTAAGTTGGTCACTTAATAAAAACCAAGCCACAGGCGTTTGTTCTCTTGCCAGCAGTATCCAATGGCGATTATCCGGCAAATTGATAGGGGTTGATATTGCAAAAGAGGCGACACCAATGCGGTAGTGATTTCCTTCAATGGTACCTTCAAGACCTAGCCCTAAGTGGGCTTGCAAATCATCAATCGGCAGTAATTTTGGGTGGGAAAATGCGCTAGCAATAGGATGTTGGCTGTGCGTCTCAAGGCTTGAAGCAATTTGTAGGGCCTGGTCCTTATTACCAGATAATACGCGTACTTCTTCAATGTTTAGTTTGCCCAGTGTAAGCGTTCCGGTTTTATCAAATATCATACGGTTACTGCGGGTAAGCGTCTCCATAACATGTCCCCGTGTGATCAATATGCCATGGCGCCTTAAGGCACCAGTGGCCGCTGTTAAAGCCGTGGGAGTGGCCAGTGACAACGCACAAGGACAAGTCGCCACCAGCACAGACAAGGTAATCCAGAAAGCTTTGTCACTATCGATAAACGACCAAATTACAAATACCAGAGTTGATAGCACCAGCACCGCTGCTACAAAATACTGGGCAATTTCATCAGCTAATTGAGCTATTTTAGGCTTGTCTTGGGAAGCGCGGTTAATCAAAGACATTATAGTGCTGATTTGCATATCTTTTTCTAGAGCGGTGACTTCAATTAAAAGCGGGCTTTCTACATTTAGGCTGCCCCCGAACACTTGTGCCCCTGGTGTTTTTTGCACGGGCAAAAATTCGCCGCTAATGATGGACTCATCAACACTGGAAATGCCATTGATAATAGTGCCGTCTGCAGGAATGGTTGAGCCAGGTAAGACCTGAATACAATCTCCTAATGATAGCTGGCTAACCGGAATTACTACTTCACTCTTATCGATAGGGTGTACTCGAACGGTGGAACGGGGCATTAGGTTTGATAAGTTGTTACCGGCCTCACCATTTTTTAAACGTGCCCGTGTTTCCAGGTATCGCCCTACTAACAGGAAGAAGGTGAACATGCAGACGCTGTCGAAATATACTTCAGTACCATTGGTGAAGGTTGACCATATGCTAGCAACAAAGGCGCTGCCAATAGCGATGGATACCGGTACATCCATGGTGAGGTGGCGGCTTTTTATATCCCGGATAAAAGCGCTAAAAAAAGGACGGGCGCTGTAAAATACAACTGGAGTGGTAATGACTAAACTGGCAAATCGGAAATAGGTTTCAAATTTTTCAAATACTCCGCCCCAATCTCCCACATACAAGGGCAGTGCAAACATCATGGCTTGCATCATGCCAAGGGCCGCTAATACCAGTCGTTGAATGGCCTTTTTTTGCTCGCTCTCAAGTTGTTGTTGTGCCAGATCTGGGCTGTAGGGTTGTGCTTTAAATCCTAGAGCGTAAATGCGTGAGATTAATTCACTGAGAGTGCTAGCGCTTTGGTCCCAGCATAAATGAAGGCGATGCTGGCTTAGATTTAAGTTAACCGAATTAACTCCGGAAAATTGCTTAAGCTGTTTTTCAATTAACCAGGCGCAAGCTGCGCAGGTGATGCCTTCAATAATGAGAGTAATGCTGTGTTGGTTTTGACCATCCTGTTCGCTGATTTCAGTCAGAACCTCAGGGTTATCGTACAAGGCAAGTTCTTGTTGCAGGCTAGTAGGTAAATCATTGGGGGTGAATTCAGGAGTGACACTGGCATCGGTGCGGTATTTATAGAATGACTCATCGCCGCCCTGGGTTATGGCTTGCGCCACCGCTTTACAGCCATGGCAGCATAAATCGCGACTTTGCCCGAGGATATCAAATTGAATATGGATGTTGCCGGGCACTGGGGCGCCACAATGATAACAGTCTGTCATTTTGCTATGGCACCCTTAATTATAACAAAGCTAAAGGGCTACTACGGCGCCATTTTTTACCCACACGTCCTTGCGTACGCGCCACTGCTGTCCAAGAGATTCTATCTGGATGTAATAGCGTCCATCCCTTAAGGTTTCTATGAATCCCTGATAGTTTTTTTCTTGTCCCTTGCGTTGCAGTAAAGAATCGCGATCGTCTGCTTTTAATGTAGGGTGGCCAAGTTTTAATACTAAGGATGCAGGCAGTACAATGCGGCTATTAGTGATGGTGAGCTGGGCTGTATTGTCAGTAATTTTCATTTCGAGACGAATGTCGTTGGCTTTGGCTTTATTATCCCAGGCCAATTCCTGATTATAAGCTAAGCCGTCTTTGTAATAATTGTCTCGAACCAAGGTATCCTTGGTCGTGGCAGCCAGAAAAATAAGAAATATACAGGCCAAGATAGAGGCAACTGGAAAGCCAATGAGCATCCATACATAAGGCTCTTTGTACCAGACTCTTTCGGCTTGATTTGATTCGTTTTGCATAAATTGGTTACTACAGCAGACTGAAGGAAATCGGGGTGGGCAGTGTATCTGCCTGATAAGGGCAGAACAAGGCTTATTCCGTGGTGCCCGCTAACTTTATTGTGCTGTTAAAATTAGCGGGAATGCTTATTACTTTGCAATTAGGTCATTAATATTAGCCGCCGGCGGGCCCTATAAACCGGCTTTCTTTTGAGACTTTCAAGCCATCTTCTCTGGTGACTGTAAATTCAACATCGGTTCGTGAAGTTTTTAATTCCCAAGCAGAGGCTTTAATGCTCATTGGTAGTGAACCCACTTCTCCATTTTTGAGTGTGATTTTGGATTTACCGACTAACTCTCCCTTGTCGAGCCCACTCATGTGAATAATGAATTCATGGGGTTCTTGGGACATGTTCATGATTTTAACCTGATAGCTATTTTGTACTCGGCCATCACTGGTGTTGGTATAGAGAGCGCCGCGATCTCGCATGACATCTAATTCGAGCGGGATACGGTTGTAGACGGTGTAGCTAAAAATACCCAGCATGGCGATTAATGCGAAGGCGTAACCTACTAGCTTGGGTCTGAGTATGTGTACCTTGTTCCCTTTTAACGCGTGTTCGTTGGTGTAGCGAATGAGACCCTTTTCGTAATCCATCTTGTCCATGACGGAATCGCAGGCATCAATACATAGTGCGCAGCCGATGCATTGATACTGTAGGCCGTCGCGAATGTCTATTCCCACGGGGCATACCTGTACGCAAATACTGCAGTCGATGCAGTCACCAATGTTTTCTTTAACAGGATCTAATCCCTTTTTTCGGGTGCCGCGGCCAGTGCCACGTTCGCCGCGCTTTTCGTCGTAGGAGACAATTAAGGTGTCTTGGTCAAACATGACGGCTTGAAAACGGGCATAGGGACACATGTGGGTACACACCTGTTCTCTAAGCCAACCAGCATTTCCATAAGTGGCAAGGGTGAAAAAGCCTAACCAAAAAATTGCCCAGCTGCTCTCGATGCTAAAGGATAATAGGTCGGGTAGGAGATCGCGCACAGGGTAGAAGTACCCGACAAAAGCGATGCCAGTTAATAGGGATATGAAGAGCCATGTGCTGTGTTTGGCAAATTTCTTCAAAAATTTATTAGCAGTCCAAGGCGCTTTATCCAATTTCATGCGCTGGTTACGAGTACCTTCAATTTTCTCTTCTACCCACATAAAAATAAGGGTCCAGGCAGTTTGTGGGCAGGTGTAGCCACACCAAACGCGCCCAGCCAGAGTGGTTATCGTAAATAGGCCAAAGGCGGCAATGATCATGAGCCAGGCTAAAAGAATAAAATCTTGTGGCCAGAAAGTGATGCCCCAAATATGGAATTGACGGGTGGGTAAATCAAACCAAACAGCTTGATGACCTTGCAGGTTGATCCAAGGCGTAATGAAGTAGCCAAGAATTAACCCCCACAAAGAGAGGGTGCGAAGCTTTTGAAAAAATCCACTTATGGCACGTACATACAATTTTCCGGCATGTTGTTTAGCCGCAACGCCGTCGTATTTTTCGTGAATATTAACTGGGGTAACGTCTTTAATCGGGATTTCGCTCATCGCGAACCACCTTGCTAATGAGAAAATAAAAACCGAACTACTGACTTTAGTTTAGTCGTTAAATAGCGATAACAAGCCAATGTCTTGTGTGATCTATTTGCAGGATAGGGTAGATATTTTCGCTGTAAATTCTGTGTGTATTCTAAAATATTAACCGGTTCTTATAAACATAAAAAAAGCGGCTAAAAGCCGCTTTTTTAGATTTATTGAGCTAGCTCAATTGGTTTTGCAACCCACGCTCATTATTCCTGAGACAGTGAATAAACATAACCTGATAGTACGTGTACTTTGTCTTCACCTAGGATGTCATTCCAAGCAGGCATTACACCGGCGCGGCCAAACTCAATAGTGAATTCAATTTGTTTTTCAGATCCGCCATACAACCAAATGTTATCGGTTAGGTTTGGAGCGCCTACCATCTGGTTGCCCGTTCCGTCAGGCATGTGGCAAGCCGCACAGGCTTGTGCAAACAAGGGCGCGCCTTTCTCTGCATCACCAGCACCGGTACGTCCAGACAATGACAATACATGAGCTGCAATATCGCTGCGCTCAGTGTCGTTCATGTCGGGCTTTAAACCATTTGCAGGCATAGCACCGTTACGGCCATTGGTGATGGTGTGCTTAATGGCAGCAGCTGTGCCGCCATACAACCAATCGGTATCGGTTAGGTTTGGAAAACCCAGGGCGCCAGTGGCAGTAGAACCGTGGCAAAGAGCGCAGTTAGAGGCAAAGATACGCTGGCCAGTGGCTAGAGCATTTTTATTGGTCGCCAACTCTTCAACGCTTAGCTTATTCAGCTCGGCGTAGTAAGGCGCGTACTTTTCTTCTGCTTGTGCCACCTCTTTTTCCCATTGGCCAATGGAGCTCCAGTTACCAAACCCTGTCCAGTTACCTACGCCATAAATGAAGATGTAAACCACACCGAACAAAATGGTGCTCCAGAAAAACCACATCCACCATTTTGGTAGTGGGTTGTCCAGCTCATCAATGCCGTCGAAAGAGTGGCCGGTAGTTTGGTCTGTTTCTTCGTTGTATTTTTGATTCTTAAAGGTAAGGGTTAATAAAATCCCACACGCAATCATGGAACCAATTACGATGGCACTAACCCATACGTGCCAAAATGTTGTTAACTCAGTCATTATCTTTCTTGCTCCGCTTGTGCTGAACGTTGCGCGATGGTTTCGTCTTTAAATATCATGTCGGCATCGTCATCAAAACGAGTTTTTCGGCTTGAGCTATAAGCCCAAGCAATGATGCCTAAAAATGCGATTAGAGCGAATATGGTGCCTAAACCGCGAACGTCATTAATATCCATAATTCTACCGTTTTTTCGTTAACACTGTGCCTAGCTGCTGTAGATACAGAACCAGAGCATCGATTTCGCGTACGCCATCAGCATCATCTTTCGCTGTAGCAATTTGCTCATCCGTGTATGGAACACCTACATAACGTAGGGCAGTCATTTTCTTAGGGGTGTCACGACCGTCGACCTTGTCTTCAAACAACCAAGGGAAGGCTGGCATGTTTGACTGAGGAACCACGTCGCGAGGATTGTACAGGTGAGCTCGGTGCCAATCGTCAGAATAGCGAGCGCCAACACGAGCCAAATCAGGACCGGTACGTTTTGAACCCCAAAGGAAAGGGTGTTCGTAAACGTGTTCACCGGCTAGAGAGTAGTGGCCATAGCGTTCGGTTTCAGCACGGAACGGACGAATCATCTGAGTGTGACATACGTGACAACCTTCACGGATGTAGATATCACGGCCTTCTAATTCAACGGCGCTTAAAGGCTCAAGACCTTCAATTGGCTGAGTGGTTTCCTTTAAGAAAAATAAAGGAACGATCTCGGCTAGTGCACCCCAGCTAATCGCAATAATGATCAATACGATCATTAACGGGAGATTTTTTTCAACTATATCGTGTTTCATGTTTTCCGCTCCCTTACGCTTGCGCTAGTTTAGCTTGATCGGCATTGGCACCACGTACAGTTTTGTATACGTTGTAGCCCATCAATAGCATGCCGATTAGGAATAAAGCGCCGCCAATAACGCGTACAAAGTAACCAGGGTAAGAGGCTTCAAGAGACTCTACAAAGCTGTAGGTTAAGGTTCCGTCAGTATTCACCGCACGCCACATTAGCCCTTGCATGATGCCGTTTACCCACATAGCGACGATATAAAGAACCGTACCGATTGTGGCTAGCCAGAAGTGAATGTTAATCAACTTAATTGAGAACATCTCGCCTTGTTTTTTGCCCAGTACAACTGGCAGTAAGTTGTAAATAGCACCAACAGTTACCATAGCCACCCAGCCTAAAGCACCTGAGTGTACGTGACCGATGGTCCAGTCAGTGTTGTGCGATAAAGCGTTTACTGTTTTGATTGCCATCATTGGGCCTTCGAAGGTAGACATACCGTAGAAAGACAAAGATACCACCAAGAAACGCAGGATAGGGTCGGTGCGAAGCTTATGCCAGGCGCCAGATAGGGTCATCATACCGTTGATCATGCCACCCCAAGAAGGCGCTAATAGAATCAAAGACATTACCATGCCAGCAGACTGAGCCCAGTCTGGTAGAGCAGAATAGTGAAGGTGATGAGCGCCAGCCCAAACGTAGATTGATATAAGCGCCCAGAAATGAACGATAGACAAACGGTAGGAGTAAACAGGGCGTTCAGCTTGCTTAGGTACGAAGTAGTACATGATGCCTAAGAAGCCAGCCGTTAAGAAGAAACCTACTGCGTTATGTCCATACCACCATTGAACCATGGCATCGATGGTACCTGCATAGATAGAGTAAGACTTAAACAGTGTCACCGGTATCGCCATGCTATTTATAACGTGCAATATAGCGATGGTAATAATGAATGCGCCGAAGAACCAGTTGGCAACATAAATGTGCGGTTGAGAGCGTTTGGCGATGGTGCCAAAGAATACAATGGCGTAAGAGATCCAGACGACCGTGATCCAGATATCAATTGGCCATTCCAGTTCTGCGTACTCTTTAGTAGACGTTAAGCCCATTGGAAGAGTGATAGCTGCAGCCACGATCATGATTTGCCAGCCCCAGAAGGTAAACATGGCTAATGAATCAGAGAATATACGTGTTTGACAGGTACGTTGAACCACATAGTAAGAGGTAGCAAACAAGGCACAGCCGCCGAAAGCGAAAATAACCGCGTTGGTGTGTAACGGGCGTAAACGAGAGAATGTAAGATACGGTGTATCAAAGTTCAATTCAGGCCAGACAAGTTGAGAGGCGATAAGAACACCGACGGACATACCGACGATTCCCCACACCACAGTCATGATGGCAAAGTACTTTACCACCTTGTAGTTATAGTTAGGTTGCTCTGAAGCAGTGCTCATGTTTTAGGTTCCATTAGCAGCAAGTTAAAAAATCGGCGCAATTATCAAGAAAGGGGCCTAAAAATGCAATGAATTAGCAGTGATACACATCAACCTTTTCTGTGACATTACAACAAGTTAGAAATATTGGTTATTAAATGTACGGAATTATTGGCTTTTCGTGACTAGAGCTAAGCTTAGCAGTGATACTGCCCTTTTGGTTAAAAAACAAACAGCTGACTTTTGGTGGTTGGGCGACTACACTTCTGCGCCTTTTGGGGTAGAGAATTATGGAGATGCTCGTAGACGGTGAGAGAAATGGGAGTACCTGCATTTTGGCCCATGGTGCAGGAGCACCTATGGATAGTTCTTTTATGAACGAATATGCCCAGGGGCTGGCAGAAAAGGGTGTGCGAGTAATTCGTTTTGAATTCCCCTATATGCAAGAGCGTCGTTTAAATGGTAAAAAGCGCCCCCCGAACCGTCAGCCTGAATTAATTGAGTGTTTTAAGCAGGTATTGAAAGAAGTTGATGGGCCTTGTGTCTTGGCTGGAAAGTCTATGGGAGGACGAATGGCCAGTATCCTGGCTTCTCTTGAAGATGCGTCGAGTAACATAAAAGGGGTGTTGGCATTGGGGTATCCTTTTCATCCCCAAGGCAAGCCAGAAAAGTTACGTACGGAGCACTTCCCTGATCTAAAGGCGCCCATGCTAATCATGCAAGGTAGCCGAGATGCTCTTGGAGGTACTGAATTGGTAACGGCGCTACCCATTCCAAGTAATATTGTGGTGCATTGGTTAGAAGATGGTAATCATGACTTAAAGCCCAGAGTTAAGAGTGGGTTTACCCATGAGCAGCATAAACGGGTAGCCATTGAGTCAGGTGCTCAATTTATAAAGGATTGCCTGACTAAATAAGTAGGGTGGTTTTTAATTGTTTATATAAGGCCAGTGAGCTGGTTGTAGTCAATTGAAATGCCGTTCCCTTTTAATAGAATTCGAAAAATTAAGTAGACTAGGTAATTAATAATATGGCGATGACACAACTAATTCTGCTTTGTCGGCAGGGCTTTGAGGCGGAGGCAGCGGCTGAAATTCAAGAGCGTGCAGCCGCAATAGAATGCTTTGGTTATTGTAAAACCAAAGATGGCCAAGCATGGGTGAGTTATGTGGCCGACGAAGCTCAAATAAAAAAATTAATGGGTAAGGTGTCTTTCAATGACCTTATTTTTGTTCGTCAATGGTTTTTGAGTGGCGACTTAATTGAGATACCTAGCTTTGATCGGGTAAGTGCCATTATAGAAAATATGGATTCAATTCCGCATTGTGGTGAGCTAGAGGTAATTCATGCTGATACAAATGAAGCTAAAGAGTTAAGCCGTCTTTGTAAGAGTATTACGGGGCCCTTGGCTGGCACGTTACGAAAAAGTAATGCACTTTCCACGAAGCGCAATAATAAACTGCCACGTTTAATGCTAATGTTTTTAGCGGGTGATAAAGCTTTGCTTGGTTATCAATTTACCGATAACGCGTGTCAGTGGCCGGATGGAATCTTACACTTAAAATCACCCAAAGATGCGCCGAGTAGATCTACTTTGAAGCTGGAAGAGGCCTGGCATTGGTTTATTCCCAAAAAAGAATGGGAAGCTAGATTATCTGCTGGCATGCGAGCGGTGGATTTGGGGGCAGCCCCAGGAGGTTGGACTTGGCAGCTGGTGAAGCGTCATATGATGGTAGAGGCCATTGATAACGGACCTATGAAAGGTGACTTGATGGAGTCGGGGCAGGTTGTTCATCATGAGGTGGATGGTTTTAAATTTAGTCCCAGCAAGAAGGCCCACTGGATGGTATGTGATATGGCCGAAAGCCCCATTAAAGTAGCTGAACGAATGGCTCAGTGGATTGCTAACGATTGGTGCAGTGAGACAATCTTTAATCTTAAATTGCCCATGAAGAAGCGTTTTGTTGAGGTTCAAAAATGCATTGAACTTATTGAAGAGGTAATTGCTAAATCTGAAATGAATGTGAGTATCTCATTTAAGCATTTATACCATGACCGTGAGGAAATCACTGGCCATATTCGTCGAATTTATTAGCACAAAGCCCTCAATGTACAGGTCTGTGTTTCACAATGCGGGCCTGTCACACCTAATCAATCTTTTGATACTCTCGGTCAAGCTCCTTGTTATATATGTTTTATAGTGCATTTACTAAATCGTAATGGGTTTCTAAGGAAACTTAATTCGATGCATTGATGTAAAACTAAAAGAATAACAATGAACAGGAGATTGAAGTGAGCTACCGCCCAAGAGTTAAAAATAATGCTTGTACAAATGCTCATCCTGTTGGTTGCTATTACAATGTTTATGGTCAGATGTTAAATGCCATAGATAAGCCTATTAAAGCTAGTGACGGTCAAACAGCCTTGGTAGTCGGTTCAAGTTCAGGTGTTGGTTTAGCCACAAGAATTGCTTTAGCGTTTGCAGCGGGTATGGACACTATAGGTGTTTATTGCGATCGCGCCGCTCAGCCTCATAAATATGGTAGTGCTGGTTGGTATAATAATCAGGCGTTTGAATATCATGCGCGCCGAGCAAATAAAATGGCTCTGAGTACGAATCAAGATGCTTTTAAAAAGAATGCAAAAGATTGGGTGATTCAGAAGTTGCAGCAAAATGGCAAAAAAATAGATGTACTGGTTTATAGCTTGTCACCCGTAAAAAGAAACATTAAAGGTGTTGCTGAATATCGCTGCGCCATGAAGCCAATAGATGCCGATTTTCAGGGTCGAGACTTGGATGTTTTTTCTCAGAAATTAACCTCAGTTGAAATCGGTTCGGCCAGCGCAGAAGAAATAAACGCCACCGAAAAAGTAATGGGTGGTGAAGGCTGGCAAGAGTGGGTAATGCGTTTAAAGGAAGCCGGCGTGCTGGCTGATAACTTCAAAACAGTTGCCTACAGTTATTCGGGAACTGAGCATACTCAGGCAATTTATTCTAATGGGACGTTAGGGGCTGCTAAATCACATTTGCACGAGACGGCAATAGATTTAGATGAAGTGTTGAGTGATATTAACGGGCATGCCGGTATTGGTTTGTTACAGGCTAATATCACCCCTTCAAGCGCCGCGATTCCCGGTGTGCCGTTGTATATATCTGTGTTGCGTCAACAGCAAGAGTTGGCAGGAAAGAGTGAGAGTATTTTACAGCAAGTTTCTCGTTTATTTAAAGATGGTGTATTTAAAGACGAATGCTTTGATGATGCTGAAGGTGAGCATTACCTTCGGGTTGATGATTTAGAAAGGGATTCAGAAGTTCAGTTGGCAGTCGGTAAAGTATTAAGCCAGCTTGATGATCAAAATTTGGCAGACTTGCTGAATACAGAAAAGTTTAAAACCGAGTTTTTACAACAGTTTGGTTTTGCTCATGACTTTATAAATTATGAGCAAAAACCGGATCCATTGACCCCGCCTGCTATTCATGACTTTTCACATATGTCTATGCAGCAAGCAGGCTAAATTTAATTATTAATAAGGATAAATTACATGTCTGATATCTTACAAAAAGTAACTGACGTAATCGTAGAGCAGCTTGGTGTTGAAGCTTCTGAAGTTAAGCTTGAGTCTGCTTTTATTGATGACCTAGGCGCTGACTCTTTGGATACAGTTGAATTGCTAATGGCGCTTGAAGAAGCATTCGATTGCGAAATCGACGATGCCAATGCTGAAAAAATTAACAAGGTTCAAGATGTTGTTGACTTTGTAAAGACGCTTGAAACTGCGTAAGTAGCGTCTAGTACTCATTCGGTGTTGTGCGGTGGTGTTCGGGGGTTTGATGAAAGTCAGATCTTCACCGTGTGACACTGATACATATATTTATCTGCTTCAATTGTGTCACTTTCTTTCTTCTGCTTTATAAATTAATGATTTGAATTCTGGTTGGATAATAACTGCTTGCGATACTCAGCAGGGTTTTTGCCTGTCCAACGTTTAAAGGCACGAGTGAATGCACTTAACTCTGAAAAGCCCAGGTCGTAAGCAATGACCGTTAAAGGGAGTTGCCCTTGCTTTAGGAGGTAAAACGCTTTGTCTTGCCTTACCTGGTCCACGAGCTCGCTATAAGAAGCTCCGTCATTTTTTAATTTGCGGTACATGGTCTGACGGCTCATGTTGAGTTGGTTAGAAACCATTTCAGCATCAAAGCTGCCATCACAAATATTTTTTTCAATTAAGCGTTTAACCTTGTGGCTAATGCTCCGCTTGAAGAGTCTGGACATGGTTTGGTTGGCATAATTAAGCATCGCCATACGCATGTGTGGATTGCGGCGTTTAGGTTTTTGATTGAGTAGTTTTCGATCGAATATAATTTCGCAGCAAGGTTGGTCAAATAATACTTTGCAGTTAAACAGTTCTTTGTATTTTTCCGCGTATGCTGGCTTGCTGTGTTGAAAGTGTACCGCGTAAACCATGGACTTAATGCCTGTGGCTCTGGATGTGCGGTTGACGGCGATTGCCAGTGTGCGCTCCATATCAGAAATATTGTAGAAACTGGAGTTTTTGTAGATGAACTTTAATCGAGCTTGTTTGGTACTTTCTTCAAATTCAAGTTCAATGGCTTCGTTAACGACGCTGAATAAACGAATGTATTGGCTAATCCCTTCGCCTATGGTGCTGCTATTAAAAACTACGTGAGCAACTAAGCCTAAGTCCTCATGGCTTTCTTGTTGTGCGATACACAGGCCGAGTTCTGGTTTTTGGCTTTTGTCGACAGCCAATTGCCATATTCTTTGGTACAAGCTTAAAGGAAGGCGTTGGTCTTCTTCGGTTAATAGCGCTTCGTCAACTTTAAGCTCAATGGCCAGCTGGGCAGGGGACATATTAAAGTGTTGATAATAGTCAATAATGGCTCTTGCCGAGGCTAGGCCAACGGTTGGCTCTTTAGTAACTGTCATGTCGTAACTCAAACCTGCCATTCGAATATATCACGCAAAAAACGAGCGGGAGATAATAAGGCTAAACGGAGATGGTAACAATGGCTAAAGCCCCGAATCATCATTGATTTTTGGGGCTAATAGGGGCCGGTTAGCTGGGCTCGGTTACCGTTACCTTCTCCACTTCTTCTAATATAGCTGCAATTTTACTGGTGACTTCTCTGCGCTCTGCTGACGTGTGCCATTGATCCCAAGCCTGAAGAGAGGTCCAGTTAGTGATGATGATTTTGTGCTTGGATTTTTTAAGGTTGATTAAGGATTCGCTGGAGATGTAACCAGGGGCCTCTATAACGGTTTTTAATGTTTCACGAATGGCGTCTCGGTAAGTGTCTTCCATGCCAACGGCAATATTGCGCTCAATAATTACTTTGATCATTTTGCGTCCCTCTTTTATTAATGGGTTATGGTAATTAAATAACGCCAAACTGTCCGTAAATCAAGTGTTTAGCGCGATTTGTGTTTCAAATGTGGGAATTAGGTGTGATTTTCGGTGGTAGCTTTGGATTGAGTGAGTACTGGCGATAATTGGCTATTATATGCAGGAAGCATTTGAACAATCTGCCTACAAGTTGTACTCTTCGGCACCATTTTTCCCATATTTTAATTTATAGGTATCCGTCTTGATCTCAACGGCTAACATCACCATGCAATTCGGGGATAAACCCCTGTTTGAAGACATCTCAGTAAAATTCGGTGACGGTAACCGCTATGGTCTAATCGGAGCCAATGGCTGTGGTAAATCCACATTCATGAAAATTTTGAGTGGAGAGCTTGAGCAATCGGGCGGTACCGTGTCTCTTGATACTAATGAGCGCATGGCTAAATTGAATCAGGACCAGTTTGCTTACGAAGAATTTAGTGTTGTAGATACAGTGCTAATGGGACATAGCGAGCTTTGGAAAGTAAAAGCCGAGCGTGATGCTATTTATGCTAACCCTGACATGACCGAAGAAGACGGCATGCGTGTGGCCGATCTTGAAACTGAATTTGCCGAAATGGACGGCTACAGTGCTGAAGCTCGTGCCGGAGAACTCTTACTAGGCCTAGATCTTCCCATAGAGCAGCATTACGGTTTAATGAGTGCCGTGGCACCAGGTTGGAAGTTACGCGTACTGTTGGCTCAGGTGTTGTTCTCAGAGCCAGATATTATGTTACTGGATGAGCCTACCAACAACCTGGACATTAACGCCATTCGCTGGTTAGAAGAAACGCTGGCCCAGCGTAACTGCACTATGGTTATCATTTCTCACGATAGACACTTTCTAAACAGTATCTGTACTCACATGGCCGATCTGGATTACGGTGAATTGCGTGTATTCCCTGGCAACTATGATGAATACATGATGGCTGCCACCCAGAAGCGTGAGCAGTTAGTGGCGAATAATGCTAAGAAGAAAGCGCAAATTGCTGAACTTAAAACTTTCGTAAGTCGTTTCTCTGCTAACGCCTCTAAAGCGAAGCAGGCCACCTCACGTGCCAAGCAAATTGACAAAATTCAACTTGATGAAGTGAAAGTCTCATCGCGCCAAAGCCCGTTTATTCGCTTTGAGCAAGAAAAGAAGTTGTTCCGTAACGCGCTTATTATAGAAAATATGACGCAGGGCTATGACGACAATATCTTGTTTAAAAATGTAAATATGATGGTAGAAGTAGGGGAACGCATCGCCATTATCGGTCAAAACGGTATTGGTAAAACCACTATGCTGGAAACGTTAGCCGGTGAGATGGAGCAAAATTCTGGTACCGTTAAATGGTCTGAGAATGGCAATATCGGTTATTACGCACAGAATCACGCTAGTGATTTTAAAGACGATATGAACCTTTATGACTGGATGGATCAGTGGAAAAATGAAGGGGAAGATGAGCAAGTTGTTCGTGGTCAATTGGGCCGTATGTTGTTCAGCGCTGCCGATATTAAGAAATCGGTAAAAGTGATTTCCGGTGGTGAGCAAGGTCGTATGCTATTTGGTAAGCTGATGATGCGCTCACCTAACATTCTATTGTTGGATGAACCTACCAACCACATGGACATGGAATCCATTGAATCGCTAAACCTGGCGCTGGAAAACTATGAAGGCACTTTGCTGTTTGTTTCTCATGACCGACAGTTTGTATCGTCAATCGCCACGCGTATCATTGAAATTACAGCTGATGGCGTGACTGATTTCCACGGTACGTATGAAGAATACTTAACGTCTCAAGAAACAAAATAATCGCTAATAGATAACTTGTTTCAATAAAAAAGCCGAACTTCTTAGTTCGGCTTTTTTATTGCCAAAGAAGATCCTGGCTATTTTAATGGAGTCTGAAATGGCAGGAGCATAATGTAAGGGTATGTCTAGGGAAGGGCCCTTTCTATTTATTCATTTCTTTATCTAGTTCTTCATAAGCCTGATCTGAACGATCAGTGGAATGCGGTGGTGGTGCTTGTTTGCTAGGAGCGGGAGATGAACAAGCCGAAATAAAGAGAAGTGCAGCAAATATAGAGAGAACTTTCATATGATGCTTCCGTTATCATGTGAGTGAATCAATCGAGCCCTAATTCTAGGGCGAATTATTGTTAGATATATTTAGCCCAGACTGGCTCCTAGGTCAATCTTCGTTCAACGCGCACCTTCATATTTGTAAGGTTACAGGCCAATTTGGCGCACCTCATCTTGTCTCATGACTCACTGTAAGCTGTCTATACTTGTTTAATGTCATTGATATGAGTTGTCATGAACATATTTTCCATTTTGTTAGTGGCTGTAGGCTTGCTTGTACTGTGCGGCTCACTGATTCCACTCACCAAAACCAGTCATTACGAGACCGGGCAACGCTTAGGGTGGCGATTCGTATATGCTTTAAACTGGGCTTTCATTCTGGGGTATTTGTACTTTTTAGCCTACTTATGGGGGGGCAGTGCAAATTTGATTGACTTGGTACTGGCCATAATTCTCTTTGGTGGCGGGGTATTTGTCTATTTAGTGAGTCAGATGAGTGTGGCCAGTTTGGAATGTATCCAGAAATCTGCCTCGGCCTATGAGAAGCAGTCTCTTCACGATGTATTAACCGGATTACCCAACCGTAAGCAGCTTTTTTATGTGCTGGCAGGCACTTTGGCAGCTAGGGGGAGAGATGATGATGTATTTTCGGTCATGGTGATGGACCTAAATGGTTTTAAGGAGATTAACGACACTCTGGGGCATCATGCCGGTGATAAAGCTTTGCAAATGGTGGCGCCTAGGTTGCAGCAACAATTAAGAAGCAGTGATACCTTGTGCCGCATGGGCGGAGATGAATTTGCGGTGGTGTTGCCCAAAACCAGTAGTGATCAGGCTTTATTGGTAGCTCAAAAAATGCTCAAGGCATTTGAGCCCAGCTTTAAAATCGAAGAAAAAGAATTAGTAATGGGTATTAGTATTGGCATAGCGTGTTGTCCTGAGCACAGTGCGGATGTAGACGCCCTTATTCAATTTGCTGACATTGCCATGTACCAAGCAAAGCGCAATAAAACGGGTGTTGAAATATATATTGAGGCGAATGATAGTCATTCAATTCAAAAATTAAGCGCGCCTCATCGGTTGCAAAAAATGATTGCCAATGAGGAGCTTGAGCTTAGGTACCAGCCCATTAGCGATCATGGTGAAATCTCAGGTATGGAGGTCTCGGTTTTCTGGCCGAAAATAGATGGTGAGCGTATGACTTCAGGCCATTGTATGTCACTGGTTGAATATATGGGGCTAGGGGAAAAGGTAAATCATTTTATTCTGCAAAAAGCTCTGGCCCAGTACTCTCAATGGCAAGTAAAGTATGAGTTTAAACTGCACCTTAGTCTTATGGTGGAAAGCGCATTAAGCCAGGGGTTTCATCATTTTTTAGAGCAAGAGCTGAAGCTATATGCAATTAAGCCCAGCAAAGTGACGTTGGAAATGCCTGAACCTGCATTAAGGAAAAACCGTACCGCCATAGGGGATTCCTTAAAGAACCTTGATGCTCTAGGGCTGTCGTTATCAATAAAAAACTTCGGCGGTCATGGCGCTGCTTTGGTATTAATACGAGATAACCCTTTTAAAGAGTTGAAGCTGGATGCGCTTTTTTCAAAAGATTTAGACACTGATGTATCCAACCAAGCAATTATTCAAGCAGCTCAGGCTTTTTGCAGCCGGCTAGGAATATTTATGGTGGTAGAGGGAGGAGATAGCGAGGGTGTGGTGGCGACGCTTAAAGGTATGGGCATTCATCGTTATCAAGGCCAAGCATTTTGTCCCGCTTTGAAAATTGATGAAGTGAAATTGTTTTTGGAGGGCTTGAGTTAAACATGGTTAAGGGTTGTTTGCCGGTGCAAGATTCTCAACTTTAAAACCAGCTAGCTTCAGTTGTGTGAGTAATCCATCTGGTCCTGCTAAATGTAATGCTCCCACTAAAATTAGCTCTACTTCTTTGGTTGTTAGCATATTTTTAATTTGTGGTAACCAGGCATTGTTTCTATTAACCAGCATTGATTCATAAAGCTTGGGGAAATCTTTTTTTAACGGTTTGATGGCAATCGCTTCCAATTCGCGCAAATCACCCTGACGCCAGGCTGATTTTAGCTGATCAAGCATAGCCTCCATATTTTTCATTTCGTTTAGGGTGTATTTAATAAAGGCATCCTCCTGGCCTTGGCCCATATTAGAAATTAACTTAATTTGTTCGTTTAAACTTTCAAGGTAGCCTTGCGCTTTATTGTGTTGGCGAGCTTTTAAGTTATACAGCTCATCAACGCCGGTACCGGCTAAATTTAGTTTTTTTAACTCACTTAATGAAAGAATGACCGAGAGCAAGCCAGGTTTAAAACGTAATAGGCCCTGAATATCGATGCCGCGACTTAGGCAGAAATTCTTTAGTTCTTGGAAGGTTTGCGGGCTTAATCGCGACTGAATGCTTTCGCCGTCTTTGTACATAGCCAGTGTCGTCAGTGTTTGCTGTACGTTAGTTGTTTGCATTTTTGTGATATCGGTTTCTAATATCAACTTGTTAGATTGTTTATAGGCTAGATCGAACTCACCCGGTAGCGGATAATCTTTTTTGCCCAGTAAGTGTACAGTGCCGCCGATATATAGGTGCTGATTATTATTACTGACTTTCCATACTGGTGAGTCAGCATGAAGATTTACAGAGAAAAAAGTGAAGCTAATGAATAAAAAATTTAACGCCAGGAACGAAGTAGTGGAAAAATAGCGCATTATAATCTCAAAATTTAATTGGCCTTTTACCAGGTGGCAGCTGTGATAAAAGGCAGATTTAAAGCAGGGGGCTTTACCACATTAGGTCATCAGGAATTTCATAGTTGGCGTATGGGTCTTCCTCAATATCAGCTTTATTGATGGCTAAATCGGCTTGATAAATAATTGAGTTTTCATCTCGTTCTCGAATTTTTTGGGCAACCACCCCAGGTAATACAAAGTAGGTGGTGTCAATCTTGGCTATGGCCAGCATGCCACGGCTTAGTTGATGCTGCATTAGGCTGTCAACCTGAATGCGTTTGATTTTGGTGCCGTCGGTGAAGTTGTAGTCTATGTCGCCGTATTTACGGTCTATACCGTGACTCTGAATTAGCTGCTTAATTTGAGCCTGTAAAGCCTTGGTTTGTGCATCGGCTTTTATTTTCTCGTTGTGCAGTTTGTCTTTTTCTTGCTTTGAAATTCGAGCCGCCTCGGCAGATGTTTTAGCTTCATCCACGACCTCTTCACCCTGGCGTTTTTGCTTCGCCACTTTTTGCTTATTGCGCTCTGCTTGCTTAACCTTCTTTTTGTTAACTAAGCCTGCTTTTAATAACTGTTCTTGAAGTGATGCCATTGTGCTGCCCTTAAACATGAATGGAAGCATTTTAAAGCAGGGTAGCCCTAGAGGGAATGCCTTTGAGGTCGCTATTTAGTCGCGAAAAAGCACATCTTCAGTGTAATGCAGTAAAAGCTGCTGTCGCTCAGCCTTTCTTAAGCCTCTCACCACGAGGGTGTAGGAGTGATCGATCATCCGTTCAACCTCAGACTTAGGAATGGAGCCATCCAATATCACTGTATTCCAGTGTCTTTTATTCATATGGTAGCCGGGAATAACGGCATCGAATACGTCTCTCAATTCCTGCGCATGATCAGGATCGCACTTAAGGTTCATTTGTGGCAATTTATTCGGGCTTTTGCCACCATTGTCTGAAATTAGCGCAAACATCTTGCCCATTATCTTATATACCAGTACATCCGGGTCGAAGGGGTAGCAGAGTTGGGCCTCTGGTTTATTTTGCAAGTAGCTCTTACTTTGTTCGAAGTCCATTTTAATGCCTAGCCGTATTGTTTATTTAAGTATCTGTAGTTGCTTTTGGGCTTGAGCAAGCCCTTGGCTAGCTGACTTTTCATACCAGTAACGAACAGTTTTTTGGCTGCGTGATACGCCATGTCCTTTGCTATATAAATCCCCCAGTGCTAATTGTGACCACTTGTTACCTTGTTCAGCTGAAAGATTGTAAAAGTGCACGGCCTTATCAATATTTGACTGCGTGCCCTGTCCCTTATAATACATTTCTGCCAGGGCGTGCTGAGAATACTTGTTACCTTGATCGGCTGATTTTTGATGCCAGTACAGGGATTGTTTAAGGTCTTTTTTTACCCCCTTTCCGGACTTATAAGAATTCGCCAGGCTCAACTGTGCCCATTCATTGTCATGCTCGGCAGCCTTACGATACCAATGGACCGCTTGTTTGTAGTCTTTTTTAACTCCTTCGCCGTATTTGTACATTTTCGCCAAATTATATTGCGACCATGTATGGTCTTGTTCAGCCGCTTTAGCTAGCCAATAAACGGCTTTCTCAAGATTTTTGCTGGTGCCTTCGCCATCTTTATACAGGCCACCCAGGATGTTTTGTGACCATACATAACCTTGCTTGGCTGACTGTTCGAACCAGTAAAATGCCTGTTGCAAGTTTTTAGAAACGCCATTACCTTTTTGATACATGAGCCCAAGGGAATACTGAGACATAACATGGTTTTGATTGGCGGCTTTCAGGTACAAGGGGAAAGCTTTTTCCTGGTTGAGGTATTTGCCATTACGGCCGTAATAGTAGTCGCTAGCTTGATTGTAGCTCTCGATGGCGCTGAGGGCTGCAGATTTATCAATGTATTGTTTTGATACCTGCTGCTTTTGTTTGAAGGACTTTGCTTGAGTTAATTGATTGCGTAACTCTTGCATTTGTATTCTAAGAAGATTGCTTTGCTGGTTGCTTTGAATTAAATCCTTTTTTAATTGTTCGCTTTTTTCATCTTTTTTATTTAAATCCTTTATACGCTGTACTATTTCATCCGGGTCGGCTCTGAGCTTAGCCTTGATGGAAAATTGATAGCCATTCCATTTCTCTTGTATTACTTCCACTTTCACAAAGCCTGCAGTAAGTGCTCGAATTTCTTGTTTAGCGTCACTCTTACCGCTGGAGTCGGTAGAAATATTAATACGGGAATAAATATGGGTTCCAATTTCACTGAGTAATTCACGTTTGACTTCCTGAAGCGCCATTTGCCTAGACGTGAGTTTGCTGTCAGCTTCGCCCGCGGTATAGGTGTATTCACGGATAAACTCCTGGGTAGCCGCGAAGCCTAATAGAGGGATCAAGGTTAATATAAGGAAGGTAATTTTGAGATGCACAGCTGGTACCCAGATGAAAATATGAGCGAATTATGCGTATATCAAGATCTGATTGCAAACAGCCTTCATGATGATAAAACGTGAGAATATAGGGCGGGATAGATGAGTCTGGCTTTATTATGCAAGTAAACCCTGCAGGGCAGGGCTTACTTCTTCATCAACTATGGGGTAACGATATTGAACGCACCACGTGGCTGATCTAATAAACCAAAGAAGCTAATTAAGTCTAGCTTGCTGCCTTCAACAGAAAGGTCGTCACCAAATAAGGTGTCCTTCAAACCGGCCTTACCTATGATGATGTTCACAAATAATGGCTGAGTTAAATTCAGAGTGGCATCCGCTTGGGTGTTTTTATCCACTTTTTTGTGGCGCAATACTGAGTTATTTAAACTTAGCAGATAGCTTTCATTCAAATCGGTAAAAGTGATTTTAACATCCAGTTTTTTGCCTTCAGCTTTTGGTCCATTTAAACGCACCGCCATGGAGTCAAAGAAGTTCTGAACCGGCGTTTTTAATAATACGCCTTCCATAATGGCTACCGCGATACCTTCTTCCGGTGCGCCGTGGCGAAGTTCATAAGCACCGCTCAAATACACATCACGCCAAGGGGCCGACTCTGCTTGGTAACCTAGCTGGTCGTATACTTTGGCCAGCAGTGCTTTGGCTGGCTTGTTATCTGGCTCTGCAAATACCGCATGGTTTAAAAGTTCGGCAATCCAACGATAGGTTTTAATGCCTTCTTCAACATTACCTTGAGAAGCTTCATCAAATGCAGTTTGTGCTTTTGCTGTGACCGTTTCTACGCCGCCCATCATTTCCATGTAGCGTGTAGCTGATTGTGGTTCAGGCAACGGATCTAGTTTAGCTGGGTTTGCTGTGTACCAACCTAGGTAGTTTTGGTAAACCGCTTTGGCATTGTGTTTAACGGTACCGTAGTAGCCTTGATTATGAAACGCAGTGTTTAAGCCGGCAGGTAAGGAAACTTGTTCAGCTACTTCGTTGGGTGTGTTACCTGCATTAAATAAACGTACGCTTTGATCGTGAATATATTTATAGGTATCGCTTTGTTGGGTTAGGAATTCTTGAATGTTCTCCTGACCCCACATTGGCCAATGATGGCTAGCAAAATAGGTGTCACTCTGGGCGAACATGTCGCGAGCTTCTACGATGTAAGCGCTCCAAATATTCGCGTCACGTACCTTGGCGCCACGAAGGGTGTAAAGGTTGTGCATGTTGCGCGATAGCATTTCGGCACCACAATAGGTTTTGTGCTCAGGAAGGTAAAATGTGAATTCCGCAGGGGCTTCAGAACCGGGTACATATTGAAATTCAAATGGCACGCCATCTATGTTCAGTACTTTACCGGTTTCAGCCACTAACTCTGTTGGTTGTAATAGAGCAAAACGTCCAAATGCAGGTCCTTTTCCTAAACCAGTGCCCACATGCCCCCTTTCGCTTTTAGCAAGTGATCGACCATACATAAACGAGGCACGGCGCCCCATGGCCATACCGGCAATGATGTTTTCACTGGTGGCTTCTTCCATGAATCCTTCTGGAGCAATGATACGAAGGTCTTTTTGTTCTTGCTCGCTCATGTTGGCAAGAATACCTTCAATGCCACCAAAATGGTCAATGTGACTGTGTGTGTAAATAATGGCGGTAATAGGTTTAGTGCCAAGGTGTTTTTGGGCAAATTTAAGGGCTTTATCGGCAGTTTCTTTTGCCGTTAATGGATCAATTAAAATCCAACCTTTATCGCCTTCAATGATGCTCATATTGGCAAGATCATAGCCGCGTAATTGGTAAATGCCATCCTTAACTTTATATAGGCCGTGCATATTATTTAAGGATTCTTGACGCCATAAGCTTGGGTTAACACTGCCAGGCGCATCGCCATCGGCACCATTGTATTTTATGAAGTCATAAGCTGGCATGTCCCATACGGCTTTGCCATTTTGATCAAGGGTAATCAGGCTTTCATCTTGGGCAACTAGGCCACGTTTGGCATCTTCAAAATCTGCTTGGTTGCTAAAAGGGCGATTTGCAATGACAGCTTGGTTGGCTTTAAGGGTGACTGCAGTGGGGGCTGTGTGTCCCTGGGCATCACTGCCTTCTTCTAATTTCAAGCTCGTGTCACAAGCACTTAGGCTTGCCAACAAAGGCAGGGCGAATAAATATGAAGGGCGCATAAAGGGTCTCTACTGATCATTATTAAAATTTTTATGTGCTTTCAGTGTAACCTGAATGGCCATCCTTGCTAGTCATGTTAGGACAAAGCCATGTCCCAAAAGACCAGGTTGGCAATAAAAGACTAAAAACGGAATGATTAACCCAGTAATTCTATTTTAGGTGAATTTTGCGATAGGCGGAGGGGCTCATACCATGCCAGCGGTGAAAGGCTCGAGAGAAATTACTGGCGTCGGTAAAGCTTAAGCGTAAAGCAATGTCCGTCATGGCGAGATCAGAATTTAATAAGTAATGATTGGCCATTTCGATGCGAGCGTCTTGCAGTAATTGGCGAAAACTGTTGTTTTCTTCTTTGAGATATCTGCGCAGGGTCCGTTCACCTATTTCTAGGGTATTAGCGACAGAGGCTAGGCTAGGCTCATTTTTATCTAGTTGTTTAAGCAAGGTGAGATTGACTTTTTGGCTCCATTTATTATCAGAGAGCGTGCCTACATAGTCTTGCACAAGGCCTTCGTTGTAGGCAGCAATTTTATCGTCTCCAATTATCTTGGCTTGTCTTAAGGCGTCTCGTCTTAACCAGAGACAATTCTGTTGGGCGTCGAACTCCACTTCTGCACCAAAGGTTTGTAGCCAAGGCTCTACCGAAACGGGTCTTTTCCTTAGCAATTGAACTCTTTCAACCAATTTAATAGTACCGCAGGACTGTTGCGCAAAATTTTGCATGGTGGCAAAAAAACTGTCTATGGCATGTTTGCTGATATCTACATTAGGTATTGGATCAATGGCAAAGCCAATGAGATTACTTTGGTGTTCAATGCGAATGGTCGTTGAGTTGGAAACCAGTGCTGAATATTGCCCTAACTTGAGCATAGCGTTTTCTAGGTTTTCGGTGGTGAGCATAAGTAAACCCAGAGAGCGAAAATGCATGGTTTGTGCAAATTTTGCCACCGTTAAGCCAAGTGCTGGGTTGCCAGTGACTTTTTCTAGAAGCTGCCACAGCTGAGTCATTTTACGAACATCCACGCGATCGTCAGGATGTTTACTTAAATGATCCTTATCTATATCGACGGCTTGAAAAAGTGGGGCAGGGTCTATGCCTTGAGCTTCAAGTGCGCTACAGATTGCAAGGGGCCAAGCGGCGAGGGTGGTGTATTTTTCGGTTGTGCTCATAAACAACTATAGGCTTATTTTTTTAGCAGTTTAAGGGGCTGGGAATACAGAGGCAATGAATAAATGAAAAGGCGCCCGAATCCCCACATAGATGTGGGGAAGTGGAGCACTACAGCTAGCAATTGCTGAAGGCGTCTTATATTTTACGCTTTAGAGCGCTGTTGTTGCCTTGCACGTTCTTCGGCTTTTGCTTGGCGGTGCTTGTTAATAGATTCTTTTACGTCACCACCTATGTGTTGCTCGCCGCGATGCTTGGCTAACTCTACTTGGCGTTCACGCTCGGCAAAACGCTGACGTTGCTCTGGCGTGGTTTTATCAAAGCAATGAGGGCAGCTCACGCCTTTTTGAAATTTTTCGCTGAGTTGTTCTTCTTGGGTGATGGGCATACGACAAGCGTTGCATTGATCGTAAATGCCTGATTCCAATTGGTGATTCACGGTCACGCGTTCATCAAATACAAAGCATTCGCCTTCCCATAGTGTTTCTTCTTCTGGTACTTCTTCCAAGTATTTTAAGATGCCACCTTCAAGATGGTATACCTCAACAAAGCCTTGCTCTTTCATGTAGGCGGTAGATTTTTCACAGCGAATACCACCCGTGCAGTACATGGCTACTTTTTTGTGTTTGCTTGGGTCTAGGTTGTCTTTAACGTACTGAGGGAATTCACGGAAGGTATCGGTTACAGGGTTAACCGCATTTTTAAAGGTGCCCACTTTTACTTCGTAATCATTGCGAGTGTCGACTAATAATACTTCAGGGTCGCTGATTAACGCATTCCAGTCTTTAGGTTTAACGTAGGTGCCGACCACATGTTTTGGGTCTATGCCTTCCACACCCATAGTGACGATTTCTTTCTTCAGCTTAACCTTAGTGCGGTGGAACGGGGTTTGATCTGTGAAAGATTCTTTATAAACAATGCCTTTTAAACGCGGGTCTTCTTCTAGCCAGGCCAGTAAGTTGTCTATGCTGGTGCGCGAACCAGCTACTGTGCCGTTAATGCCTTCTTGGGCCACTAACAGTGTGCCGCGAACGCTATTATCTTCCATTACTTTTAGTAGGTTTGGCTTGATCAGCTCGAAGTTTTCAAGGGTGACGAATTTGTACATGGCGCACACAACTGTGCTGGGTAGGGCATTGCTCATACTGCTTCCTCGGCTATCCGGAACGTAAATCCGGTGCTTTTATTTTGAGGGGCGCATTATAGGGGAAATGAAGGATTTTGGAAGGGCTGGTTGATTTTCGATCATGTTGTTGCCAAAGCTAATTTAACTAGCAATTGGCAACAACAATGAACTTAGCCGGGGTATTGTTGCTTGAGGTACTCAAATACACAGCGAATGCCAAATGCTTCACCGCCCACAGGTCGCCCTGGCAGTTTACGATTATTCCAAGCCATTACGTCAAAGTGCAGCCAAGGAATGTCTGGAGTGACAAATTCTTGTAAGTACAAGGCAGCGGTAATCGCACCGCCAAAAGGTGTAGCGGCACAGTTACTAATATCAGCCACATCGCTGCTTAATAGGCTTCTATAGGCCTTATGTAGGGGTAATTGCCAAACTGGATCGTCTATCTCTTGGCCGATTTTCATAAGACTATTGGCAATGTCTGGCTGGGTGCTGAAGAACCCAGGTAGCTCGGTGCCTAGCGCCACTCGGCAGGCACCGGTAAGGGTGGCAAAGTCGAATATGACATCAGGTTTATCATTACAGGCTTCATTGAGGGCATCGCATAAAACTAAGCGCCCTTCGGCATCAGTATTGTCCACTTCAACGGTCATTCCTTGGCGGGTTTTTAATACGTCGCCGGGGCGGAAAGCATTGCTAGAAACCGCATTTTCAACACTCGGAATAATGACACGCAACTGAATTGGAAGATTGTGGCTCATAATGAGGTAGGCTAAACCCAATACATGAGCGGCACCTCCCATGTCTTTTTTCATTAAGCGCATGGCATTGGTGGGCTTGATATCTAAACCACCGCTATCAAAGCAGACACCTTTGCCCACAAGCGTGACTTTAGGGTGTTGGCTACTTCCCCAGCGCATGTCTAATAATCTGGGTTCGTGTACGCTGGCTCGGCCTACTGCGTGAATGGTGGGATAATTTTCTTTTAATAAGTCTTCGCCAATTATTTGAGAGAATTGCCCGCCAAATTGCTTTGCTAAATCTTTAACCGTTTTTGCCATGTGCTCTGGCATCATGTCACCGGCAGGGGTATTGATCATGTCCCTAACTAGGTGGATAGCATTCACAAAATTATTGGCTTGATCCACAATACTTTGATTATCAATTGCCAGCACAGGCTGGGCTTTATCGGATTTTTTGTAGAGTTCAAACTGGTAAGCACTTAGGCCCCAGCTAATAGCTGCATTAAGACGCAGCGTGTCCTTACACTTAAGTAAGAATTGTTGAGCCGGAAGTTGTTTGGCAATATCGGCGCTGGCAAAAAAATCTTGTAAATCATTACTGCAAAATAATGCGCAATGCACAGTGCCGCTCTCACTGGGAATTAGGCTTAGTCCTTTTCCTTCATAGTGGGTATTTTCTAGCCAGTTCTGAACAAAGTCGCTTTGGCCAAGTTGCCACTGGGAAAATTCATTTGTACTTAATAAATAAAGGGGAATGCCGCTCTTGGCACAGACCAGATTTTGTTCCATGAAGTCATGTCTTTTAAAAGAGAATTTTCTTCAGTTTAGCATGCTTGAAAAGATAAATAGCGATAACCATTACAGGATGTAATTCTGCTAGGTAATAAGTATAGATAAGGGGGAGGGGATATACGAAATGACAGAAAGTCATTTCGTAGTACAGCTAATTAGTCTGCAACAACGTCTTCAGCTTGAGGACCTTTATTGCCATCCGTTACAGTCATGGTAACTTGTTGGCCTTCGATAAGTGTCTTACGACCATCACCGCCAATCGCACTGTAGTGAACAAAAACATCTTTGCCACCTTCCTGCTGAATGAAACCAAAGCCTTTTTCATCATTGAACCATTTAACGGTTCCTGTAACACGAGACATGCTGTTCTACTCTTCTTTTGGGCCAACCAAGGTCGGCATTTTTTGCACCGCAATATGCAGTCACTATTTTGTGTCTAACCAGTAAAATAAAAATACAAACTAGACAGGGTTATACTAGTCCGAAATTGCAATAAATAAAACTAAAAATTCCTGATGTTTTTTTAAATAGCCTATCCATCACTAAATACATGGTTTATAAAATAAAGTGTTAGCCAACTCTCATTTTTTGAAACCTATTAAAGTCGTGTAATTAAATTTACATGTTTCTTCGGTACTCTCCGCCGGCCACATATAAAGCGTGACTAATTTGCCCCAAAGACGCGTATTTCACCGTTTCAATTAAGCTCTCGAAAGTGTTCCCTCTGCTCATGGCGACTTGTTGAAGTTGTGCTAAATGTTTTTGCGTTTCATTGATATGTTGCTGATGAAATGTTTCGACATTTTTAATTTGCATTTGTTTTTCTTCAAGACTGGAACGAGCAAGTTCAAGGTTGCCGCTGATGTCTTCTGGCTCATTTGCCAAGAAAGTATTCACGCCAATTAAAGGTAAGCTGCCATCGTGTTTTTTGTGTTCATAATACATCGACTCATCTTGAATTTTGCTGCGCTGATACATCGTATCCATGGCACCCAATACGCCGCCTCGTTCGGTAAGGCTGTCAAACTCTTTGTACACGGCTTCTTCTACGGTATCGGTGAGTTGGTCGATAAAATAAGAGCCTTGTTGTGGGTTTTCACAATAATTCATGCCCAGTTCACGGTTAATAATTAACTGAATGGCCACGGCTCGTCTAACGCTTTCCTCAGTAGGGGTGGTAATGGCTTCATCATAGGCATTGGTGTGTAAGCTGTTGCAGTTATCAAACAAGGCGTACATGGCTTGAAGGGTGGTGCGTATATCATTAAATTGAATTTCTTGTGCGTGCAATGAGCGGCCGGAAGTTTGAATGTGGTACTTCAGTTTTTGCGAACGCTCACTTGCCTGATACCTATGCTTCATGGCTCGAGCCCAAAGTCGGCGAGCCACACGTCCTATTACCGCATATTCAGGGTCCATGCCATTGCTGAAAAAGAAGCTTAGGTTGCCAGCGAAATCATCAATGCTCATGCCCCGGCTTAAATAATATTCTACTATGGTAAAGCCATTGGCTAGGGTGAAAGCCAGTTGGGTAATGGGGTTGGCCCCGGCTTCAGCAATGTGGTAACCACTAATGGATACGCTGTAGAAGTTTTTAATGTTGTTATCGATAAAAAACTGCTGAATGTCTCCCATCATATGCATGGCAAACTCAGTGCTAAATATGCAGGTGTTTTGTGCTTGATCTTCTTTTAAAATATCGGCCTGTACCGTCCCCCTGACTGTGCTGAGAGTGTGACTCTTGATTTTTTGGTAAGTGGCTTTATCTACTAGCTTGTCGCCACTAATGCCAAGTAGACCTAGCCCCAGTTCATTATTTCCTTCAGGCAGCTCTCCGCTATAAGTAGGTCGAGCACTATTTTTCTCTCCATTAAAATAGTCATCAATTTTTTGCTGAGCCTGATCCCATAATTTATTTTCCTTTAGATACTTCTCTACTTGCTGATCAATGGCAGCGTTCATAAAGAAAGCCAGAATGATGGGAGCGGGGCCATTTATGGTCATAGATACCGAGGTACTAGGGGCACATAAGTCAAAACCGCTGTAGAGTTTTTTCATGTCATCGACGCTGGCGATACTGACGCCTGAATTACCTACCTTGCCAAAGATATCAGGTCGTGGATCAGGGTTTTCCCCATAAAGAGTGACACTATCAAATGCGGTGGACAGTCGTGCGGCACTTTGCCCTAATGATAAATAGTGAAAGCGGCGGTTAGTACGCTCTGGTGTGCCTTCACCAGCAAACATGCGTAATGGATCTTCCCCTTCACGTCTATAAGGGAATACGCCAGCGGTATAGGGGTAAAACCCAGGTAAATTTTCTTTGCCTAAGAAAATAACTAAATTCCCCCAGTCTTCGAAGTCAGGGGTTGCTACTTTATTAATCGCAAGATGGCTTAGACTTTGACAATAATTATCCCCTTGAATGGCCTTGCCACGAACCTTGTATTCGTAGTGCTCGGCTTTAACAGAATCCTTTTGTTGCGCCCAATTTTCAAGGTTTTGCTTAATGTCAGGGGCCAGACAGTTAAGGTGGCCTTGGTATTTTTGACGTAGAGTGCAAATGAGGTCATTGCTTGTCAGCTGCTGCTGTTCATAATCCATGAGCGGCAGAGGTAGATGCTCATCACCCAATTCTTTTAAAGCTTCATAGCAATGCTGTGCTTGTTGCGCACTTAAACTCTGGCTCTGCATTTGCTGTTGCTGCAGACGGCCATTATCGGCAATGTCAGAAAGGTAGCGATTACGGTTTCCTGGAATAATAGATAAGCCCTTTGGACTTATGGCCGTAAATACATGGTCACTCTTTGCTCTTAAGGCAAAAGAAGGGTGATTATCGCAGAGTTTATTTAATATATTTTGGTAGAGCCAGTTAACCCCTGGGTCATTAAACTGACTGGCAATGGTTGGGAATACCGGTGTTTTTTCATCCTCTAAAGAAAATTCATTATGATTTCGGCGCCACTGTTTACGAACGTCTCTGAGTGCATCGTTAGAGCCTGGTTTTTCAAATTTATTAATGACGATGCAATGGGCAAAATCGAGCATGTCGATTTTCTCTAATTGACTGGCAGCTCCAAATTCACTGGTCATAACGTAGGTAGCTAGGTCAACGTAATCGACGATTTCACTGTCACTTTGCCCAATCCCCGCGGTCTCTACGATGACTAAATCAAAGCCGGTACTTTTTAAATAACTAATGGCATCGTTTAGCATGGCGTTGGTGGCAACATGTTGGCGACGAGTGGCCATAGAGCGCATAAAAATATTTTCGTGGCGCAGGGCATTCATGCGTATGCGATCGCCCAATAATGCACCACCTGTGCGGCGGCGAGTGGGGTCAACAGCCAATACAGCGATTTTAAGATCAGGTAAATATTGGCTGAATCGATTTAACAATTCATCGGTGAGGCTGGATTTCCCGGCTCCCCCCGTGCCCGTGATGCCCACAACCGGCGCTTGGGGTTGTTTTTGCCAATGCAGGCGCAACTCTTTTAGTTGAGTGTCGTCAAATTGGCGATCTTCCAAAGCGCTTAACATACGTGCACTTTCTATTTGGGAATATTGCGTGTTTTTCATGACCGGTGGGATGTACTGGCGCTGCTGTTGGGCTCGTTCAACGACGTCATCTATCATGCCTAATAAACCCAGTTTCATACCATCATTTGGGTGGTATATTCTTTCAACCCCATCTTCCATTAACGAGCTTATTTCTTCGGGTGTAATGGTGCCGCCGCCCCCTCCGAAAACCCGTATGTGGCCAGCTCCTAGTTCATTTAATTGGTCGATTAAGTATTTGAAATATTCATTATGCCCGCCTTGATACGAACTTAAACATATGGCGTCGGCGTCTTCTTGAATGGCCGCGTGCAGTACATCTTGCACACTTCTATTGTGGCCTAGGTGGACAACCTCTACGCCTTTGTCTTGAATAAGGCGGCGCATAATATTAATAGCGGCATCGTGACCATCAAACAAACTGGCAGCAGTGATAAAACGCAGTGGCAATTGACTCATAAACTCATCCTGACTAATTCAGGTTCACCCTCACTTTTATAAAGTGCGGTGAACCTAGTATCTTATTTTTATTGTGGATGAATTCAGTCTAGCCCTAAGCCCTGCGGGTAAAAAGGTCTAATTTGGCCCAATTTTACTTGGGATAAAAAGAGTTAGGCAATTTGAAAGAATTAGTCATAAACAGTTTCGTGTTATGACTAAGAGGAGCAACTAATTAAACTGCCTGAGACAAAGGATTAAATAGACTTTTTTGGGGCCAATATTACCATCAATATACCGCTTAATATTAAACTGCTAGCCACGATAAATGAAAGAGGTATGTATTCTTTCGCCCATATAATGCCACCCAGTGCCGCTAGAATCGGCACGCTTAACTGCAAAACCCCTGCAGTTAAAGTGGTCAGTTTGGGCAGTGCTTGGTACCAAAGCCAATAACCCAGGGCTGACGTGATGGCGCCTGAAACTAGAGCGTAGATGATGCCTGAAGGGTTTACTTCCAACGGGCTAACCAACCAATAAAGAGGGATAAGCGTTGTTAGAAAGGGCAAGGTTAAAATGAAATTTTTTGCAGTGTCCACATCGGCTTGCCGGCTGTTTTTACCAGCCAAAGTGTAAAACCCCCAGGCAATACCAGCAGCTGCCATTAAGGCTGAACCTATGAGAGAGGGCGTTTGCGCCGAAGGCAAAGCCCAAAAGATAAAGCCAGAGAGAGCTAGGATCATTCCTGATAACTCCAGTGTACTGGGGCGCTTACCTTTAATGATATCAACCGTCATCAGCGTGAACTGCACAAAGCCAAACAGGATGAGTGCTCCGGCGGCTGTATCAAGCATTTGATAAGCATATGAAAAGCCTGCGGCATAGGTGAATAAATAAAATGCCCTGAGCCACTCTTGTTTACTGGCATTAATAAAAGACAATTGCTTTGCGTTTGTTGAATTTGAATCTTTTCTTGGTTTTAGCTTCACCAAAACATACAACATTATAGCGCCACTTATTAAGCGAATAATGGTGAAGCTACTGGCATCCATGTTGGGTTGGCTCAAGGCTAGGCGGCATAAAACGCTGTTGCCAGCAAATGCGATTAAGGCAAGGCTTACAGTTAAGTACAAAGGCACAGTAAACAGGTTCTCGTAATTAGATTTGAGAGGGGCTAATGCAATGATACAGGTGATTGGTGCAAAATTTGGGAAAGGCTAGAAATATAGCTCCGATCGTTAAAAAAGTTCCACGTCGGTAGAGTCATCGTTATGATTTTCAGGGCCTTCCTCTAGGGCAAGATCACCCTTGCTTACAAGGCGGTCTACCAGTGTTTCTTGCTCGTCCACTAGGTGTTGCAGTAGACGAATTAAACTATCAAAAGTCATTTGCATGGTTTCGTAAGAATGTACTTTTTCCATGGCCTCATTTACTTTGGATTCGATGCTGCCCATAAGGTACTGCTCTTGATCTTCATCTAGGCCAAGGGTAGGCATGGCTTTTTCCAGCGACAGCATAAGATTGTTCATTAGGGTCGAACCATCTTCCTGACCTTCGCGCATCTGTAAAGACAAGGTGTCGAGTGTATTGCGAATGTCTTTAAAACTTTCAGAAAACTTTAAAGTATGGTCTTGCAGTAGTAGCTCCATTTCTAGCTGTAACACCTTTTGGTTGGCACAGGCAAGAATAGGGGGGATTACATCTTTATAACGCCCATAACGGGAGCGGTCTTCAATGGGCATGTTTTTAACCAGGCATGCCACTACAGGATAATTAATTTGAGTGCGCTGGCCAAAATCGAAGAATCGATCTTCTTCACGTAGGCGGCTCATTATTTCTCTTTCAATGGGCTTGCTATTGGGTTCGCTGCAAAAGAAATACGACTGCTGTTTGGTTTCAAATAACAAACAGGTTTTAAGTTCCAAGCTGCGTAATATTTGAAAGATTGATTGGGCTAACTGGTCAAAATTATTAATGGAATAGGTTTTTTCAAAAAATTGCACAATCAGCCCCAGCTCACTGGCTCCCGTCATGGATTCAATGGCGGTGCTTTGTGCTTCTTTAAATTGATTTTTAAGGTCTACCTTGTGTTCGTGCTGACGAATAAGGGCCTTTACTTTGGCCACTACTTCGCTTGATTCAAATGGTTTGGTTATGTAATCGTCGCCACCAGAGCTGTAACCTTTAATGCGTTCATCTAGGCTGGTGTGACCGGAAATAAAGAGGATTGGGGTAAATATAAATTCAGATTTATGGCGAATTTCATGGCATAAGTCGTAGCCATTAGCATCGGGCAGTTCTACATCCAGTATGATTAAATCTGGTTGCACCTCGGCAATCAGCTCCATGCCACTTGCGCCAGTATCGGCGAATTGAAGTTCTACAACGCTGTTTAAGGCTCGTTGGATATACTTCTGGGATATTTTATCGTCTTCAATGACAACGGCTTTTTTCATGTCTTTACCCATGACCAAT
This sequence comes from Bermanella sp., assembly GCA_036960565.1. Lineage (GTDB taxonomy): Bacteria > Pseudomonadota > Gammaproteobacteria > Pseudomonadales > Oceanobacteraceae > Bermanella. Next base: position 100,191 of record JBALXQ010000004.1, read on the forward strand.
GTTTTGAGTATAGACAGTTTAAAATAAGTGCTTGGTTTATTTCGGCCAAATACATCTTGGATATTTGGCCTAATAAAATAGTCCGATCTCTATTTTAGGCCCTTCATTATTTTTTTTAACTCATCAGCCTTTTTGGGGTCTTTCATGGCTGCTTTTAGTTTCTCTCTCGCCATGTTGGCGGCATCGTATTCCTTTTTACAGCAATCTTCGAAGCGCTTACCGCTTTCACACGGGCATAAATCAGATTCATCTTTATCCATGTTGGGCTACCTTTTGGATTGTTTCATTGGGATATAGCGGCAGTATACCACTGGGAGTGGTTTGCTGGTTATGCCGATAATGCTTAAGGACTTGCCATAAAGGCTCCCCTTGCCAGTCATTATTTTCTTGGGGGGAGTAAAGACTGGTATCAAGTGTCAGAAGAGCTTGTTGTAGACTTGGGTCTGTCACTGATTTTGCCAGACCATTGAGGCTTGTATTTTTAAACTGCCATTGTGATTGTGCATATTGCAATATAGCGGCTCGAGCCAGGGTAGGGTCGTTGTTGCGGCAGGCTTGTTTAATGTCTTTAAGGCTCGCCTTATTGTTTGTTTGGTTAACACTTTCGGCAGGGGCGTTGGGCTTTGAGCGGGATTTAAACCACCATAAAGCCAAAGTAGCTAACCAGAGTATCAATAATAAAACGCATATTATGGGCCATAATAAAGATGTCTCTTGAGCCGCCTGATTCGAATTTTCAGCGGCAACTACGTCTGGTTTTGGCTGGGAAGGAAGCTCACTTCTACCTGAGTCTTCTGTATTTTTGTTTGGGTTAGTAAGTGCGGTTAAGCGCAGGGCCGGAATCACAGCATATTCGAGGCGGGCCAGTTTGGTGTTCCACCACGGAATGCGCACTTCTGGCAAGGTTAGGTTGCCTGCACGAGTGGCGACAATGGCGATGCTTTGTTTGCGTGTGCCTATAATGCCCTGACTGTCGGCCATGTCCTGAGTTTCGGCTTGATCGGGATAATACTTTAAGCCAATTACTTCAGGCAGTTTAATGACAGGTAATTGGGCACTGCTTAAGCCTTTAGCGGTGAACTCAAGCTGTACAGTTAAAGGCTCTCCAACTCTAAATTTCTGTGGGTTGCCATTCCATTTGTAATCCAAAGACACATCGTTGGCCGGTAGCCAGGTTGCATCCACAGGGTAACTTGCAGGCTGTGGTAAAACCTGAATTTTTATGGGTGGGTGGGTGATGCGAACAGGGCGCCCAGCGCGCCAGCGTCCGTTGCTAATTTCGCCACTGTAAATGGGGCCAGGTATGATCATCTCACCGCTGGTTTGTGGCGTAATGACAAACTGACGTTCGTATACTTCCAAAGAGCGGCCATTTAATTGAGTAGCATAATGTTTCACTTCACCTAAAGACTGAACGACGGCTTCGTCCACCACCACTTCATTAAGCTGACTATTATCTAAGTTTACTGAGAAATACAGTTTCTCTGTATAAAGAATTTGGCCCTGAACATAAGCACTTTTGATATCTGTACTGGTATCAAAAAATACACTTTGTTGTTGGCTCTTTATGCTGTCGCTAATCTTGGTGACCTGAATTTGGATGGCTTTGCTATTTTCCCCTTTAAAAGAAAGAGCCGGAATAACCAGGTTACCTTTGCGTTTTGGAATAAGTGTAAGCGTCCAAACCGTCCATGAATCGCTTTTGCCATTTATAAATTGAAAGCTACTTTTACGTTGCTGGTTGTATAGTGTGAACTGTTGTTTAACGGGTGAAAAGTCAGGGTCATCAGACAATAGATTGCTGTTATAGCGCACAGTTAAAACCAAGGACTCGCCTTCGCCAACCTGTTTGCGATCAACACTGCTTTCAAATTTAACAGCCCAGCTGCTGGCCATTGCTAAGGATAAGCACAGGAATACTAGAATATGTTTTACCACGGCTTCCTATCTCCATTTTGTTCATTTCGGTTGCGTTTATTGTATTGATAAATAAATTTATTGCGCAATAAACCGCCGGGATCATCAGGAATACGTTCAATCCATTGCTTCATTGCTTGCTCTTTTTCCAATTGTTCGGTGCTTTTAGTTTGAGTTTCTGTGCCTGCCAATTTGTCGTCGCCAGGGCTCTGTTCGCCTTCATTTTGCTCTTGCCTGGCTTTCTGCGCTTCTTTTTCCTTCAGTGCTTCTTCTTTAGTTTGTTGCTCGCTTAACGGATTTTTAGATTCATCGCCTTGCTCGTCAGAGGTTCCTTCAGACTCTTGGTTTTGTTCACCATCCTGCTGGGAATCACTTTTTTGGCCCTCTTGCTGATCTTTCGAATCACCTTTTTCTCCGTCTTTACTTTTTTTATCTTGCGAATCACCTTGTTCGTTATTCTGTTCGTCACCTTGTTGTTCATCTTCGGACTGCTGCTCTTGTTGTTCCTTAAGCTGCTCGAGTAAGGCTTTGTTGGCAATGGCATCTTCTAGGTTTGGTGAGATTTTGAGGGCTTTGTCGTAAGCGGCTATGGCTTCATCAGTGCGCTGTAAATGAGCTAAAGCATTGCCTTGATTATAAAGGCTCTGAGCATCCTGAGACGCTTGCCAAATATCCAATGCCCCTTGGTAATCACCCGCTTTATATAAACTGCTGGCTCTCCATTGAGGGTCGATGAATGTTTTTGCTGCGGCTTCTGGATTTTGATCAAACTGCTTTTGACCGATCTGGTTATTGTTTAAGAGGAAGTCAGGAATATCATCGTCAGCCCAACTTTCTTGCGGTTGAGTGACGATTGCCAGTAGCGCAATAATAATCACTCCTTTTCTAAATGCCAGTAACGACAGTAATAACATGGGCAAAATTAACCAATAACCACCATCCTGCCATTGATCAAACTCGATGCTTTCTTTTTGTTGCTCGAAACTGGCTTTAAGAGGGTTGTCTTTAATTAGGTAATTTATATCGCGATCATCATTTGCGATTTTAGTTATGCGAGACTGAGTTGTGTTGGCTAGGGTTTGTAAGTTTTCCCATTCAAGGCCTGGCATGATTACATTTCCTTGGCCGTCTTTAAAAAACTGTCCATTGGGTTTTACAATTGGCGCGCCTTGTTCTGTGCCAATGGCAAGGATGGAAAGTTGAATGTCAGCTTTTTTTAAGGCTTCACTGGCTGCTGAAATATCTTGAGGTTCAACTCCATCGGTTACCAATAAAAGCTGCCTTGGTTTGCTTTTCCCTTGTTCGAATAGGGCGGTAGCTTGCTCAACCAAGTGCACTAGGTTGCTACCCTGGGCTGGCATAATATAAGGGTCAAGCGCTGGCAACATAGATTGAATGGTTTTTATGTCACGGGTTAAAGGGCTGGCTGTGTGCGCGTCCCCCGCATAAGCAATTAACGCCATATTTTTATTTTTTTGCTGTTTTAAAATATCGGTAATTTTATATTTGGCACGTTGCAGGCGTGAAGGTGTTAAATCCTGAGATGTCATAGACAAGGAAAGATCCAAAGCAATCACTAAGCCGGCTTGATTGTTATAAACCAAAGACGGTTGTTTTTGCCAGCTCGGCCCAGACATAGCCAAAATACCAATGAATGCACTGAGCCAAAGCGCAGCTTGTATCCAATGCTCCTGAGGTTTTGTTTCTTGTTGCTTGAGCACGTAGGGCTGCAATTGCGGCGCAATGATGTTTTTCCATTGACCACTTAAGGCTTGTTTACGTTTGCGATAAATTATTAACGCAAGCAATGGAATTAAGGCTAATAGCCACTCAGGACGCAGTAGGTGAAAGTCAGACATTTACTTCCTCCTTTGAATTGTTATTTTTTACAGCCCTGGTTAATTTATCTAAAGTTAACCACCATCTTCTGGGAATGGTGATAATTAAAAATGCCAGTATTAGTGCCAGAGCTAATGGGTAATGGAAAAGTGATTTTTCTGGCCGAACGGATTGTTCTTCCATTTCAATGGCTTCTAGCGCATCCAGTTGCGCATAAATTTGGCCAAGTTCTTCAAGGCTACGGGCACGGTAATATTGCCCTCCAGTATCGTTTGCAATCTTAGTAAGAGTCACTTCATCCAAGTCTCGACTTGGGTTGATGCGTCTTGGCCCAAAGAATCCCTGTACCACCAATTCATCGGCACCTATCCCTATGGTATAAATTTTAACACCCGCTTGAGCAGCGAGTTTAGCGGCTTGTAGGGGCTCAATTTCACCTGCGGTATTTTGTCCGTCAGTTAGTAAAATAAGAACGCGGTTTGACTCAGGTAAATCAATTAGTTTTTTAACCGATAAGCCAATCGCATCACCAATGGCTGTTTTGCGTCCGGCCAAGCCAAATGCAGCTTCGTCCATTAATATTTGCAAAGTGTTTAGATCAAAAGTAAGTGGCGTTTGTACATAGGCTTTAGAGGCAAAAAGAATTAACCCTAAGCGATCGCCGCTGCGTTTTTCGATGAAGTTAGTCAGTACCGCTTTTACAGCTTGCAAGCGATTGACTAAACGTCCTTGAACTTCCATATCTTCTTCTTTCATGCTGTCAGATAAATCTACTGCCAACATCATGTTGCGATCACTGTTAATAATTGCTTGCGGCTCCCCTACAAAAGTGGGTTTGCAGGCGGCTAAAATCAGGCAGGTCCAGCAGATGGACGCCAGCATCATTAACCATAAATGAGGTTTGTGACCTGTCTGTTCCTTTTGCTCGGCCAGCATCATTAAACTGGGGGCAAACACTTCGCTTTGCTGTGTCTTAAAAGCGGGTGCAAAGCGATAAATTAAAAAGGGCAGGGGCAATAGCAGTAAAAACCACGGCCATTCAATACTTAGCATGTGTGTTTCCTTATCCATAACTCAACAGCCTTCTTGAGTTTAATGGCATCTATGGATTCTTCTTCGGCTGTAGCGGGTTTGTCTGGGGCGTAGGCAAATGAACTGAATTCAGTGATGAAAATATCATTTTTTATTTTTTCATCGAGAAAGTGTAACCATTTCTCTCCGCTTAAAGATGCACAGCTGCTCCCAAAACGAAACAGAGCTACTTGTTTTAATAGCCGGTTGCATTGCTGAATGCACAGCAATTTATTTTCACTTGATATCAATTTGAGCTCTGACAAAGCTTGGCGGCGCCAGGTGTTTTTTTTGTGTAAATAAAAAGTGAAACCAACGGCTATCATTATGGCTAATAATAGCATCCACCAGGGCCAAGCAAGAGGCCAAATGGAAACAGGGTCGGGCAGATGAATATCTTTTAGTTGATCCAAAGGAGAGGCTGGGTTCATTTTGCACCTCTTTGTTCTATGGCCAGTTTAAGTGCAGCAAAAGGAATTTCACCGGCATTGATTTGGTGGTGGTTAATGGCCAACGATCTAAAGGTGTTTTTAATGCCTTCTTGCCAAGTTGATACCGCATCAGTGTAAGAATCTAGGGCGTGCTGGTCGTGCGTGTCTAAAAAACCGTGACGGTTGCCATCGGTGACCGCATACATACCTGACGGGGGAGCTTTGCGTTCTAATGGATCGAACACTTGTAATGCAACAATATGATTGTGGCGCCTAAGAGAGAAAAGAGTCGCCTTATCTTGCTCGGCCAAATCATAAAAATCGCTAATAATATAAAGGGTAGTGCCGGGTTTTAAACTTTGTTTTAAATTGTGCAAACTCTGCCCCAGGCTTCTTTTAACTTCCTGTTGCTGCTCGAGTTGATGATTGCTTTGATTAATGGATTTTAAAATATTTAGTACGTGTGATGAGCGCTGCTTGGGTCTGAAATCGGATTCTTTTTGATCGCCTAACACTACCGCCCCCACTCGGTCGCCATGATCAAATGCGGCCCATGCAATTAAGGCACTGCATTGTGCGGCCACTACCGATTTAAAACTGCGCTGGCTGCCAAAAAACATAGGACTGCGTTGATCGCATAAAATAACCACCGGCCGTTCACGTTCTTCTTTATAGATTCGAGTATGGGGTTTTTGGGTGCGGGCTGTGACGCGCCAATCTATGCTGCGAATATCGTCCCCTGGTTGATATATTCGCAATTGGTCTAGGTCCAGTCCCCGACCCTTTTGACGGCTCATGTGGTTACCTGAAAGCAAACCGTGTAGCTGGGGTAGGCTAGCCAAGCGCAAACGCTTGGCCAATAAACGTAACTGGGTGAGTTGATGTTCATCGGTAAATGCACTGGCAGGAAAAAACCCCTGCAAATAATGTTGAGCATCTTTTTGTTGTGATTGCGTCATGAATTAAAATTCCCGCTACGGTACAGCTACTCGTAAAATTAATTCATTAATGATGCGGTCAGTATTCATGCCTGATGCCTCTGCATCGAAGCTCACCAAAAGACGGTGGCGTAGTACCGGATGCAATACAGCTTGAACATCATCTGGGCTAACGTAATCTCGACCAGCTAACCAAGCATGGGCACGGGCACATCGATCAAGTGCGATGGTGCCTCGTGGGCTGGAACCGTATTCAAGCCAATTGGCCATGTCATCGCCATAACCTTGTGGGTTACGGGTGGCCATGATGAGTTGAACAATATATTCCTCAACTCTATCACTTAAATGCATGGCCAAGACCTCTTGTCGGGCGGCAAACAAATTACTGGTGCTGAGTAAGTCAGAGGGCATAGGGGCTTTAGAGTTTTGGGCTTCACCGCGAGCCAATCGTAAAATTTCAGTTTCTGCTTGAGCATCAGGATAATCGATACGCACGTGCATTAAAAAACGGTCAAGTTGTGCTTCGGGTAGCGGATAGGTGCCTTCTTGTTCAATAGGATTTTGCGTGGCCATGACTAAGAAAAGCTCGTCAAGCTCATAGGTTGAACCGGCTACACTCACCTGGCGTTCTGCCATGGCTTCTAACAAAGCTGACTGTACTTTCGCAGGAGCACGGTTTATTTCATCGGCCAATACGAGGTTATTAAAGATAGGGCCTTTTTGGAAAACAAACTCGCCACTTTGGACGCGATAGATTTCACTGCCGGTAATGTCAGCGGGCAACAGGTCGGGCGTGAATTGAATTCGTTGGTAATCGGCTTCAATGTTGTCGGCAAGGGTTTTAATAGCTTTGGTTTTAGCCAGTCCGGGAGCACCTTCTACAAGTAGGTGACCATCGGCTAATAATGCAATTAATAGGGCATTAACCAAATCAGGCTGGCCAATTATTTGCTCTTGCAAACTGGCTTGTAACGCCGCGATGTGCTCACGATTTGTCATGATACCCATTCCAAGTTCTTGTTTTTGTTAGATTAATGCAAAGCATTTTAAAAGTATTACAAGGCGGGTCAATACTTGTCCGCCAATTGAACGCAATTAGAGGGCCTTGAGCTCAAAGAGTTTCAAAAGGTGTGAAAAAATTAGGTAAATATCGCAATTAGGTCAAGAAGTAAGCGAATTCCTAGGTTTACACTATTGTATAGATATAAAAGGATTTTTGAGATTCACTATGAAAAAAGCACCGTTTAAGGATATTCATCCGCAGGTAAGTCAATTATCAGAACGATTAAGTCAGGCGGTTCCTAAAAATCAAGCGAGCGCCATAGAAAGATTTACTAAAGTTTATTACGCGGCCACGCCCGCTGAGGAACTGGATAGTCGAAAGATAGACGACTTATATGGTGCCACTTTGGCCTGTTGGGGGTTTTTACAGAACTCCAAAAATAAGAATAAGATTCGCGTTTTCAACCCTGATTTTGAAGAGCATGGCTGGCAATCACCGCACACCATAGTGGAAATAGTCCATAAAGATGTCCCCTTTTTGGTGGATTCTATTCGCATGGAGTTGAATAGGCGTGATATGTCTATTCATTTTATCAATCACGCAGTTATGTCTCTGGCTAGAAATAAGGGCGGTGAACTCGACCTTGAGAGTACTTTTAATTTTGATGGCGGTTACAGCGAAGCCATTATTTATATAGAGGTAGACCTACATACTGATGAAAAGGTGTTAGAAGATTTAACTCAATCCTTGCATGAGATCTTAAATGAAATCTGTCTAGTGGTGGATGATTATCAGGTGTTTAAGGAAAAAGGTGAGGAGGCTCTGGAATGGATTAAAGGAGGCTCAGGGCCTTTTAGTAAGCAAGATACCAATGAAGCGGTAGCCTTTATTGACTGGTTAATTGACAACCATTTTACCTTTTTGGCGTGTGAAGATTTTACTGTGTCGCACAATGCAGGGAAAACCCTAAGCAGTCGTGACAATGAGTCTGTGTGTGGAATTTTTCGCCATGAACTGCATGGCCCAGACCAAATAGTGGTGAATGATTTATCAGATAATATGCAAGCCATGGTAATGGCGCCACAACTTATTTCATTTAGTAAATCTGGGCGCCGTTCTCGTATTCATCGGCCAGCGTATCCCGATTACATTATTGTTAAGCACATAGATAAGAATGGTCAGGTAATAGGTGGCCGCCGTTTTATGGGGTTATTTACTTCCAATGTTTACAGTGAGTCACCGTTTAAAATTCCAATTGTGCGTAATAAAATTAAGGCTGTGCTTGCCGACAGTGGAATTGATTCGGGAAGCCATAACGGTAAAGAACTGAATCATATTCTTGAAGTATTTCCAAGGGATGAATTATTCCACACAGATGTTGAACAGTTAACACAAACCTCTGTCGGGATTTTAAATATTCAGGAGCGCCGCCGCACTCAAATTTTCATTCGTTGTGATCCGCTAAATAAGTTTTTATCCTGCGTGGTATATGTCCCTAGAGATTTATACAACACGGAGTTGCGCTACAAAATTCAAAATATTTTAGTAGAGGCCTTTGCTCCTGCAGATGTGGAATTTACCACTTTTTTCTCGGAATCAATTTTAGCGCGTACTCATTTTAGTCTGCGGCTTGATCCTAATAAACCTATTGACTACGACGCTAAGCGTATTGAAAAAGACATTCAAGCGGCAGCTCGTTCCTGGCAAGATGACTTGATCCACTCCTTAATTGATGGCGTGGGAGAAGAAAAAGGAAATCAATATTTTCAATCGTATCGAACAGCTTTTGGTACCGCCTATAAAGAGATATTTTCAACCCGAACTGCGGTAGTAGATATTCAGCATATTTCATCGATCAAAGATGATAAGGATATCGCCATGAGTCTGTACAGGAATGTTGCGGACACTGGTAATTTCTTTAAGTTTAAGCTTTATAAACCCAATGCTTTATTGCCTTTGTCAGATGTAATTCCAATTCTAGAAAATCTGGGGCTAAGGGTAATTGGAGAGAACCCGTACGGGGTTACTCGTACTGATGGTAAGCAGTATTGGATACATGACTTTACCCTTGTTTATACCTTTGGCGACAACATTGATTTGCATGAAAGTAAGGCGCAATTTCAAGATGCTTTTAGGGCTATATGGTTTAATAAATCGGAGAATGACAGTTTTAATCGTCTCTTGTTAGGAGCGCGAATTGATTGGCGAGGCGTGGCCTTTTTACGCGCTTATGCACGATACATGAAGCAGATTGGAATCGGTTTTTCGGAAAGTTTTATTGCTGATACATTGTGTAAGTACCCTGATATTTCTTCCTTTATTTTACGTTATTTTCAGGCTCGTTTCGATTTGAAACACACGAATGCAGAGGCTCAAGAAAAATTATTACACAAAATGGATTCGCAGTTTTCTGAAATGTTGGATCAGGTGGAAAGTATTAACGAAGATAAAATATATCGTCGTTATCATGAACTTATTGCGGCAACCTTACGGACCAATTTCTTTCAACACTGTGAAGGTAAAGAACTTAAACGTTATTTTTCATTTAAGTTTAGCCCTCTTAAGATTAGCGATATTCCTCTGCCCAAACCTATGTTTGAAATATTTGTTTATAGTCCTCGAGTTGAAGGTGTGCACTTACGAGGAGGTAAGGTTGCCAGGGGTGGGTTGCGTTGGTCGGATAGAGCGGAGGATTTTAGAACTGAGGTATTGGGGCTAGTTAAGGCGCAGCAAGTTAAAAATTCGGTAATTGTGCCAGTGGGTGCCAAGGGCGGCTTTATCGCTAAGCAGTTGCCCGAAGGGGACAGGGATGCGTTTCTGGCTGAAGGTATTGAATGTTATAAAACCTTTATTTCAGGGTTGCTGGATATTACCGATAATCTAATAGATGGAGAAGTAATCCCACCTAAAGAAGTTATTCGCCATGATGATGATGACCCTTATCTGGTAGTTGCTGCAGACAAAGGCACCGCTACCTTTTCCGATATTTCAAATGCGATAGCCACCGAAAGAGGCTTTTGGTTAGGTGATGCCTTTGCCAGTGGTGGCAGTGTGGGATATGACCACAAAAAAATGGGGATTACCGCAAAGGGTGCTTGGGTTTCCGTGCAGCGACATTTTAGAGAGCAAGATATTAACGTTCAAAATGATGATGTGACGGTGATTGGTGTGGGAGATATGGCAGGTGACGTATTTGGTAACGGTATGCTTTGCTCTGAACACATTAAGTTGGTAGCGGCATTTAATCACTTACATCTATTTATTGATCCCAATCCTCAAGATGTGGCGGCCAGTTTTAAAGAACGTAAACGTTTATTTGAGTTGCCACGAAGTGCCTGGACAGATTATGAGAAAACATTGATTTCAGAAGGAGGTGGAATCTTTAATCGATCTTCCAAGACCATTGCCATATCGGATCAAATGAAAGCTTGTTTTCATATTCAAGCCGACAAATTAAGTCCTAATGATTTGATATCTGCGTTGTTAAAGGCACCTGTGGACTTGATCTGGAATGGAGGGATTGGAACTTACGTGAAGGGCTCGGGTGAAAGCCATGGAGAAGCGGGCGACAAAGCCAACGATAGTTTGCGAATTAATGGTAAACAGTTACAAGCAAAGGTGATTGGGGAAGGTGGTAACTTGGGGGTAACCCAAAAAGCCCGAATAGAATTTGCATTGCATAAAGGAGGCTCTTCGTTTACGGACTTTATTGATAACGCAGCGGGCGTGGATTGTTCAGATCATGAGGTAAATATAAAAATCCTGCTGAATGGTTTGGTCAATGCTGGAGACTTAACCACTAAGCAAAGAAATATATTTTTAGAGGAGATGACCCAGGAAGTATCTGATTTAGTGTTGATGAATAATTACCGCCAAACTCAAGCAATTGCCTTGGCCTTTCGTGAGGCTAAAACCCGCACCAATGAATATCGGCGTTTAATGAATGAGTTAGAAGGGCAGGGGAAGCTCAATCGTGAATTGGAGTTCTTGCCTTCAGAAGAGGAACTTGATGAGCGTAAGAATCAAAAACAAGGGCTAACCCGTCCAGAGCTTTCTGTGCTGATCAGTTATATCAAGGGTGACTTAAAGGAATTATTAAATGATCCAGGTATTTCTGATAACGAATACCTGGCTAAATCCATCGAAAGTGCTTTTCCCAATGCAATGCTTAAACGGTTTCCTGATGCATTATATGGACACCAACTGCGAAGTGAAATAGTAGCCACCCAATTGGCCAATGAAATGGTTAATCGTATGGGGATTACCTATGTCAACCGCATGCGCGATAGTACTGGAGCTGACATTAGTACGATTGTGAAAGCCTATGCTGCGGCTAGGGATGTTTTCCGAATGAATGACTTGTGGCAGCAAATAGAAGCTTTGGATTATCAGGTGAGCTCGGTTATTCAAGAAAAAATGATGTCTAGTTTAATGCGCTTAGTGCGAAGAGGGAGTCGCTGGTTCTTACGTAATCGTCGTCGTGAAATAAATATTCAGGAAGAAGTAACTAGGTTTTGTGATCGAGCGGCTGGGATTAGCGAAAACTTATCTGAATTATTGGCTGGTGAAGGTAAACAGGTCTGGCAAAAATACTATGACCAGTTATTAAAGGCTGGGGTACCTAAGGCACTGGCTTCGACTATAGCGGGTACCAATAATATGTTTTCTGCATTGAGTATTATTGAAGGAGCTGAGCAAACCCAGCGAACACCTGAGGATGTGGCGGCCACCTATTATAAAGTGGGTTGCAACCTTGATCTGGAATGGTTCTTAGAGCAGTTAAATGCCATGCCTGTGTTAAGCCACTGGCAGGCGTTGGCTCGCGAGACGTATCGGGATGATTTAGATTGGCAGCAGCGAACTTTAACGGTAAGCGTCATCAATAGTTTGCCAGAAGGAGATATACAGGCTCGAATGGAAGCTTGGCTTGAGCAGAGTGAACCCATGATTAGTCGCTGGCGTAAAATGGTTACCGAGCTGCGCGAAGGTGAAATAAATGACTTTTCGGTATTTTCAGTGGCGTTACGGGAGTTGCTGGACTTGGCGCAAGCCAGTCGATTGGCCAATAGTGCAAGCTAGTGAATTTCGTTAGTTGGTATGGCCCAAGAGGAATTCATTTTTCTGATTGTTGTACTTGTGTCCAGCTCAATTCGGTCTAAATTAAGAATGAACCGAATCCTTTTGGGTTATGGAAAATAATAATGATGGAATGCGCATACAGAGAGAAAGTGGCGAGTAAGAGCGTTGAAGTGGATATTCATATATCCGGGGAAGAAGTGCAAAAGGCTTATCAAGGGGCTGAGTTTGTATATGCCCAGGCAATTGACGGTCGCAGCATTCGCTTCCCTGTCAAAATATTGTGGTCATTTATTGGCCATGACGGCATACATGGGCGTTTCTTAATTCAGTTTTCCAAAGATAATAAGTTTGAATCTATTGAGCGAATTTTCTAATGCATTTTGCCGTTTGGTGCAAAAGCCAGGTTAAGGTCTGGTTTACTGTGACCCTGTAATTTAATTTCAAAATTAAGCTTACATTTGGACTAATTAAGCTTTATTTGCATTGGGCGCAAATTTTCACTCATTATCCCTAAGCTTTCTATATAATAAGCGCCGCTATTTTCCATGAGGGCTGTCAGGTGTACGAATTAATCCGCAAATTTTTATTTAAATTGAATGCTGAGACTTCTCACGAGCTGACACTGGATCTATTAGGTGCGGCGAAGCGTTTAGGGGTTCTTGGTTTGTTCGCCCCTAAGGTGCCTAATCAGCCGGTTGAGTTATTAGGCTTGACCTTCCCAAATTCAGTTGGCTTGGCCGCCGGCTTAGATAAAAATGGCGATTACATCGATGCTTTGGGGAGTTTGGGCTTTGGTTTTATTGAAATTGGAACGATTACGCCCCGGCCGCAGCCAGGAAACCCTAAGCCCCGCTTATTTCGTTTGCCTGAACATGAGGCCATTATTAATCGTATGGGCTTCAATAATAAAGGGGTTGATCACCTAGTAGAGCAGGTAAAAAAGAGCCAGTACAAGGGCGTGTTGGGCATTAATATCGGTAAGAACTTTGATACCGCAGTGGAGGATGCTGATCGAGACTATGAAATATGTCTTGAAAAGGTATATGCCCATGCAGATTACGTGGCCGTAAATATCTCTAGTCCTAATACCCCGGGGCTTAGAAAACTTCAGTTTGGCGAATCTTTAACCTCTTTACTATCAACTTTGAAGGCTGCCCAGGTACGCCTTCAGGGTGAACATGGTAAATACACACCGATATTGGTGAAAATTGCACCGGATATGGATGAAGCAGAAACTCGCCTTGTGGCCACTGCCTTGCTTGAAAGTGATATGGACGGTGTTATATCAACGAATACCACTCTAGCTCGTGAAGCGGTTGCTGGGCATGTTTATGCTGATGAGGCAGGCGGCTTGAGCGGCCTTCCCGTTCGAGAGGCTTCTAATCATGTATTGGCTTGGTTAAAAGATGAGCTGCAGGGTAAGATGCCGATTATTGGTGTAGGTGGCATTCTGGATGGTGCCAGTGCTGCTCAAAAGGCCAGTTTAGGAGCTGACTTGGTTCAGGTTTATAGTGGTTTTATCTACAAAGGGCCTAAGCTAATTTCTGAGGCCAGTGAAGCGATAGCAGCCGTAAGATAATAGTTGAGCTGTGATAAGCAGAGAAGGGGAGCGAGAATTTAAAAGGGCCCGAATAAGGGCCCGATGAATGGTGAGTTAAATTGGTATTTTATGGACACCTGCCACGCCGGAGTAACCATCCCAATGATCGCTTCGACCTTCGCGCCAACCGGTCATCCAATTAAAGTGAGCAGCACCTTCTGGGCATAAATCTTTCGAGCGCCCTTGAACTCCTGCCATGAAACCTTTTTTGAATGCTCGGCGATCCATATCGCGCTTCTGTCTTCTCATAAGTCTTCTGCCTCTACATGAAGATCAGTGAATATTGTGGTTGCTGAAACTGTATATTTTCTAAACCACGAATTTAAGTATGCTAAGGTTTTCACATAATGTTAATGAATAAATTAGTCTTTAAGCAGCATCCTTTAGATTGAAAAGTTATTAAGCTCTTAAGTCCCTGATTTACTTGAGAGTTTTATTTAGATTAAAAAATGAACTTCATGCTGTATTCTTTTTGAATGACAGATGAAGCCACCCAAATTAAAAGTGATTAGAAGCCATGAGTACTCTTGTTGAGCAAAGCGTTGACCAGCAAAAGGGTGATCGTCCCAGCCCTGTACAGAAATTAACGATAACTTGTCCAAAAGGTCTTGAGCTTTTATTGGCCGATGAAATAAAGGCTTTGGGTGCCCAAAATGTAAAGGTAGGGGTTTCTTACGTAAATTGTGATCCAGATCAATTGATTGGCTATAAAATTTGCCTGTGGTCACGTTTGGCGAGTCGGGTCTTATGGCCATTGTCGGCTTTTCCCATTAATAGTGCTCAAAATATGTATGAGCAGTTGTTGGAAATCCCCTGGATTGAACATTTCAGTGATCGCCAAACCTTTCGTATTTATTTTAACGGCACTAACGACGAGATTCGGAATACGCATTTTGGTGCACTAAAAGTAAAAGATGCCATATGTGATTATTTTCGTGATAAAACAGGCGAGCGCCCCAATGTGAGCGATACGCCTGACATTAGTATTCACGTTCGTTTGTATCGAGATATTGCCTATGTCTCTATTGATTTTGCTGGTGAATCATTGCACCGACGTGGCTATCGTCAATCTCAGGGTCTAGCCCCTCTAAAAGAAAATTTAGCGGCCGCTTTATTAATTCGTTCTGGTTGGCCTGAAGTTATGAAGCAGCAAGATGGTGCTTTATTAGATCCTATGTGTGGGTCTGGAACGCTTTTAATTGAAGCAGCCTTGATGGCGGCGGATATTGCGCCAGGTTTGTTGCGTAAAAAGTTTGCTTTTGAGGGGTGGAAAAAACATCAGTCAGTTGAGTGGCAGAAGATAAGAAGCCAGGCTCAGCAAAGAAAGTTAAAGGCACAGGACAGTGAGTCGGAGCTTACCCTGTTAGGTTATGACATGGATTCGAGTGTCATAGAGAAAGCCAAGGACAATGCCCGCCGTGCAGGTGTGATGCATTTTGTACATGTTAAAACCCAAGCATTAAGTGATTTAACTAAAGAGAAAGGTCTGCCTGAAACTGGGCTGATATTATGCAACCCGCCTTATGGAGAACGCTTGAGTGATGAGGTGGCCATCGGCTCCTTGTATGCGGCCATGGGTAACAAAATTAAGCAGAGCTTTTCCAATTGGACTGTGGCAATTTTTACGGGTAACCCGCAGCAGGCCTACCAATTTAAAATGCGTACCGATAAACAGTATCAAATGTTTAACGGTGCCATTAGTTCCAAACTACTTATGTATAAAGTTTCGGAGAAATCTTCAAAAGCCATGGAGTTGGCTGCACAGCAACCGGTTCAAGAAGGGGCGGTGGTTAAGTTAAATGAAGGGGCGCAGATGATCTGTAATCGTCTGCAAAAGAATCTGCGTAAATTTAAGCCTTGGGCAAAAAAAGAAGAGACAAATTGTTATCGTGTTTATGATGCCGATATGCCTGAATATGCGGTGGCTATCGATATTTATGATGATTGGGTGCACATCCAAGAATATGCGCCGCCTAAAACTGTTGATCCAGAAAAAGCTCAAAATAGATTGAGAGAGGTATTGGATGCAGTGCCGGTTGCATTAAAAGTTGACCGTGAAAAAGTGGTGCTTAAGCAGCGAATAATGCAAAAAGGCCGCAAACAATATGAAAAGCAGGACGAGCAGAATAGGCTGTTTGAAGTTCAGGAGGGCAGTTGTCGCCTGTATGTGAATTTGCATGATTACCTTGATACGGGCTTGTTCCTAGATCATCGGCCAATTCGTACAGATATAGAAAGCATGGCTAAAAACAAAGACTTTTTGAATTTGTTTAGCTACACCTGTACTGCCAGTGTCCATGCAGCTATGGGTGGTGCGCGCAGCACTACTAGTGTTGATATGTCGACCACCTACCTTAACTGGGGCAGGAAAAACCTCACCTTAAATGGCTTGCCCGAAGCTAATCATGAATTCATACAAGCAGATTGCCTACAGTGGTTGAAAACCGCTCAAAAAGATTCCAAGCGTTACGACATTATCTTCATGGATCCTCCTAGCTTTTCTAATTCAAAGAGAATGGACGGTGTGTTGGATGTGCAAAGAGATCATGTGGAGCTGATTAGGCAGTGCATGGCTATATTGCGCCCAGGCGGGAAGTTGATTTTCTCAAATAACTATAAGCGCTTCAAAATGGAGCGCGACGCACTAAATGAGTTCGATATATTAGATGTGAGCGAGCAGAGTTTGCCAAAAGATTTCGCTCGTAATGCAAAAATCCATCAGTGCTATATTATTGAAAACAATGGTTAACTCCTGAAGTATAAAGGCCTGCAGCTCTGCAGGTCTTTCCTTTTTATTTCCCCTTCTTGTTTATCTGCCTTAAAATGATGCGCGTGGCGCAGTTTGTGCATTAACTTGGTTCAGTTATAAGGCAATGATCTAAACTGGCCCAGTTTAATCATTATTTAAAATAAACTTTTGGTCATAGAGGTATGGGTGTTCATTTATTGAATACCTTAAAATGCCCGACCCAAAAAGGGGAATGTTGTGGAAAATATCAACAGTGCTGTCGAAACCCTCATTAGCAGCTCAAATACATTTTTTATCCTACTTGGCGCCATTATGGTGTTTTTCATGCACGCAGGTTTTGCGTTCTTGGAAGTGGGAACCGTGCGCCAAAAAAACCAAGTAAATGCGCTGGTCAAGATCATTACTGATTTTGCAGTTTCTACCATCGCCTATTTCTTTGTAGGTTATAGCATTGCTTA
The DNA here is from genome assembly GCA_036960565.1 of Bermanella sp. Classification (GTDB taxonomy): domain Bacteria; phylum Pseudomonadota; class Gammaproteobacteria; order Pseudomonadales; family Oceanobacteraceae; genus Bermanella. The sequence continues at coordinate 117,276 of JBALXQ010000004.1, forward strand.
TGGTGCTGACTTTTTTAGCAGCGCCTCTGATCTAACGAATGGCAATGGCTATGAATTAGTGAAGTTCTTTTTCTTATTAACATTTGCAGCAGCTATTCCTGCCATTGTTTCTGGTGGTATTGCTGAGCGTGCGAAATTTTACCCTTTCTTAATTGCTTCTGCCTTAATAGTGGCTCTGGTTTACCCCTTCTTTGAAGGGATGATCTGGAACGGTAACTATGGATATCAAAATTGGTTAGAAACCAGCTTTGGAGCTCAATTCCATGACTTCGCAGGTTCGGTGGTAGTACATGGTATGGGCGGTTGGCTAGCGCTGGCAGCTGTTATATTGCTAGGTGCGCGTACAGGTCGTTATCGCGAAGGTCGCCCAGTGGCATTTGCTCCTTCAAGTATTCCGTTTTTAGGCTTAGGTGCATGGATTCTGACAGTGGGCTGGTTTGGTTTTAACGTTATGTCAGCACAAACTTTAGATGGTGTTAGTGGCTTGGTGGCTGTGAATTCATTGATGGCCATGGTCGGTGGTACCCTTGTGGCCATGGTGATGGGCAAGAACGACCCAGGCTTTATTCATAATGGACCATTGGCTGGTTTAGTGGCTGTGTGTGCAGGTTCAGATTTGTTCCATCCAATCGGTGCTTTATTTGTAGGTGGCTTTGCCGGCGCTTTGTTTGTTTATACCTTTACGTTGTTCCAAAATAAATTCCCAGGTATTGACGATGTATTAGGTGTTTGGCCTTTGCATGGTTTGTGCGGCGTTTGGGGTGGCATTTCCGTAGGTATCTTTGGTCTAGAAAGTTTAGGTGGGCTGGGTGGTGTTACCTTTATGTCTCAGCTAATTGGTTCTCTAACAGGCGTAGTAGTGGCTCTTGTGGGTGGCTTTGCGGTTTATGGTTTAGTGAAGGTGGTGGCTGGACTACGCTTGACCCAGGAAGAAGAATATCAGGGTGCTGATTTATCGATTCACAAGATTGCATCAACCTGTGAAGATTAGTCTTATTGAATATTCGTAAACCTGTTGGCTTGTTTTAGCTGATGAAAATGCTCCGTGGTGATAGCCGAGGGGCATTTTTTTTGAATGGAATAATGTTTAAAGGATTTATGTTTACGCTGTTGGAGGTTATTTGAGGAGTTGCAGGCTGAGTTAATAGTTTAGGAGGAATCTATTTAGGTGCTAAGGAGTGAAGGGTTGGGTAGGCAGTGCTAAGGCGTTGATTGCTATAAGCTGAAGTAGGAAGGGGTGGAAATAAAAAGGCCGGCGCTTTTCAGGGCCGGCTTAATATTCTGTCAGGGGTTAAGCGCTTTTGGCACTCTCAATGGTAATGTCTTGCTCATCTTTATTTTTACGAAAGCGATTGGCTCTAAGTAAGCTGTCGAAATCATTAAAACGAATGCCGTTTTCCCTCATTACTTTATGGGCTTCTTTGGCAATCATTTGGCGAATATAGAATGGCTGTGAAACTACTAGGTGGTGGATCACATGGGTGCTGCCAAAGTTACAGCAGAACAAGTTAATAGGAGCTAGTGTCCAGTGATTCATGACTTGGCATTGCTTGAGCAAGCTATCCACATCTCCGTAGTAATGAAGGGCCGCGGTAATGTTGTGTAAGCAAAAAGCGCGCAAAGCATTTGGTAGAATCCACACAACAGCCAATACATTAACAATGTCCATTGCCTCTAATAGCAATTCTGGATAAGTGGTGGTTAGGCCGAGTGTTGGTGCCAAGGCGTTGTAGCCATGGAAAGCGAAGAATCCGTACAAACATATGATGTAAAAGTGAGCCAGCGGCAGGCCCTGTAAAACAAATGACAGATATTTAAACATCTTCATTTGGTTAAGCTCTTTTCTGCGCAAGCTTATGGATAGAAAGCCATCTAGGGAAATGATCATGCGCAATAGGCCAAATTTCATGCCGTTGCCTAAAATACGTTCTTCTAAGTCTTCTTTAGTGCCGGAAACCTTATGGTGATTAAAGTGTATTTGACGGCGGTACCAAGGGTTAACGACATTGGGTCTCATGATCCAAACTATGGTCATCATAAAGTTATGGGCAAGTGCATTTTTTCTAAAATAAAGCCTATGAATGAGGTCGTGTTCTAGTTCGTGGGAGATGGAAGCAAAAATGGTGCTGATGGCAATGCACGCCCAGACGGGGATATGATCAAAATAGTAAGCCAAGCCCGAGGCGATCATCCCTGCAAGAGAGAATAAAAGTATGCTCATGCCAATGGCATTTTGGTGGTTTAAAATAGGGTGCCGAGCTCGCAATAATGTTTCTTCGGCGCGCACCGCGATTTGTATGTTACTGGCCATTTTTTGGTCAGAGCTATTCGTATGATCCATGACTATTCTTTTTATTGTTAATTTATGTAACGAGGGACAGATATTATCAGCTCAATGGTCGCCAGTCCGCCACTAAAATGTGAACTGTGTCACATAATTTTTTTGGTGAAAGTTGGATTGTAGGACGTATCAACAATACTCCTCTAGCATTACCTGCTGGTGTTTCCTTTCTCTATGAGGCTTCCGTATAATTCGCCGTCGCAACATTACTCGTTTATGGAAAGTATATGACACAAAGAATGCAGCTAATGCGCTGGGGGCTGTGGTTTAGCGCTATTACCGGCTTTATCTTAACCTTAGTGGCGACTCGATTTATTGAATACATGCCTGAAATTGAAGGTCTTAAGGCCGGCTACTTCTTGGCAACCGGAATATTCAGCCATTTTTCGTTAATTACCTTGCTGGTATTTGTACTGGTTATTTTTCCATTTGCGTTACTGGTGCCCTTTGCTGGGGTTGTTCTTCGGCATCTGCTGGTTTTAGTAGCCACGTTAGGCACAGTGCTGCTTATTGCCGACACACTAGTGTATGCCCAATACCGCTTTCATATAACGGGTTTTATCTTTGATATGTTAATCAAGGCTGGCGATGACGTGATTGCCGTTTCTTGGATGACGTGGTTGATCACCATTACCACCCTATTGGGAACCTATGGGTTGTATTTTTTAATAAATAAAAAACTGTGGCAGCATATTGAGCACCCAGTTTGGTCGTTTTTAAAGTATAAATATTTGGCATTTTTCTTTATGGCGTTATTGAGCAGCCATATGATTCACCTAGTGTCAGATGCTCAGTATGACCAACGTATTACCTCTCTTGTGCGCCATATTCCACTCTACGCACCGGCCACGGCTAAAGAGCGATTACTGAGCAGCGGGTGGGTAGATGCCGAAAGCATTCGCGCTAACCGTCAGGATTTCTCTCATAAGTCAGGCAGTTTAGTGAACTACCCTAAAATTCCGCTGGAAACTTCAGTGGCAGACAAGCCTTTAAATGTTTTGTTGATCGTTTTGGATACCGCTCGTTTTGATACTTTAGACCCGGAGGCGATGCCGGTGTTAACGCAGTTTTCTAAAGGTGAATCTGTTCAGACTTTTGAAAAACACATGAGCGGCGGCAACGGTACTCGCACTGGTATATTTAACTTGTTTTATGGTTTGCCTGGTACTTATTGGAGCGCTTTTTCAGCTAATCAGGTGCCTCCTGTATTGATGAGCAGTTTTCAAAAGCACGGTTATGAATTGGGCATTTTTGCAGCAGCGCCTTTAACTCAGCCGGCATTTGACCGTACGGTATTTGCTGGGGTGAAGGAGCTAAAGCTAAGAGCGGATGGTGATGTGCCTTGGCAGTTGGATCAAAATTTAACCGACAACTGGTTGGAGTTTGTAGAGAAAAGAGACGCGAATAAAGCTGTTGATTCGAATGCCAAACCGTTTTTTGGTTTCCTTTTTTATGATGGTATTCATGGTACGTCTTTGCCTGGAGATGCTGAAAAGCCATTCCAGCCTTCATGGAATCGAGTTGATCATTTGTCGTTGAATAAAGACTTTGACAGTACTGCTTATTTTAACCTGTATAAAAACTCTGCTTATCAGGTAGATAAACAATTAAAACGTGTTTTTGATCAATTGAAGCAAAAGCAGCTATTGGATGAGACCATCGTGATAGTCACCAGTGACCATGGTCAGGAGTTTAATGACAATAAAATGAATTATTGGGGTCATGGCAGCAACTTTACTCCCGCTCAAATTCACGTGCCCTTAGTTGTTCATTGGCCAGGCAAGGAAAGTCAGGTGTTTAAGCACAGAACCAGCCACAGTGATGTTAGTGTGACGTTGATGAAGGATCTGTTTAATACGCGCAATGAAACGGAAGATTACAGTTTGGGTTATCACCTTCAGGATACTGAGCGTGTTGGATGGACCATCGCGGGTAGCTATGTTAATTACGCGATTCTGGAAGAGAATCGGCATATCGTGACTTACCAGTCTGGAAACTATGAAATTCTGGATCAAACGGCGCGACCTGCCAAAGATCAGGCTTTATCACCTGAGTTGTCTATGCAAGTAATGGAAGCTCTATCTCGCTTTTATAAGTAAATAGCCTTCAAACCCTCCATTAATGATGGAGGGTTTATGGTAGTGTCTAAGTGAGAGTCTTTCTTGATTGAAGCGCGCTGCACACTGATTTAACCCCTATCTAAAAATATTCTAAATACCTCTAAAGTTTTTACTTAGTTGGTCGATTAATAAGGCAAGTACTCAGAGTATTTAGCCATGATTTCTGTCTCATCATCATTATTTCAGTCGTATTTTCGAACAGAGCGTGAACCTTCAATTAGTACTCAACTAAGGGATGGCACCGATACAGGTTCTGATAACCTGGCTCAAACTACCTTACGACAAGCCCTAAAGGATCAGATGGGGTTAGACCTTCCTGCCGAGCAAACCGTTAAGGGTCCGATGTTTGATGTGGACGCTGTCATGGATACGGTGCTTAAGCATGTAGGGGATCGAATTGAGCAGGCGGCAGCAGACGGTGCTTCTGATGAAGAATTGGAAAGTATGTTTGAGGCTGCCAGAAGCGGTGTTGAGAGTGGGTTTTCTCAAGCCCGAGGTCAAATTGAATCCCAGGGTAAACTTAATGATGCGCTGGCTGAAAAAATAGACAGTGCTGAAACTGGTATTTTTAAGGGCATTGATGAAATGGAAGAGGGGTTATTTTCTGATGCGCCTGAGCAAAGCGTGTTGGAAGCCACCTCTATTGTGCAGCAAGAGCAGGCCTATCAGCGCGAGAGAAATAGCTTTTCCTTTGACTTGGTCACTCAGGAAGGCGACACAGTAACCATTAGTGCCATGAGTGACACTGAACTGTATGAACAGAGATACTCAAGCCAGAATGAGGGCGCTTCAATAGAAATGTACGGTTTCTCTGAGCAAAGTAGCTCGGGCTATTCTTTTAGTGTTGAAGGGGATCTAAACGAAGCTGAGATGACAGCCATAGAAGACTTATTGGGGCAGGTGAATGGCCTCGCAGATGAATTTTATGATGGTGATTTAGCCACAGCCTTTGATATGGCACTCGATCTAGAAAGTGATGGAGATCAGATAGCACAATTTAGTTTGAATATGCGCCAGCAACAGGTGCAGACTTATCAATACTCTGGCGTTGCTCAATATTCAACTGAGTCTTCTTTGCCTAAGGGCCTAATGCAGCCTTTGGGACAATTTGCCCAGGGGTTACAAGGTGCAGTGGACACAGCAAATGAGTTTCAGCAACCTAAAGAGCTATTGAGAAGCTTGTTTGAGCAGATGGATAGTAACCCGAAGTTTCATGAGTTATTACGGCCCATGTTCGATAGTGTAGCTGCTTAAATTTAAGTCAAATTACTTTATTTCTTAATCTAATTATTAGGGGCTTCGGCCTCTTTTTTATGGTTGGAATTTATTCCGACGCTAGTTGCCTGTCCTTCACCCTTAAAAAGATTAATCGGATTATCGTTAGGGTTCTATGGGGATGATTAGAGTGCGTGTTAAAATCGCCGCTTGATGTATTGGGGTTGAGGTATTGTGATGATTAAGTTGTTGGGCACCTCTGGGTGTCACCTATGTGATGTGGCGGAAAAATTAGTGCGCCGAATGACCCCTGAATTGGGAGTTGAGCTGAAAAAAATAGATATTGCTACGAGTGACGCGCTAGTTGAGCAATACGGAACTTGTATTCCTGTGCTGCAGCATCAAAGTGGCAGTGAATTATTTTGGCCTTTTGATGACGAACAACTGCGAACTTGGTTTAATGGCCTTTCTTAAAAGTATTCTATCGAGCCTGGGTAAAGTAAGGGCAATAGTTGCGATTTGATAAGAATTTGTGAAAAAGCAAACTTAGTAAAGTTTAAAGTAAGGGGTGATGTGTGATTCAACGTATAATTCTGATTTTGTGTGTGATGGCTTTGGCTGCGTGCAGTGGGGTGTCGAGAACCCCTCAGGAAAAGGCCATAAGTTATGCGCTTGTTAATGATGTGCTTGCTCGTAAGCTAGCTGATGAATGTAGCAAGGTAAGTGTGACGGCCAAGCAAGCAGCATGGCGCGGTTATCGAAGCTGGTGGAAACGAAACGGTAGTCTGGTTGAAGCGGCTGATTATGGTTTGAGCTATAACCTAGTTACCCTAACGGGAGATCGATTAGAAACTGGGGCGCGATATGCAATGGGTTTAACGTTTGACATTGTTCATGACGCTGAGACCCAAGTTGCAGAGTTGTTAGCAAGCGGTGACAAAGAAGATACCTGTGTGAATGTCATGGGCGAATACCGAGATGGTGCCATGGACTTGCGTGAAGATAGAGAACTGTACGACTCCCTAGTGGTATTGCAGCAGCGCCAAGATACTCAGGGTTCAGATCTTCTATTGAAAATGAGTGAAATTCACAAAAAGAAAGGCAAAAAGTATTCTCGTAGCGCTTATACAGTTGAGCGTATGGTGAAGCGTGAAGGTTGTGTTAAACCCAAAATACGATCATTAAAAGCCGATGGACCAAATGAAATTTTAGAAGCCGTCTGCGCAGACAAAACCTTTATGCTGGTGCGTTGTGAATGGCGAAACTGTAAAATTCAGAACTAGTTTGTTTGGGGTTTAAATTTAACTCAAATATGAAGTGTGATAGTCGTAAAAAATTAAAGCCAGCTTAATCGCTGGCTTTTTTATGGCCAGGGATGGCTAGTATCTTGTTTTTATAGAGAATACAAAACAAGGTGTGTCTGTGGCTATTCAACCATGAATAGGAATAGCCTGTATGAGGTTTTGTGGTGCCAAGTTAATGAGTGGCCTGCTGGTTTTGGTTTATCGCTTTGGTTATTTTATGTTGAGCTTTCTTGGCAAAACGGGTGTCAGGAAACTCGTTTATGATCTTGCGGAAAAAAGCAATGGATTTCTGCAGGTTGAATTCCTTATTGTGAGGACTCATGTAAATTAAGCCCAGTTGGTACAGAGACTTGGCTTTAATCTTGTCATGAGACCCAGGGTTCTCATATACAACGGCATAAAGTGCATTAGCATCGGCTATACGCTCTTCTGTGATGAGACGCTGGCTTAGTGGTGTAAGGTCTTCATCAAATGTCAGTGTGGATTTGCTTAATAGTGTATTGGCATCATATTGGGCCAATATTTGTTTAGGGTTAAGCTTTATTGTTTCACGTTTTCGATCGTTGATGATTTTTATATGGGCCAAAATTCGTTCTTGAAGAATACTGTATGGGAACTCAATCAAATGGCGGTGAAGGTATAGTTTGGCCTTTTCGTCATCTCTTTGTTCATTTAGGCGGCTCATGTAAATGAGGGCTATTTGGTAAATAGCGATGCTTTTCATGTCCTGGCTGTAATTTTCTTTACCGTAGCCCAACAAATAGGTGTCGATTGCCTTTACTTGGTTGTTTTCTGCAATATTTTTAAGAGAATAAGAAATTAGGTCAGGTTCTTCAGCCAGTGCAGCGGCAGCCCTTAAGCGAATTTCCTTTTGATATAGCATCAATTTATGGTTGCCCGCTTCCACCATTAATACAGGGGTCATGGGAGAGCAGGCAAGCAGGTAGGAAAAAGTGAAAAGTAATAATAACGTCTTTACTGAATGCGGCATCATAAATCCCAAGAGGTGTTTTTGCGAAGTTTACTGACACGCCATGATGCTGCAAGTGCTCATATCAAGATTCGCTCAAGTTGGCGCAGTAAGACATACCCTTAGTTAAAGAAGCGCCAGCTCAGATAGCGCTTGTATTGCTCAGGGCTAATGTAATCCTTGTACCTTAAGTCTTGTAATATGCGCTTGTATTTCTTTTTATGTCGTTTCGACAAATGCTGGTTTTGAAAAATTGTGTAATGGTATTTGCGTGGGCTGGGCAAAAGTATTGCTAAAAAAGCCCCTTGAGCGGCATTCAATTTTTCGGTGGTGGTGTTGAAATAGTACTTGGCTGCTGCTGCTACGCCATAAATGTTTGGTCCAAATTCCACTATATTTAAGTACAGTTCCAGTATTTGGTTTTTAGTTAAGCTCTGCTCGAGTCGGCGGGTGGCAATTATTTCCTGAAGTTTTCGATAGAGGGTTTTACTTTGGGTTAGGTATATGTTTTTAACGGTTTGCTGGCTGATAGTGCTGGCACCAAAGCTCCATTGTCGGCGTTTTATGTTTTCTCCTAGCGCATTTATTAATGCGTCGTAGTCTATTCCTTGATGATTGAAAAAGTTTCCGTCTTCACTCATTACGATGGAGTAGAGCAGCTCCCTGTTAACACTTTTTAGCTCAACCCATTTTAGTGTTTCATTTGAAGTTTGAAGGCGTAGATTCGTATGTTCTATAGCGTCAGATTTGGCCATAGCAAAGCCTTTGTCACTAAAATGTGGTAACTCTTCCAGCATGGTAAAAGTGGCAATTGCCAGGGCGATGGTCGCTGACCATATAAGTATGCCTGTCACCATTAAAATAAATTTAAGCAATCGGTAGGGGCTTAATATTAACTGAATAACTCGGTTACGAAATCGAAGCCAGGGGTTCACTTCTAGGTCGTTTAAAACGTCATCCTTGATGTGCTGCATAGAAGTGTCTCTGGATCGTAGGGGATTATAATGAGGGATAAGCTAGCTGAAAACGCCCCTGTAAACCAGCACTGGTCTATCTAGAGGCTACATTCATTAAATATTGTTTGAAGCGTCACAGTTTTTAGGAGTTTCGCTCGGATAAGTGAGCCATGGCGGCCAAAGCATCCGGATCTTTGGATTTAATTTTGTTGGCGATGTTGTTTTGAAAAAAGTAATGGAAGTCTTTTCGATGCATGACGCTATACAAGCACTCATCGCCAGGTAGTACTGGAGTATTGAGTACTTGGTCGGCTTCAATTGCCATCGCCAGTAAGCTGCCATCGCTGTACAGGCGCCAACTGTGAATTTCCTGAATATTAAAGTTGTCAAAATGATCTTGGGTAAATACCGCATGACTGCCTATGATATCGGGTATTTCTTGAATGGCTTGATGAGTGCCATTGGCAGGCGCAGGATAATATTCGCAGCTTGAGATTAAGTAGTCGGATTTATATTTAGGGGCATCAAAGAGAATTTGTCCGCTTGTGGGATCCATAAATCCTTCCCAGTGACCATTGAGGGGGTCATCCAAACTACGGCAGGACACTAATTGGTTTATCCAGGGGACCATGCCATCTATGTGGCCATCGCTCCAGATGGCCCAGCATAAGATCTTTAAACTAAATATTTGTTCGGAGCTGTCGTTGGTGTACAGCATTTCGAGGCCGTCTAGTTCTGGCACTAAGCGGCGTATAACGGGCTTTAAATTAAGTTTGTGTTGCCTAAAATCTATAACATCGGCTGGTTTGGCCATATGATCTCCAAGCTATGTTGCGACTGCTTCCTGCACATAACTTGAGTATAGGCACACAAATAGCATGGAGCTATGAACCGTTTTGAATAAGCGCGCCTACTGTCAGTCTATATAGGGATTAAATCCCCTGAAGTTGAGTGGCTTTATGGCTAACACTGCGTAGACGAATTAATAATAAGACAGCATTTATGGTTAACCCCACCACTAATCCTATCCAAAAGCCCTGTGCTCCCATGGGTGATTGTTGGCTGAGCCCAAGATAGTAGCCCAGCGGCAGTCCGATTAGCCAAAATGAAATTAGGGTTATTACTAGGGTGAAGAGTGTGTCTTTATAGCCCCGAAGGGCTCCGGCGGCACCAACTTGAAGCCCATCGCTAATTTGAAATATGGCGGCGCAGATTAATAATTGGCTAGCCAGAGTGATAACACCTGCTTCCTGAGTATAAAGTCCTACTAAATTTTGGCCAAGAAACACCAGGATTGAGCCATTGATTAAAGCAAATAGCAGGTGGATTTTAAGGCCGTTTTGCCAGCTTAATTTGGCTGCCAGAGAGTTATTTTGGCCCAGTTCCTGGCCCACACGTACTGTTATGGCTAGGGCTAGGCTTAACGGAACCATAAAGAGTAGGGAGGTGATGCTGAGCGTAATTTGGTGTGCCGCGACTACTTCAGGGCCTAGTCGGGCTATCAGCAGCGCAATGGCACAAAATAAACTTACCTCAACAAAAATGGCGAGACCAATGGGCAGGCCGATGGCCAGAATACTTAACATTGCACGGCTATTGGGTGGGGCAAGTTTTTTCAGGGGTTTTACTTTTGAGTGGTGTTTGCTCAACAAGGTGTAGCCAGCCAGTACAAAGGCCATTAAATAAAAAATGATGCAGCTAGCCAAGCCGCAGCCTGGTCCACCTAAAGCGTCTATGGGGCCATAGCCAAACACAAATATTAGATTCAAAGGGATGTTGAGTAATAGGCCTAAGAAAGCGATAAGGGTGACGGGCTGAGTGAGATTCACTGCTTCATTATAAGATCTCAGCGCTTGATGCACGGCAACAGCCGGTAAACCGTAGGCGATGTAATTGAGATACTCCTGAGTCATGAGTTGTATCTCAGGCGTTACCCCCATTAAATGCATTACTGGGCTGGTCACGTATAGCAGTAAAACCATGGCCATAATGCCTAGTAATAAAGACAGGTAGATACCTTGCTGTAACGTTTGAGAAGATAGGGCCTTGTTTTTGGCCCCTTTTGCATGGGCAATTAAAGGTAATAGACCCACCATAATCCCCGCTACTAGCATTACCAAAGGTAGCCATATGCTGCTTCCTACCGCAATTGAAGCGAGATCCAATGTGCCCGCCATACCTGCGATAAGTGTGTCAACAACGCCCAAACCTGTTTGAGCTAATTGCGTGCCCATAATCGGTAGGGCAAGCGTCATAAGGGGTTTGGCGTGTTTAATGAAAGGGCTGGGCATTAATATTGGTACCAATGGGCAAACAGCGTCAGTATCTCGTTTTTAAAAAGCTTTGCAACCAGCGTGCGTTAATTACTTGATTGGCTGGACAGGATTAAGTGTGCGAAATATTTAAACTGCACGATATTTGTGGGATTCATCATTTTGCTTTGTAGCGCTTGGAACTGCATAAACTGGTAGCTCAGGGCTATTACTGGTATAAAGCAGTCCAGCTCAGTTGTTGTAAGGCCAGTATGCACCGCTACCCACAAGTCATAGATGTATTTAATCAATGTTTTAAAGATGACTTGCAAACCGAGTTGATACGAGGGGGAGATGAACCAATCTACATCCCTCGAACTCAATATTACCCTTGGGATAGAGTTGTTTTTGCCCATGGCTATTATGCCAGTGCTTTACACGAGATTAGCCATTGGTGTATTGCTGGAGAAAAAAGGCGGCGCTTGGTAGATTTTGGCTATTGGTATAACCCTGATGGTCGAACAGTCCAGCAACAAGAAGAATTTGCCAAGGTAGAAATAAAACCTCAGGCACTGGAGTGGATCTTGAGCCGATCTGCATGTTTTAAGTTCAGGATTAGTCTGGACAATTTGCATGGTAATGCGACGGATACGTCGACATCGACCAATTTATTTAAAGATGAAATTTACGCTCAGGTTCAGCAATATATATTGCAAGGCCTGCCTAAAAGGGCAAAAATATTGAGTGATGCTTTAATAGCTATGCATCGTCACCAAGAGCCTCTCAGCCTGAGCGAATTTAAACGGGAAGATTTATAAATGCCAATTGGATTGTTTAAACGCTTGTTTCCTGCCAAGGAAAAAGAAGTGGCGGCACCTTTGCCAAAAATAGAAAAAGGCTCTAAACCTGCCAAGCAGAATAATGAGAGTAAGGATAAACCTAAAAACAATAAAGACAGTGTAAAGCCTGTTAAGAAAGAGCTGCCTAAATGGGATCCTGCTCAGTTTTCTGTGGAGCCAGCAGAAGGCAAAACGCGCTTCCATGATTTAAATCTAGATGAGCGCATCATGCGTGGAATTTACGATTTGGGTTTTGAATACGCTAGTCCAATTCAAGCCGAATCCCTGCCTATTACTCTGGCGGGACACGACATCATTGGTAAAGCGCAAACTGGTACGGGTAAAACCGCGGCTTTCCTCATTACTGTTATGCAGAAGCTTTTAAACTCTGCTCCGTCAGAGCGATTTGCCAGTGAACCGCGTGCGTTAGTGATTGCTCCTACGCGTGAGTTAGCCATGCAGATAGCGCAAGACGCAAAGAGCTTAGGTAAATACACTGATCTTAAAGTTATGACGGTGTTAGGCGGCATGGATTATGAGAAACAGCGAAATCAATTAAGTAACGAGGTAATTGATATTGTGGTGGCCACTCCAGGTCGCTTATTGGACTTTCTAACGCAAAAAACGGTTTTTCTGGATCAGGTAGAGATGCTGGTAATTGATGAAGCCGATCGCATGCTCGACATGGGGTTCATTCCTGACCTAAAAAGAATTATTCGGGCCACTCCAGAAAAAAACTTGCGTCAAACACAATTATTTAGTGCTACCTATCCTTACGATGTTATTGCGTTAAGTGAGAGCTGGACCTATAAACCTCAGCAAGTAGAAATTGAGCCGGAGTCGGTGGCTACAGACACGGTTGATCAGAAATTTTATATCGTTCAGGAAACTGAAAAAGACCAAGTGCTTGCGCGTATTTTAAAAACTCCTGGTATGGGTAGAGCGATTATTTTTGCCAATCGACGTGACACGGTTCGTGACTTAGCTCAACGTCTTAACCGAATGGGTCTTAACGCTATGTTGTTAAGCGGTGAGGTGGCGCAAAATAAGCGTACTGCAACGCTAGAGCGTTTTAAAAAGCAGGATAAAACTATACTGGTTGCTACCGATGTAGCAGGACGTGGTATTCATGTTGATGGCATAAGTCATGTTTTTAACTATAACTTACCTGATGATCCTGAGGATTATGTACACCGTATTGGCCGTACCGGTCGAGCAGGAGCAACGGGTACAGCAATAACCTTTGTTGATGAGTATGAAGCTTACGGATTGATGGATTTAGAGAAGTACTTGAATAAGAAGATAAATACGGAAGTGGCTCCAGAGGAATAAATCTATGTCGGCAAGGATGCTGTTATTGTGTGTGGCTTTCATGGCTAGTGGCTGCTTGCATGCCATGAACGCTAAAGATGCCCATAAGCTCATTAGCCAGCAAAAACCTGATTTATTAGGAGATGGCAGTCAGTTGGTGAGTTTGTATTATTTTGGTCAAAATCAAAATACTTCCATCGTAGGGTTGGAAAGGGTCGGAGATAACTATTTGCCGATTCGCTGGTTATTGGTGTTCGAAGGGGATTCGATACTGGGGTGGTATTACCCTAGTGATGAGTTTCCGGCCAGTTTTCAAAAGGGCCATCTAATGTTTCCGCAAGGGTCTCAACCTGAAGATATCTACCTATGGCCAGTCCCACCTGAGAAAATCACCATTGAGAACACTGTTATACCTTTCTATAGTATTGACTCCCCAGTTCAATAACCGAACATGAATAAAGTACAGCTAGTGGATGTTTGTAGTGTTTTTTTTCGCTTCTATTTTTCTTCTGCACCAGAAAAATTAAATGATGACGGTTGGGATATATCTGCACTTTTAGCCATGACTCGCTGGCTTTGCAAGAAGGAATTATTAGATGCTGACAGCGTTGTATTAGCGTTTGATGAAAGCCTTGGTACAGGTTTTCGCCATCAAATAGATGAGAACTACAAAGCCCACCGCCCCTTGCCCACTGAAGATATTATCTATCAACTTACCTTGTTAAAATCGATTGGTGAATTTTTGGGCTTTGTCGTTTTGGCCAGCGATAAATATGAAGCCGACGATTTACTAGCCAGTGCTTGTGGTAAATTGCCGGCAAGTTCTTGCCTTATTTATAGTCGTGATAAAGATCTTAGGCAGCTATTAAACGACAATGTAAGTGTATTGGATTTTGTCACTGACACCTTGTGGACTCCTGAATATTTACATGAACAGACTGGGCTTAAACCTCATCAAATTCCCTTATATCTAGCATTGGTGGGAGACGCTAGCGATAATATTCCTGGTGTATCAGGCGTAGGGGATATAACCGCTCGACGTATTTTAAAGGCTTTTACGGATTGGCCTGAGCTAATTAATAGTTTGTTGTCTGATACACCATTAAACATGCGTGGTGAGGCTCGAATTAGGCGCAATATTATTGCTAGTCAGGCGCTTGTGCGGCGGAATTTACAGCTAACCGAGCTTAAGTTGAACGCGCCGGTCGTATTAAAAAGTACCCCCCTAAATGAAGAAAGCTGGAAAATATTAAATGCCTTACTGGAAAAAATTAACTTGAAAAAACCTCTTAAGAAATCTTTAGAGCTGGTGTCAGGATACGTGATATGAAAATAGTTGCCGATGAAAACATCCCGCTATTGGGTGAGTTCTTTAATGATATTTGCCAGTCTAATTTAGTGACGCGGGCAGGTAGGGATATTTGTCGATCTGACCTTTTAGACGCGGATATCCTACTTGTGCGTTCTATTACTCAGGTAAATGAGGCTTTGTTAGAAGGTACACGAATTAAGTTTGTGGGTACGTGCACCATAGGAACAGATCATTTAGATATTGATTATTTAAACTCAAATGGAATCCGCTTCAGTAATGCCCCAGGTTGCAATGCTCAGGCCGTAGTTGAATACGTGCTAAGTAGCCTTATTACTCTAGGGGAGCGTAAACAGGTACCTTGGCGTACTTTGACGGTCGGTATTGTCGGGGCAGGTAACGTAGGTGGCCGTTTATACAGTGCCTTGAAGGCGTTGCAGGTGGATGTTTGTGCTTATGACCCACTAGTGGAACCGTTTAATTCTGAAGAGCAATCTAAGGCCGTTTGGCAGCAAGATGTGGTAACTCTGCATACGCCAATTACTGTATCGGGTGAGTTTAAAACCCATCATATGGTTGATGCGAATCGTTTAAGTGAAATGAAAGTTAATGCATGTTTAATAAATAGTTGTCGCGGCTCGGTTATTGACAATAAGGCGCTGTCTTTGCACCTTGAAGCTTACCCTGAGTTCATGGCAGTGATGGATGTTTGGGAAAATGAACCTTCTCCAGCGGATAGTTTAATCCGCCAGTGCATGATTGCCACACCACATATTGCTGGCTACAGTTTAGATGGAAAATACTTGGGAACGGCTATGATCTATGAGGCACTTTGTGAATTTCTAGCGTTGCCTATTCGGATGAAGCTGGCGCAGTTGGTGCCTCAAGGAAGTTTGAGAAAGGTCAGTATGAGCAGTGAAGCAAAAATGTCATATATTTTAAATAAGGTCATTCGCGCAAGTTACGATATACGGGATGATCATTTTCGTATGCTGAGTTTGCTGGGATTAAGCGATGTAGAAAAAGCGAAGGCTTTTGATGGCTTGCGTAAACAATATCCACTGCGCAGAGATCTGAGTACTTTAATGGTGAGTGCAAAGAGATTATCTCAGCCAGATTGGCTGCAAGCGCTAGGTGTTAAAATTAAAGTTTAATGTTTGGCAGCAAGCGATTTAGATTGCTGCTCTCTTTTGGGTGGTGTTGGTTAATCGTTGTGTTTAATCGGGTCCAAGGGGGCGGTTGGCTTGAATAATCGTTTAAGGGACTTCTGAATCATTTCTTCGGTAATGGGGGTCTCATGACCCGTGTCGTCAATCAGGGCGGCTCCGTGTAAATGTTCTTGTTTTTGTTTGGATAGTTGCGCGTTTGTATTGTTTATCATTCTCAATACCTTCAGGTCAGTCCAAATTTAGTATAGGTAAGGCGAGGTCATCTCGCTATGGAAATATGATAAAAATCTCTGTTTTAAATGAAGTTATTCAGGATTTACCGTCTACAGACGCCAAACGTCTATTTCATGGGCGCGGTGGGCTTTTCACTGGTTGGGAACAGGTAAACATTGAAATCTACCCGCCAGTATTGTGGGTAATTGTTTACCAGCAAGTGGATGAAACGAATTTATTGGCCATGCTTGACCAACTTAAGCTTAAAGCGGCGGGACTGGAAGTTGAGCATGTTTATATTCAGCGTCGCTTTATGTCAGGGAACCCAGTTGAAGTCTATTATGGTGATGACAGTTTGCTAGGTGTAGATTTTCAAGTATCTGAAGCCTCGCTTAATTACTGGGTTAATCTCGGAAAAAACCAAAATAGCGGCTTATTTCTCGATATGAGCGAGGGTCGTAGTTGGGTGAGAAGAGTAAGTGAAGGCAAATCAGTATTAAACTTATTTTCTTATACCTGCAGTTTGGGAATCAGTGCCGCAGCAGGTGCCGCCCAATCTGTACTAAACGTCGACATGGCAAAAAATGCCATAAAGCGCGGGCAGCAAAATTTGTCGATAAATGAATTGGGCAGTAGTCGTGTATCTTTTATCGCTCAGGATATTTTTAAAATGGTTAAAAAGATAAATCAAAAGGGCCCTTATGATTTATTGATTGCCGACCCGCCAAGCTTTCAATCAAAAGCGTTTGATGTAAGACGTGACTACACTAAATTATTGCAAAAATTCAAACCGTCTTTGGCTAGTGATGCCACTCTAATGCTTTGCCTTAATAGTCCTGCACTGGGTGAGAAGTTTATTAAGGAGGTGGTGGCGACTGTATTGCCTCAGGCAAAGTTTGTTGAGCGATTAGCGAATCCTGTGGTGTTGGCAGACAACAGTGAGGATGCTTCCTTGAAGGTACTGATATTTAAGATGGAGCCTTTGATCTAAAAGTACTCCATACATTTATTGGGTATTAATTAGTTGTTTGGTACGGGGCTAGTTAATGAGGTTTTGTTCGATTAGCTCTCGTAACTCCATGCCATTCTGTTCTTTGATGGCAAGATGGAGCTGCTGAGCCAGTGTTGAACGTTGCTTTTGAACAGATTTCACCTGATCCTGTGCGCTTGCATTAAAAGTGGGCTTAATGAGTTTGATCAGCGCTTTTTGTGTGAGAGTGCACTCTTCAGCGGTCTCTAGGTGGCTAATATGATTATATCTGATGTAATTCTCATCCAGTAGCCATGTGACGGCACCAATGCAACTCAGGTAGCGGTTACTGTGTAAACCAAACTCGTCCATGTCATCTGGCCCGCAAATATCTTCAATGTATAAGGATATCTTGCGCGGAAATTGCTGATAGAGCGCGAGCAGTGTGCTCGCAATATCATGGTAAAAATCGTCTATGTTAATATCTTGCATGAGTTACTGCTTATAACTTTCAAAGAAATGCTGCATCTTGGATATGGCTTCTTGCAGGTCGTCACACCTAGGTAAAAACACCAAACGGAAGTGATCAGGCTCAGGCCAATTAAAGGCTCGACCGTGTACCAGTAAAATTTTCTGTTGCTCTAATAAGTCCAATACCATTTGCTCATCATTTTTAATGTTAAAGCGTTTTGGATCCATTTTTACAAAGCTGTATAGCGCTCCTTGGGGGAGGGTGCAGCTTAGACCTGGGATGTCGTTGATGAGTTTGTGGCTGAGCATGCGTTGCTCATATATACGGCCTCCTGGTTTCACTAGGTCGTTAATGCTTTGATATCCACCTAGTGCAGTTTGGATAGCATATTGAGCAGGAACATTGGCACATAGACGCATGCTGGATAACATGTCTAGCCCTTCGAGATAATCCTTGGCCTTGTGTTTGGCGCCGCTGATCACAAGCCAGCCACTTCTAAAGCCTGCCAAGCGATAGGATTTTGATAAGCCATTAAAGCTAATGATGAGCAAGTCTTCTGCTAGTGAAGCGGTCGCAACGTGTTCCGCTTCATCAAAAATTATTTTGTCGTATATCTCATCAGAAAATACAACTAACTTATTTTGTCGTGCCACCTCAAGAAGTTCTAGCAGAACCTCTTTTGGATAGAGGGCGCCTGTTGGGTTATTGGGATTGATTAAAACCAAAGCTTTGGTATGTGATGTAATTTTCTTCTTGATGTCGTCGATGTCCGGATACCAGTTGGATTGCTCATCACATAGGTAGTGTACTGGTGTGCCGCCAGCAAGGCTGGCGGCTCCGGTCCATAATGGGTAGTCGGGGGCGGGGATTAATATTTCATCGCCATTGTTAATTAGTCCTTGTAAGGCCATCACAATAAGCTCGCTGACGCCGTTACCTAAATATATATCTTCAATTTCTACCCCTTTAATGCCTTTCTTTTGGCAATACTGCATAACGGCTTTGCGGCCGCTGTAGATACCTTTGCTATCGCTATACCCCTGGGAATTGGGGAGTTGATGAATAACGTCCTGCAGAATTTCATCAGGGGCATTAAGTTCAAAAGGAGCAGGGTTGCCGATATTGAGCTTTAGAATTCTGTGTCCTTCATCTTCCATGCGCTTGGCTTGGGTTAAGACGGGTCCGCGGATATCGTATAAAACGTTGGCCAGTTTATTGGACTTGTGAATTTCGTGCATGAAATAACCTCTTACTGCACGCATGTTTTTAAAGCGGCGGTATAAATTAGTTAAAGGTAGATGATACCTAGCTTTTTGTATGTGTCCAAACGGTTCAGAGGGTCGTGGTAACGATTTGTCTTGGATAGATATGCTGGTGGGTTTACGTGATATGAAAGGCCTGATGACAAAGGTGGTTGTGGGTTGGGTCTTTGCTGGATGGTAATTCAGTGGGGCTTTACTTTGTTAAATAGGTTGCGCAAAATCAAAGTACAAGTATAAAAACAATATTGGAGTTGTATATGACTGTTTTTGAGTTTTCCGCACAAGATATTCAGGGTAATAATAAAGACTTGGCTGATTTTAAAGGCAAGGTGATGCTGATCGTAAACACGGCCAGTAAATGTGGTTTTACCCCTCAATATGAAGGCCTTGAAAATATTTATAAAGATTTAAAAGAGCAGGGTTTGGAAATATTGGGCTTCCCTTGTAATCAATTTGGTCAGCAAGAGAAGGGCAGTGATACCGAAATTGCAGGGTTCTGCATGAAAAACTACGGGGTTAGTTTTCCTATGTTTTCCAAGGTTGATGTAAATGGTGACAATGCGCACCCGCTTTATGATTACTTAAAAAAGCAGTCCCCTGGTATTTTGGGAAGTAAGGGGATTAAGTGGAATTTTACCAAGTTTTTAGTAGGTAAAGATGGCCAAGTGATAAAGCGTTTTGCTCCAACGGCGAAACCCAAGGATATTGCTAAGGATATTAAGGCGCTTTTAGCTCAAGCTTAATTAGATTGGCAGGTTATTTGACGGCTGAATACTTACGGGTTAATTTGGCCAGCTCTAATTCACAAATTAAAGATGGGTAGTAAGCATGGCTAGTAAAACAGATGAGCTATTGAAACTGGATAACCAACTGTGTTTCCAGTTATATAATGCCTCTCGCGCCATGACGAAGCTTTACCAGCCTTTGTTAAAGCCCTTGGATCTCACTTATCCTCAATATCTGGTTATGCTGGTATTGTGGGAAGAACCTATTGGGCACAAGTTTACAGTCACGTCCTTGGGTCAAAAACTTCATCTTGATAGTGGCACACTGACCCCTTTGCTTAAACGTCTTGAGAGTAAACGCTTTATTCAGCGTCAACGCAGTAATGAAGATGAGCGTCAAGTGTGGGTGCGTTTAACGGCTCTGGGCGAGTCTTTAAAGCAACAGGCTAAGCGAGTACCTGAAAAGCTATTGTGTGGTACTAATGCCAGTGCGGAGGAGGTGGGAGCCGTTCGCGATACGATTAAGGGTTTTCTTCAGTTTCTAGGGGACTAATAATCCCTTGGGCGGGCACTAGTCATAAATGTTCTTCTTGGTGTCCCGTTCCTCTTCTTCTTGTATTTTATCCATGCCTTTCGCTAACTCCCCAGCCGACGCTTTGTTAGCAGTTTTGCGCTGACTCAGGATCTTGCCTTCTGTTTGTTCGATCAGTTTTTCCAGATGCTCTTTTTGAAGCTTTAGATATTGCTTGATAGGGCTTCTAATAGCGACGCTCTGAGCTGCGCGTAGTTTGCCTAGGGCGGGTCGTGGTTTGTTGGCTTTAAGGTAGGCTTTTGCCAGGGAATAATTTAAATCTAGGGCAATGCGATGAATCATGATCTTGAGGTTCTTAACGACTCTTGAGCCATGGGCGCGAGGTACCAAGCCTGTTTTAACGGTTGATAGAATTTGATTGTGAAGAAATTTAATGAGTTGGCGTATTTCATGAGCGGCATCCGCACTTTCTATGCTGGTCCACTTAGAGAGGCGTTTAGCGCTGTCATCTTTGGACTCTAGGGTTTTGTCTAGTTGTTCTTTTAAGTCTGTGTGGAGGCTGGTGAGGCTGTCGCTGGCATTGCCTGTCTCTTGAACCTGGTCTACTAGCTGCATTAGGCGCTTAATCATGAAGAGTTTGGTTGGGATGTCTAGGTACACCTCAGGAATGATGGCCAGGGCGCTTTGCATGCGTCGTAAGTCATCATGTAGGTCCACGAGTAATCTTGCCCGTAATATGCGGCGCTTCTCTAGGTGGCTTTTCATGCCTATGCTGGCAAATACTGTTACCAGAATTAGAATGCCAAGCAATATTAAGGTATCCATATACTCTAAAGCTCCTCCGTTATAATTAAGTGTAGTCTTTTATTTTGAATTCTTTTTTATAAAAAACTTGACCTAATTCAATGAGATACATAGAATGCGCGCCATCTTGAGACAGACTGATGTCGCAAGCCTAAGTGTCCCGTTCGTCTAGAGGCCTAGGACACCGCCCTTTCACGGCGGTAACAGGGGTTCGACTCCCCTACGGGATACCATTTTTACTTTTCTAAGTAATAAATGATATTTTAGGCTAGCTTATAATCTCCTTCATTGGGGATTTTTTGCTTTCTGGGGTTTGGTTTTTCTCGGAAAGCTTGTTTCACTTCTGTTTGTGCGCTCCTTTCATTTCGATTCTTTGTATTTTTATTCCTTATTTCCCTTCAATAAATATTCTTTAAATATTTTCTTCAAACTGCATTTACTAAAGGTGGTGTTAATCAAAGCAGTCCAGATGATGGCTTTTGCCTTTCTACAAAGCTTAATATGATGAAAGCGGTGCTTAGTGCAGAGTTTTCTCATTTATCCTTGCTTGCTTAAGAGGGCTAGTAAATAGAGTAGGGAGGTTGCCGGTATCTGATTGTGGCTGGTAACTTTGCGATGACCTCCTTACGTGGCTTCTTCGCACCTGCGGAGGATATTCATCCTTCATATATAAATACAGAACTTAACGCAGTTTAAAAGCGCCCTGCTTTGTTCTGGCTTGCGCTTCTGCCTAGTCGTAAAGAAACAAAAATGCTTAGTTCCGTTTCTTTGGGCATGCACTCGGCTAAATCTCCCGACAATTCACTTAATAAATGGCACGTTTGTTTAGGCTTGGCCTCATCTGAGACCGGTGTGGCGCATCTTGCTTGTTTGTTTTTTGAACGGGTAACATTCAGGTGTTTCGTATCTACTCACATTATATAAATATTCTAAAGCTGGTCTATTTGTACCAAATTAAAGTTACACGTTTTCACGTCGCTTATTCTATAAAGGATTTAAAATATTCATTCTTATTCCTTTATATGGTTGTTAAGTTGTACTTATGTGCCTTTATTGGTGTTTTCGTTAGTCAGTTTGACTGTAAAACAACCAAAAGTGTAACACTAAGGGATGATTTTGTAATTTATTGTAATCCTGACTGAAACAAACTGTGTGCAGCGCAATCTGGCTGGGATAGGATGCTTACACGTTTTAACAAACACCAAAATAATAAAAACAAGCTGTAGGGTTTTGATAATGCATAAAGTAATTGGCGCAGTTTTATTGTCGTTCTTAGTTTCAGCCAATGCGTTATCTGTCGAACGAACAGAGCAGGAAAAAACAGACTTGAAAGGCAAGGTAGTCACAGTGCAAAAGGAAATGGATCAATTAGTTCACACTGGCGGCCGTTATGCTTATGTTCAACTTTCGAGAAAAAATGGCCTGTCTCCTTTTGCCATTGGCGTTGAGACAAATGGCAATACCCTCATTTTAGAAATTCCAAAAGAGAATCAAAAACGTGAAGTCACACTGGCTGATAAAATTGTCAAATTAAGAGAAATGCTTAAGTTGGCAGCCGATAATAATAAAATCACCTCAGGTGCTTTATTTATTCAGGCGCAAGTGCCACACCTTGGCAAGATGGTGCCGGGAGTTGCCATTGAAATGGAACATAAGCTAGGCATGTCCTTTTTACGCTTTTCCCCTTATGAAATTGACCGTGAAAACCAAAAAATAGAATTCAAAAAACCATCGGATCAAATTAAACCCTTGGTGTTTTTCAAAGATGCCAAAGAAGTGCATGAAGCCAGCTAAAGAAAAATAATAATAGGCTGGTACAAAGAATTGACACAATTGGTCTGGATGACGAGTTGTTCAATAAGAGGCTCGAGCCTCATAATAAAAATAAATAGGAGACACACAATGAAAGGCTTTCAAAAACTAGCTCTAGTAACGGCTATTGCTGCGGCACCATTTGCAGCGCAAGCAGAATTGAAAGCAATGGACGATGCATTGCTTTCAGAAATGACAGGTCAAGCCGGTGTAACCATCGATGTTGATTTGCAAATGACTATCGAAAACATTGTATACGTAGATAGCGATGGTAGTGGCGCAACTACTTTAGTTTCTGCTGCAACTGGTCAGTATGATACTAACGGTGACGCAGCGGTAGATGGTGGTTTTGACTCAAGTGGTGTTGCTGAAGCTGTGACTCAAGATGTTTTCGGTACTAAAGGTGCTGTAACTATATCTGATCTTAAGATGGGTTCACTTGACGCTTCTGGCGCTTTAATCGGAGCTGCTTCTATCAAGGGTGTGACCATTGATGTTGACGGTACAGATGGTCTAGTAATCGGTATTGGCCAGATTGGTGACACTTCAGGTAACGGTATCGATATCTCTGTTGCTTCAATCACTGTCGGTAATGGTGGCGGTCAGCTGGCTGTATTGGCAGCTAAAACTACGGCAGCCGGTACAGAAATTCCAGGTCTTATTGCAGCCACTGCAACTACTGGTGTAACTGATGCTGCAAGTGGTGCTGCATACTTAGCCGACCCATCTAATTCAGGTGACGGTTTCTGGGATGCAGCGGTTGGTAATATCACAACTGCCGCACAAAATGCAGGGCTTGCTGCTCAGTCTGGTAACATCGGTGGGCTTGTAATCGAAAACTTCAAGAACTATGTTGAAGATGACACGGTTGCGACTTACAACGATTTATTCGGCATGGCTATCATGGACAGCAGCGGTGTTGTTGATGGCGTTACCGGTGTTAGTGCTGGTGCGGGTCGTTACATTCAAGCAGAAATCAAAATTGCCGGTACTGGTAATGCGGCTCTAGGGACTTCAGGCGTTAAAATTGATGCAGCCATCGGTGGCGGCATGGATAAGATGGCTTGGGTAACTGGTGAAGATACTAATGCTGATACTGTTGCTGATGCATTCCATGAAGTGGGTGTTCGTGACTTCGCTTTCTTCGGTTCTTCTGACGCTGATGGCGATGGCATTACCGATACTCTTGAAGCAATGGAAATCAGCGTAACGATTGACGTTGTTGATCATGAGTCTTGGAACAATGCTACTCCTGGTACTGTTGATGTTGCAGCATTACACATCAGTGACATGGTTGTTAAAGGTTCTATCCAGTTGGGTGACATCTACATGTCTTCTACTACTGCAAGCGTATCTGAGCAATCTCTTGGTGGTGTATTAATCAAGAATATCGATATGACTGGTACTGACGTTTACATCTACGGTCACTAATCCGACCTTTGATGTTTAGTTAGACTTTAAACCCCGGCTTGCCGGGGTTTTTTATGCCCAGGGATGGGCTGTATCCTGATGCTGTAGGGAACAAGCAGAAGGGAGTGTAGAGGATAGACGGCCATTTTTTACTTCTGCAAAAATGGCATTTCCCACATCCGTGTGGGTCGTATCCTA
>JBALXQ010000004.1:141559-159640 GCA_036960565.1 Bermanella sp.
AAATTGCACAACTATATGGATGTAGTTGGTAGAGCGAAGCAGGATGCCAGAGCCGCAGGAGCAATATTTTAGGGTATGTACGGCAGCTGCGACATTTGCAGCTTAGTAAGTCTAAAATTGCACAACTATATGGATGTAGTTGGTAGAGCGAAGCAGGATGCCAGAGCCGTGGGAGCAATATTTTAGGGTAGGCCCAGCAGGTACGACTTGCATTAAAACTGCTAACAATGAATGCAATTCCAATTCAGCATCTATCCTTTATTAGCCAGTCGAAAAAGTGCTACAAATAAACTGAAAAAGGAATTTTTATGAAACTAACCATTTTAATCTGTTTATTCATTCTCCCCTTAATAAGCTCTGCCGAATTACTAGAGCTGCAAGATGAGATGTTGTCTCAGTATCGTGGCCAAGCGGCAGTGACTCAAAATGCAGAACCCCCAGAAAGCCAAGCCCAAGCGACTAATTCAGCATCCGCTTTAATTATCCAAAATCCCAGTGTTAATACATTACCCAGTGCAGGCATCACTATGGATATCAACTTGCAACTTCAAATAGATGAAATCCGTTGGGTTGATTCCGACGGCCTAGGTTCTAATGGCAGCCAGGGTGCTATTATCCTAAAAGGTTTTTCCGCAGGCCATATAGAAAATGGTGTACTGAGTCCGGCCTCTATTAGAGGTATCACCCTAGATGTAGACGGTAATAAGGGCGTGGTAATAGGTGTGCAACAAATTGGTGATCAATTTGGTAATGGCATTGATATTAATATCGACTCTGTTCAAATAAATTAAACATTTTCTGTTCGGTTTTGTATCCCTTTAGTAATTAATCCTCTCTTACAGTATTTATTTTTACGCTCCTTTTTAAGTTAGGCTTTCTTTTTAACGTTAGGCTTAGTTAGTCATAACAGTTATGTTACTTTTCGTTTTTATTCTTTTTATTTTCTAACCCCCTGAAAGTCATTTTTTACAACTAGGCTAATTGCTAGATGTGCCGCATTTTGTGCGCATGCAGTAAAGAGGTGGTTGTATGAAACGGATTTTCATCACTCTTGTATTAATGCTTTTTTTACCAGCGCTCTTGTGGGCCGACCTAGTGCCCTTAACCGATGTTCAGTTGCAATTGAGTGTGGGAAAAATTGATTTTTCACCCGCCGAAACCAGCCCAGAAGTGGCTCAAGCTCCCACTGCAAATACCCTTTCCCCTGATGATTTAACTTTGACCGAAGGCATAGAGCTGGACATTAAAATACAGGCCAGCCTAGATGTAACTTACGTGGACCCTGATGGAATTGGCGAAAACGGCAGTGAAGGAATGATTGAGTTATCGGGTTTGCACATTGGTGGCTCGGATGCCCCCATTACCGCCGAGATGCTGGCCAGTGACACCCCGTTTGCCAGCGATGAATTAGCGATTATTAATAATGTGCTCATAGAAGTAGACCCCCATGAGGGCATGTTTATCACCATAGAAGAGTTTGGTGATAACCAAGGCAATGGCGTGGATATAATTATAAATGACATTTTTTTAGGCGATAGAACCCGCAGTGCTGGCGGCTTGTTAATAGAAAACCTATCTAACTTTATTCAAGATAAAAACGTTACCCGCTTTAATAGTTTGTTTGGTATGAACCTCGCCACAGTTGATGATGGCAAAAACACCGAAAACGGCAATTGGGCGCCGTTTTTAACTCAGGTAGTCACCGAATCTGCCGACGACGTCCTAGCTAATCAGGCCGATACGGCGTTAACAGAATCGCTAAATCAGGTGTCGGCAGGCGTGGGATTACCCGGCTTTGGATCCAATACCACCATAGATGCCAGCTTTGTATTGCACATGGATAAAGTGGCCTGGGTAGATGACGGCGGTGAATTTGGTTTGGCTGGCTTAATGGTTTACCAAGGGGAAGACACTAACGGCGATGGCATTGACGATACTATCGGCCCAGCCCGCTTAACTCAAATGAAGCTAGAGACCATCACTCATACCAATTTAGAGGGTGAATCGGTGCAGGCTTTGTATATTGAAAATCTCGATTTTAAAGCCGATATTGCCATTCAAAGTATCTATGTGGGTTCCCCTGCAAACAGCCTAGGAGCCTTACATATCAAGGGCTTGGACACATCGGGCACCAGTATTTGGATATACGGGCATTAATGATCGTGAGTGGTTTTTATCTTAAATAATGGCTTGTTATACCCATAAATTGTTAGGGGTTTTTAAATACCCCTTACCTACGTACAATGCGGCCTTATTGCCCGCGGAAAACCACAGCCTTTTATGCAAAGCCCCAGTGAACCCAACGCTCATACTAATAGCAGCAGTACGCCTTTAGTGCCTGCCTTAAATAGCCATGGGCTTTATCGTGAAAACGAGAAGCCAGCGCCATATTTACCCATGTCTATTAAAGAGATGAAACAACTGGGTTGGGACAGCTGCGATATTATAATTGTGTGCGGTGATGCCTATGTGGATCACCCCAGTTTTGGCATGGCGGTAATTGGCCGCACATTAGAAGCACAAGGTTTTAGGGTAGGGCTTATCTGCCAGCCCGATTGGAATAACATTGAAAGCTTTAAAGTACTGGGCAAGCCTAACCTGTATTTTGGTGTGTCTGCCGGCAACATGGATAGCCTAATTAACCGCTATACGGCTGATCGCCGAGTACGTCACGATGATGCTTATACGCCGGGTAATGTGGGCGGAAAACGCCCAGACCGAGCCGTCACCGTTTACACGCAAAAATTGCGTGAAGCCTATAAAAAAGAAGTGCCTATTATTGCTGGCGGCATTGAAGCAAGTTTGCGCCGTTTAAGTCATTACGATTACTGGCAAGACCGAATTCGCGGATCGGTATTGCTCGATAGTACTGCCGATATGCTGTTTTATGGCAATGCCGAGCGCGCATTAATTGATGTTTCTCATCGCTTAGGGGCGGGGGAAAAAATTGAAAGCATTCAGGATGTGCGTGGTACTGCTTTCTTGTGTAAATCTTTGCCCAATATTAAAGGTGATACTAATGAAGGCGGGCAGGAAAAAGGCTGGACCGAGATAGACAGTACTCAGTTAGATCAGCCTGGACGCGTGAAGGCACATTTAAACCCTTATCAAATGATTGATGAGCAAGAAAAAAAGGAACAGTTAGATTTAAAAGTCGCTAACTCTTCTGTGGTGCAAATTGTGCCACACATGCAAATGCGCAAGACTGATCCGGCCAGTAGTTATATTCGCCTGCCGTCGCTTGAACAGGTTAAAAGCGATCCTGCACTTTACGCGCATATGGACCGAGTTTTTCATAAAGAAACCAATCCGGGTAACGCTCGTCCGTTAGTACAAAAACACGGACGAAATGATATCTGGGTAAACCCGCCACCAATCCCCCTAAGTACCGAAGAATTAGACGGGGTGTTTGAACATAACTATCAGCGCAAACCTCACCCTGTATATGGCAAGGCTAAAATTCCTGCCTACGATATGATTCGTTTTAGTGTGAATATTATGCGTGGCTGTTTTGGTGGTTGTACTTTTTGCTCCATTACCGAACACGAAGGGCGCATTATTCAAAGCCGCTCGGAAAAATCTATTCTTACTGAAATTGAAAATATTCGCGATAAAACTCCTGGTTTTACCGGCACCATTAGTGATTTAGGTGGCCCCACCGCCAATATGTATCGTTTAAATTGCAAAGATAAAAAAATTGAAGAAAGCTGTCGCCGACCTAGTTGTGTTTACCCTAGTATTTGCAGCAGCTTGCAAACCGATCACAGCCATACCACGGCACTTTATCGTAAAGCGCGTAAAATTGAAGGCGTTAAAAATGTTGCCATCGCTTCGGGTCTTCGTTATGACCTGGCAGTGGAAGACCCTGAATACGTTAAAGAATTAGTAACACACCATGTGGGCGGCTATTTAAAGATTGCACCAGAGCACTCTGAAGAGGGGCCTTTAAGCAAAATGATGAAGCCTGGCATGGGTACTTATGAAACATTTAAGAAAATGTTTGAAAAATATTCAAAAGCGGCCGGTAAAAAACAGTACCTAATTCCGTATTTTATCAGTGCTCATCCGGGCAGTACCGATAAAGATATGATGAATTTGGCGTTATGGCTTAAAGAAAATAATTTCAAGATTGATCAGGTGCAAAATTTCTACCCATCGCCTATGGCTACTGCCAGTACCATGTATGCCACCGAGCGCAATCCGCTAAAGCCCATTAAGGCTAAAAATACTGAACCGGTATTTGCTGCAAAAAATAAAGAACAACGTGCCTTGCATAAGGCTTTTTTGCGCTACCACGATCCTGAAAGCTGGCCTTTATTACGTACCGCTCTTAAAAAAATGGGCAAGGCTAATTTAATTGGCCGTGGCCCAGCACATTTGGTGCCGCCAGAAACAGGGCGGGAAAAAGATGCCCGTCGCGCTAATAAAAAGTATGTGCCGCCTAATAAGCCGGGTCGCGCAGGGAATAAAAAACCGCTAAATGCTCGCACTCAACATACCGGGTTGCCTTATAACCCTAATGAAAAAGCAGCGGGAAAACCGAAAATTAAAGCCCAAAAAAGCCACTCAAAAAAGGCCAGATAAAGCGCCTATAATTGAAAGCTGGTGAAGGGAGCTAGATGGGAAGTGAAACATTATGAATGACTGGGAAATAAAACAACTGCGTCATTTCATAATGATTTATGAGCTTTCTAGTATTTCCAAAGCGGCGGCTCAAATGGGATTAACTCAGTCTGCGCTTACCAAGAGTTTGAAAAAACTAGAGGAACGACTGAGCCTAATCTTGTTCCATCGCCACACCCGTGAGCTCCAACCTACCGAAGCCGCTCAAGCCTTGTATCATAATGCACTGGAAATACTGGCCAGTGCCGAAGACTTTTCCAATAAAGTTTCGTTAATTATTCAAGGGAATTTAGGGCAAGTTAATATTGGCTGTGGGCCCTTAATTCAACAGTTTTTATCTGAAATTCTGGTGGAGAAAGCCATAGAGAAGTTGCCAAATTTAAAACTGCAAATAAGCGGTGGTAACTTTAAGGCATTGTCATATGGGTTACTAAATCATGAATATGATTTCATGATGTACGATGGCGGCGACATTCAAACTCTAAATGAACCAGAACGCTTTGAAGTGACGCCCATTTTAAAGCAGCCCATCGTATTTCTAGTTTCTCCAAAAAACCCAAAATATCAGGAAAAATGCCACCTGTTTGAATACAAGTGGGCGCTGCCAACCATTCCGCTACGGCTCAAAAATAACATGCCAGACGCTATGTTAGGTGCGGGAATTCCCCATTATCAAATTGAAAGCATGGCGCAATGCATTAATTTGGCTAAACGGGGTTTAGTGGTCACGGCGGCCTTAAAGTCTTTGGTGGAAACAGAGCTTAAAACGGGTGAGCTGGTAGAGGTGGCGTCACCAATAAAAATGTCCTCTAACTTTGCACTGTACCGCTTAAGGTCCCGGAAAATGTCAGAGCAGGCGCGCTCGGTGGTGGAGCTTATTAAAACCATTGCCAAGGAAGAGTTTTAACACTTCCTGAAATCCCCTTAATATCTCCACCTCTCTTTTGACTTATTTTCAGTATATTTCGCTCTTACTGTTATTCCAAAATGGTATTAAAACCCTATACGTGTTCATTCTGGACGTGAATAGAGGAATATGGCCGACTCTCATCTATACTAAAAATAGGAAGTTTTCAGCTAGATAATATCCAAGGATGATTTTAAGTTACATTCAGCGGGTGCTGATACGTGAATAAAAATGTTGCCATAGATGACCTTGAAGTGGGCATGTATATTTCGGATGTTGGTAACGAATGGATTCCTGCCAAGCGTAAAAAACGCAAAGGCTATATACGCTCACAAGCCACCATAGACAAAATAAAGTCTTTGGGTGTACTTCATGTGTGCATAGAATTCCCCAGTGGTAGCGCCGTTAGTAGTGGCGCGGTGGTAGAAAAGGTTGCCTGTGAATCTGCCAGCGACAGCATCGATCCAGATGCCAGTGCCCTTCAGTCGATGGCTGATAATATTAAAAACAATGAACAAATTGTGATGATGGACAGCAAATTTGCTAAAAATGCTGAAGTGCGTTCGGTTGCAAAGAAAACCAATGGTAAAGACAAACCTGAAAAAATTGTCATGAACGAAACCGCTCATACTGCTAAAGAAAAAGAAAAAGAAAAAGAAAATTCAAAAATTCAGAAAATGGCAAAAAAGGAGGCAGATAACCATGAACTTGAAGGGGATGCTGGAAATAATGGTGAGCCAGATAAAGACTTAGCCCAAACCCCCGAAAATGAAACCCAAGCTTCTTCAGGTGGTGGACTCTTGGCTCAGATTAAAGCCGAGAAAGATTCATCATCTACGTCCCTCAAAAAATCCAGCGTAAAAGCGATGGATCCTCTTGTGGGTAAAGAGGGCATTGCTCAGAAAGCTAAAAAATATATTCCCGGAGCCGTGGTGGTGCCTTTTTCTGAGGAGATTATCAATGCTAAGTCAGTGCATTGTGACGCTAAGCAAAAAGTAGAAGAGGCCATGACACTGGCTAAAATGGGCAAGCCGTTTGATATTGATGGCATTGAAAATCTAGCCGACTCCTTAATTGACTCAATTATTTCTAACCGTAATACCTTGGCTATGATGACGGTCATTAAAAGTCGGGATAATTACTTATATGAACACTCGGTCAATTGCGGTGTGTTAATGGGGATTTTTGCCCGCCACTTAAAATTGGCTTTTGATGTTATTCATGACTTGGTCGTTGGCGCTATATTGCACGATATTGGCATGACCGAAATTTCCAGCGATATAATTGATAAACCCAGTGAGTTAACGGCAGCAGAGAGAACAGAAATGCAGCGGCACGTGGTGCTGGGGCGCAAGATGTTGGAGAAAAATCGTGGAGTGCCAGCTATCGCTCTGGAAGTATGTAAACAGCATCATGAGCGTTTGGATGGCCAGGGTTATATGTTGAAGATACATTCTCATCAAATTAATCAATATGGACGGGTAGGGGCCATAGTCGATGTATACGATGCGCTCACTACCGAGAGAAGTTACCGTAAGGCGTTTGCACCCGGTGCCGCCATGAAAAAATTATTAGAAATGGGTGGAGGGGATTTAGACGCTAAGTTGGTGTACCAGTTTATTCAGTGCATAAATATTTTCCCGGTGGGAAGTTTAGTGCAGCTGGATGATTCCAGAGTGGGGGTGGTACATGAACTAAATGTATTTAAAAAGGATAAACCCAAAGTACGAGTATTTTACAGTGGTAAAGATGATGCCTACTTTGAAGCCGAGACGGTGGATCTGGCCGACCCTAATGTGCGTATTAAAATTAAAAAAACAGTCGATATAAATGATTTTGATATTGGCCTAGAAGATGTCATTTAAGGCACTTATGAATAGGGAGGCCCAGCAGCTTTATCTATTCAATAATTACTTGTTAGAATACGACTCTTAATTTTTACCTGAGTAACTTCCATGGCTGCACAATCATCTTACTCCACAATTTCGAGCTGGATGAGTTCTGTGCACCGAGTGTTGCTGGATGAGAATATTGACGCCGATGCTTTGTTTGCAAAATCAGGGGTTTCACTTGAATATGTGCATAAGCAAGATTTGCGTGTGGGTGTTGATGAAGCTCGCCAGGTTTGGCGTGAGGCGGTACTCGCCACTGGAGATGATGCCTTTGGTTTAAAAGTTGCTAAGGCATTATTAGAGTTTTCACTTGATCCTGTCACCCTGGCCATTGAAAGTAGCTCTACTTTAGGTGAGGCCATGACGCGCTTCATTAAATTTTATCAAGTGGTCTCTAATGGTGTTTTAATTTATCAAGAACGAGGCATTACTACGGATGTCGTTCTCACGACCAAAGGTAATACTCAACTTCCGGCTCAAGAAGCAGTAGATGCAGCTATCGCCATTATGGTGATTCGTATGCAGTCTCTAGCCAGTCCTGGCATTGATCCGGTTAGAGTGGAATTCATACGCCAGCGCCCAAAAAATCTAAAGGCTTTTACTCATTTTTATAATTGCGACTTATATTTTGGCTGTGAAAACAATCGAATCTGTTATCCCCTTGTATTAGAAAATCAGCCCTTGGTAAAAGCCAATGCCTCTTTGTCGGTGGTGTTAGATGAATATTTAGATAAAGCCGTAAAAGAAATTGCCATGCAGCCTTTTACCCTTAAAGTATCTGAGGTAGTAAATAAATTATTATTTGAAGGGGAGGTGGATCTCACTCAAGTGGCAGGTAATATGGGGCTGGGAGTACGTTCATTGCAGCGTCATTTAAAA
The DNA here is from genome assembly GCA_036960565.1 of Bermanella sp. Lineage (GTDB taxonomy): Bacteria > Pseudomonadota > Gammaproteobacteria > Pseudomonadales > Oceanobacteraceae > Bermanella. The sequence goes on from JBALXQ010000004.1 coordinate 149,861, forward strand.
GAAGAAAACACCAGTTTTAAAGAAATCATTGAAGCCTGCAAATTGGCCACCGCCAAGCGTTTATTAACTAAAGATGATCAAAGCGTAACCGATATTGCTTTTTTATTAGGCTTTAGCTCTCCCAGTAACTTTGTCCGATTTTTTAAACGGTTGGAAGGAATCTCGCCTGGGGAATTTCAATCAGGGGTCTAATTCTACAAATATCGAGGTTTAAAACTTAACATCTAGGCTAAGTAAAAGGTTACGGCTAGGTATGGGGATATCACCTAGTTCATCTATGTCACTGCTATAGGTTACGGATGTTTTGGGTATGTTGAAATCTTCATCCAAAATATTTCGTATCTGAAATTCAAGTTTTGTGGTGCTGGATAGCATATGAACTAGATTCAAATCAAAAATCGAATAACTGTCTGGGTCATCATAGGTATTACTGTCGCTATTTTGAAAACCATCGATATAGCGATATACCAGAGTACTAAAATTATTATTGTTTGAGTAGGTAGTGGCAATGTTGAATTTACCTGTGGGCACATCGGCAAGCTTGTCATGATGACTGTCTTTAGATTCGGAAAAGCTGTAATTGGTGAGTAATTGCCATTGATCATTAGCCTTATACTGCACCTCAATTTCTATACCCTGAGCTTCTATATTGCCACCTGCATTTACGTAGGCCTTGTCTTCAGGGCTTCCAACAACCACTGACTCTTTTTCTATGGTGTTTTTTGTTTCATTTGAAAAATAGGTGATGGATGTCATTAAGTCGTTTTCTGAAAAAGTTAATCCAACTTCTGAGGTGGTGATTGTTTCAGGCTCGATGGCGTCCAGTTTTAGGGTGACGTTATTGGCTGCATGCTTTTGAATAATTTGTTCATTAAGGCCTGCTTCCTGTAAGCCTGGAGAGCGCAAGGCTTGTCCTACTTGTGCTTTGATATTCCAGTTTTTGTTGAGCCTTTGTACTAAGGAAACCCTGGGAGAAAGCTGCTGATATGTGGCAACATCGCTATCACTGACGTCAAGCCGTGCACCGGCGGTTATCAATAAGCCGTTTAATGCATTTACTTCGGTTTGATATTGGCCATAGATAGAATACGTGTTCAGCCTATCGGGTTTTGTGGGGCTGGAATCGTATATGGGTTGTTCCGCTGAGCTTCTAATCTTATAGAAAAATGTCTCATCATCCTGATTACGTGTTTCAATATTTAAGCCTATGATGGCTGTGCTGGTTTGTGATAACTCATATTGAACTTCAGCCTGCGCTTCCCAGCTTTGTACAACCACTTCATAAATTAAGAAAGTATCTTGTTCGCCATCAAAGGTATCAAACTTGCTTTGCCCCCCTAAAAAAGTCACACCAAATTGATTAGAACGATTATTTTTAAGGTAACTACTGAAATTTAATTTGTCAGAATGCTCGGTATTAAATCGGATGTAGGGCACCACGGTTTCCCAAGTAAGGTCCATTATTTCATGGGAGAATACAGAGTGGCTCCAAAATTCACCTAAGCCGCCACGACTTTCAAAATACATCACACCCGCTTCAACTCCCTTGAGTGGACCTTCTTCAATTTTATATTGGCCCCTTAAGAAGATGTCTTTTTGATCGTCAAAATTTAGATACTGACTGTCTTGAGTCTGGCCTACGTAATCTCGAGAAGGGTCTTTGTCGTAATAACCCATATTAAAACTCAAACTTTGTCCTTGCTTGCGATGATAAACATTCGCCATGAAACGTTTATTATTGTCTTTATTGCCCATTGAACTTTTAAACTCGGAGATGGCACCATCTTTTTTAATGGATTTTGGCTTAACACTGATTACCCCAAAATAGGCACTGGAACCATAAAGCGCCGAACCTGGCCCCCGTAAAAATTCAACTTGTTCGGCAAAATATAATGGTAACTCTTCTGAACTAATCGCGGTGTTGGCGCGAGCATGGGCAATGGGAATGCCGTCTATTAATAGAAGGTGTTTGTGGTTGTCATAACTGGCCGCTTTTTGTCCGCGCGTTTCAAATACTCGTTCGCCATAAATTGGGTAGCTGCTGTAGCCTGGGGTGATATCTGCCAGATCTCCCAAGGTGTAATAACCCAGCTGAGTGATCATCGTGTGATTATAGGCAGTAACAATACTGGGGGCATCCTGCGGACGTTGTGGGGTCTTGGAGGCGGTACTGACCTTTATTTTCGACAGTTCCTGCAAGGGCAAATTAAACAACTCATCCAGAGTTAATTCGTTGTGGGGCTCGGCAAGGGAAGTTGATGGTATTAGCAGAAAAAAACTTAGGAATGATAGCAAGCGAATCATCGCACTAGCCTCCTAAGGTACATATTAATTATACTTAGCTTAGGTATAGCGTAAATTGTCTACAAGTAAAGAAGGGAGGCATTCCTTGCTCAAGTGGCGGGGCCGGAGACGTGGCCGCTAAAGGGCCAGATTAATAAACACTTCCCCCATCTTTTTAGCCCGTTTGGCTGCATCCTTATTACCTTCCACATGAGCATTTACGATGGCGCCTTCAATGATCATGTTGAGTTGATTGGCTAATTCTTCAGGATCTTTAGCGCCGGCTTGTTCGGCTAGGCTCTTTATATAATCACGTACTAGACGTTTATGTTCGGCGCACACCATGTGATTAGGGTTGTCGCTGCCAGAGAATTCAGCCGAAGCATTGATAAACATGCAGCCGGAAAAACTCACCTCATTAAACCAGTTCCCCACCGCATCAAATAATGCCAACAAGCGATCTTGTGGAGCGAGAGCCAGGCGTTCTGTTTCTCGCATGAGGTTGTTTCTAAAAAGCTCATCACGCTTGCGCAAAGTGGCCAGTACCAGTTCATCTTTAGAGCGGAAGTGGTTATACAAGGTTTTTTTGGAAACCCCCGCCTCTTTAATAATTCTATCTATACCAGTGGCATTAAAGCCGTTTTGGTAAAACAGCGTTAGTGCCTGGCTGACGATTTGTTCTCGCTTGGATACTGCCGGCATCACATGTCTCTCAACTCTAAAGTACACAGATATGTATACCATTAAATTCATTGTTGTTCAATTTAGGGATCAAATAACCCGCTAATAAGCCCTATTACTCATTAAATAGTCTAATTACCGGCCTTAAGTTATTAAATGTTGATTTTTAATGATTAAAAAGTCATTGACGAGGGAAACCGATCTGTCTACACTTGATTTCAAGGTAAACAGATCGGTTTCCTTTGAAGCCTTAAGTCACTTAGTTAGCAGGATCTAAATTATGGCAGTACAGCTTAAACCTCCGTTCACGTTGGAATCGGCCACCGCAAAAGTTCAGCGCGGCGAAGATTTATGGAATGGCAAGAACCCAGAAAAAGTGGCTTTGGCTTACACGCCAGACTCGGTTTGGCGTAATCGAGTGGACTTTGTAAAGGGTCGTGAAGAAATTGCTGACCTGTTAACTCGCAAGTGGAACCGTGAATTGGAATACAAATTAAAGAAGGAGCTTTTCACTTTTTCTGATAATCGCATCGCTGTGCACTTTGTTTATGAATATCACGACGATAGTGGTCAGTGGTTTCAGGCACATGGTAATGAGCACTGGGATTTTGACGAAGAAGGACTGATGCAAACTCGCGATGCCAGCATTAATGAAATGCCCATCAGCGCAGATCAACGCACACTTTTTTGAACAGCATAAATTAAACTTTTTTAATAATTTTAGGATAAAGAATATGACAACACTTACTTCAACATTAAGACTTGGCAATTTGCCTTCTCTTAAGAAAATAATTAGCGTGGCCAGTGCTGCTGTACTGTCTATTTCTATGATGAGTTCAGCCGCTGCCAGCAGCGATAGCCAAACTCAATTTAAAACCATGAAAGTGGATAACCTTGATATCTTTTATCGCGAAGCGGGAAGAAAAGACGCCCCAACGATTGTATTACTACATGGTTTTCCAACGTCTTCACACATGTTCAGAAATTTGATTCCGCAGTTATCTGAAAAATACCACGTAATTGCGCCTGATTACCCAGGCTTTGGCAATAGCTCTATGCCAAGTGTTGAAGATTACGAATATAGTTTCCAAAATGTATCGGAAACCGTTGATAAATTTTTAGGAAAAGTGGGCGCGAAAAAATACATGTTATATGTGATGGACTACGGCGCGCCTATTGGTTTTCGAATTGCCGCTAAACACCCAGAACGAGTACAAGGTTTGATCGTGCAAAATGGTAATGCTTATGATGAAGGCCTACGTGATTTTTGGAAGCCAATTAAAGCCTACTGGGCCGATAAATCAGCGAAAAATGGTAAAGCTTTAAGCGATGCACTATTAACGATTGGCGCCACCAAATGGCAGTATACGAATGGTACTCGTAACCCTGAAGCCATTAGCCCAGATAACTGGACTATAGACCAAGCTAAATTGGACCGAGCTGGTAACCAAGCCATTCAATTAGAAATGTTTTACTCATACGGAAGTAACCCAGCTTTGTACCCAGAATGGCAAGCTTATTTTCGCAAGCATCAGCCACCTACATTGTTGGTTTGGGGCAAAGGAGATTACATTTTCCCTGAAGAAGGCGCACATCCATACAAGCGTGATCTGAACAACCTAGACTTTCATATTCTAGATACTGGTCACTTCGCACTGGAAGAAGATGGCGATTTAATTTCAGATCTGATTTTGAAATTCATGAAGAAAAACAGCTAAATACTTCTTTTAAAATTAGGTGACAACTAGGCAAAGAATAAAGAGTAAGTTCAGACAATTTGTTTATCGCTTGCTCTTTATTTTTATTTCCCTATTTAAAAAACCTTCCTTTTAAAACTATTAATAATCAAAGCATTGCTTGAAGGAGTTTTACCATGGCGAATTTTAAACTTTACCGTCACGTTATGTCGGGTCACTCACACCGGGTTCAGGTGTTTTTATCGTTATTGGGTTTAGATGCTGAATTAATTGATGTGAATCTAGCCAAGGGTGAACACAAGAGTGCGCAGTACTTACAAAAAAATGTTTTTGCTCAGGTGCCAGTATTGGAAATAAAGGATGAGGGAAAAGAAATTACGCTTGCCGATTCCAACGCTATTCTGGTTTATCTGGCCAGTAAATACGATGCCAATAGAAGCTGGTTGCCTGAGGACTTAGAGCAAGCTTATGAGGTGCAGCGCTTCTTGTCGGTGGCGGCCGGAAAAATTGTTTATGGGCCAGCTAATGCTCGCTTGGTAAATGTTTTTGGAGCAGGGCTTGATCATGAATATGCCAAAAATATTGCCCATGGCATTTTCTCCCAGTTAGAAAGCCATCTGCAAGGTCGTGATTGGCTGGTGACTAATTCAGCCACCATAGCCGATGTTGCCAACTACACGTATATTGCGCTGGCACCTGAAGGCGATGTGTCCTTAGAAAATTACCCGAATATTCGTGCTTGGCTAAACCGTTTTGAAAACCTAAAAGGTTTTGTACCAATGAAATCCACGGCTGTGGGATTGAATGCCTAGCCGGACAGGCAGCCACGTCGCTACACATTTTTAAGCTAAATTATGTCTATGCTTAATTAAGGGGTATCATGATGGCAGAGGTGTTATATGACAAAGGCCGATAATATCGTTTCCCTGGACAAAGCCCGTTGGTCCAAGGAACACGATCGTAAAGATGACGTAATTGATGATATGGCAAAACGCTTTGAAGCGGCTTTGCCCAGTAAACCTACCCCAGTAAAGGACTTTCTTAAAAAGAAGCGCGCCAAGAAAAAGCGTTAAATCTCAAACAGGTCGCGGCTAGGCGGCCAAATTCTGCTCTATTCCCTTACTTAAGAAAATTAATAAGCTATCGCTGATTTCACCGTTTTTATCCAGGTAGTTCACCATTAAATCATTGGTCGCATTGACCAAGCAGCTGTGGCCTGCTGAATCTTCAAATTCCTGCTGTATGCGCTCTACCTCTGGGGCAAATGAATTCCTTTCCTGTTGGTTACCAAAACAGACCATAGCCGACAGAGCTATCTCTGCTTGTTGGCGATTACTCACTAGTTTAAAAAATGGGTATTTCTCAAGACCTGAATAGTGTTGGTTTGTCATTGGAGTATCCTCATAGTTTAAGAGATTGATCGTTAATACAAACTCTAGTTCAGGATAGGGATTACTCTGTGGAGGGATTGTAATCGTGTGTAGTGGATGTGTTGAAATGGGTTAACAGTAACAGGTGTATTAGGCCCGGGGGCCTAATAACATAGAGCTAATACAGGGCCATTATTTTAGCGTGAGATACAGGCCACACTCTATGTGATGGGTATAGGGAAATTGATCAAACAAGGCAAAACGTTCAACCTTATGGGTTTGGCTCAACACCTTTAGATTTTCCTCTAGGGTGTCAGGGTTACATGACACATAAACAATATTAGGATATTGGCTAATCATCTTGCAGCTGTCTTCATCTAGGCCGGATCTTGGTGGGTCGACCAATACGGTGCCAAAGTTAGCCTCTTCTAAATTCATGCCTTCAAGACGACGGCGCTTATGTTCACCACTCATGTGGGCGGTAAACTCTTCGGCGCTCACTCGGGCAAAGTCCACATTCGTAATGTTATTCATGACCTTATTGTCATTAGCTGCATTAACCGAGGTTTTGCTGATCTCTGTGGCCACCACACGGCGGAACTGGTCGGCTAGGGCGATGGAGAAGTTGCCATTGCCGCAGTACAGCTCTAGCAGATCCCAGTCAGAGCCTTTTACACAATCTCGTGCCCAGCTCAGCATCTTCTCATTCATCTTGCCATTAGGCTGAGTAAAGCTGCATTCAATTTGCTTATATCTAAGGCTACGGCCATCTACATTCAGGGTTTCAATCACATGGTCTTGATCCAGTAATAACCGAATCTTACGGGCGCGACCAATTAGGTTAACCCCAAGCTGTGCTTTTAGCTTTTTGGCGACTACCAGCCACTCTTCTGCTAACGGCTTGTGATACAACAAACTCACTAACATCTCGCCCGACAGCGTGCTTAGGTAGTCTATTTGAAACAACTTGTGCTTCAGCATGGGCTCTTGGTTAATAGCCGCCATAACCTTTGGCATAAGATCATTAATGGCCACGCTGGCAATAGGGAAGTCGGTAATTTCTATAGGGTCATTCTTGGTGCCAGGCTTGAACATGGCGTGAAAGCAACTTTCACCCTGGTGCCAAATGCGAAATTCTGCTCTTAAGCGATAATTAATTGGGTCACTTGCAAATACTTGCAGCTCAGGAATATTAAATTGCGCAAACTGGGTTTCAATGCGCTCTTGCTTTTCAGCCAATAGGGCGTCGTATTGATCTATTTGGATTGGCTGCATGAAAGGACTACCGAGTACGAATTTGAAAAGGGGCGCATTATACGGCAAACCTCCATGGGGACATAGCGTCATGAATATAGCATCAAAGAAAGTGCTAATTGGCTCTAAATAGTCAGCTTTGAATAGTCGGCTAAAGTAACAATATCAGCAGTATTTTACTTATTGTCCCGCTGGACAAGCCGCGACACCCCAAAATAGAAGCAAAAACAGGGTTTTTAGGTAAAAAGCTGGACTTTCAAACACTTGTTTTAATACCCTGTAGGGCTAATTTGAATACTAAGTAAAAATCATGAGTATAAGGAGCAAGGCATGAACCCTGTTACACAGTCGTTAATCGACTTATTAAGTGTAAAATTGCTGCATCAAGGTCCCTCTACTTATTTGTATCGTGGCGAGTGCGAAGACTTGGGCTTTCGTAACTTATTTGGCGGGCAGATATTAGGCCAGTCATTGTATGCCGCTATGCAGGCCGCGCCAGCCGGGTATCTGCCGCACTCCATGCACGCGTATTTTTTATTGCCGGGTAATGTGAAAAGCCATGTGGATTACAAGGTAGAAATATTGCGTACTGGGCGCAGTTTTGCCTCGGTTCGGGTAGATGCCATTCAAGACGGTAAAATAATCTTAACTCAAAATACTAGCTTCCAAGTACCTGAAGAGGGCTTAGAGCACCAAGATACTATGCCCAACGTAAAAGGCCCTGAAGGCATTATGTCTCAGTTGGAATTAACGCGTAAATTTGCAGACATGATTCCAGAGACCATTCGTGAGAAATTCACTGCCGATAAACCTTTGGAAACTCGCCCTATTAATCCTATTAATGTCTTTAACCCTGACAAGCGTGAGCCTAAAAAAGAAGTGTGGTTTAAGCCGATTAATGACTGGGGCACGCAAGAATTGGCTTTGCACTATTCGTTACTGGCTTACAGTTCTGACTTTCAATTATTGGGAACGGCGTTGCAGCCCCATGGTGTTTCTCATTCTAATAAGGCGCTGCAATTGGCCAGTTTAGATCACGCCATTTGGTTTCATCATCAACCGCGCATTGACGATTGGATGTTGTACAGCACCCAAAGCCCTGCAGCGTCTGGTGGCCGAGGTTTAAATTTTGGTCATATTTACCATAGCGATGGCCAGCTTATGATGTCGGTAGCGCAAGAAGGTTTAATGCGTATTCGAAAAGAGAAGTAACCGTTTTCTTCATTTAAAAAGTTGTAATGGCGACATTACAACTTTTTCTCGTTTTAATTTCCCTGTATTTAAAATCAAAAGGCTCTTTGTGAATTTGTATGTTCGTATGGTGCGCATATTGTTGCGTCAATTTTGGTGTGAAAAAATGGATGCACCTTTAACCCGCCGTTTTGTTTTTTTCAGGGCTTGGTTGCATGATTGTGATTTTAATATGCATCTCACCAGCTCCCGCTATTTTGCCTTAATGGATTTGTGTCGTATGGATCTAATGATGGGGCAGGGTATGACGAAACATATTCTAAAACATAAATGGAAATTTGTGGTGAATGCTCAGGAGATCACTTATATCAAGGAAGTGTCCCCCTTCACACGATTTCGAATTAGCAGCCAAGTACTAGGTTGGGATGAAAAATATTTTTATGTGGAACATAGGGTGGCCAGTAAGGGAAAGTTGCATGCTATTGCGCATATTCGTATTGCCGCATTGCAAGGGCGTGATGTGATCAGCATGACGGAAGTTATGAAAACCTGCGGCTTTGATATAGAGCAGCCTGCAGAAGTAGAAGCCATTAAAATATGGAAGCAATTACTGGATCATAAAAAATGGTCAAATTTAAAGGCTAACAAGTAACTTTTACACTAACTAAAATCACTCATACATTAATAGGGTATGCCATATGTTTGGGATTTCATGATTTTTTAGAAAATAGATTTGAATACCTGGTAAAACCCTAATACTCGCTCCATGCAGTATTAGGATACATACCATCCATGGTATTACCCTATAACTTGCTCCCTGCAATTATAAGATACATAACATCCATGTTATTACCCTATAACTTGCTCCCTGCAATTATAGGATACATAACATCCATGTTATTAGTCCTGTAGGAAAATGTTGCGTTCGGCTCTTTTCTTGGCGCTTTCATTGTCTTTACCCTGGTAATAATCTCGGGCATTTTGGCGGTCTTCATAAAATTTCTGCGCGACAGATTTTGGCTCATAGGTTAAAAATAAATAGACAATAGCCCCCAGTACGCCAATAAGCACAGCCAATAATATAAATCGGTTACGTATGGTTTGTTCTTCGGGGGAAAGTTTTTTCATTTTCAAAGTGAACGCTTAATTTTGAAGGAAAATATTACGTTCGGCTTTAACTTTGGCGGAGTCTAAGGCCCGAGACTGACGATAACTATCAACACTTTGGCGACTTTCATAAAAACTGTTAGCCATCAATCTGCAAAGTAATATTGTCTTTGGTAATCGCTGACTGAGAGCTAATC
>JBALXQ010000048.1:0-42610 GCA_036960565.1 Bermanella sp.
GAATTGCTCATAATTCCGAATGGGGTAGTGATAAACTGTAATGCCTGCTTCGTCACTCATTATTAATCATTTAGAAATGTAAAGTTGTACCCAAACACTACATAATAATTGTTTTGAATAACCGAAGTGGTATGATTGTGGCATGTTGAAATCGGCCAGACAGATTGGTCTACCTTAAAGGCTAGGAATAAATAGCTTACTTTAAATCTGATTCTTTTTTGAACGGTTTAAATTGCCTTTAAATGATTTTAATCAAGGTGGTATTTCAATTTAATTATCAGTGATGATGTCACTATTTTTTTGTGGGTAGAAAGGCTTATTGGCTTTTCTTTATCCGTAATAGTTGATATTAATTAGCGCTAATGAGCGCATGTATACTGATAGTTCCACCGGGAATTTTTAAATAGAGGTATCTGCAAACACTCAGGTCTCGCTGGCAATTGGGAAGCCGGCCGATTGAAAACTGTTAATTCATGACTTCAATCATCTTGTTTGTAATGATTTGGAAATATAATCAGCAGATACTGGCGTACAAATATCCTGTTTGCCACATGAGTGGGAGACACCCCTAGGGAGTCATGATTTGAATCCAGCCAATACCTTGCCTGTATTTCATACCTTGCACGATAAGGTAAATTTTTCAGCCGATAAACTTTCGTTAAAAGAACTTAATGCGCTTCTTCAGGAAGTGCGTGCTGCCAAATTTCAGTCTGTTTATATTAGAGACTTCGAAAAGAATTTGGCCAGCGAATCAAAATTGAAAACCCTTATTAGCGAAAAACAGTTAGGCGACACACGTTGGTTAAATCCTTTGGTGATGGGCTTTGCTAAATGGGCCGTGGTAGGGGTATTAGTGTTGGTAGTAGGGTTTTGGGGGGCATTTATTCTGGGGAAATTGGTTAATGAAAAGCAGAATTCATCATTAATTGAAACATCAACATTTACCTTAACTAAAAACTCAGAAAAGCATAGCCAGTATGCTCAAGCTTTAGAGCCTTAATATTATTGTTCAACACTTGTTTTAATTTGCACTGTTAACCCACCTTTTAATATCCCTTATGTTGGTAACTTAAAGTGCTACCGCTTACTTAATAAAAGCAAGCCGTAGCGAATTTTTGTTATTTTTCAGGCACAAAAAACACCTGATCTTGTAACTCACCAGAGATGTCGGTGTTGTCCCTAATAACCTTAGCCAGAGTGGTCTCTTTAACTATCTCTAGTTCGCTGTTGGTTAAATAGTTTTCATACCAAAAGCGATCGCCTGCTCTTAACTCATCAAATTGTTGCACCACAATGTAGGTGAACAGTTCTCCTAATTGCGAGCCTTGGCCACTTAGTGGATCCTCGGCCAAACCGCCTACCCATAAATCAATGTCATCGACGGATCCATAACTGGCTTGCAAGCTTTCTTGTAAGGCTGTGTTGCTAGTGATGTCTGAAAAACTGTTAACCCTTGTTAAACCCATGGCGACTCGGGTGGCATTGTATGAGCTTAACCCTGTATCTCGGCCGCGCTGTATATTAAGCGAAACTAGGTCAAACCCTCCTTGGCCAGGACTGCCAAATAAGAAATTACGTAGATCATTTACCACTTGCACATCGATAGCCTGGTGTGACTGATTGGCTAGGCCCATTAGCAAGGGGTCTATGTCGTTTTCATTCTTCAATAAATTAATGCCGCTAAAAAAAGCATCGCGCAAGGCCAGGTTGCCTGACGTTATTTCGTTACCATTGGCATCAAGGCGCAACACGGTATCGCCAATTTCACTATGCCCTAAACGGTAAGCGGCGCTGGAAAACTCGTTGTAAATAGTAGGGTTAATATTGTCTTTGTAGCCGTTATAACTTGGCATGGTATTGTCGCCAAGTAAGGCCGGCAGGTATTCATCAAAAGTAATTTTTTGAATTTTGGCAATCACCAAACGTCGGGCCTGTTCAAAAATATCTTGGCCACTGTCATTGTTATTATCGCGCCTGCTTTGTTGTTCTAGTAATTGGGCAATGCGATTATGCTCGCGCATCCATAAAGTATGTATGGCGGTGAGAACTACGCTCTCATTGGCGCGTACATCTCCGGCTAAAAACAAAGACGTGGTATCGCTAATAAAACCACTGGCATTAGTAAGGTCATCTACATTTAATGGCAGTAAATTCTCCGCGCTGCTGGCTAGGTATGGGCTGTTATCACTTAAGCGTAAAGCGCTATTACGTTCTTCATCCGAGCCATAAATCATCGAGCCGTCTATCCAGCTGCTAATTTCATTTTCTTGTTGGCGTGGGTTATTGGTGCCGGTACCGGTTTCCATGTCATAAATGGCGCGGTTAAAGTCCATGACCATGGCGCCGCTTTCATCTGGGTCGAAGAAGGCGTCCCCAGCAGGGATGATAATATTTTCAGCTTCGTTGGTGCTGCCATCGGTTAGATCAATATCGTGATCAATAAACTGGCCCCACTGCCAAAGAAAATCACTGGTGCCGTATTGATTGGGAATGCTGACGCCAGCATCTTGATTAACAATTAAATTACTAATGACACGGGCACTAGGACGAGTGGCCCCTGCCAATGAAGAAATACCATCACTGTAATCACTGGGGGCGATGCGTTGCAAATGCTCCCAAGTAGCGCCCCACAGAGGGTGGTCGATATTATTGCTGGTGCCATCGTAGCTGCGAATCTCGCGAAAGCCCTGTTTATTATCTCTGAAGTTATTACGGCCCACTCGGTCTCGGGCTTGGTCGCGCCGGCCCTGAGCATCTTCATTTATGCCCTGGCTCGAACGGGTAATGCTGCTAACGCGGCTGGTATTGTCGTCGCCGCTATTATCGTCAGTGCCAACAGAATCCTGACCAGAGCTACAGCCGGGTAAGGTAAAAGTGCAGGCCAGCGAAATGGCCAAGGTGAGTGTTTTATTGTTCATAGTTACCTTCTTATTTATCGACCAGTGAGCTTTTGCTAGGGGTTCTTTTAAAACAACGTGATAGCAGCAGCCAAGTTGACACCCCGGTACTAGGCTGGGGTCACTTATTTGTAAGTGGTGGTTTACATATGGCTACAGCCCTTTAAAATTGAGGGCTTCGCAAATAAGGAGGAAATAAGGAAGAAGTAAACGGCCTGTGTTTATCTCTATTTTTGTTGGTTTTGAATTGCATAAGTGCGCCTTTCTAACCGATACGTTAAAATTAGTTGCATAAATACATACAGGTGATTAACCAATGGCACATGGAAAGGGGATTTGGCTTGAATTGGGATGACATGAAAGTGTTTTTAGCCATCGCCAATGCGGGTGGCCTTAAGAAAGCGGCACTGACCCTAAAAATCCACCATACCTCCTGTGCGCGACGTATTAATGCCTTGGAAACCGACCTAGGCATTAAGCTGTTTGACCGCTTACCCGGAGGATATGCGCTTACCCAGGGCGGGCAAGATCTATTGCTGTCGGCAGAACAGATTCAGCAGGGCTTTAATACCATTGCCCGCGATGTTCAGGGTAAGGACCTGCGCATTGCCGGAGACCTGTGTCTAACCCTTCCCAACGGCTTTGCCACTCATTTGCTGATGCCCGATATTCATGAGTTTATGAACCTGTACCCAGATATTCATCTGGAATTAAACATGAGCTATGCCCGGCGTGACTTGGTGAGCCGTGAAGCCGATGTGGCCATTCGCCATGTGACGAATCCACCAGACTCCCTAACCGGCAAGCGCGTGGCCCGTATTTATAAAACCGCCTATGCCAGCGAAGAATATCTGGCCAGCCACGATTTGAAAATTAACCCCAAGGGTTGTCATTGGCTGGGGTGGGGTAATAAGAATGAGCAGTTAAAATGCACCGAAAAAGATAAATACCCAGACGTGCCGGTGCGCGGCAAACTTTATTCCGATGTATTGCAAGCCAGTGCGGTGCAGGCCCATATGGGCATTGCCACCTTGCCCTGTTTTATTGGGGACTACAGCCCCGGCATGGTACGCATTCCCGGGGCACAAATTCATGCAGGTGACTGGATCTGGGTACTGGCCCATAAGGATATGGCCAAAAACTCCCGAGTGCGGGTACTGATAGAGTTTTTGGTGAAGGCTTTTGCTCGTCACAAACACAAAATAGAAGGGGTGCTGGAGTAAACACTTCAGCTCTGAACTTTATCCACAGGCCCCAGCATCGCTGAACCCTATTAATTAAATGAACTTCATTTTTCATGACAGAAACTAAAACGACAAAAAAGGCCGAAGCCACACGCCTAGCCATGATTGAAGCAGCCATTGAGATCTTTGGCCGCGACGGCTTTCATGCTGCCAGCAATCGCTCTTTGGCGTCTGCGGCGGGCGTGAACCTAGCCCTCATTAGCTACCATTTTGGCGGAAAAGAAGGCTTGTATGTGGCGGTATTTGAACACATGGCCGCCAAGATGAAGCAGCATTTTGAGCCGGTACTGGTCAAGCTAATGCAAGGGCTGATGGAGCTGAATGGCCCAGAGCCACTGGATGAAGAGCCACGTTTGGCCAAAATAATAGACTTAATAGAAAGCCTGCTGTTTGCCCTGATTGAAATGCTGGCCAGCCACCAAACAGAACCCTGGGCGCGGCTTATTTTGCGTGAACAGCAAACCCCCAGTGCCGCCTTCGAGGTGTTGTTTTCTGGTCCTATGGGGCGCTCCCTGGCGATGTTAAGCAAGTTGGTGGCACTAGCTCTAAATAGAAAGGAAACCGACATAGAGGTGAAGCTGTGTGCCTTAAACCTTATTGGCCAAGTGCAAAGTTTGCGGGCAGCCAGAGCCACCATCATGTACCACACAGGGTGGCAGAGCATTGGTGAGGAGGAGATTAAGCTTTTGAAGAAACAAATGCGCTTTACAGTAAGGTCTTTATTTATGGGGAATGTGGAAATGTAGCTTAGGGGTCACTATCCAGTTTGAACCTAATCTTGACACTGTAAAGATAGCCCTATAGTGTACCAGTCATAAATTGGGAATTGGGCCAACCTTGCGCCTTATTAACCGTGATAAAAATTGAGGAGCGAACCATGAGCCAGACCAATCTAGATCAGTGGCATAAAGTTATTTTTAATAAAGACATGAAGCTGTTGCGTGAAATGCTGGATGAAAGTGTTGAGTTTCATTCGCCTACTTTATGGCACCCTAAAAAGGGCCGTGATGTTACTCAGTTCATCTTGAAGATGGTAATAGATATTTTTGAAGGCTTCGAATATCACCGCGAGTGGGTAGACGGAAATAACCTAGCTTTGGAGTTTTCTGCAAAAGTAGGCGATAAAAACGTAAAAGGTATCGATTTAATTCGCTTTAATGATGAAGGCAAGATTGTTCACTTTGAAGTAATGATGCGTCCGATCAACGGTCTGCAAGTGATGTTTGAAAAAATGACTAAGCATCTACAAGACGCGGGTTTTGCGCCTAAATAGAAAACACGAATACGTTTTAAGAAATGCCTTTGTTAATACTTAGGCATTTTTAGAAAATAAATTTTGTTATTGGGTAAAACTCAGATCGCGGTTTTTCATAAAACTAAACGTCCTTTCATCACCTGTACATTGCTCTAAAGCTGGTTTATGTTGAGTCCTTATTTTATTTAGTTAAGTATAAGGGTGCGGCATGTTAGAAATCAGACCCAATTGTGAACTGTGTGATAAAGACCTGCCACCTCATAGCTCGCAAGCACTTATCTGCTCTTTCGAATGCACCTTTTGTTACGATTGCGTCAGCAGCCAGTTGCACCCCGCATGCCCCAACTGTGGCGGTAATCTGGTAGCACGACCCACTCGAGCTTCAACCTTACTGGCAAACCATCCTGCTTCTACTAAGCGTGTTTTAAAAAAACCTTAAAGAAAACGGCCATCAATTTTTACTAGTGGGTTTTAATAGGGAGCTTAAAAAATTATGAATAAACATGGCATTCAAGGGTTTTAGAGTAATGCTATTGTTTTTCTAGGTTGTGCCTTATTCTGCTTAGGCTGCCATCTTTAATCATTGCCTTAAGAGTTTCCTCTATAAGGGGAGCCAGCTCTTTATGTTTTTTGTGTAAATATGGATAGAGCGGGAATTTGGCAAATACCCCCACCTCCTGAATTTTTGTCCCGTAATATTTTTTATTAAAGATGTCTCGGTTTGTCATGCCTGGGCCCGCCAGATAGGCGTTTATCCTGTTGGCTTTTAATAAATCAAAAGCTTGTATTGGACCTCCTAGAGCAATCTTATTGCTTAATGGTATTTGAGATAATTCATCTTTGGCTTTTTTACTGCCGTTTAAATAGCCCACTATAAAATTGTTTTTGACAATGTAATCAGCAAGATCGTGAAAGTTATGAATGCCTTCAAATATGCCTTTCTTGCTTGAAAATAGAACATGCTGAACTGAAAATATAGATGACTCTACTCGCATTAAATCGGGGTAATCTTTTTCAAGGTTAATCACGCGCATGGCGGTGCCATCATAATGACCCATGTTGGCTTCAACCAGAGCCCGCTTCTTTGGAAGTTCTATTATGCTGATATTTATTCCGCTTCTTTGGCTCACTTCTTTAAAGGCTTGCTGGGCAAAGTGAATTAAGATGCCATCGCTTTTAGGGATGGTTAATACTAGGGAAGGCTTGGCTCCGTGAACATTGGAAATGAATGTAGATGACGCAATACCCACTAAAATAACCAATAATGCGCCTAGTAAAATTCGGCTGCGGAATCTGAGGGAAAGCCCAGTAGTTTTGTTAATTTCAACCAAGTTGCCCCTCCTAATCTGCACACTTTTTTATTGGACTATCTATTGAGGCGCTTTGCTTTGTTCCTTAACCATTACGCCCTCTTTTTCTAACAAGGGCTGATTATGATTGAATATGTTTTTATTTAGAAAACTGTCATCACACTTGCCCTGTTTTTCCAGCCAGTGCAGGCTGTTACCCACTAAAACAATAGAACCTGACACCACCGCGCTGCCGCCAGTGATCACGCCAGCCAAAATAATGCAGGCGCCGGCATTATTGCCACCGCCCTGGCATTGAACTTTACTGGCACTCATATCCAAGGTTAGTTTCTTAAAATTTAAATCGCAGCGCTCAACATCGGCACTGTATTGTGTGGTGGGGTAAAAGGCGCAAGCCTGCAATACACTCAAGAGCAAAATCCAGCGGTAAGTTTTCATAAAATCACTCTCCACTCCAAAGCCATAAGTCTCTAAATTTTATCTTCAAGACTCTTAATGCTTTCACTGTGTTTATTTATATCCATGGGCATTTCAATACTAAAATGCGTACCTGCATTTGAGTCTAAATAAGTAATGCTGCCGCCAAGTATCTGGGTGATAAAGTTATGCACTATATGCAGCCCTAACCCTACTTGGCCCTTCATTCGCTCAGAAGTAACAAAAGGATCAAACATGCTTTTTTTCAATTCCACAGGGATACCGACACCATCATCGCGATAATCTATGTATAAACATTTATCCCCTTCAATAACACAAATATAAATAAAGCCAGAAGTACTTTTAAAACCGTGTTCAAGTGAGTTACGTATCAGTTGTTCAATTACCATTCTTAAGGGTTCTAAAAATGTTTCTATTTCAATGTCTTTCACATACAACAGCTTAAGCCGAATGTTCTGATCGGCTAGCATTAAACTAAGATCCTCTTCAATTTCCTTAATAAGCTGAGTTAGGCTAAATTTGGAAGAAACTTGGTCACTGGAGTTCATGGCGAGTTTCTTAAAGTTTGAAATAAGTGATCGCGAGCGGGTTAGGTTGGCATCCAATAAGGATACGGCGTCTATAATAACTTTTACGCTGTCGTCAAAGTCACTACGAGTTAGACTGTCTGATTTTACCTTCCTGTCTATTTCCAGCACCACTTCATTTAAATAGCTTTGTGCGGTCATGCACACGCCCAAGGGGGTATTTAACTCGTGCGCCACTCCTGCGATGAGTTTACCCAACGAGGCCAGTTTTTCTGATTCCACCAATTTTGTTTGGGTATTTTTTAATACGTCTATGGCCTCTACCAAGTCTTCAGTGCGCCTAGCCACCCTGTGTTCCAGTTCTTCGTTGGCCACTTCTAATTGCTGCTGAACCCGTTTTACGCGTTCGAGACTGGTGAGGTGTTGAATTCGAAGGGAGTTAATGGCCCTGGTCACATCACCGATTTCATCTTTTATATTTTCCGAGCGGTTTAATATAAGCGGTTGAGAAATATCCAGGCCCTTGGCCCAGTTGGCCATTCTAATAAGGTGACGGGTAACAATGGTGTTAATTAAAAACAAGATAAATAAAGACACCGCCAGCGTTTTAAAAAACTGCGTTATGACGATGGTAATGCCTTTTTTCATTAAGCTGACGTATATATATTTTTGATCAATGACAATGTTCAGAGAGCCAATTTTTAAGAGCTCACCATCATTTAGAAAGGTTAAATCGTAC
Organism: Bermanella sp.; assembly: GCA_036960565.1. GTDB lineage: Bacteria > Pseudomonadota > Gammaproteobacteria > Pseudomonadales > Oceanobacteraceae > Bermanella. Next base: position 8,411 of record JBALXQ010000048.1, read on the forward strand.
TTAACCTTACGGGTGATATTACTCGATTCGGCCGAACCTATTTGCTGATCGAGATTATTAGATCTTACTCCCACATAGATCACATTGGGAAAGCTCATTATGCCTTCCAGTTGGGCTTCTAATTGCTCTGTGCTGAAATTCCACAAACTATAAGACACGCTGCCCACATAACCGGCTTCCAGTTGCTCCAGATTTCGGTCCTGAGAACTGAGCTGATCTTGGTAATCAGAATAGAGAATAAAGGCAGAAACCAGCAGGGTGACAAAAAAGCTAAACAGCAGAATGCTTAGCAATAGTTTCTTTGCCAATACTCCCTGAACACTGCGGATCCCTAGGGTCCATTTCATGGATGCTTCATTCTTAGAAACTTTCACTCTATAGATACGGGTTTATATTCATATAGCTTATAAAAAAGCACTTTTATATGGCTTACCCAACTAATTTAGAATAGATCATTGTGCAGGTTAGGGGGGTTATGAATGGTCTGAATTCATTTTCTGAAAATGGGCTTGTCAATATCGTATGCATGACGACTTTAGGCTATTCTTGCGCCATCTCATTTTTCCTCGGTTTATCATGAGCAACCACATCCCCCTGATCCAAGACCAAGACAATCCTAACCCGGAAGTGACCTGTGATACTTGTCAGGCTTGCTGCTGTCGCCTTGAGGTGATGATCATCACAGATACCGGTGTGCCCGAACGTCATATCAAGACCGACAAGTGGGGCGCAGAAACCATGAACCGCTTAGAAGACGGCTGGTGTTCAGCTTTAGATAGGCATACCAAGATGTGTACTATTTATGAGAACCGCCCATGGATCTGCCGCGAATTTGAGATGGGCTCTTACGAGTGCATAACCGAACGTGACGATATGCCGAACCAATAAGCTGCTAAAACCTAGCTTAATTTTCAGGGTTGTATAAACCCTGCACTCATTTAATTTGCTCCTTATTATCTAGTTTTTTGTATCTGCCCCCTCATCCACCTCTTTTTCCACCTACAATTTCAATACAAAGCCCATACAATTCTAGGACCTGGTTCCATATTTTTTACCCACTTGCTGATTTAGACTGCTCGAAGCGTAATTGAGGAATGAATCATGAAAATAAAAAACCAGGCCCTTTCCCTGATAGCTCTTTTTATAGTGACCAGCCAGTTGTCTGTGGCCAGCTCACGCATCATCGGGGGCACTGAAGTTAGCCAGAATAGCCAAGATACCGATTACCCCTGGATAACTTCTTTAGAGATAAATGGCCAAGCCTCGTGCGGAGCCAGCCTAATCGGTAGCCAGTGGGTGCTCACCGCAGCCCACTGTGTCACCGACGAAGATACCGGTGCAGCCCTGAGTGCTAGCAATTATTCTGTGGTGGTGAATGAATACGACATAAACAATCGCCGCGATGGTGAATCACGCACAGTGAGTGAGGTGTATGTGGCCGATGGTTACGACACCAATACCCTCGATAACGATATTGCTATCTTAAAGTTGAGCAGCACCGTCACCTCTACGCCCATTAGCCTTATGAGTGCCAGCGACTTTACTGCTCTAGCCGATAACACCGCATTAAAAGTAATGGGCTGGGGTAATGTTTCCATTAGCCAGGATGTTTACCCCAATATATTACGTGAGGTGGATGTTAACTATGCCAACTTCACTACTTGCCAAGAGCAATATGGGGCCATAGGGGCTTCGGTGACCACCAACATGTTTTGTGCTGGCGGTGACGGCGCAACCGACTCCTGCCAGGGAGACAGTGGCGGCCCCATTATGCAGTTGGTTAACGATGAGTATCAGCAGGTGGGTATTGTGAGTTCTGGTGGTACCCAAGAGCAATCTTGTGCGGTGAAAGATTACCCAGGTCTTTATACACGTTTGAGTAATTACCATAGTTGGATAAGCAGCGTGATGGCGGGTAATGAATCACCGGGTTCCCGTTTGGATAGTGATAATTCAGACGAAAGCGAGCAAACCTCAAGCACTGGAAAATCTTCAGGTGGCTCCCTAGCGGGTGGCTTCATGCTGATACTTTTATTAACGGGCTTTCGCCGCGCGGCTTCTTCTAAAAAACCTAGTTAGAGTAGGAGAATTTTTATGAAGTCTTTATTAAGTGTTCAGGTGCTTAAGCTGTTTTTTGTCGGTGCATTGTTAGCCCTAGCAAGCAGTCTCTCTTTGGAAAATACCCTGGCTCAGGCAAACAAAAACTTGGAAACCTTGTATGGCATACAACTGGGCCCAGAGCAGTTAACCATTAAAGTGAAAAGCCACGGATGTACTCGCACAGAACACTTTAAAATCATAATTAAAGAAGACGAGAGTGGCGCGCAATTATCAATTCAAAGATTGGGAAGTGATCACTGCCGTAGAATGCCCCATTTAATCTCCATTGATTTGTCATTGCCGGAAACCAAAAAAGATTTTTATCTGATGAATCCGTTGCAAGTGTGGCGGGGGTTGGTGCGGGGGTGAAACATTTATTTAATACGTTTTACAAAGAGGGTTTAAATAATAATTTCAAATTATGACAAGTGGGCCTAGAGCTGGCCCTATTCTTCTAATATCCGTACTATCCAACCATGGATAAACAACCCCCCTTCACCCTAGACCCTAGCTGGCGCATTCCTGTTAAACAGGCCAAGCAGATTTTGCAAATAGCCCAGCGTTTTGGTTTGCAGCAAGATCCCATTCTGGCCGCCTGCGGTATTGATAAAAAATGGCTAGAAATTAACGATTATCAAATGCCAGTAGGGCCCTTGTATGAGCTAAATAAACAAATTGCCAAGCTCGCGGGTAATGAAGACTTGGGTTTGTTTGTGGGGCGTGCCGCTTATTTGAATATTGTGCACTTGTTGCTGTATTTATCGAGTATCTGTAGCTCACTGCGCCAATGGTTAAACATGATGCCCAGCGTATTAGAACTGGGGGCCGATTTAGGCAAGGCCGTGATTGTGCGCGAAGGCGGTACCTTGCGCAGTGAGTGGCGTCCATTGGTACCGGTAAGCGTGAGTGGTCGTTACACCATAGACATGGTACTAAGCACCGCTAATTCTATCCTTAGCTCTATTTGCCTGCAGCCCATTACCATTGCCAAAGCCCAGTTTACTTATCCACAGCCTCAGGACTTAACCGTTTTAAAGCAGTGTTTTGGTGACAACCTAGAGTTCGATCAGCCCTACAGCGCCTTGTTCTTTGAAATGGAATCGCTCGATTTTAAGCTGATTCAGCCCGTGAATGAACACAGCGATACCGCTCCAAACCCGTGGCAGGAGTACATGGCCAGTACCAGTGGCGACAGCTTCTTGCGTGCGTTACGGCAAAGCATTGTGTGTGTATTACCCACAGGGGAGATGACCATAGATACCGTGGCCGACGACCTTGGGGTATCAAGACGTACCCTGCAAAGGCGTCTATCAGACCGAGATACCAGCTTTCAGCACATAGTGCAGGACCTACGCTACCAAATGGCCCTTAGGTTCTTAAGTGATAACCGCTTAGGGGTCACCACTATTGCCTTTTTACTGGGTTATGCCGATTCCTCCTCGTTTTCCACCGCCTTTAAGAGCTGGCATGGTTGTCCTCCCTCTGAATTTCGCGCTTAATTTTCAACCAAGTTAAGGTGATGTTTTCTCGGCTAGTACCTAGGAAAACTTAGTTCTTTTTATCCGTGTCACCTTTGCCAAGTAGATTGGCACCGCATCCAATGCCGGGCGGCTCCGCTGGGCCTATTATTTATTCATCTTGTTAAATTAATCCAAGCACGGTTTGTTAATAGCTGACTAAATAATAACGAATAAAGAGGATCTCACTATGTCATTAACCTTTGATAGCGCACGTTTACCCAATCCAGATTTAACCCCAGAACATGAAGAGTGGCGTACCCAGCTACGTAAGTTTGTTGATGTCGAAATCGCCCCGTATTTTGATGATTGGGATGAAGCTGGTGGCTTACCACCAGAGTTGTGGAAAAAAGCCGCAGACATTGGTTTGTTACAGTTAGGTTTTGATGAAAAATACGGCGGCATCAGCGAAGGCATAGATATTTATTATTCGATGATCGTGAACGAAGAACTGGCCCGTGTCGGTTCGGGTGGTGGTATTGCCAGCAGCCTATTAATTCACGGCATTGGTTTACCACCAGTGGCTAACTTTGCCAAAGAAGAAATTAAACAAGAAATCGTGCCTGCGGTATTAAGCGGTGAAAAACGTATTTGTTTGGGCATTACCGAACCTTCTGGTGGTTCCGACGTGGCCAACCTTAAAACCACCGCCGTGCGCGATGGCGACTATTACATAGTGAACGGCAGCAAGACGTTTATATCGGGAGCCTTGAGCGCCAACTGGATCAGTACCGCAGTTCGTACTGGTGGCCCAGGGGCATCGGGAATTTCAATGATTACTATTCCTATGGATTTAGAAGGTGTGAGCTGTACGCCGTTGGATAAAAAACAAGGCTGGTGGGTATCAGAAACCGCTACCGTGTATTTTGATAACGTACGGGTACCGGCAAAATATTTATTAGCACAAGAAGGCATGGGTTTCATGGTGATCATGAATAACTTTAACGGCGAGCGCATGGCCATGATTTCCTGCATGGAAGCGTGTGCCCGTGTATGTTTAGAAGAAGCGGTTAACTGGGCCAAAGAACGTAAAACTTTTGGCAAGCCGTTATCCAAGCATCAAGTTATTCGTCACAAAATTGTGCAAATGAAACAAAAAATAAACGCAACGCAAGGTTACATGCAAATTGTAGCGCGTGCGATTGCCGCAAACAAAGCCAACTTTGGTGATCTTGCCAACCTAAAAGTACAAGCCAGCGAAACCATGGAATTTTGTGCCCGTGAAGCCAGCCAAATTCTGGGCGGCGCCTGTTATTTACGTGGTAGCAAGGTAGAGCGTATTTATCGTGAAGTACGTGTGAATGCTATAGGCGGTGGTTCGGAAGAAATCATGCGCGAGCTGGCGGGTTCTCAGTACGGTCTTTAATTGCTCCTAGGGTGTATTTTCATAGCAGTTGGTCTTTTATTGAAGCCAGCGAACTTTCTAGTATGGCACCTGTTATTTACGTGGCAGCAAGGTTGAACGTAGCCTTAGTTTAAAAAGCGTGAAGTACGCGTGAATGCCATAGGCGGTGGTTCAGAAGAGATTATGCGTGAGCTGGCGGGTTCTCAGTACGGTCTTTAATAAATCTAAATAGCTCAAATTCTGTTGAAAGTGAGTTTTTATTGAAGTTAGCAAGAAATCTTAGTGATTGAAATTGGAAGTCTTTTTCACCCATTCATTTTTATAAAGTGAATGGGTTTTTTATTGGAGGGAGCTGATTAGATCAAAAAAGCCCTAGCTGAATAGCCAAGGTCTTCCTCGCGTTTTTATTACTGTTATTGAAGCCTTGAGATCACTATATTATCTGCCGACATAGTTCCACCAAACCTAAACTCATCAATATTAGTACACTCGTCTTCAAGCTGAAATGTTTGGAACATATCGTTTGAGTCAGTTATCACGCCATCTAGATAAATGTTTATATATGTAGCAAGGCCATTTTTAACGCAGGCAATTCGTACAGTTTGTGGGTATGCAAAGACGGTACTATATTCGGCTATATCCATGCTATATATGGTAAAAAGAGTATTGTTCGGAGCCGTTAAAGTTGAGCCATCACCTCTACCATTTAAGTTCAACCATACGTTTTCGGTATCATCATGGTTAGATATAGCAACACCGCATGTGTCTGCTGGAGTAAATAAATAGCTTTCTCTGGTAAACGGTTCATTTTCACATCTTGAACCATTGGGTAGGGTTGCGGGAGAGAAGTCGATTGTAATCTTTTCTGCTTCCATGGGATTTACGATAACCGTATCAGGATAATCTCCCGCGTTGACCTCGTAATTGTAAGTAGATACGCCGCCATTAGCCGAATTGTCTGTTACAGTTAGGGCAATCCTGCCTGCTGTGGTTTCATCATAACCATCCATCACACCTGGGTTAGCATCTGGTATAGCAAATTGAGCACTGCCAGCGCTCGCTTCAAAACTCCAAACGTATTGCAAATAGGCTTCACCAGCTATGGTATCAACATCAAGGGTCCAGGTTAATTGATTTGCATTACGTTGTACGGTTACTCCTTTAATTACAGGGTTAAAGGAAACGCTTACATTATTATCAACCTTTATAGGAGCAACACTGATAGAGAAGGCAGTGATAACCGAATTGTCGTGGCTATTGGTTAATTTAAGAGCGTAATCAAACTCAACTGCTTCATTTCCAATAGGTGCCTGATACGAAACGACAACCCTTGCCGAACTGGATGATTCCGGTAGCTGAATTTCTCCACTATTGGGAGTAAAGCTTCCGGAAGCACCTGTTATCTCATAGGTAAGCAGTTCACCAGTACTACCGGTTACCGCAAAACTAAAATTAACATTTGTACCTTGCTCCACTATATCATCTCGTATTATTTGATTGATCTGTGGAATTACATTATTAGATCCAGCATCCACATGACTTAATGAAATGTTGACAGCACCACCTTCGATAGGAATTTGGAATGTTGTGCCTGTGTAGGTTATTTCTTCATCGATGTAAGCGTTGGCGGTAAATTGATACTGCTGATCAGCTAGTAATTCAAGTTCTGCACTATAAATCCCACCATCCTCGGTTAACTCAATAGTCAGACTCTGTGTGGAGTCAGTAACTAAAACAGCTTCTAGGGTAATCCTATTGATTTCTGATAAAGAGGATTGAATTGCCTTTCGATTTAGAGCTTGCTTTGCTTTACTCTGTGGTGTTACTTCAGTGGAGTTAGTATCGACCGAAGCTACTAATGAAACTGTTTGGTTTTCATCTGAGGTCGAAGAGTCTTCCTGGCCGCCACAGGCCGCTATTAGGCAAGTTAGGGTTATAATAAACGAGCGAAAAAATACTTTCATTCTAATTCCTTTTATTTTTGTACCAAGTCCATTGATATTTAATAGTTGTTATTGCAGAAGACAAGGGCTGTGGTTTATATCATATTACTATAATAAATTTAATAACTAGGTTGAAAAATTAGCCACAGAGTGATTTTAACATATTGGTAGTTATTTTGAGGTTAGTCTTTTAAAATTTCTTTTATCGCGAAATAAATGGAACGGGTGTTCCATGGATCTTCTATATTTTAAACTGAAGGAACGTGATTCATTAGAATGATTTTAATACACATAAAAATTTAGTTTTTTTATAAATTAATGTCTGAGTATAATTTGTATTGTGATGGGCTTTTAAATTTATTCATAAATCATCGAATTTAGACTAATATTGAAAAGCTTATATAATTAGCAGAGATATACTTACTTAAAATCCTCTGAATATGTAGCAGCCTGTGTTTCGGAGTCCCCAGAAACTAAAGTTGCCTTGCCCTTGATTGTTTTATTACTCAGCTTCGTCAGATATTGATGTTCAGGGGAGGAATAAAATAATTGGCAGCTTCAAAACTCACAAATTATAGTACCTTTATACTTGGCAGTACTTCCCCTCAATTTGGCAACTAATAATAACATTCACGCTATACTTGTGTTGACAAGTAATATCCGTCGATGAGCTCACTAATACGGCATTGACCGGTAATTACATAATTAAATATGATGTAGACCGGACGTTAATTCTTCTGTAAATCGACTGAGTTAAGCGTAAATTATGATTTACATATTCAACACATGTTTAAGATCACGCACTTCTCTTTCTGTAATTCCTCTAAACTCCATTGATACCAGTTCGGAAGAAATTATGCGGGAGCTGGCGGCTTCTCAGTACGGTCTTTAGTTTTAATTAATCGTTTTTTAAGCCTAGATTTAGCTCGGTTATTTTTTAGCTATCAATTTAACCAATAGCCATGGCTCTCCATTAACTGTTTTAACTGCAATAGCCCTTGCTGGGTGCGTTTATGTAAATCTTGCTGCAACATTTTTTGCAGGCTTTCATCCTGTTTTAGCTCACTTGCACGGCCATGATATTGTAAATTCATTTCACAGCCATTCTCTTGCGTCGCTAAAAATCTTATGGTCATTTGCGGTAAAATACCGGGTAAATTCCCTTGAGTTAAAAACAGCTCATTAGGCTTGCATTGTATTACTTCAATAATAAGCTGACCTTTTTCACCATTTAAATTAAGAGTTTCCTTATACTGCTTGCCCACAGTGCCATGGGCTAGTTCATTAAAACTGCGAACCTCTTCTACGCCGGGAAACCATTCTTTGTAATTTTCCATATTGCTCACATATTTGAAAATCGTCGAAACCGGAGTGTTAATGGTAAGGGTGCCTTGAGCCAGTTCTATCATAATATTTCCTTTAAATTAATTAACTTGCGAACTGGGAAACTATAGATAAAACTAAGATAACTTAAAGTGATGCTTTGTTAATACTAGCGTAACTTTTTAGAACTCTAGTTTCTGCTAGAATCAGCGCTTAATTTAATCGTTAGGCCAAAATAACTAGGTGTTGGAAGATAGGGGGAATTGTGGCCAGTTTTAGTCAGTATCGAATTTTTGTGGCGGTGGTTGAAACCGGCAGCATTGCCCAGGCGGCGCAATTATTAAATCTATCAGCCCCGGCTGTAAGCAAACAACTAAGCAGCTTAGAGCAAGGTTTAAGTGTTGATTTATTTCACCGTTCTCATAAAAAATTGGAAATAAGTGCCGCTGGCAAACGTTTCTATCCCAAGTGTAAACAAATTTTATTAAGCATTCATCAAGCCCAAGATGAACTGCTCAACAGCCAAGATGCTATCTCTGGCCCACTGGTGATTACCTTGTCTAAATCACTCGTGCGCTCTCACTTATTAGATGCTCTAAATGCCTTCACCCTAAACTATCCCCAAGTAGAATTTGATATTCGCTTCAGTGATAAGATGGAAGATTTATTTGATGAAAATATCGACTTTGCTTTTCGCTTAGGCAAACTTAATGACAGTAGTCATATGGTGGCCATTCCCCTAATGGATACCCAGCTAACCGCTTGTGTGAGCTCGCAATATTTAAAGCAACAAGGCTTGAAAGCCAGTGCGGTTACTCGCTTTACTAATTTAGGTAATGCCCGTTTAATTTCCATGGGGCCTCAACATCAATCCACGGCCTTGCAGGAATTTTTTCAAAAGATAAAAGTGAATCCTGCGGATATTACCGGTCACAGGTGTGACGATATAGAAGGAGTGCACCAAGGGGTGCGTGCAGGGCTGGGTATTGGTTTACTATTGGATGTCTCTATTCAATCTGAATTGGCCAGCGGAGAGTTTGTTTCTATTCTAAGTGACCATAAGCTGCCGAGTAAGCGCCTTTACCTCATGTACAAGAAAAGCAAATGGCAAAGCCAAAAACATGTGGCCTTTAAAAAGCATATGAAAGCGTTTTTAGCCTAATAAAGTCATTTAAGAAATGATCAAATAATATATCAAAGTAATGTGTTTTCAGACTCACACTCCATTATTGCCATCGGCAGAACACGAAGCACGCCCATATAAAAACTTACAACCGTTAAATCTTAAATTAGATCAAGCAGAAGAAGTGCTGTGGTTTGTTTACCATAAATATTTAAAAAATAATGCAAAGATTAATGCCTTTTACTAGTATATGTCTGAATCGTTAATGGGGTAGAGCATTAGAGTGAAAGTAACCTGTATTTAATTTCGAGTGCAAAAAATGAACATGTTTAATGCTTTCTAATTGTTTTTCAGTTTTTCTTTTACCTTCATTTAATCTCTAGGATGGGTATAAAAACTATAAAAATAAATCTTAAAGTAGGTGGTTCGTCAGTTAATAACATTGACTTAAAAAATTGTAGCCTTAAATTATTTGAATTGATCGTAAGTATTTGATTGGAATGATTTTATAGGTAGTATTCAGCCTATTCCAAGGATAGGTTTTATTGAATGCAGTTTGTATGGAAAGTAATTTTGTTAATATCGTTGTCTGGCCTAACTGCTTGTAACGATGACAGCACTAATACCTCAGCTCCTCCCTCCAATCAGAATGGAAATAGCCTTGCTGCAATAGACAGTGATAATGACGGTATCAAGGATTCACTTGATTGCGCCCCGCAAGACGTTAATCGCTGGCAACAACTTAGTTACCAGTTTCAAGATCAAGATCAAGACGGTCATTTAATTTCTTTTCCTCAAGTTAATACCATTTGCAGTGGTCTTCAGCTTCCTACGCCCTACGTTGCCTCGGCACTTGGTATGTCAGTGGGGGATTGTGATGACTCGCTTGAAACTGGAGTTCTACGCTATCGCAGTGTGAATCTTTATACCGATAGCGATCAAGATAAAATAGGGAGCGGTGTTAGTCGTGATTATTGTATTGGTGCTGATGTTCCTATCGGGCTTTCGCTAACCGATAGTGATTGCAATGATTCAGATAATCACGCCTATCAAGAACTTAATTATTCTTTTAGAGATGAGGATAAAGATAATCACTTAATAGTAATGCCTCAAATCCAAAAGATTTGTGCGGGCACTAGTTTACCCAATACTTATTTGGCGACAGCACAAGGAAAGTGGATAGGGGATTGTGATGACAATTTAGCCACAGGGATGAATGTTTACCGATCTGTAGAACTTTTTAATGATGAGGATCGAGATCTATTTGGCAGTGGTGTAAGCCAATCCATATGTATTGGTGACACGATTCCTGAGCAGTTATCTACTCAGGGGAGTGATTGTAACGATACAGACAATCAAAAGTATCAAACGCTAAGTTTTCTTTATCGCGACGTAGATCTTGATAATCATCTTATTCAATTACCTCAACCTGGGCAAATTTGCAGTGGTGAAAATTTACCCAGTACCTATTTATCCTCAATCACTGCAAAGTGGTTGGGTGACTGTGATGATAGCCAAGCAACAGGCGTTGGTATTTATCGGTCGGTGAATCTTTTTGTTGATGAGGATGGCGATTCGTTTGGTGCCGGTTCTGTGCAACCGTTATGTATAGGTGCAACGTTACCGAGTAATCTTTCAGAGCAAGCAGGCGACTGCAACGACAGTGATGGGGGGGTATTTCAACAGTTACCTTACAATTACCGCGATGTTGATCTTGATGGTCACTTAATTCAATTACCTCAGACCGAACAAGTATGCAGCGGCACCAATCTTCCTAATAGTTATTTTTCTACAGCACAAGAACAACCGGTAGACGACTGTGCTGATGATAATAATCAGTTGCTTCAAAATCTCAGTTATGAATATCTAGATTTAGATCTTGATGGGCATTTGATCCAATTGCCCCAGGCCGAACAAATATGTAGCGGCACGACTCTTCCCAGTGGTTATTTTGCTACGGCGCAAGATCTAGCGGTGGGCGATTGTGATGACGATAATAATCAGTTATTTCAAAATTTATCTTACGAGTATTTAGACTTAGACCTTGACGATTACCTTGTACAGCTACCCATTACGGATTCAGTTTGCAGCGGTGCTAATCTACCCAATACTCACTTAATATCGCCGCAAAATAAAACTGTAGGGGACTGTGATGATACTCCTGAAAACGGGAGAGACATTTATCGAAATGTGGATCTATTTATTGATCTAGATGGTGATGATTATGGAACAGGAGAAAGCTATGCACAGTGTATAGGAGCTAATATTCCTGATCAGTTTTCTACAATGGGTTCGGATTGTAACGATAGTAATAGTGAAATCTATCAAGGGCTAAGTTATCAATACAGAGATAGGGATAGGGATAACTATCTAGATGACACAATTGAGGCGGGTAATATTTGCACTGCTGGTAGTCTTCCAGCTACTTACTTTAATTCGACAGAGGGAAAGCTGTTAGGAGACTGCGATGACAGCCCTGAAACAGGGTCATTAGTTTATCGAACACTAAAATTATTTACCAATCTAGATGGGGACTCTTACGGAGTCGGCTCTGGTGCAGATTATTGTATTGGCAGGCTAACTCCCAGTGGCTTGGCTTCACTACCCAATGATTGTGATGACACCAATCGCCAAATATATAAGGAGTTGAGTTATCGGTATCGCGATGCTGATAGCGACTTACATCTTGTGCAGGCGCCTCAGGGCAGTAAGGTGTGTAGCTCTAATTATTTACCTAGAGGTTTTTTAAATAATAATAGTTGGCATCCGATAGGTGATTGTGATGATTCCATTGAAAGCGGCTCACAAGTATATCGTTCTGCAGAGCTGTTTACAGACCTAGATGGTGACGATGTGGGTATTGGCGCAGGTCATGCGCAATGCATTGGTAATGATATTCCTGATAATTTTTCGATCTTTGATAGTGACTGTAATGATAATGATGCCGCTGTTTATCGAATGAGGCAGGCCTATATAGATAGAGACGGAGACAAATTTGGTTTTGGAGAAAGTCAGCAGGTTTGTGGTGGGTACAATTTACCTAGCGGTTATGCAGTGAATCGTGCGGATTGCAATGATGACAATGCAAATGTGTGGGAAATTAAAACAGCTAAATATCAGGATATAGATGGCGATGGTTATTTAAGCGAAATGGTATCCTCTATACCTATATGTACTGGTGAGGCGCTACCTGAAAATTACAGTGAGAATAAACCTTGGCGATTGGATTGTAATGATGATCCTGAAACAGGTGTAGATGTTTTTCAGCAGCTGGCGCTCTTTGAAGATCTAGATCTGGATGGTTATGGAAATAGCACCGTACCATTAAGTGTTCAGTGCTTGGGGCGTACGCTGCCTCCGGGACTATCTCGCTATGCTGGGGATATTGATGATCAAGACCCTAATGTATTTGAAAATGTGGATATGGCTGAAGAAGAATTGAGTATTATTCTAGAACTTTAGTTTTATTGTTGTAATAAATTTTAAGGAATGAAATGTTTATAAAAAAGGCGTACTTAATAGCTTATTTTACTTTGTTGATATTGAAATCTGCACTGGCTGAAAGCAGTGATCAAAGTTACTATATTTATGACAAGTTATTACATGGTACATATAGCTGTATAAGAGACACTGTAGAGCCTATGAATACAGAGTGTTATGTTGATAGAAAATATATTCATCTATCTGGTTGGTTAAGAAGGGGCTCAGAAGAAATAGCTGATGATATAAGTGATACGACTTTTTTTTTCGCGATAAGCGCTGAGTTCTTTTTACATTCCTCTACAGTTGAGGAAAATCATTATTTAAAGGAATGCAGTAGAGCGATGAACTTGGTGAAAAGTAATCCTAATAAATGGGATTTAAAAATTGGCATAAATAGCTCGGATATTCTTATATATTGCGAAGCAGTTAATCAATCCCTTATGCAGCAATATTATTCTGAACAAGAATAATTAATTTAATCCGCTCTTTTGTTATCCATATGAATCAATAGAGCGGAACTCAACTTCTTATGAAAAAGCCTAGAGTCCATCACCGCTGGGGTCTCTGAACCTCCATGCACAATACTCCCCCAGCCTTTAGTAATTCAATTTCCCAGTTTAGTTAGCTCTTGATGCTCTTGTTAATAGTAAGGCAGTTTGGCGGCATCAAATGTTTCAAATTCAGCTGTTAAATTTAAGAGCGACCATGCTAGGCTTCTCCTTTTAACTTTAACTTTAACTTTAACTTTAACTTTAACTTTAACTTTAACTTTAGGTTTTAAAGTAGTTGCAGCGTTTAATGAAAATTGCGATCACCTGTCTTTATATTTTTAGGTTAATCGATACTTTTGAGGTACACATTATATTTAACGCTATAAATGACAGGGGCTTTTCCATACTCCTTAAAATTCATTCTTAAGTACATAGGCAAGGCTATGCTCATAATTGAGCTAGTATGTAATGCGATGTTTTGGCAGTTATCCCGTTTGGCACGACAGATACATTCAAGGCTTAGAGCCTTACCAATCCCCAATCCTCTAACGGTAGGGTTAACCACTAACATACGAATAATAGGCGTGTTCTTTGGAAAGTATTCTGCCTTAATAGTTTCTTCTGGTACGTATGCCACCGCGCCAAGAATTTCGCCATTTAAATCTTCAGCTACAATTATTTCTGCTGTATGAGAAAGTTCAGAAAAGCTGGCTAATTTTTCTGAGAAGGTTTGCCAGTTGTCATAAAATGTCTTGAATTGATCAAATGCCAATACAGCCAAATCATTTATTTTTTGTGCATCTAACACTGTGTAGTTTCTAAGCTTATACATAAATCATTTACGACAATATGATCTAGGTGGGACGGGTAGGTGGACGACTATACTTTTAATGGGTAGCCAACTAAATGCTATACATTAACCTTGTATTTAAGATCGTTTACCTCGTCCCCGGTCATGTCGCGAAAACCCCACTGATGTGGCGCCTGCTCTTTAATAATCACTTCAATATCAATTGGGGGGATTGAAAGCTGAGATTCTATTTCAGTAAACAGACTTTTAATAAGTTTATTTTGAGTCTCAATCTTGCGCCCAGCCATCATGTTAATTTCAATTACCGTATAAGCATTTCTGCGCCCACCTGGGGAATAAACTTTCTTTAAATTGAAGGTCCTGTTCCATGGGAAAGAAGCGATGTGCACGTTTGTCTTCAGGCATGCCTAATACAGATTGCATACAGCCATGTATGACATCAGATAACTGCGCTTTAATGGGGTTTAAGCTTTCTTTAATTCCGTATATCAAAATCATTTTTCGTCCTTGAAGTGTATATAAAAAGCGACTAGATAAAGTTTCTAGACTTTATCTAGTGAGCCCCTTAACTCAATGTACTTATTTATATTCAACCGTCACCAAAACACCTAGGTCTAAATATTTCTGTCTTAACCGATAAACCATCGCACCGTAAGACATAATTGGTAGGCCTTCAAACTCAGGGTGTTCTTCATGCAAATCGTCTTCATCTATGAAGCGCTGCAATACTACCGAATCTGTTGGGGCAGCTTTAAATTTTTCAATCTCTTCATTGGCGGTGTCGGTAAGTAACTTATCGATAGCCACTACTTTTTCAAATACATCTTGTGGTACTTTCTTTTTACCTGACTCCCATTTACGAATGGAGCGTTCATCTACATCAATGACTTTTACTAGAGTAGAAATAGATAGGCCCACGGCCTCTCTTAAGGTTTTAAATTCTGCTGCGCTCATGATGGGCTCTTTAATTTAGTAGTCTAATTAATAGCCTTCTAATGAAGGCTGAATAGGTTGATTAATAGGATTGTTGTATTTTAGCAGCTTGTGGCGGGGAATGCTTTGGTTGGCGGGAGCGCTAATGGTGGATAACAGTTTTAATCCAATATGTTCATTTAGGCTTGCCTCTAAAACTTGCTTTCAAAAACTTAACCCTTAAATCTATTCAATAAAAGACCTCACCTCAGTCTCCGTTAAATACCGCCATGCCCCCACATTAATATCCAATGTCACCTCGCCAATTTTTTCACGATGTAAGTTCACCACTCGGAAGCCCACCGCAGCGAACATACGCTTAACCTGATGAAACTTGCCTTCGGTAATGATGAGTCGTGCTTGCTTATTGCTAATCACTTCCAGCAGGGCAGGGCGCGTTAATTCGGCTTCACCTTGCAGCTGCAAGCCTGCCTCAAATTGCTCTATTAGAATAGGTGTTTGCTCCGGCGTAATGGCTCGAGATAATCCTACCACATAGACCTTTTTACAGTATTTCTGTGGGCGAATAATATCAAATGACCAGCGCCCGTCATCAGTTACTAATACTAGGCCGGTGGTATCGGCATCTAATCGTCCGGCCACATGTAATTCTGAAGTGCGCTCAAGGTTTAAACCTGTAAACAACGAAGGGTAGGCTTCATCCACGTTAGAGCAAATAGTATTGGTGGGCTTGTGGATCATTAAATAGCGAAACGGCCGCGCTGTGAGTAGCTGGCCGTTCAGAGTAATGGTGTTATTTTCATGCACCTGAGCCGACTCATCCATAACCACCACGCCATTAACAACCACATGGCCATCGTGAATACTCGCTACGGCGTCATTTTTTGTAAGGTCAGTGCTTTTACACACAAATTTATCAAGGCGCATGTTGGGCTATTGGCTACTCATTGCTGAAGGAGGGCGGATATAGAATAAGAATATTATGAGGCACACTATTAAGTTCGCGTTCCTTTTTATGTTAAAGGTATTGGTCGCTGCTAGCGCCACGTTCATGGTGTCTAACAGCGTTACGCTTCTTGTACTGAATATTTATGGAGTAAATTTCTATAATTGAGACATTAGAAAAGCTGGTCAAATAGCATATCGGCAGCCTTATCGGCGGCCTTTCTTTTAATAGCCTTTACAAGTACATTATCGCCAGTATTCGTGCTTCCTGCACCATTATTAGCATAAGTGCTATTTCGCCTTTCATTTGACAACTCTTTTTGACTTGCAAGAATATCCTGTTGTTGTTTCGAAAGTAATTGCTGTTGCTGTTCGAACTTTTCAGATTGTATAGCAAACTCTATTCTCTGTTTATACAGAACATCAATGCGTTTACCTTTATAGTATTTACAAGCTTCAGGCTCACCCTTGTGCATACACACGCCTTCACCATGCGGTTTTCCACCCTTAAGAGTACCGTCGTATTTAAGCTCACCCCCGGCCAATATTTCCCCTTTGATGCGGAATCCATTATCGAATGTGCCGATGAAAGTCAGTCCTGTAAAGGTTTGGGCCTTACCAATACCGTGGGCGTAATTACCAGAGCAGGCATTAGATAGGTAGATCCAGTTACTCTCTTTTAGCTTGCAAGATTGTTTGGCAGTTAAGGCATCTTGAGTTTTTTTGATTTGTGTTGCTTCGTACTCGTCTTTTATTCTTTGAGCCTCTCTAATGAGCTGCTTTTTTGCAGCGTAAGCTTTAGACGTAAAATAACCCGTAGGGTAAATAGATAAATAATTATTATATGAAGAGTCTGAATTGATACTTTTCGCATCATTCCAGAGTTTTTTGTCTGCTAAGTACAAATCTCCATTTCCTTTATGGGCCAGGGAGACGAACTCGCCTGTAGGATACTTTGAAAGATAAGAATCGTAAGAATCGGTTGTGTTTCTACGTTTCATTTCAGTCCAATAGCTTTCATCTTGACTCGCTAAATAAATAGCCTCATCTGTAGGGCCACTTGAAGCGCAACCTTGAAGCACTAAAAATATGGCCAAGGTTATATTGATCCTAAACATGAGTAAATTCCTTACTTTTCAAGCAAAATAATTTTTATAGGATTTTACAACAAAGATCTAAACCCGTCATTAGGTTCAATATCAAGTGTGCAGTATTGGCCTTATTAGACCTATGAACGTGAATTATACAGTGGATGCTAAATTATCTTTGTGTAACCCGGAGATGTCAGTTTTACCTCCTACAGCTCTTTTTCTATGGGTACTGCTATTAACTTTTACTCTATTTTTATGGCCTTCCACCTCATACATGATTATTTAGATTAATAAGGGTATAGAACTAAAAATACAGGTTATACAGACAAAAAACGATGCTACGCCTATACATTAGGCTCGTTATCTTTATGCTAAAAAATGATGGATATACACCACTAACAATAAAAAGGAACGTTTATGAGTTCAGATGACTGGAGTTCAAAGGTAGAGTCTGCCGTGGCCACTGTCGTAGGTAAAATTCCTACCATAGGCACAGGCGTTAAAGTCTTGGTTGAGCTGTTCTGGCCATCCTCGGGTGAGGATATCTGGTCGCAAATTAAAGATGAAGTCGCCGCTTTAATTGATGAAAAAATACTGGCGGCCGAATTAGATGAACGCCAAGAAACGCTCGATGGTCTAAATACATCCTTGCAACAATACTGCAGCGCGCTAGATACTGAAAAAGGCAGTTTAATGAGTGCCATGCTGGTCAGCATTAATTCGCTTTACAGTGAACTAACCGAATCCGATAACGCGCTTCATTTAGTTCCTATTACGGTGTCATTGGCTCACCTGCATTTAACCCTATTGAGAGAGCGCTACTCGCACGGTGAAGAGATGTATGGTGAAGATAATACAGTTGTTTGGGAATCTGAACTTAACGATCAATACGACAACTATAAAGCATTCTTTTCAAGTATTTATCCCACTTGGCAAACATGGCGTTATGCACAAATTAGCACCAACTGGGATACCTCCCTTGTAGTGTCCATCATTCCCCACGATAAAGCCTATGGCAAAGTGAGCGACAGTGTCACGGGTGAGTCATTTGAATATGAAGATGACATGAATTCCAACGACGACTATTACAAGCCGGTGATGCAAGCCTCGCAAACCCGCATGCAAAACGATGCCAATGCCCTAATGATTAATGCATTAGCGTCCACCGCCATTCTTAACCAATACTTGCCGGGGCAAGAAGAAGCCGCGCCCGTGGTAGATGATAATGTCGCTACCTTTTGGATGGGTCCTTACAGCTGCGCCACACTGGGCTCGCAAGACGATGGCGATTACGCCACCAATGTAGACGATACTTCAGGCACCATTACCCAGTTTTACATTCGTGAATGGAACTCCATAGACGGCGTTCAATTTAAATACGGCGGACACGATGGTAACTTCATTGGTGACTCAAGCGGCGGCGAAGCCCACACCATAGACGTACCCGCAGGCGCTTATGCCACCGGCCTGAACATGCGTTTTGCCAAAGGCTTAATGTGCAGCATAGAAACCGCTTTCTCAGATGGCAGCAGCTCAGGAGAATTAGGCAACCGCACCAACTGGGGTGGCAACGATGTTGCCGCATTGCCTAATAACAGCTACCAACTTATCTGCGGGAAATTTAAAAAAGGCTCGGGTCCATCCAGTACTCAGGGCACCAGTGTGATTGAATTGCAGTTTAGGCATGAAGCAATTGAAGTGGCATCGGAAGAAATGGCGGCAAAACTTCAAGCGGCGTTGAAGTCTTTGTGATTAATTGGGCTAATTTCCTTTCTTAATATACTGGCTTCGCGGCTGTCAATATTGCTTGGCAGCTGCGTTCGTAATAACTAAAAATAGGTTCATTAATCGAGTTTATATTTTTTCAAAAGCCCTTCAAAATAGTTCACTTTTTTAAGTTCAGAAATTCCATTCTCAAATACAGCCATTATTTTTTTAACTTTATCTTTCATGTTTTTATTAGGCGTAAAAGCCAAATAAAGATCCTGGCTATCTATGCAGCCAGATACTTTAATGTCCTCCGATAAATGATTGTTGTTTAAATAATGGCTGCCGGTGTAGTAGGTCATAATAATAGACTCTACACGGCCCACCTGAAGCATCCTGGTCGCCTGGCGATTATAAGTTTTGGTATAAGGCAGGCCTGTAAGTTGCGCTTGTTCTCTAAACTTTTCCAATGGTTCTGGCAAGGCATCCTGCGGGTAAAGTATCTTTTTGCCTATTACCGAGGCTGGTTTTTTATATTCCCAAGGGTCCTCAGTTAAACTAAAAAAACAGTGGCGTTGTATACTTATTTTTGTTTTAGGGTATACCAGGCTGGGCGCTTCTTCTTTGGCGGGTGAAAGCAGAGCAACTGTGGCTCCTTGCTCGGTGTTTAGAATCGCCCTCGACCAAGGGTAGGCTGTAAACCTAACCTTAATACCCGCCTTGTTAAAGATCGCTTGGGTATACTCAACCAGAAAGCCGGGTTTCTCGGCATTAGATGGGCAGATAAAAGGGCACCAATCAATGGTGCTAATATTAATGGTACGAATATTAATGGTACGAATATTAGTAGTTTCGCTATTCCCAATTGATGGAAACATTAATAAAAACAATAAGATGCATTTATATTTAACAAGAAACCTCATGATTCACGTCCTCATTAATCTAATATAAAGCATAGATGGTTACCGGGGTTTTACTCGGGTTTAGGCACTAACGTTCATATCAAAAAGTTAGCAGTTTTATGTTCTATAATGCCTTTTCTTTACTAGGTGTAGGTAATGTCAGAAGGGGGTGGCGATTGGCCATTAATACGAATAAGACAAGGAGGTACATCAGAGGGTATTAAATCAAGGGCCCTAACACAATTGATTCAGGGCCCTTGATTTACACTTTTAATTCAAGGGCTTTATTTTTTAAGGAGCAAACCCCGTCTTAATTAAAGCGTCGAAAATTTCTGCGTCTGATAATCGCTATTGCCAAACAACAGCTCAATCATGGTCATACGTTTAAAATAATGACCCACATCCAGTTCATCGGTTACGCCTATGCCACCGTGAATTTGAATCGCTTCTTGCCCTACTTTACGCGAGGCACGACCCACTAGAGATTTCATAGCTGCAATGGCTTTTTCCGAATCACCACTGTCTTTATCCAATTTCATGGCCGCCATTAATACAATCGATTTTGCCTGTTGCTGCTCAATGAACATATCGGCCATGCGATGTTGCAAAGCCTGAAACTTGGCAATGGGCACACCAAATTGCACACGGGTTTTAGTGTACTCAACGGTTTTAGCAATAATCACTTCCATGGCACCCACCGCCTCGCTACAAATGGCCAGCGTGGCACGATCTAATACCGCTTCAATAACGGGTAATGCTTCGCCTTCTGTGCCCAATAGTTGCTCCTGGCTTACCAGTACGTTTTTAAGGCGCACCTCTGCAGCACGGCCACCATCTTGGGTACGGTATGCTTGAATGGTCACGCCTTCACTTTTGGTATCTACCACAAACAATGAAATACCAGAGGCATCATTACTTTGGCCCGAGGTGCGCGCGGCAACAATAACCTTGTCGGCAGCAGCGGCGTTTAATACCACGGCCTTGTGCCCGTTTAATATGTAACCCTGATTATTTTTTTCGGCAGTAGTGGCCACATTGGCCAATTCATAACGACTCTTAGGTTCTGCATAGGCCAGTGCCAGTTGTAGGCTTCCATCCATAATGCCGCCTAGCAGTGTGTCTTTTTGCGCTTGTGTGCCCGCCTTGGCAATCACGCCACCGGCCAAAACAGTGGTGGCTAAAAACGGCTCTATTACGATGCCTTTACCCAGCTCTTCCATCACCACCATTAGGTCTGCTGCGCTGCCGCCTAGGCCGCCGTCGCTTTCGCTAAAGGGCACCATTAACCAACCTAACTCGGCAAACAATTTCCAATGGTCACTGCTGTAACCTAATTCACTTTTAACCAACGTCATGCGCGAGTCGAAGTCGTAATCTTTTTGTACAAATTTTGAGATGCTGTCTTGCAGCATCTGTTGCTCGGCACTTAATGAAAAATTCATGATCTCTCCTTACAGGCCCAGTACGGCTTTACAGATAATATTTTTTTGCACTTCGTTACTGCCACCATAAATAGTGGTCTTACGATGATTAAAGTATTTAGGCGCGCTGTTGGCGGCAGCACCAGGACCAACCGAGGGGCCTTCATAACCATGGGCAAACTGTTTGTCTACAAATGGCAGCGCATAATTACCTGCTATTTCCATTTTTAATTCATCAATGGCTTGCGCGATTTCTGTGCCCTTAATTTTTAAAATAGAAGATTCAGGGCCAGGAGCCTTACCCGTGCTCACATCGCTAAGGGTGCGTAACTCGGTGTATTCCAAAGCCAGTAAATCTATTTCTAACTCGGCTACTTTATGAGAAAAAGCCGGGGTGTCCATTAGGCTTGCACCAAAATGATCTGTGTTGGCGGCCAGCTCTTTAACTTGCTTCAGTGCTACCTTGCTATTGGCAACGCCTGCAATACCGGTACGTTCATGGGTTAATAACACCTTGGCATAAGTCCAGCCTTTGCCTTCTTCACCAATTAAGTTTTCTTTGGGCACACGCACATTGTCAAAGTGAACTTCATTCACTTCATGGCCTTCATCCAACATATAAATAGGCGAAACCGTAATGCCCGGGGTTTTCATATCAATCAGTAAAAAGCTAATGGCTTGCTGGTTTTTAACTTCAGGAGCGCCGGTGCGCACTAGGCAAAAAATCCAATCGGCGAACTGACCCAGTGTGGTCCAGGTTTTAGTGCCGGTGACTAGATAGTCATTACCATCGCTTACAGCGGTGGTTTTTAGCGAGGCCAAATCCGAGCCTGCATTGGGTTCTGAATAGCCCTGACACCACCAAACATCGGAATTTAAGATACTAGGTAAGAAGCGTTTCTTTTGCTCTTCGTTACCAAAAGAATAAATAACTGGGGCGACCATGCTCATGCCAAAAGGCATCACCGCAGGGGCACCAGCAATGGCACATTCATTGTTCCAAATGTATTTCTGAGTCGGGGTCCAGCCAGTGCCGCCGTGTTCAACCGGCCAGTTCAGCGCTGCCCAACCTTGTACGGCAAGGGCTTTTTGCCAGCGAACATAATCGTCTTTTTCAAAATGGAGATCGTTATGATATTTGTCAGAGATATCTTTTGGTAATTTCTCTTTAAGAAACTGACGCGCTTCTAGCTGAAATGCCAGTTCCTGCTCTGAAAAGTCGACGTTCATGCTTACCCCTCAATAATAAATATGCCGCAGAACTGTAGCAGCCTACTTTTTCACAAGACATGACTAAGCGAGTCAAATTGGCTAATTTATTATGGAATTGTCTTTTCTGGAGTAGGGGGAGAGAATAGTTGCTGAGGTGCGTGTTTAGGGTGGTTGTAGAGGAGTACTAAAGAGTTTTTTTGTGGGGGCACCGACAATTACTTCCTGCCTTGTTCTAACCCCTATATCCATGTGGAAGTCCTGGCCTACGAGTTTTTCCGGCACATCCAGTGCCTACAGGTGCTGAAAAACAAAACGTTTTCAGCACTACTTACGCCTAATTTGTTATCGGTACGGTTTGGATGAAGCAATTCTTAACCTTTATGCTTAAAGGCTGGCCGGGCGGCCTTATAAACCAAGGGGAATTTGTTATAATCTTAAAAAATATGCAATTAGGAAGCATTTGTGAAAAACATCATTATGTTCGTATTTTTACTGACAGGGGCTTTCCACTCACAAGCTGGTATATATAAATGTGTTATTGATGGCAAGACTACTTTTTCAGGTGAGCCTTGCAGTGATAATGCTGAGAAAGTAAATATTCAAATACGAAAACCAAAAAAGAAAGATGTGGATTTAGTAAATAGTCGAAATGCTCGGATTTCAAAGGCCTTAAATATAAAAAGAATTGAAGGGAAAATTGAAAAATCAGAGAAGAAAGTTGAAGCGTTTCAGCTCTCTATGGATAGGGATACCAAAAAACTTGAGCTTAAAAAATCGTATGCGAACAATAATTTGGCGGGTGCTACATGGGAAAATAGTATCTCAACGGAGATTAGGGCCGTAATAGAAAAGTACAAGTTTAAAATAACCAGTGAAGAAGATAAAATAAATGCATACCGTACACAGTTAGAGAAGGCGTTGGCTGAAGGGTAGGGCTTTTCGTTATAGGCCACCTTACAGGTGGCCCTTGGCAGAAACTAGGCTTAAGCCTACCTAAAGATATCACTTGCAAATTACATTACCTGCAACCATGGGGAAGTGGCGCCACCCAGACTGTACATCTTTCAAATTTTCAAATTTTGATTCGGGTCTGGTAAGTATTTTTGGATCAGACTCATAGTCATTAATACATAGCTCGGCAGCCCGTTTTTCAAAGTTACTCAATATTTTTTCATTCGAAATAAAGCCATTTCCATGAAACTCCAAATAGAAAGAGCCGTCACTATTTATTCTTTCGGCATAGCCCATTAACCTATAACCCCAAGAGCTATCTTGCTGAATGGCATGGTAGGGAACACACCCTGAAAGTGCTGAGAACAGTAAAATAAAAGCAATTTTTCTAATCATATCAATCTCTATAAATTTAATAGGTGTTAATTTAATCATGCCATTCGACTTAAGTCTTGCTTGTGTACTTGGAAATGTGGAAGAGCGTGGTAATGGCGCATTCATTTTTTCAAATGTATTTCTGAGTAGGGGGGCGTGGGTTAAGCCTTGATCTGGGGCCACTGCCTTTTAAGGCTCTAATCAAGCCCCTTATCTCGCCTAAAAAATCCTTTGATCTTTTCCCAAAACTCTTTGCCCAGTAGAACCAATGAAAACCAAAACAGCACTTCACCAGAAATTAGTAAGAAGGTAGTGGCCGCGGCAACCTGAACTTTAGTCATATCAATAAAGGGCAATAGCGCAATAACAGCCCACGCCACAAATGATAAAACAAAGAGAATATAACCAATGACGGTTTTCAAAAGATAGCGGCCTTTTAAATTAAATGGTGATTAACCCAATAAACGCAAACCAGCAGCCTTCAACAACGCTTTAGAATACACATGATGAAAGCCCCCAAGGGCATTAAATGCCAAGCCAAATTTTGGTTTTGTGTTGCTGCTATCTTTTTTGGGGATAACCGCCGATCCAAAGTATAAGCGGGTGCCATTGCCATTCTCATGGCTAACACTCTTGAGCCAGGATCTTGTTTTCCCCATAAAATCGCACAGCAGTAACTGGTCTTGTGTTTGTTGCTCAACACTCCAGGCGGCGAATTGTTTTGTCTTAGCTAGGGCGAGGTGTTTTGCTTGTTCATCGGTGGAAGGGCGGCGTGCAATCAGCGCTAAAATGAAACGCTCTACCTTAAACAATTTAGTGGTGTAAAACGCCTCTATGTATTGCGCTTGGCTAACCTGTTTAGGCAGGTCAATGAAATAGCAGTCGGTTTTGGCGCCCTGTAAGTGGTACTTGGCCAAGAGTGCATCATCTGGAAACTCACCTTGCTGTACTGTATTCATGATTTCTCACACTCTTAGTTAATATAGCGGTTACGCTCTCGCGCCAATGGATTTAGCCTTTCAAGGATTCTTTAAACTGATATAGATAAACAGGGGACTTATATAGGTCAGTTAAATAGATAACTTGGGCTGGCTTGTATGAGGGCAGTGAAAAATTATTGCTAATTAAATATTCTAAATTGCCACTTTCCTTTTTTAACTTAACCTCAATTTTCTCCATGGCCCCTGGGTACAAATAACAAATTATCACCGAAGCCTGTGTTAAGTCGGCTTGTAAAAAGTTTTTCCGCTGCAGCGTTATATTACTTAGGCCCAATAATTTTTTTAGGATTACCGTGGTTAACCATGGCAGGAAAGACAATTCATAACCGACTATTGGTCGCTGCGGATGTTGCCTAGCCAGCGGAATTAGTAAATTTCCCCAGCCGCTGCCCAGCTCAAAAATAGGGCCTGTGCCTTTTGCCATATCAGGAAGCGTGCTTAATTTCAGCATGGCCGTTCGGGCATCCTTTGTGCTGGGCATAGGGGAAATGCCCAATAACATGGTATACCAGACGATAGACACAGCAGTGATAAGAGTGAGTGCTATTAATGCTATTTCAAAAACTGACAAAGGTGGTCCTTTTAACTAAGCATCTATCGCCCAAAATATTGCTCCAAGGGCAATAAAACCAATTAATAGCCCATAGACTTGCATCTTAAATTCATGCTGCGCAGCTATCAATAATTTTCTTAACTCAGCATCTTCAATAAGTAATATATTGTCACTATTTCTTAAAGACTTAAAAAATCCACGATCCTTTCTAAGGCGATACCGGTTTCTATAGCTCTTTCCCCACAACGCGATTGAGTTTTTCTTGGTGTAGGTAATTATTTCAGCAAGCGATCTCTCTGATTTTACTAAATAGAATGCCTCAAACATCGCGAGGAATAAAAATGTTAACTCAAATAAAAGAGTCATGGTATTCCTTATTAGGGTAACGCAGACAACAAAAACTCATCCTAAGATAGCCTAAGTATATTAATCTAGATAACCCTGTACAGGCCTTACATTGCCCACTCAAGCCCTCTTAACAAACTTTGCTGTCACCATCATTTCACCTGCACCATCCACTTTGCAATCAAGTTGATGATCCTTGCCTTCTACTATTCGTCTTATCAATGCCTTGGTGCCAATCTTAAGAATCAAAGAGCTGCCTTTTACCTTAAGGTCTTTTATAAGGGTCACCTTATCACCTTCGTTCAACAAGGTGCCGTTGGCATCCTTAGCGGTGGGTGTTTCATCACCAGATTCATCGGCCGGGTTCCATTCATGAGCGCATTCCGGGCAGATCAGCTGAGTTTGGTCTTGATAAGTAAACTCAGACTTGCAAATGGGGCAGGGAGGAAGGGTCATACAAGTTTACTTCTATAAGTTGGTTTGGTGTGCATGGTAATAAAGCCAAATGGGTTTGGCGAGCTAATTGTTTTTTAGAATATAGAATCGAAATCTACGGGCAGGATTTTCATTTGTTTTGTCATTCAATCTCGCCTATCGCCAGCCAGTTCTGCTTTTAACGATAGGCTTTTTTCACCATATGACGTTTATATACAGCCGCTAAATGCCATATTTCTTCAGAATAGCATCCAGTGTGCCGTTACTCTTTATCTCCTTAAAGCCCTTGTTAAACGCATTAATAATAGTTTTATGTCGGCTGTTCTTCAGGCCCGAGGTAACATGCACTGTATTGGTAGAAAGCGCCTTCTTTGAAAATTCAACTTTGTTCAATAAGTCGGGTGAGTCTTTCTTCATCATGGCCCGGGCTACAATTTCATCTTCCAGAGTAAGGTCAACTCTTTTAGAGACCAACTTTTTAATGTTGGTCATCACGTTTTTGCCTTCTGGGCGATTAAAATTAGTGGCATTTGAAAATTCATCACCATAGCCATAACCTCTTACCACACCCACATTTTTTCCGGTTAAGCTATCTAAGCCGTTAAATTCAAAACTATCGCCTTTGCGTTTAATAATTTTTATCTTGTTTTCAAGATAAGGGTCACTGAAGTATAAAAATTTAGCGCGTTCCTTGGTATACCAAGCCGACAACAATACATCGTAATCGGCTTCTTTTACCCCATCTATTGCTCTTGCCCAGGGAACAAATTTCATTTCTATTTCATAGTTTTGGGTTTTGTAGGCGGCACGGGTAATTTCAACAATAATGCCTAGGGTGGGTGAGTCGGGGTCTACAAACGGAGGCCAAGGGTCACCCGCAGCAATTATTTTTTCGGCAAGTGTGGGTAATGAAAATAACACTACCATTATAAAAATACAGAGTCGGCTCATAAAGCACCTCGCTTGATCGTGTTTTAAGGTTGGTTAATTTTGCAAAAAGGTACATTAATCATAGGTCTTATTATAAAAAGAGACAGATAAGTAAATTATCAACGCTAGCTGCTGAATATGACTCTTTGTAAAACCTTAGAAAGGCAAAAATAAGTTATAAACCGTCTTTTCAATAACTCTTAAAGTTATAAAGTTAGATTGTATTTGTGCCTATTAGAATGCTTTTTATTCTTGTGTGGTGCTGATATACCGTGTCTGTAGCCCGCACCCTAGGTCAAGCCATAGGCCATTATTGCCAATGGCCATGCCCCGTCTAATATTATGTATACAGACTGCTGCTACAGCACGACCAAACCCCAAAAGGTGTTTCTCATGTTTACACTGCGTTTTTGCCTTGCCACATTGCTGGTTTTGTTGTCTTGGTCTAACAGTGTATTAAGCCGGGACCTTCAAATATGCAACGATCAGGCTGAATGGCCGCCCTATACCTATTACGTTCGTGAAGCGGGGGTTGCCAATAAAAGCCAGCTCACGGGTGCCACCAAGGATTTATTAGACAGCATTTTTAAAGACTCTGGCATTAATTTTTCAATTAAACTGCTGCCATGGAAGCGCTGTCTTACCGAAGTAAGCGATGGCCATACCTACGAGGTGTTTGCCGATGCTTCTTCCAACCAAGAGCGCCTTAATTTGTACCACAGAAGCCATGCTATTTATAAAACCACCGAAGGCCTTTTCTTTTCTAAAAAACGTTTTCCTAATGGTCTTAAATTATCAAGTGCCGCCGACATTAATCAGTACAAGCTTTGCGGCCTTATGGGCTATAACTACACCAGTTTTTTTGAATCGGGTGTTAAAAAAGATGTAGACCTAGGGGTGAACCATGCCAGCAAGGCTTTACTAAAATTAGAGAAAGGCCGTTGCCATGTATTCCTAAGTATCATTGAGCCTGTTCTTGGTGCGGTAGCCATTAACCAATATTCACTGGGGCCCGATATTGATCATATCTCTCTACCGGGCGCTAAAGGCACCATCTTTTACTTGTGGGTTTCTAAAAATTCACCACGGGCGGAGGAGTTGTTAGGGGTGATTAATAGCGCTATCGATAAACTTTATAGTAATGGTGAGGCCGATAAAATATTTAAGAAGTATTTACCTGGGGGGACTGCGTTGTAGTTTGTAATTGGGTGCATTAGTTAAGGCTAGGCGCTAAAAAGTACGAGCATGATAGGCTCTTAAGGGAAAGTAAAATGAATAAATTAAAGCTATTGTTTTTATTTTTAATGGCGACCAGTCCTGTAACCTGGTCGGAAATGAAGGGTGGTATGATGGAAATGCCCCATCAAAATTCTTCAGAAGATATTACGAAATCCGGTGACAATAACTTTAAAAAATTGCTAAAAATAAGCAGAGGCGGGCAACTATACGACAACTGGTGGAAAGCCACAGAGACCACAATAAAACCCAAGGAAGACCACCCACTTTGGAACAAACAAAGTACCAATAAACGCAGTGGATACGATACCTTTAGATGTAAGGAGTGCCACGGTTGGGACTACCAAGGTAAAAATGGAGCCTACCGTAAAGGTTCTCACTACACAGGATTCAAGGGCATACTTCAAAGATCTAGTGAGTTGTCGTTAAAGGAGCTAGAGGGGGCATTAAAAGGAGAGCTGAATAAAGACCATGATTTTACAGAGTACCTAGGTCTAGACAATATTACGGATCTTGCTTACTTCATGAAAAAAGGCCTGATTAATACCAATAAATTTATAGGTAAAGAAGGTTTAGCGATCGGGGGAAATTCAAGTTCGGGAAGTACGCTATTCAAAGAGAATTGTGCTCATATGTGTCATGGCAAGGCTGGCCTAGCAATAAATTTTGGCGGGGGAAATAAATCGGAATTTGTTGCAACGGTTGCCAATAAAAACCCTTGGGAGTTTATTCATAAGGTTAGAAATGGTCAGCCCGGTACAAGGATGCCTTCTGCAATTATTAACAAATGGAGTGATAACGATATCCTTAATCTTTTGGTCTTTGCACAAGCGTTGCCAAATGATGCATCTGAAATAGGATGGTGGGAAAGTCTTTGGGGAGAAGGCTCTGGGTATAACGGTATGATGCAGGGAAACAAGTATTTAGGAGGGGGAAGAGGCTTTGGCCCCAAAACGAAGTAAATTAGCCACTTTGGTAATTTTAAGGTAATTAAAGGCAATTAAGGTGTGGGGGAATTCTTGTATTAGATAAAGCATAAAAGAGGTTTAACACTTTCTTTAAGCGCTTAAACAAGACTTGCCCCGCGTTACCCTAAGTTATCACTAGGGTATATCAGGTAAACTAGTTCTATGGCCAGTGTCATCAGAAAGGCTCACTATTTGTATAGCAAGAGGGTATTCAATTTCGGCTTGTAGTGACTCTATGTTGGGCAACCCTTATTTATTAAGTTTAACACCAACTTCAGTTAAAGATTCGTATAGGCTTGGTAGCTTTTGTTGAAATACTTCAGCGCGTAAAACTAACGCCTTGCTCCCTAGCATGTGCATGTCATCAACGCCGTAACAGGCCTCGCTCACCGCTAATCGAATCTTGTCACTAACGTTTACGATTGGCTCCAGCACCGTGCCTTGTATTTGAATTATTTTAATTCGAGCCATGGATGACTACCTTGAAATTATCTTATGGGAGTTTTTTGGCAGGTTATCATAGCTGGCTCTCTTTAGGATGATTTTTACGGTAGAGGGAAGGTTTTTGGTTTTCTGGTGAAGATTGGCTAGCACGGTTTTCCTTTCTGGGGAGGGATCCCCAGTCCCCACTTTTTCGGCCACGCCCGACCTCACGACCTTGTATATTTAATTAGGTATTGGTGATTGAGGTCGGCCAAGGCCGAAGGGTGCCTGTATTTTTGTGGGGGCTTTTCAAAGAAGTTTAGTAATAGGGATAGGTCGTGCTTTTGGGTTTAGGCAAAACGCAAGACTTGCCCCCGGCGCCATGTGGTTTAAGGCTGACATGCAATCTCAATAGTTTTAATGAAACCCTGCCTATCAAGCATGCGATACCAACAATAAAGACCCGTATTAACATAGAATTCCAGATAGTTGACACCTTCCATTTCTTTATTCGAAGGCTTCCCATACTTCAAAGTTGCTTCACTAGTTTTAATTCCAGGGCATATCTTTTCAGGTGTACATATAGATTTAGACTTTGTTTCGATGCTAATTAAGTTATCTGATGCAAAGTATATTTCATAATTTGGATAATTTAATTTCTCCAGAACCATTCCGCCTTCAGGAGTTACACTCAATGGTTCACCCAATACGTCAATTATTTTGCTTTTTGACATCCCTGAGTTTATTTTACCTAGTGAAACTGCATCGTAAGCAAATGCACTAGAAGTAAAACATAAAAGAAATAACAGAAATAACAGAAATAACAGAATTCTAATCATATTGAACCATAACGCCTAAAGCAAACGCGACGTTTACGCGTCGCTTTGACTTTGATTGTTAGGCTTGTTTCGCCATGATTTGTAAAGATGTCGTAACACCACGCCATCACTCTCCCAGCCTTTTATATTGATTTTTAACGGGAATAAATTAGCTACCCCCATGAAGATAGACATACCACCAACAATTATTAAAAGACCGTTTTCATGAGTTTCCCTTAGGATAAAGTACATCAGAACCAAGGCAGTACCACCTAGTACATTTGCTATGGTGCCTCCTGCTGTCACAAAAAATTCCTTCTCTAATGTTCGCTGACCATCCTGTGCTGAGTATACAACCAAGCCTAAAAATATCTCTTTTGTAAAAATAAAGCGCTTCCCTCTATCATCATTCAATATGCAGAATGGACCTACTTTAAATGCCAACAAATTATAACTCACAAGCTTAACAGCTATCGCATGACCTATTTCATGAAGAAATACACAAACAAATAGCGAGCCATATAAAAGAAAAATAATCTCCATTCTGGAATTCCCTCCTAGAGCCTAACGCTTACCATAACCGGCGAGCGTAGCGAGTCCAGCCCAACTTGTTGGGCTCTGGTTAATGGTTTTGTTAGATTTTGAATTTTTCACTGAAGATAGCCTCCATATCACTCCACCATAAAGGTGCTATAGTAATTTCGGTTACTGCCTCAGGATTTTCTACTAATTCGATTTTAGATCTCACACCTTTTTCAAGAAGTATCTCTTGTATATACAGTAAAAGTCTTTTACTTCCTTTAAACCATTGAGGTTTTACTTTTGTGAAATATAAAGCTTCTCTTGGTAATATACCAAAATTCCTTCTCATATTTATAATTTCATTTTTATCAGAAATTGAATGATCACATACAAGCACGTATGTTCGTCCGGCAGCTTTTTTAAAATTTCGTTCATCTTCCAAATAGCTTTCTGGTGATTCAATTCCACCACAAACACGAATATCCCCTGTTTGATTATTTAATAAATAGCCTGCAACACCAGCAGTAATGTGATTAATATCAATGGCATTAGCTTGCATTATCCAATAATCACCACAATTAGAGAGGTGAATATATTTGATTTCAAACTCTCGGCAAGTACCTATGTATTCGGGTTTATTAACAAGAGAGAGTAATTTGTACTTAGCTTCAGTTTCAGTAAACATAGATAAATCTAACGCCTATATAAACCGCGAACGAAGTGAGTCGGGCGGCCGCAGGGCGCGAATTTAATATTTTTGTTAGTGGGCATATAATACCAATTTTCGATTTACTATCTTATGCTTTATTCTCTTTAAGTCAGGGGATTGGCCAGACTGATTAGAACCGCCCATATCCCATTTCCATTGTATAGGCCCCCAAGGTGGAACATCAATATCATTACAACTGATAATACTTTCGTTAGAAATCTCTCCATTAATTAGATTGGGGCCAAAGTCATTACAGCTAAAGCCGTGTTGCCCCCAATGGCTTTCTGGTAATAGGGCATTGCCCTTCCACGTAGTAAGCCAATAAGTAAAGAACTTGTCTGATTTACCCCTAATCACGAGGTATCCGCTTCCAGGGTAGAGATGTGTAGCTGTACCTATTTCAGAAACCTTACTCGGCTTCATTACAAAGATCTTGTGCTCGTATTCAGCTACTTCAGATAATTCGATTTCTAGAATTTCTTGTTGGGATCTAGGATTAGGCTTAAGTGAGAGTACGAAAGGACTTAGAGATAAAATAATCCCTATTAAAATAATTGTGCTCGTAACCCAAATTAGAGGTTTTCTATAGGAGTTCATTTTGCTCACTAACGCCTCAAGCAGGGGCGCAGCTTTGCTGCGTCCCTTGGCTTGAATTGTTATATTTTTTGTACGCTACCTTTTTAGTTGCATATACAATCATGGAGCTATCAAAAATAGAGTTTAATTTATCTTCAATTTTTTCAAAATAACCCTGGAGATCTGATTGATAATCAAGCATGAAATCAGAGCTTAGGTCATTCAAAGTTTCTTCTTTAAGTAGAGTCTCACGCCCCGCGATTTTGCTTAAATGCTCGGACTGGTGAACCAAACCAAAGAAGTCTAGGTTTTCTTCAGTGTAACGATCATGATGAATGATTGTGTTACGAATATTTCGGTATTCATTGCATGTCTTATTAAGATTTTTTAGTTTTTTATCCAACCCGTACTTCTTAACATTATCATTTGTTACTATTAAATTATGGTTGATGCTCTCGTTACTAATCCCAAGCTCTAATAACCTATTAATAAATATCAGAACACGATCATAAATAGACTGCACTCTAATAATTGAATTCTCAATGAAAAGCTCAATATATTCACTTTTAGCATGTTCTTTAGACTCGATTTTCAAGATGTATTCATAATCTAAAAGTTGAATCGATAATTTAGCTTTTTCAATAGATGTAGTAATTGATGAATAGGCTTTGGAGCTGGAAAGAAGATAATAATCTAGGTCGCTTTCGGTCTTCACTGACAGTTTCGAGTCAATAACTTCTAGATTTCTTCGTATAGGGTTATCTTCATCAAGAAGAATCATATTATTGATTAGATGCATTTAGTTTCCCTGAAAATATAACGCTTAGCTAAAAGGCTGCCGAAGGCAGTCCAGTGGAGGCCGTCTTTTTGGCCGGAACGCATTTAAGCGTATTGTTAGTTTTCTATTCGTCATACCAGCCTTTCCAGCCAGCTGGCTCTGGGTATTTCTTTTTGTATTCTCTTAAAGCATCTTCTGACGAGTAATTTAAGTAAGGGTGTACATACTCCATAACGTAGGTTTCACCTGTGCCCATACGCCAGAATAAATCAATCTGAGGATGCTCGGGATATTTAACCCAAGGTGGCTCAGGAGGATTATTCTTCAATTCACTCTCAAATCGAGTTTTACGTTTTAATTCAAATTTTCTATCAAATTCTAAATGTCTGTTCCATTCATCCTGACTCATTCCCTTAGGAGGAGTCGACACTGGTTCTGCCATTGAAAGTCCTGATATTAAAGATATAAGAGCTATTAGAATAATATTCATATTTGTAAAACTAACGCCGCAAACATGGGCGTGCGTAGCACGTCCAAGCACACGCAGTGTGCTGAACATGATTTGCCTTGTTATACGTTTTCATCCAAAGCCTCTTTAATAAGCACAAAAGCTTGATCTAGGTCTTCGACTGCCTTGGAGTCATAGTATGTATTTGACTCAAGCATCATTCGAAGAATTGAATAGAGACCATTCTCGTGTGATGGGATTATACTGCCCATGCCTTTGATGCGATTAATTAATTTTTCAGTATCCTTAGCTGAACCCTCTAAACCTTCAGAAGCTAAAACCGGTAATGCTTTTCCAAGTAGCTCAATTACTTCTTCAAGTTGTGGTTGCTTAGTAGCCATGCTCAACTCTTCTTTAACGTATAACGCCAAGCTAAGCGGCGTGCGGAGCACGTCCAAAGCTTTAGCGCCTTGTTAAATGTTTGTTCAAGTTCATACATCGAATTTAAGTTTAACGTCTTCTATTGCTACTGGAGAAACCAAAGGCTCTCCGCCACCATGCATCTCTGAATTTGGATATGTCAGTTCCCAATACTTATTCGATGACTTTTCTTTATATAGAATTTCCCAGCCACTTTCATCAGTGGTGACTTTAATGCAATTCTTTTCAAGGAAAGTGATTGCTTGTGACCCTGTAAGCTTATTCATAGATGCCATATACATTTAACGCCCGGCTCACCGAGCAAATTTTTGATGGCGGCTTCTGTGCGTGTTTTTGCACAAAAG
>JBALXQ010000049.1:0-41935 GCA_036960565.1 Bermanella sp.
TTATCCAGTAAATGTAAATAGCTCTTAATAGGCGCGAGCAAACCCTTATGCATAGCCTTCTCGCTTATTGACTATGTGGAAAGATATTAAAATACTGATTCCAGATAGAAATAACTATATCTCTTTCTGCCAATCACTAGCATTTGAGGCCATATCAGATAGCTATAGATTAAGTTTCATCTCTTTGAAAAGTAAACGTGATATACAAAATCGAAAGGCCATTAGCTGCTGAATTATTTGGTTTTTCAAAATTAAAACACTTGGCTCTATTAGTAAATTGTCGGATGTGACATGGATATATCGGCGGCGGAAACGTTAAACTTAACAGCGGTTAATGATATGAATTTAAATACCGCGCAAAAGCTAACCGCCAAAGCCAAAAAGAAAATTGATGTTTCAACAGATGATAAACTTGCCATGACGGCAGAAAAAGACATGACGTTAAAAACAAAGGCCAAGTGTTACCTTGGCAATGATGATGTGAATTTAGTGCAGGCGGTTTCTGATTTAGCAGACCAGGTAAATAAGATTGCAGCGTTCACAGGTGCCCAGTTGTATGGCGGTACGTTGTCGGCGGCTATACCAGGTAACCCAGCGGAATTGGCTGGGCCATTGGTGACTGAGATTAAGACTGGGGTTGATGGGTTGTTGTAAAACTAGACATTCAAAGTATCACTTATTGCTAAATTGAGTTTTGAAAACCTCTTGGTTTGTTTTTCGTTTTCTAATTCATAAGTTTTAACAACATTAACAATGTTAAAAATTGTATCTGCAATTTCATGCTCCCTAAATAGGTATACCAGGTTAGGGTCTATTTCAATAATCTTTCTGACAGCCGTGTTGAATACATATCCGTGTATTACTATTGACGCTAAGTTATTTTCATTTGTCATGCGCTCCCTTTTTTCTATTTGGCTGAGTCCCTCTTCAGTTCTAAAGTCTCTAAATAATGTCTTTATAGCATTTGATTCCCTCCAACCCTGATCTTCTTTGTTGAAGCTACTATAAGAATTCATGAAATCTTGTATCGAATGATTTGACCCGGATACTTTAATTCCAGTTAAAGAATGAAATTTCTTTGTAATGATTTCAATTATTTCAAGTTGTAGTTTGATTTGATTTGTATTGGCATCCTTGTGTAGTGCCTCTTGTGATGCTCTTAATTCAATATTTGAGGTTTTAAGTTCGTCAATGTTAAGCTCAATAATACTCTGGTTTTGATTGTTTAGTTCTTGGCCCTGCTCAATTAAAGTTTGGCTTTGTTTAATTACATCCTGATTTTGTCTGATGGTAAAAATTAACAACATAACTGTGCCGAAAGTTAACAGCGGGTTCATTATTCCGCCAATAAAGTCACCCAGTGTCCCATAGTCTCCATGCACAGCTAATGGGTTTGTTCCTGATAGGAATATAATTAATAGTGAGCCAAAGACAGTTAAGACCAGCACAAGTACCAGGGACATTGAGCCTTTTAAAATGTCCTGGTGTTCATCTGCTTTTTTTTCTGTAGTCATTTTTTGATGTCCCTATATAAATATGTCCGAATTAAACCATATTACTCGGCGTCCGCCGAGTTCTAACCAGATAACCTGGTAACTTCTGAAAATTTCCAACGGGAAAAAAGTTTTGCCAGAAAAAGGACTCATCCCTCCCACGCCTGCGGTGCTTTTCGTTCATTTTTGTGAAACTTGGGGTGTGATGAAACAAGGGGTCTAGGACGCATGGATGCTGGGGGGTGTGGCCTAATGGGCATTTGCACAGTGTGAAGAAATTTGTAGTTGTATGAACAGGCAATGAAATATAGAACAAGCAAGCCTGAAGGCTTACAGGCCACGCAAACCGTGGGCTTAGGTGTGATTTTAAAATTCAGTGCCTGTTAATTATTATTTTATTGGCCGTGACTGGCTATTGAAAGCAGTACTGGAATTAAGTGGCTATTTTTCAACGTTTATTGAAGTAAATATGCGTTGTCAAAATTTATAGCTTCATTGCCAATATAAAGCTCCTGCTCACGTCTATAAATCAATAAAGTTACATCAATAAGAATTTCTTGATTACCCTCTTCAATAGGAATAATCATTTGTGCTTTAGTGGCTGTAACTCCACTGGCATCCATAAATTTTTCTGAGTGAATCAAATAATTCTCATACGTTGTGCTACTCAATGCATTGCCGCTGCAACCTGTATCTTCATATCTTGTATATATGTTAGTCGCTTGATTATTGGAAAAAGTATAGGAGGCTGTATGGCCATCAGTACAGCTTAACGCCCAGGTACCGATAAACTCGCTGAAATCATTTAGCTTATCTTCTTCACTTGAACTACCACAGCCACTTAGGAATAGAGTGATTATGATTAAGGTTGATCCTAGCGTTTTATGCATTCTATACATCCGTGATAAGTATTCATTCTTTATAAAGCTCGACCAGTGAGGGTTAGGCTCGTTTGGACACATTCTTTTAATCAGTGCTAGCTTTATAAGAGTGAATCCACTGCTTTCTAGCTGACATAAAAAATCCCCGTAGGCGTTAACCTACGAGGATCTTGAATTTGGTTGGTGGGCCCAGCGAGACTCGAACTCGCGACCAACGGATTATGAGTCCGCTGCTCTAACCAACTGAGCTACAGGCCCTTAACGCGTCTTTTGCCCACCTTGTGAGTGGGACAAAATACAGTGTTAAGTAACACTTCTTTTATCATTACGCGCATTTTGTACGTGTCATAAAAAAGAGCATCGGATTATAAAGCCCGATGCTCCTTTTGCATAGCCCTAAGTCTATGATTTTCTTGATAAGTTTACTTTTTCGTAAACTCTAACGAAATTACTCGTCCAAGAAACTTCTTAGATGGTCGCTGCGCGTTGGATGACGCAGTTTTCTAAGCGCTTTTGCTTCAATTTGACGAATACGCTCACGGGTTACGTCAAACTGTTTGCCCACTTCTTCCAAAGTGTGATCGGTATTCATGTCTATACCAAAACGCATACGCAACACTTTAGATTCACGAGCCGTTAAGCCGTTCAGAACACCACGAGTGGCGTCTACAAGGCCGGTTTCAGTGGCGTTATCGATTGGGCTTGAAGAGTTACCGTCTTCGATGAAGTCACCTAGGTGACTGTCTTCGTCATCACCAATGGGCGTTTCCATTGAGATAGGTTCTTTGGCAATTTTAAGTACCTTGCGAATCTTATCTTCTGGCATGTCCATGCGTTCTGCCAGCTCTTCTGGAGTGGCTTCGCGGCCCATTTCCTGAAGCATTTGACGCGACACACGGTTTAGCTTGTTGATGGTTTCAATCATGTGTACCGGAATACGAATGGTACGCGCTTGGTCGGCGATTGAACGGGTAATAGCCTGACGAATCCACCAGGTGGCGTAGGTCGAGAACTTATAACCACGACGGTATTCAAACTTATCTACCGCTTTCATCAAACCGATGTTGCCTTCCTGGATCAAATCAAGGAACTGCAAACCACGGTTGGTGTATTTTTTCGCAATGGAGATAACCAAACGTAGGTTGGCTTCTACCATTTCTTTCTTGGCACGACGAGCACGAGCTTCACCAATAGATACACGACGGTTGATGTCTTTAATATCGGAGATTGGTAAACCTACGCGAATCGATACGCGTCTAATTTTTTTCTGGGCACGCTGCAGGTCGTATCTATGATTAGATAACGCTGGCGAGTAATCTTTTTCGGCATTAATTAGAGTGTCAATCCACTCAGAATCGCCTTCGCTGCCTTGATAAGACTTGATGAATTCCTGACGCTTCATTTTACACTTACGAGTACAAATCATCATGATTTGACGCTCTTGTGCACGAATGTGGTCTAGGTTGTCGCGGGCAATGCCCACTAGCTCATCAAAGTATTTAGGAGATAGCTTGATTGGCGCAAATAATTCGGCCAGAAAAATCTGTTCTTTGTCTGTGGTTATGTGACCGCGACCATTTTTTTCGATGGAAGCTAAAACTTTACCCAGTTGAACGTCAATTTCTGCCATACGACGTCTAACTTCTACTGGATCTGGTCCAGTTGGCGCGTCATCGTCATCGTCATCGGAGTTGTCGCCGTCAGTTTTTTCGCCTTTTTCATCTTTCTCGGCTTTTGCGGCTTTATCATTCTTGTCTTTCGCGGCTGAGATGGGTGTCGCCGGTACTGGGTCGTCATCGCTGGCATCGATAAAGCCATTGAATACGTCACCTAAGCGGTTCACTTCTTCATCGGCCATAGATTCTTTAATGGCATCTAAAACGGTGCGCACAGAATTTGGGTAATAAGAAAGCGCAGCCATTACTTCACGTATACCTTCTTCGATACGTTTGGCTATTACAATTTCGCCTTCGCGAGTTAGCAACTCTACCGTGCCCATTTCGCGCATGTACATACGCACAGGGTCGGTGGTGCGGCCAATGTCGCTGTCTACGGCGGCAAGTGCAGCTGCAGCTTCTTCAGCGGCGGCTTCATCTGTTGAGCTATCACCCATTAATAGAGTATCGGCATCAGGGGCATGTTCAGACACCTGAATACCGATGTCGTTAATCATGCGGATGATGTCTTCCACCTGTTCAGGCGTGGCGATGTCATCTGGAAGGTGGTCATTTACCTGGGCATAGGTTAGGTAACCCTGCTCTTTACCTTTGGCAATAAGCTCTTTCAGGCGGGACTGTTTTGTGGCGGCCATAGTTACCCTGTAATGTCTGATGCTGTTGCGCGGATCAAACCCGGTATTATAGTGATGTGATCACCGGTTAGCCAGCGCAGTTGCTGTTAAGTAGCTGATAATGGGGGGGATTTTACTTTTTTCAAGCGCCGGGGGTGGTTAATTGGCGGTATTTGACCTGATCTTGTTCACTTAGGTCTTCAAGCTTGCCGCCTAATCTTAATAATTTCTGATTAAGAATATCCAGTTCTAGCAAGTTAGTGGCCCAGTGAAACAATTGCTGATCGGATTCTGGCAGCTTTTTAAAGCCCCCGGCAGAAACCGATTGAGCAATAAGGCGCAGTTTAATTTGCTTGGCGCCTTTTATACGTAACTGCCCTAGGCAATCATTGGCAACTTGTTCCTGGCTTAAATGCCCTTCATTTTTATTATGCAGCTCGGCCAGTGTTTTATACGTTTGGTAGTCGGTATCGGTAGCCAATAAAATAAGTGCATCCAAGGTTTGTTTTTGTGGTGAGGCCTGTAGCAGGCTCACCAGTTTTTGCAAAAGCTGGCTATTGTGACCAGCAAACTCCTGTAAAAAACCTAAATCGCCAAAGCTTTGAATAATATGCGGTGCATGTAACACCAGCGCGATAGCCTGTTTAACCAGAGGGTGCTCTTTGACTGCTTGTTGCTGGGGGGTGTCTTGGTTGTCATTAGGTTGGTGCTGGTAATCCCCGTTATCTTGGTAATCATCGTTACTGTTATGAGCGTAATGTTCATAATCACTTTCTGATACATGAGAGTGTGCTGCTTGGTTACTCTGGCGTTCCGGATTGCGTGTTGCTGGCGCCGGGCTGCTATCCAAAGGCTTAACTTCTTCGGTGATGGCCAGGGATTTTATTTGTTCTACTTCTATCTGTGTATCTTCTGCCAAGGCTTGCCAGAATAAGGTTTGCAATACTTTGCCAGGAATTTGTTGTAACAGCGGGGCGGCCAGTTTTGCTAGGCGCGCGCGACCATCGATACTGCCGGGATCATCTATGTCTTGCTTTAAGGTAGTGAGTAAAAATTCGCTTATGCCTTGGGCATTACCCATGCGTTGCTCGAAGCCGTCTTTGCCTTCTTTGCGGACCATTGAATCTGGGTCTTCTCCTTCGGGGAGAAACATAAAGCGAATTTGCTGGCCATCTTCAAGAATGGGCAGTACTAAATCTAAACCGCGTTTGGCGGCGCGGCGACCGGCTTCGTCTCCGTCAAAACAAAAGACAATTTCCGGGGCTATTTTAAAAAGTTTATTTAAGTGGGTGTCGCTGGTGGCGGTGCCCAGTGTAGCGACGGCATAGTGAATGCCAAATTCATGAAGCGCCACCACATCCATATAGCCTTCTACCACTAAAAATCGTTTTAAGGTTTGGCGAATCTGACGGCACTCATAAAGACCATACAGTTCATGGCCTTTATTAAATATAGGGGTTTCCGGGCTGTTAAGGTATTTGGGTTTGTCGTCACCCAGGGTGCGCGCGCCAAAAGCTATGGTGCGTCCACGTAAATCCCGAATAGGGTAAATGACGCGATTACGAAAGCGGTCGTACGTTCTGCCGTTATCTTTCTCAATGACCAGGCCTGCATCTTTAAGCCCCTGAAGTTTTTCATCACTGTCGTCGCCTTCGCCTGCCAGGGTGTTCTTTAAGTTGTCCCAGCCAGGTGGTGCGTAACCAATATTAAAAAACTTGGCGGCCTTGCCCGACAGTCCACGCTTTTTAAGGTAATCAATTGGAGCTTGGCGATTTTCGTGGAAGCGTAATTGTTGCTGAAAAAATTCGCTGGCACTGTTGGATAAATCGTAAAGGCTGAGGCGTTCTTGCTGCTTTTGTTGCTGATGAGGGCTGATTTCTTCCTTGGGAACTTCCATGCCGAGCGTGCCGGCTAGGGTGTCTATAGCCTCTGGAAAATCGATATTATCGAATTCCATAACAAAACCTAGTGCGTTGCCTTTGGCACCACAACCAAAACAATAATAGAATTGTTTGTCGGAACTAACAGTAAAAGAGGGGGTTTTTTCGTTATGAAAAGGGCAGCAGGCGCTGTGATTCTTGCCGGCTTTTTTAAGTCGTACTCGGCTATCAACCACGTCAACAATGTTGATCCGTGATAATAGATCGTCAATAAACGATTGTGGAATACGACCAGCCATTGGCGGTCAATATGCCAAAAGCAGTGGCATTAAACTAGCTTGCTTTTAACCAGTTGGCTTACTTTACCAACTTCAGCACGGCCTTGGATCTGAGGTTTAACCAGTCCCATTACCTTGCCCATGTCTTGCATGCCTGATGCATCGCTATCTGCAATTGCTTTAACAACAATGGCAGATAGCTCTTCTTCAGATAGGGCTTCTGGAAGAAAATCCTGAATTACGCCAACTTCATATAGCTCACCATCAGCAAGGTCATTACGGCCTGCGTCTTCGTATTGCTTAATGGAGTCACGACGTTGCTTAAGCATTTTATCTAAAATGCTTATAACGCGAGCGTCATCCAGTTCGATGCGTTCGTCAACTTCAACTCGCTTGAGTTCAGCCTGTATAAGGCGCAATGCTTGAACGCGTGGCTTATCTTTCGCACGCATAGAAGCTTTTACAGCATCCTTAAGGGTTTGAACCAGGCCTTGCTCACTCATAGCGATGTCTCTAAATCAGTTGATGATTTTTAATTAGTACAAACGAACCATTTTACGCTGTTCGCGTGAAACTTTTTTCGCGTGACGCTTAACGGCAGCGGCTTTTTTGCGCTTACGTTCTGTAGTTGGCTTTTCAAACTGCTCACGACGACGTACTTCAGAAAGAACGCCTGCTTTTTCGCAAGAACGCTTGAAACGACGTAGTGCTACGTCAAATGGCTCGTTTTCTTTTACTTTAACTTGTGGCATTAAAACTACCTTATTACGTATCAGTTGACTGTGGGTACTTCACCCTGTGAAATCCTACGTTCGAACGATTATTCGCTTAAACATTGTCCACAGAGGCCCTATGAGGCGGGGGATTCTACTCGCTTTACCCCGCAATTGCAAAACCGTTAATCAGTATAGTCAATGAATTTGAAAATTGCCTTTAAAGCCTCGTGATTACTGGGCTTGAGTGTCTGGTCTTATGGGGCTTTGGCACGTAAAATGGCGCTAATTTTTTGCCAAGTAGAAATTTTTATAGCAGGCCATTGGGGTTATAAGCATATTTAACCTATACCTAGGCGTGGCTATGAAATGTATTTAAGCAGCCAGACAAATCCCCAGGGGAATTCATGCGTGTTTTAGCCATAGAAAGCAGTTGTGATGAAACAGGCGTAGCGATATATGACTCTGAAAAGGGGTTATTGTCCCATTGTTTGTATAGTCAGATAGAAATGCACGCTATTTATGGTGGTGTGGTGCCTGAGCTAGCCAGTCGCGACCACATTCGTAAATCTATTCCTCTAATAAAGCAGGTGCTGAAAGAAGCCAACTGCACGTCAGATGACTTAGATGGCATTGCTTACACCAGTGGGCCAGGTTTAGCTGGTGCCTTGTTAGTAGGGGCTTGTTTGGCCAGAAGTCTTGCCTGGAGCTGGGGTCTTCCTGCGTTGGCCATTCATCATATGGAAGGTCATTTATTGGCACCGTTATTGGAAGATAACGCTCCAGACTTTCCGTTTGTAGCCTTGTTAGTGAGTGGTGGCCACACTCAGTTGGTTGATGTTAAAGGTATCGGCCAATATGAGGTGCTGGGTGAAAGCATTGACGATGCCGCTGGCGAGGCCTTTGATAAAACCGCCAAGATGATGGATTTACCTTATCCGGGAGGGCCTCATATTGCGCGTCTTGCTGGCGCTGGAAATCCCGATAGATTTTTATTTCCGCGCCCCATGACGGATAGACCAGGATTGGATTTTTCATTTAGCGGCTTAAAAACTTCTGCACGTAATACAATCCTTAAATGTAAAGAGGATAAGTGCAAAGGGAATAATACAGAACAAGAAAATGAATTAAGCGAACAGGATAAGGCAGATATCTCGGTGGCATTTGAACGCGCCGTAGTAGAAACCCTAGCCATAAAGTGCAAACGCGCCTTAATTCAAACTGGGCATAAGCGCCTAGTAATTGCCGGCGGCGTAAGCGCCAACAAGGTGTTGAGACAAAAGCTGCATGACTTAATGGATAAGTTAAAAGGCGAAGTATTTTATCCGCGCCCAGAGTTTTGCACCGACAACGGAGCGATGATTGCCTACGCCGGCTGTCAGCGTTTAAAGGCAGGCCAAAAAGATGGTGATGAAATAATAATTCACCCTCGCTGGCCCATGGATGAGTTACCTGCTGTCTAGAAAGCTAAAGCTTCAGCCTTTTTAATTATATAAAACACGAATAGAGAGCCCAATGGATAAAGTATTTATAGACGGTTTAGAAATCGAAACTATTATCGGTATTTACGATTGGGAACGTGAAATAAAGCAAATTGTGCGTATAGATTTAGTGATGGCTTGGGATAATAAACCCGCAGCTAACAGTGAGAATATTGAGTTGGCTCTAAACTATAAAGACGTCTCTAAGCGCCTGATTGGTTTTATAGCTGGCAGTGAATTCTTATTGGTAGAAACCATGGCGGAAGCCATAGCACAAATATTGTTAAAGGAATTTAACATTCCATGGCTTGAACTTAAATTAAGTAAGCCGGGTGCCATTCGGGGGGCAAGAGCAGTAGGTGTGATGATAGAGCGAACTTCTGCCGACAAGGATAACTAGAATGGCCACTGTGTATGTGAGCATTGGCAGCAATATAAATAAAGAAGCAAATATTAAAGCTTGTTTACAGGAGTTGGCGTTAAGTTTTTCAGATTTATTGCTATCCCCTATTTATGAAAGTGAATCGGTGGGTTTTGACGGCGATAACTTTTTCAATTTGGTGGCTAGCTTCTCTACAGATTTGACAGTGGGTGAATTAAACCAGGCATTGAAAGCCATTGAGGACAATCATGGTCGCGAGCGAAGTGGGCCTAAATTCAGTGGTCGTACCCTAGATATTGAT
Source organism: Bermanella sp. (assembly GCA_036960565.1). Taxonomy (GTDB): domain Bacteria; phylum Pseudomonadota; class Gammaproteobacteria; order Pseudomonadales; family Oceanobacteraceae; genus Bermanella. The sequence goes on from JBALXQ010000049.1 coordinate 9,700, forward strand.
ATACTGACTTACGATAATTTGGTGGGCAATATTGATGGAGTGCAATTGCCTAGAGATGAAATTACCAAAAATGCTTTTGTATTGTTGCCCATGGTTGATATAGCCGGGAATGAGTTACACCCTGAATTACAGGTAAGTTATTCTCGCTTGTGGTTCTTTTATGACAAAGAAAAACAAAAGTTATGGCAGGTAGCGCTGGCTTAACGATACCTAGTTTAGCTGTGCAGGGTGCGCCCGCCATCCACATTAATAATCTGACCATTGATGTATTGGTTTTCTACTAAAAATAAAACAGTGTCGCTTATATTTTTAACGTCCCCTAAATGCCCTTGGGGAATCTTCTGTATGATTTCTGACTGCAAAGATAAATCGCCCTCTTGTTCGGGCCATAATATGGCTCCTGGGCTAATACCATTGCAGCGTACTTGGCCTTTTAAATCTTTTGCCAAAGATAGGGTTAAGCTTTTAAGAGCAGCCTTGCTCGCGCAGTAAATAGGGTGATCTTCTAGGGTGCGCTCCACATGAATATCAATAAGATTAATGACTTGGCCACGACTTCTTTTGAGTGCTGGCAATAGAGCTTGGCTTAAAAAGAAGGGCGTTTGACTATTGATAGTGAACAGCTTTTGCCATTCTCCTATACAGGCACTTTCCCAGGGGGTCTCGTAAAAAACCGATGCGTTGTTGACCAGTAGATCCAATTCTTGAGTGTTCTCTAATAGCCAGTTGGCAATTGTTTTTGGTGCATGATCTTCTGATAAATCACAGGACAAAATATGGCAGGAATTTTCGCGGACTTTATTTAGCGCTTTTTGCAACTCTTGTGCGGCTTCACGGTTTTGTCCAAAGTGTAAATAAATAGTGAAGCCTTTCTGGTGCAAAGCTTTAACTATGGCAGCGCCAATTCGTTGAGAGCCACCGCTAATAAGTGCATTTTTTCTCATAGTTAAGTTGGCTCTTGTAATGTTTTTTTCGCCTGTGAAATGGCGTTAATGCGTTCTTGCTCAATAGCTTTTCCTAATTCGGCCCCGGTTATACCTTTTGCCACTAAATCTTTAATGGCCACGCCGTTGGCGGCATCGAGCATTCTTATTAGAAAATCTGCCTGGGGGTAATCTGTATTTTCAAAGCCTGTGCGCCCTTGGCTGTCGGCTGTGCAGGCCAATAGTATTTCATCAAAACGCTCTGGTTTACGCAAAGCATCGGTTTGCCTAAAGAGTTTCCATATGGTGTTGGCTTTCAGTTCCATTGCTCTGTGTGCATGGGTATGAAATTCCGTCACTTTTAAAGTGAGCTCGCGGAAGCGATTAGGAATGCGCAAGCGATCACACATTTTATTAATAACAGGCAAGCCCAATACTTCATGTTTGATGTGTTTTGGCCAATTTTCTTTTGGCGTGAGCCCTTTACCCACGTCATGCATGAGCGCGGAAAATCGGACCGCGGGGTCTTGGCTTAATTGGGTGGCTTGTTTTAATGCCATTAAGCTATGAATGCCGGTGTCTATTTCTGGGTGGTGCAGTGGCGGCTGTGGGATGCCAAAGAGCGTATCTAACTCAGGGAAGCAAACCGCTAAAGCGCCGCATTGTTTTAATACTTCGAAATATATCCAAGGGCTTTTTTCTTGCAAGGCTCGTTCTGTTTCTACCCACACTCTTTCGGCGGTTAAGTGCGCCAATTCACCACTATCACAAATTTGGCGCATGATAGTGAGTGTTTCAGGCGCAATGCTAAAACCTAAATGGTGAAAACGAGTCGCAAAACGTGCCACCCGTAATACTCGTAATGGGTCCTCTTGAAAAGCAGGGCTTACATGGCGTAATAATTTATTAGCTAAATCTTTTTGACCGTTAAAAGGGTCGATGATATTGCCATTTTCATCTTGAGCCATGGCGTTGATGGTGAGGTCGCGGCGAATTAAATCTTCTTCAAGGGTTACCTCTTCAGAGAAGTGAACCTCAAAGCCTTGATAGCCATGACCTTGCTTTCGTTCAGTGCGAGCAAGCGCGTATTCTTCTTGGTTTTTAGGGTGTAGAAAAACCGGAAAGTCAGCCCCCACTTGTTTAAAGCCTTGGCTTAACATTTTTTCGCTAGTGCTGCCCACGACAACCCAGTCACGGTCTTTTATTTTTAGGTTTAATAGTTGGTCGCGAACGGCGCCGCCCACAAGATAGGTTTTCATGATATTTATAATTAAGGGTGACCATTAGATAGATAGTCGATTGTACCTGCTAGGGTTAGGCAGAGTCATCAATGGTGTAAGCGATTAGGAGCGACTTAAAAGAAAAACGGGTGCCAAAGCACCCGTTTTTAAGGTTATGTGAAGGTTAGATCTACCAATCCACACCAAGGTCGAAGACGGCACCTACTTCTTGCTTAGGATCACTGGTGTTGGTGTAAACGCCCAAATCCATATGGAATAGGCTAAATGGGGATAAGCCAAACCCTACTGATACTACTTCCTGTCCTGTCGATGCAAGGTTGGTTCGATAACCGGCCCGGCCTTGCATGAAGCCAAAAATATCCAATTCTAGGCCAAAGCCTAGAAACTGGCTGGAGTCTTCAAACGCCAAGGGTTCATTCTCGGTAAGGTCTAAATCGGCGGCAAAATTTATCCAGCCAAATGCCTGATAAGCCACACCTGCTCTTATTTGGGGTTCAATTTCTACTACTTGGCCATTGATGGATTCTAATTCATTGCTGAGTAGGTTTTTAAAAACAATGCCGACCTTGCCCTGTTTTTCCGCACCAAACTGCATTGAGGTGCCGATATCCAAGTTGAAGCCAGTGTCATCTACACCGAAATCGCTGATGTTGCCTGTATCCACTTCATCTTCCACACTGACTATGTAGTCATAAACGTCTAAGCGTTGTAGTTTGGGTGAAATGCCAATGGCCACCGGAGTGCCTGAAAAATCAAATTCTCTGGAAATGGTGAGCGCCACATCGGTAACCGCTACTGCAATAATATGGGCCTCTGAGGCTAGGGTAAGGCTGTCGGCTCCGCTAGCCAGAGAGCCGTTTTCAAAAATCAAAGTGTCGCCTTCACTGGCAGGTCTGCCGGTGCCGCCATAAGTAAAGCTATCTAGGTCGGTACTGGCAGTGTCTAGGGCTGTTTGTTCCGCAGGTAAATCTTCACTGGTGATTCTGATCGCTTCTAATTGATCCGCTACGGTGCCCTGGCTTAGTGTGTCTATAGTTTCCAGTGTGGTCGCAATATTGTCAGAAGCGGTTGCATAGGATGCCACAACGCCAGCATAAGCATCAGTAGCGCTGGTGTAGTTGGTTAAGGTATTTAAATCGCTTTCGGCAATGCGTAATAAACCTGAGAAAGAAGTGGAATTCCCCACGCTTATAGCCACTGAAAACTTCTTACTAGGAATTGCAATGCCCGCCCCAAAGCCAAGACCACCTCGCAATGCCTTCTCTGACAATGTACGCAGGCCATCATTTAAACTAGCGGTTGCAACGGTTAGTTCACCCGTGCCAACAGTTAGTAATTGTGCATTGGTATTTAATATTCCTGTGGCGGTCGTTAATACTGACAAGTCACCATTTTCATCGGCGTTACTATCGATGGTGGCGATTTGCGACTGGATGTTATCAATAGGGGTGGTGATGTTGTCGATGGCGCTTTCGAAACCGCTCACATAGTCTGCATCAATAAAATCATCCGCAGAGTCGACAAACTCATCTTCGTCGGCAACATAACCGCCACCTTGCAGCAGTAGTCCGAAGTCATCTTCTTCCTCTGCGTTAGATAATAGTGAAGGGTTAAATTGAACCGCGTGCACGGTTTTAGCCGCCGCCACACCCGTGCCCCCCATGGCCATGGCGCGTGCATCGGTGGGAGCAAATGGAATAGCCGCCACTTGTAATGAAGCAATGGAAATTGCTACCCCCAATAATATTTTTTTATTCATGGACTGATCCCTTCGAAGAAATTTTACCTCTAGTCCATTAATGGTAGTTTAAGAAAATAAAATTCCTTGGCTTCCTTTAGTTCTTAATTGCATAAAGGGTTGTTGTTTTTAAAATCAGGTTGAATAACAGAAGGAATCTTTTTTAATTTTAAAAAACGTAAATGGCTAATTTAAAATGCTTGCACCTAATCTTGCTCGCGCCTATAGTCTTGCCATGCAAAATTCTAATGAGTTTCGAATTCCGATGTTTATGATGCGAGCCTGTAAATGGCTACGTAGACAAACGGTCGTGTTTTCGAAATAAGCTAAAGTATTGCTAAAAAATTTCAAAACCGCGGCCCAGTCCGCGGTTTTTTACGTTCAGGATGAACGAAATGCCACGGACTCAGGGATGAGGAGGAGTGGCGACGCTCATTCCCTATCTAACCTCCTTAGTTTTTGAAATATTTTATTCCACTGCATGACATTGTCGATGCGGTATTTTTTGCATGAAGGAGAAAATCATGAGGCTTGCCTCTGTCTATATTGCTGTGGTGTTAATTTGGTCTACCACTCCGTTAGGCATTCGTTTTAGTGTGGAATCATTAGACTTTATTCAGGCCTTGGCCATTCGAATGTGGCTAAGCCTAGTGCTGTGTGTAATGTTACTTAAATTTTTTTCAATCAAATTATCTTGGTCGCGACAGGCTTTTTATAGTTATGCCCTAGGGGCCATGGCCATTAGTGGTGCCATGTTGTGTGTGTACTGGGCGGCTCAAATTTTGGCAAGTGGCTTAATTGCAGTGGTGTGGGGATTGGCCCCTTTAGTGGTTATCTTGTATGCCTGGAAGTTGATACCCGATTCAGGCATGAGCCTAAACCGAGTGCTGTGTATGCTGATGGCCATTTATGGTTTGTATACCATTTTCGCACAACAAATGGTGTTAGGTGGTGGCATGGGTGTGGCGTTGTTGGTGCTTTTATTGGGTGTGAATTTACACGGTTTAAGCTCGGTGCTTTTGCAGCGTCTGCAACTTGCGCCGCAGCATCAGACTATTCATCCGTTGGCTCAAACCACGGGGGCGTTAATTCTTTCTGCACCGGTATACGCACTTGTTTGGTGGGGGTTTAGTGATGCCTTGCCACAGGAGGTGAGTATCAACTCCATATCGGCGGTGGTGTATTTGGCCACGTTTGGCTCGGTAGCGGGCTTTATTGGCTATTTTTATTTACTTAATAATATGTCGGCTGCCAATGTTTCCTTAATCACTCTTATGACGCCGGTGTTGGCGTTATTATTAGGTACTTACCTAGCAGGTGAAAATTTACAAAGCGATACTTGGTTGGGGGCCGCCATTATTATGCTGGCGCTAATTATTAATCAGTTTGGGCAATTGCGTTTAATATTTGCTCGTTTGTGGTGGTTGATGGTGAAGCCTTCAGCTGGCAAAGCTGAAAATATTTAGGGCTCAATAAAAGTCACTGGGATTAATAATTAAAAAAAGCTAATAAAAGATGCCAATTGGCCGATACATTTTTCAAGACTTGGGGTTTGTGTATCCAGAATTTGATAAGGAGTGTTTGCATGAAACAATTGGCAAGGTTGCTTAGCTTGAGCCTTTTGCTGTTTACCATAAGTGGTTGCAGCATGTTGGGCTTTGGTGATGATGAAGATGAGGTAGAGGATGTTGTTGGAGGCCCTGAAGAGTCTTTGCTTAAACCCATGGAAACCCAGGTTGATCCAGTGGCGCCACTTATTTTAAGAGTGGTGGGTTATGGGGCAGTTAATCCTAAAGCCAAAGGGCAAAGTAAAGTTCAGCAGCGACTCATGGCTATTCGAGCAAGTCGATTAGATGCCTATCGCTCCATGGCTGAAAGAGTGTACGGTGCCAAAATTAGCGGTAGTTCTACCGTTCGAGATTTAGTTGTGCAAAATGATAGCTTCCGCAGCTATGTTGATACCTTTATTCACGGAGCCCGCGTGGTCTCTGCCGATGTGCAAGAAGACGGCAGTGTTGAAACCATATTAGAAATGGTGATTGACGCGGGTTTTCGTAATTGTTTAACCACAGAGAACAGCATGCGATTTAATTCCGATTGTCGTTCCCCCATCATGCTAAATGGCAAGGGTGGTGGCTTACGGACCAGTCGTTATCAAGATGTAAATCGAGTCCAAAGCCAGTCGAGTATTCCCGAAACCAATCATTATTTTGTTGATTGATGACATTATTAGTTGCGCCCCAATTCGTACTCAAAAATGAATAAGTGGAGATAATTATGCGAGTCATTATTTTTTCTATCTGTTTGTTCTTTAGCTTGGCACCAGTGGCGGTAGAGCTTACCTCGGTGGGCTCAGCTGCGATGGGTAAGGATCTGGAAGAAAGTCGTGACAAAGCCATACGTGATGCTTTGCGTCAGGCTTCTTTGCAAGTGGGTGGCTCCATACATTCATCGCAAATGTTGGTGGATGGATTAGTCACCAGTGACCAGATGAGTTTGAAGAGTAACGGTCAATTTCGCCATGTACGCATCTTAGAAGAAAAAATTAGTCAGGGTATTTTAGAGGTAAAAATACGGGCTGAATTTTTTGAGGGTGGTCAGTGTCGGGTTAATCAAGGCAATGGCTATCGCAAGGCGGTGGCTGTCGCGGGGTTTGCTTTACAAAATCCAAAAGAGTCATCTATCGGTCACCTAATTAATATAGAGCAGCGCCTCTCGGGCGTTATGGCCAATACGATAAATGGTCGTCACAGATTGCACGCCATGGACAGTGGCCACGTTTTATTGTTTTCCAGTGTCGACCGAGCTCCTTCTTCACAAAATAATCTGCAGCGCTTAAGTAATAGTGTGGAGCTGGCTAAGGAGCTGGGTGCTCAATTTGTGGTGAGCGGTGTTATTCGTGATTTGGCCATGATTAACCCCAATGCGGATGTCTCACGTATATGGGATGCGCCCTTAGATTTTTTGGGTTTGTCTCGACAAAAACGTTTACGTAATTTTGTACTAGATGTATATGTGCATGATGGCATAAGTGGCTCACTAATGTTTCAAAACACCTATGCCACTGAGGGAATTTGGCCTTATGGTAATCATGTGCAAACAGGTTTTGCTACGCCAATATTTTGGAAAAGTGATTTTGGCTCTCAGGTTAAGTTACTGTTATCTAACGTGGTGGATGATTTAAACAGTAACTTGGGGTGTCAGCCTTACATGGCCAAAATTATTGATGCTCACGGAGATTATGTGCGCTTAGACACAGGTGGCAGTGTGGGCATGCGCCCTGGCGATGAGCTGACTGTATTTCGCAGCAGTACCTTTTATAATTTTGACCAAGAAAGCCTAACACAGCTATACGATACCAAGGTCACAGCGACCATCACTCAGGTACAGCCCAGGTTTGCAATTGCTAAATTAAATAAAACATCGGGTCGTTTTGCCATTCAGCAGGAGGATGTTGTCGTGGCTTGGTAGTGACAAGTTCTTATTCTATAACTGAATATAAATATCCCAACAGGACAATAAGCGCCTTCTATACTTGTGTATAGCGCTTATGCTTTTCGTTTTTTAAATAAGAAATACACCTCACTTATTATAAAAAGATGTTTACGCCCTTGTTGGAGGCTTCATGAACAAGCACATTGCTGTAATTAATACCCCGAAGTACAACCCTGATAAATACTTTGAAAGATTTGCCCTACAAATTCGTGAAAATAAAGCCACTAAGAAAACCCCCATTGTACTTATTAATACCGACTATCCGGATGGCCTACCATCTAGGCTGGTAAATTTAGGCGTGCATCTGGTTGAGGGGCATGGCAATCATGAGGCCGATTTTAAACAGGCAAACTTGGCTGAAGCGGAGCATATACTGGTATTGGCAAAAGATGAATTTGAGCTGGATAGTGACAGCTTAACTTTCGACTTGTGTTACCGAATGAAGGAACACGGTTTGGCGTATCGGGTCATTGTAGAGTGTGTGGAAGATGAAAATAGAGATAGGCTAAAACGCATTGGGGTTAAATCGGTTATTCGTCCCATTCGCTCTTATCCTGAAATACTGGTTAGGGCAATGGAAAGTCCTGGAGCAGAAGTGTTAATAGAAGATATGTTCACCCGTGCCAATGACCATTTCATGCGTTTTTCTTTATGGTTAGAAGGGGATCTATGGCGCGATGTGGTAACCGCTATGATGATGGCAAATATTGGAACGCCATTGGCGTATGTGAGTAAAGAAGGGCAAGTGTGCAATCATCCCGCTGGTGACCATAAAGTATATGGACAAAGTATTATTATGTTAGTTCGAACAGATGCTATTCCCAGTGAAAAAGAGGTGATGGAAGCCTTTCGGGCTTATCATAGTCAGGATCATGGTATGTCTGCATAAAATGATTAGAAGGTTTTATTGGCCTTCTAATTATTTCAATATTGGTTCACACAATTATTATGAGGCTAGTGCTCAGTAAGTTCTAACTGGCTCTCATCTGTCTTGTGACTTTGTGAGCAAGAATAAGACTTTGAAACATTACCTTCCTCATCTAATGAATGAAGATAGACATCGAAACCCCATAAAGTTCGAAGATGCTTGATAACCTCCATACTTTCTTCATTAAGGGGAATATTATTTTGTCGGTAATGGTGCAGAGTTAATGATCTATCTCCTTCTACATCCACACTGTAAACCTGAATGTTTGGCTCACGATAAGAGAGGTCGTATTGTTTGGCTAGATCTTCACGCACTGAGATATAACCAGAATCATCGTGGATAGCCTCTATTTGAATGTGCATCTTGCGATCATCATCTAAAATAGAAAACAACTTTAAATCACGAATGAGTTTTGGTGATAGATACTGTAAAACAAAGCTTTCATCTTTAAAATTTTGCATGGCAAAATGAAGTGTGTCTAGCCAATCGCTACCCGCTATATCAGGAAACCATTTTTTGTCTTCTTCGGTGGGGTTTTCACAGATACGACGGATGTCCGTCATCATATGAAAGCCTAGGGTGTAGGGATTGATGCCACTGAAGTATGGGCTATCAAAGCCTGGTTGAAAAATTACATTGGTATGGCTATTTAAAAACTCCATCATAAAGCCGTCGGTAACCAGGCCCTCATCGTATAGGGAATTAATTAATGTGTAGTGCCAAAAAGTGGCCCAGCCTTCATTCATTACCTGAGTTTGTCTTTGTGGATAAAAATACTGGGCCAGTTTTCTGACAATTCTCAGTATTTCTCTTTGCCAAGGCTGTAATAGCGGTGCATTTTTTTCTATAAAATAAAGTAGATTCTCCTGTGGCTCGGATGGAAAAATATTGTCTTTTTTAATTTTAGACTTTTCCTGAAGAGGGATAGTTCGCCACAAATCATTGACTTGTTGTTGCAAAATCTCTTCACGTTCTTTCTGTCGTTGTTTTTCATCATGAGCGCTGATGGGTCTTGGACGCTTATATCTATCAACTCCGTAATTCATTAATGCATGGGCCGCATCAAGAATGTGCTCAACCGCATCAACACCATGTCGCTCTTCACACTTTTTTATATAATTTTGAGAGAACACTAGGTAGTCGATGATGGCACTGGCATCAGTCCAAGTTTTAAATAAATAATTTCCTTTAAAAAATGAATTGTGACCATAACAGGCATGCGCAATAACTAACGCCTGCATGCACATGGTATTTTCTTCCATTAAATAGGCTATGCAAGGGTCACTATTGATCACAATTTCATAAGCCAGCCCCATCTGACCTCTTTGGTAATTACCTTGCGTATGTAAAAAGTGTTTGCCATATGACCAGTGATGGTAAGAAATAGGCATGCCTGACGATGCATAGGCATCCATCATTTGTTCTGCGCTAATGACTTCGATTTGATTAGGGTAGGTATCTAATCGAAAGCCCTTCGCTATTCTGGCAATTTCTTTATCATAAGTTTCTAATAATTCAAATGACCATTCAGATCCAACGGATAAAGGTTCACGTTTTTTATTTTTTAATTCGTCTTTCTTATTCATACCGCTTCCTTAAGGACCTTGCGTGAAAATAGGTCTCTGAAGATGGGGAATATATCGTCGGCGCTGGTAATTTGTTCCATTGCAAATCGCTCACCTAGGCTGCCCCTTATATCCTCATAGGCATGCCACAAAGCTTGGTGGGCATTGGGCGTGATTTCTATATAGGCAAAATATTGCAACATGGGCATAATCTTGGTGTTGAGAATTTGTGCACATTGCGGACTATCATCATCCCAGTTATCGCCATCACTGGCTTGAGCGGCATATATATTCCACTCATTTGGGCTGTATCGGTCTTGAATGATTTCAGACATTAATTCTAATGCACTGGAAACTATGGTGCCGCCGGTCTCTCGGGAATAAAAAAATTCTTCCTCATTTACTTCCTTAGCACTGGTGTGATGACGAATAAATACCACTTCAGTTTTTTCATAGCTCCTTTGTAAAAACAGATAAAGCAGAATATAAAATCTTTTTGCCATATCTTTAATTTGCTGCGTCATGGAGCCGGAGACATCCATAATACAAAACATCACCGCCTTGGTACTGGGTACTGGCTCTTTGATGATATTTCTATATTTAATATCAAAAGTATCTATGAAGGGGATTTTTCGAATTTTCCCCTCAAGTTTTTGAATGTGCAGGTTGAGCTCATCAATTACTTTTTTATTGCGTAAATCAATGTCCTTACTTTCTTCTTTTTCAAGATCTTCAATGGCTATTTTAAGTTTGCGGCGTGAACTGGCGGATAAGGCAATACGTCTAGCTTGGGCCGCACGCATAGACTTAACAATAGCCAAATTATTAGCCGTACCTGAATTGGTGAAACCGGCCCGACGAAACTCCACTTCATCATGCTGATTAAGGGTCTTCTTCACCATGTTTGGCAAGGCTAAATCTTCAAAGACATAGTCTAGAAATTCATCCTTGCTAATATAGAATGAAAAATCATCATCCCCTTCACCTTGATTACTGGCTTGCCCTTCCCCCGAACCCCCTCCGGCCGAACCTTTAGGGCGTAGGATTTTGTCGCCGGCATGAAACTCCTTATTGCCGGGCAAGACCCGTTTTCGAATGCCACCGCTGCCATGACTGAAAGTGGGTTCGCTGGTGTCCTTGGTAGGAATGGAGATCTTCTCTCCACGTTCCATGTCAGTTATTGAACGCTTATTCACCGCCTCGGTGACCGCTTTTTTGATGTGCTTTTTATAGCGACGTAAAAAGCGTTGACGGTTCACCATGCTCTTATTTTTACCGTTCAAACGACGGTCAATGATATAGCTCATATCAACCCCTCCCGTCATTCAAATGACAATAATAATTGATTTTCATATAGCCTCACTTATTAACTACTAATGTCTAATAGTCTTTTTATTACTGAGACTTACGAACTCGCAAGTACCATTCTGATAACAGTCTTACCTGTTTTTCGGTATAACCGCGCTCAATCATGCGTTCCACAAAGTTATCGTGTTTTTTCTTATCATCGTTTGAACCTTTAGCATTGAAACTAATGACAGGGAGCAGGTCTTCAGTATTAGCGAACATTTTTTTCTCGATAACTGCTCGCATTTTTTCATACGACTGCCAGCTGGTATTTTTGCCTGAATTGTTAGCTCTAGATCGCAAAACAAAATTTACAACTTCATTTCGGAAGTCTTTAGGATTACTGATACCGGCTGGTTTTTCTATTTTTTCAAGTTCTTCATTAATAGAAGAACGATCCAATATTTCGCCCGTTTCAGGGTCGCGGAACTCTTGATCCTGTATCCACAAGTCGGCATAAGTGACATAGCGGTCAAATATATTTTGTCCGTACTCGCTGTACGATTCAAGATAGGCGGTTTGAATTTCCTTGCCAATGAATTCCACATATTTAGGCGCCATGTATTCTTTAATGTAATTTAAGTACTTGTCGGCTAACTCTTGTGGGAATTGTTCTTGGTCGATTTGCTTCTCGAGTACATACATAAGGTGTACAGGATTAGCGGCGATTTCACTGGCATCGAAGTTGAATACTCGTGACAAAATTTTGAATGCAAAACGGGTAGATAAACCATTCATGCCTTCATTAACCCCGGCACCGTCATGATACTCCTGCATGGACTTAGCTTTAGGATCTGTATCTTTTAGGTTTTCGCCATCATAAATACGCATCTTGCTGTATATGCTGGAATTTTCAGGTTCTTTCATTCTGGAAAGAACTGTAAATTTGGCCAGCATAAGTAGGGTGTCAGGTGCACAGGGAGCTTTAGACAAAGAACTGTGTTTTAGCAGTTTTTCATAAATATGCACCTCTTCACTTATCCTCAAGCAATAAGGTACTTTGACTGTATACACTCGGTCGATGAAGGCTTCGTTGGTTTTATTATTTTTAAATGTTTGCCACTCACTTTCATTGGAGTGAGCCAAAAGGATGCCGTCAAATGGAATGGCCCCCATGCCCTCGGTGCCATTGTAATTACCTTCTTGTGTGGCGGTTAATAGTGGGTGCAGCACCTTAATAGGCGCTTTAAACATTTCTACAAATTCCATTAAACCTTGGTTGGCGCGACATAGTGCACCAGAGAAGCTATAGGCATCAGGGTCATCTTGGCTATATTCCTCCAATTGTCGGATATCAACCTTACCTACTAGGGATGAGATATCCTGGTTGTTTTCATCGCCCGGCTCCGTTTTGGCCACCGCCACCTGATCAATGATACTGGGGTAAAGTTTTACTACTTTAAACCCGCTGATATCGCCTTTAAATTCATGCAGACGCTTAGCGGCCCAAGGAGACATGATGCCATTTATATATCGCTTGGGGATGCCGTAGTCTTCATTAAGAATGTTGCCATCTTCATCTGGGTTAAATAACCCCAATGGGGACTCAAATACAGGGGAGCCCTGTATTGCGTAAAAAGGTATTTTTTCCACTAGGTGCTTTAGGCGTTCGGCCAAAGATGACTTACCACCACCCACAGGCCCTAGTAAATAGAGTATTTGTTTTCTCTCCTCAAGGCCTTGGGCTGCATGGCGAAAATAGGAGACTATTTGTTCTACGGCTTCTTCCATACCGTAAAACTCGTTGAAGGCTGGGTAGCGTTTAATGATTTTATTAGAGAAAATTCGACTTAGCCGGAAATCAGAAGAGGTATCGACCAGTTCGGGTTCGCCAATGGCCAATAACATGCGTTCAGAAGCACTAGCATAGACACTGGGGTCCTCCTTGCAGAGTTGCAAGTAGTCTTGAAGGCTAATTACTTCCTCTTGAGTGGCTTTATATCTGTCTTGATAATGATTAAAAATACTCATTGCTAACCTCACCCATAATTTTTTATCTGTGCATCGGCTTACTCTCGAATAAATCTACTTCCATGTAACAAATTTAGACTTATTTAAGTCCGCTGTATCCCTTTTATTAGTCACGTTCAAATGCATTGAATGTAAGGCGTCAAACTTTTAATGCCTCGAGGAATATGGTGCATAGGTTGTGCCCTTTATATAAAAAAAGTTTATTTTTTATTCGCGCTATGTGGAAAAAGGCATATAGCCTTATCAGAGGCGGTTGTTAGGCTTATTACAAAGAGAGTTAAAGAATTACTATGGGCGGGGAAAGCTTGCCATGTTTAAAATGACAAGGAAGCGTGACGCAGTATCAACGAATTGGTTTTTAAGAGGATTCAATATCTTTGGGCTGTCTCGTTTTCCATTCTTCAAAGCCTCCGTCAAGGCTATAGGCTTGTTGGAAGCCTTGCTCAAACAAGAACTGAGCAGCGCCTTGACTAGAATTACCATGGTAACAACACACCACTACAGGGAGGCTCTTATCGGTTTTATTTATGTATTCGTTAACATTTTCATTGTTTAAATTTTCGGCTAGCGGAATATGACCAGCGGCAAAGCTTTGCCCATCGCGAGTGTCGACAATATTAATTTTTTGCTGAGTCATGAGCTCAGTTAGTTGTTCGTTATTAATGTGTTTAAACATTGAATCACCAAATTGTTGTTAGAGAGTTTGCTGGTAACGCTTGCCTGTTTCCACATGTAATAATGTGAGTGGACCACCCCAGACACAGCCTGTGTCTAAACCGGTAATTTGCGAGTGATCAAACATGCCTTCAAGCGCGGCCCAATGGCCAAAGAGCAAACGAGTTTTTTTCAATTTATGTGGGTAGCTAAACCAAGGCTGATATTCATCTATGGTTGTGTCTGCACGCTCTTTGTTTTCTAGATTAAGCTGGCCATTTGGTCCTAAGAAACGCATGCGGGTGAAGTAATTTATAATGACTCTTAAACGTTCATTACCTTGCAAATCGTCTGACCAAACGTCTGGAGTATCGCCATACATGGTTTTATATATGGTTTTGTGGCTTGAGCTTTTTAATACGGTTTGTACTTCATTCGATAATGCTTTCGCGGTTTTTAAATCCCACATAGGAGGGATACCTGCGTGGCACATAGCTAGTTTTTTGTCTTTGTCCCAATGCAATAAAGGCTGTTTACGTAACCACTCCATAAGAGTATCTGCGTTTTTGCTTTTTGCAATTAGGGCCAGCTCGTTATCTTTTTTAACTTTTTTTACGCCATAGGCAATGGCCAACAAATGTAAGTCGTGGTTACCTAACACCACCTTAGTGCTTTTGCGAATGCTGTGTAAAAATTCTAGAGTGCCCAAGCTATCAGGGCCTCTGTTTACTAAATCTCCCACACACCATAGCTGATCACGACTTTCATCAAAGTTAACCTTATCGAGTAAGCGTAATAACGGCTCTAAGCAGCCTTGAATATCACCTACAGCAAAAGTTCTGGTCATGATTAATGTACTTTGTGAGTAGCTGCGAGAGTAAAGGCGGGAATCTCAATGTGGAAGTAGTCACCTTCTTCGGTCTGTAGGTGATAACTGCCATGCATGGTGCCCACCGGTGACTCCATTAAGGTGCCACTGGAGTAGGTAAAATGTTCCCCTGGAGGTATTTGTGGTTGTTGGCCAATCACACCATCTCCGCGAACCTCTTGAGTTTTTAAAGTTTCGCCATTGGTAATGATCCAGTGGCGACTCATTAATTGAACAACCTTTTCAGAGTTATTGGTAATGGTGACGGTATAGCTAAATACGTAACGATTTTTATCCGCTCGAGACTCTCTTTTTAAGTAATGAGTCTCCACATCTACCAATACATTCTGGTTAGTCATTATTGTTCTCGCTGTCGCTATAAGTCCCATCAATCTTGTTGTCAAAAATATAGTCACTAATGAGAACAAATTCAGCTAGAGATAATCGTTCTGGGCGTAAAGAGGGGTCTATACCAAGGTTTTCTAGTTGCTCTGAACTGATAACCTTCTTTAAATTATTACGCAGTGTCTTACGGCGCATGGAGAAACTTGTGCGCACTACATTTTCTAATGTGCGGTGATCTTTAACCGGGTGCGGTAGGGTTTCATAAGGAGCTAGGCGCACGATGGCGCTGTCTACTTTGGGCGCCGGACTAAATGCCTCTGGGCCCACATCAAATAAATGCTGAACCTGGCAAAAATATTGAGCCATGATAGATAGTCGACCGTAATTTTTTTCTCCTGGCCCCGCCGCCATCCGCTGAACCACTTCTTTTTGCAGCATAAAGTGCATGTCTTTCACCGTGCCAGAGTAACTAAGCAAGTGAAATATTAATGGGGTGGAAATGTTGTACGGTAAATTTCCGACAATACGTAAAGGGCGTTCATCAACCTTTAACTTTGCAAAGTCAAATTTCAGTGCATCGGCTTCATGAACAACAAAGCCCGGGTTGTTAAAGAATTTAACTTTAAGTCCAGGAATTAGATCACGATCGAGCTCGACTACATTTAGATGGCCTTCAGTGGCCTCCAATAATAATTCAGTAATGGCTCCCATACCGGGACCAATCTCTACAATATTATCGCCTTCCTTGGGGCGAATGCTTTTAACGATATTACGAATAACATTGTGGTCGTGTAAAAAATTTTGCCCAAAGCGTTTACGAGCTTGATGGCCCATGTGTTGGCGACTCATGATAATCGTCCTTTTTGCTTGTGGGTGATGGATGTTTTAAATGTGTGCGGATTCATACAGCTGATCCTTCTGGGGTTCGGCAACTGGACATATGGATAGCGTAATTAATAGCCGTATTAAGGCTGCCTCCATTTGCTGTGCCTGTACCGGCTAAATCTAAGGCAGTGCCATGATCTACCGAGGTACGAATAATAGGTAAGCCAAGAGTTATATTGGCTGCTTGGCCAAAACCTTTGAATTTCAAAACAGGTAGACCTTGGTCGTGATACATCGCTAATACCACATCACCTTGTTGCAGTACCTTATCGGTAAACAGGGTGTCGGCCGGAAGTGGGCCAGTAAGCGTAATACCTTTTTGGCGCAGTGTGCTCAAGCAAGGTTCAATAATGTCTATTTCTTCCATGCCCATATGACCGCCTTCACCAGCATGGGGGTTTAAACCACATACCAAAATATTAGCATTGGGGAGAGCGAAATATTGCTTAAGGTCTTGGTCGAGAACATTGATTACTTGCGATAAGCGTTCTTTGGTAATGGCATCACTTACGTCTTTTAAAGGCAGGTGAGTGGTCACCAGAGCTACCATTAAACCTTCAGTGGCCAGCATCATCACTACTTGCTTGCTGTGAGTGTACTCTTCTAAAAATTCGGTATGTCCTGAAAATTTAATGCCAGCCTCATTGATAATGCCTTTATGTACAGGCGCCGTAACCATGGCATCGTATATACCATCGAGACAACCCTGTGCGGCATGAGCAAGGGTATCTAATACATACTGCCCATTGAGTTTGTTGAGCTTGCCAATCACCTCAGGCGTAGCCAAAGAAATAGGGTGTACCCATATTTCACCGGCTGCGGCGGGTTCTTTGTTATTGGGGTTAAAAATATTAACCTTAAGCTCAATACCCATATGTTGAGCACGGCGTGTCAGCAAAACTGGGTCGCAAATGGCTACGATTTGATGCCCATGTTTTTTCTGTGCCAGCATTACCGTTAAATCTGGGCCGATGCCAGACGGTTCGCCAACGGTCAGTGCAAGCCTATAGCTCATCTTTTACTTCCACATAGGCTTCGGTGCGTATCTGACGCAACCAAATTGGTAGTTCTTCTTCAAAGCGTCGGCTGTACAGAAGCTGGCGGGCTTGATTGCGTTGAATTTCTTGCCCCATGTCTTTATTGCGGAAATCGGTTACTTGCAATATGTGCCAGCCAAAACGAGATTTAAAGGGCTTGCTCACGCCACCTTTTTTGGTTTTTTTCATGACCTTCTCAAAAGCAGGCACCATGTCACCATCGTTCACCCAATTAAGATCGCCACCGCTAACCTTGCTACCAGGGTCATCACTAAACTCTTTTGCAAGTTTGGCAAAGTCTTCGCCTTTTTTAATGCGTTGATACAGTTTTTCAATGATGGCTTTACTCTGTTCATCATTTTGAATTTCATTTTCACGAATTAATATGTGGCGAGCTTTGGTTTGCTGAACCAGCTTTGTGGTACCACCACGCTTGTCGGTTAGATGAATAATGTGAAAACCACTGGCACTGCGAATAGGATCACTTACCCCACCTTTTTCCAAGCTAGGCGCTACATGCGCGAACAAAGAAGGTAGTTCTGCTTCTTTACGCCAGCCCAAATCACCGCCTTTCAAAGCATTACGACCTTCAGATTGAGCGATAGCTGTTTGAGAAAAATCGGCGCCGTTACGCAGTTTTTTGACTAGGTTTTTTGATTTATTTTCAGCTTTTTTAATTTGATCTCTATTAGCCTGAGTCGGTAGCTGAATCAGGATGTGACCCAAACGATACTCTTCACCCGTGGCGGTTTTTCCACGAGCACTATTTAGAAAGGCATCTATGTCTTGCTCACTAATTTGAATCTTATCGCCTACACGATAACGCTGCACTTCAGAAAGAAGTCGTTCGCGGCGAATCTGCTCTCGGGCTTGCCCATATTTAACACCATCTTTTTCCAGAGCTTTTTTAAAGTTTTTTAAACTCAAGCCGTTTTGCTTGGCAATATTTTCTACGGTTTGATTAAGTTGTTGATCGCTGATGCGCATGCCTGAGCGTTCAGCCATTTGCATTTGAATGCTCTCAATTATAAGGCGATCAAGAACTTGCTGGAGTAAAACCGAATCTGGCGGTAGGCGCATTTTTTGGCTTTGTTTTTTTAATACAGATACGCGCTCTTTTAATTCGCTGCGCATGATGATGTCATCATCGACTATGGCAGCAATGCTATCTACTGATTGAAGTTGTGCGTGGGATATACCGCTAACGCACAATAGGCTTGTCAGTAAAAAACTATGCCAATTTTTTTTAGTTATCATTAAATTGCCCTGCTTGAAGCTGAATTTTTATTGTGAATTTTGGTGAAGTAATCTGAGTGCTTAATAATCATGAATTTCTCTTTCATCGTAGCCCAAGATGCGCTCACCTAACATGCTGTCTGTGTCAGTGCCCAATATGCCCAAGCCCTTAAAATGGACTTGAATCAGGTACTGGTAATCTTTGGTTTCATCACTGCGGGTGTGCTCTTCATAAGTAGCTTGCACGCGCCAACAGCAGTTTTGGTATTCAATACCCACGATGCCTTCTATGCTGTCGTAGTGCTCTTCTACTGTTTCTTTCGCTAACTTCTCTGTTTCATCATACGACCAGATATCTTGTCTTTTTTGTGCATAGAAAGCCCAGCGATCATTGATGGGAGCAAAAAAGGCCAGACCAACCTGCTTTGTTCCTGCCTCTGTTGATGAGGCTGCTTTGACGAAAGTAAAGTTCAAATCAAACAACCAGTCATTTTCAGCTTGGTAATTTAATTGGGCGCTGGCTTTTTCCACCTTCTCACTGGAAGTGGTTTCATCGTCGCTGGAAGCAGCATCTGGGTTGAATTGGATGTCGGCCTTAGTGCGCCATCCTGGATAAAATAGCCACTGTAATTCACCAGCGTAAGAGGAGTGACTTAATAATTCGCTGTCAGTGGGGCTGGCATTTCCTGGCGTTAGTAGTACTCGGCGATCTTCTAAATAATGAATTTGCCCTACACTTGCCTTAAATACTTCAAGGCCGGTGTCGTTAAGAAAGCGCGTAGTTAAACCAAATGTAACTTGCTGGGTATCACCAACACGATCAAAGCCGGTGAAGCGGTTAGGGCTAAATAGTTGGCTGTAGCTGAAATCTGTTTGGGTGGTATCAAAGATGGGGATTTGGCTCTGATCTACGTAAGGAATGTATGCCGCCATGATTCTGGGTTCTAGGGTCTGCACAAAGTCTTGCTGGAACAAATTTACGCTACGCTCAAAATACAGGCCGCTGTCTATACTGGCGATATGGACATCACGGCTTACTTCGTCCTGGTAATCCGCTGCTTCAAGAGCGCTATTCACATTTTGAAAACTGTACGAGGTAGACATGAATTGCATACTGGGTTTGATAAAGCCCCAAGAATTTTCTAACGGATAGCTTAGGGTTAACTCTGAATGAAAGCGCTCGCCATCTATTTCATCCACGGTACTGGTACCACTGTCATTAACCAGGTCTCGTACAAAACGGGTCGCTTCGATATTGAAGTCATAGTTAAACTGGTTAGTTTCAAAACTGCTTAATCGAGCAAGATTTACCTGTGGCAGACGGTGATAAGGCTGGGCGTTATCGGCAAGGGTGTCGTCCTTGGTTTGGGTTTTTTCTACCAGGGTTAAAAACTGCCAAGCCCCATCGTTATATTCTAGTTCGGCATTTTGTTTTAGGAAGCTACTGCGGTCGATCAAACCTAAAGTGCTGAAGTCATCTGAGTAGTCGGCATCACTGACCTCTTCATAATTAACTCTATCTTGCCAAAACTGAGTAATGTTGCCTACATGATGAAAAGACTTAGACCAGCGTTCACTGGGGCGCTGTAAATCAGTTATTTCATCGACTGTTAAGCCAGTGGTATCACTAATATGAGCACTGTCATTGCTGATATAGCCCAAACTAAGGGTGCCTTCCCCCAAAATATTCAAATAACGAAACTCATTTTCTGTAAGTAACCCATGGCCATCTAGGTATCTTGGCGTGAGGGTGTCATCGTAGTTTGGGGCAATATTGAAATAAAACGGTGTGGCAAAGTGCTCAACGTTTAAAACGGTTTGATCTAGGGTGAGGTTGCCACCGTTGCTTATTCCCTGCGCACTCAAGCTAATTTGCGGATTCAAGAAACCGCTTAAACGGCCTTTACCCAGCGGGAAACGAAAATAGGGTAAATATAAGATAGGGACTTCTTTGATGCGCAAACGAGCATGAAACGCTTCGCCGTAACTTTTTTCCTGGTACAAGTTAATTTCACTGGCCTTTATATCCCAATCATTATGGCCAGGTGGGCAGAAGGTGTAGCTGCTGTCGATCAAATATACGCTGTGATCTTCATTGATTTGTAAACTGGCTGCATCGCCACGTAAATGCAAAGGAGCAATCACGTATTGGGCATTTTGCAGCTTGGCTAAGCCGGTTTGAGAATTGTAATTGAGGAAATCGGCGGCCATATTGATGTCGCCATTGCGATATACCACGTCCCCCTTGAATTCTGCTTCGCCGCCCAGTTGGTCATAATGAGCTGAGCTGGCTTGAATCTGCTGGCCTTGCTGCTGGAGCTGCACTGAGCCCAAAAAGTTGGCGCCAGATTGTTCGTGATAGTCGGCGCTATCACTTCTCATGCGCACAGCCTTGCCCTGGTAGATATTCAATGAGGGAGGCAAATAATCGCCACTGCAAAATTCAGGCAGGCGCGCTTGATGTTCTGGCGGTAATTGATCGCGATTGACCCAATCTAGTTGATCAAAATCCGTGCTGGATTGAGCCTGAGTGTGTGATACCACCAAGGTAATAAAAAGTAGCCCCAAGCGTGGCATATGGTTGAAATTCCTAATCAAAACTTAAACTTATGGTATTGTGCGGCACAAGACTAAAATTGTACGTTTTATCCTGGATAAGGGCCAGTGTTCATCATGGATGTACGCCAACAATTGTTGCAAACCTGGGTGCAACAAGCACTCACCGATTTGAACCTGCCAATGGCACAAGGTTCCCTTACAACTGTTTCTGGAGACGCTAGCTTTCGCCGTTATTTTCGTCAAGCGGTGACAGATGGCAGTTTCATTGCGGTAGATGCGCCGCCAGACAAAGAAGATAACCCCGTATTTGTGGAAATTGCCCTGGCTTGGTATGAGCAGGGGATTGCGGTTCCTAAGGTAATTAAAGCCGATTTTGAGCAAGGTTTTATGCTGCTTGCCGACATGGGCGATCAATTGCTACTGCCTCTGTTAACCGAAGAGTCGGCCGATGATCTGTACGATCAGGCCATGGACTCGCTAATTCATATCGCTAATAGCCAGCATGTATTGCCTCCTTATGATCAAGAGCTGTTAGATCGTGAAATGGCCCTTTTTCGTGACTGGTTTTTGCTTGAACACCTTAATTTTGAACTCACCACCAATGATGAACGTATTCTTAAGGATACCTTTGAGCTGTTGCGTGAAAGCGCCTTGGGCCAAATTCAAGTGCCGGTGCATCGGGATTACCACAGCCGTAATATCATGGTGTTAGAAGATAAAAGCCTTGGGATTATTGATTTTCAAGATGCCGTGCAGGGAGCCATCACCTATGATTTAGTGAGTTTACTGCGTGACTGCTATATCTCTTGGCCTCAAGAAAGAGTACATGAGTGGGTGAAAAGTTATTTTGCCAAGGCCAAAAAAGCACAAATTATAGGTGCCATTAGTGAGCAGCAATTTATCTTGTGGTTCGATTGGATGGGGCTGCAGCGCCATATAAAAGTGGCTGGTATCTTTGCACGCCTTGCCATTCGTGATGGCAAGCAAGACTACCTAAACGATATTCCTCTTACCCTTGCCTACATTGTAGAAGTGAGTTCTCAATATGATGCGCTTTCTGAGTTTCATATGTGGCTGCAAACTAGACTCTTGCCTAAAATAAATATGGATCTCCCTGTGCTAGGTGAGGCGTCTTGAAAGCCATGATTCTTGCTGCGGGCTTGGGCACCCGCATGCGGCCACTGACCAATAATACCCCCAAGCCCATGTTGTTGGTGGGTGGAAAGCCCTTGATTGCGCACCAAGTGGAAAAACTGGTGGCCTCTGGTATTAACCAAATTGTGATTAATCACGCTTATTTGGGCGAACAAATAGAAGCGTACCTGGGTAATGGTGAAAAATTTAATTGCCATATTCAATACAGCCAGGAGCTTGAGCCGCTTGAAACGGGCGGCGGTATTTTCAAAGCTTTGCCATTGTTAGGGAAAGAGCCTTTTTTACTGGTGAACGGTGATGTCTGGCTAGATATGGATTACAGGCACCTCGTTAGTCATTCGCTAGCTGGTCTGGCCCATTTGGTATTGGTGGCGAACCCTGAATTTAATGCCGGTGGCGATTTTTATTTAAAAGATAAAGTGGTGACGGTAGAGGGGCAGGATGATGCACTTACCTTTAGTGGTATCAGTATTTTACACCCGCAATTGTTTGAACAGTGTGAGGCAGGAACTTTCAAGCTGGCACCCATTCTAAAAAATGCCATGAAAGCCAAGGAAGTAACAGGCGAACAGTATTGTGGGTATTGGCTGGATGTGGGTACGCCAGAGCGCTTGCAAGAATTAATAACTCATACAGAAAATTAAAATTATGCATTCAACTTTTCAGGATTTAACCTTGATACAGGGTCGTTATAAATGAACATCAAACATTTAGCCGGTAAAATTATTGGTGCCATGCTGGGTTTGATGTTTGGCGGACCTTTTGGCTTATTTTTAGGTGTGTTGGTCGGTAACGCATTTGATCAAATGTATGCACGCAATAGACCTGCATCCATAGGTAAGGGCAATAGCCAGAATATCTTTTTCCGGGTGACATTTTTGGTAATGGGGCAGTTGGCCAAGAGTGATGGTCGGGTGAGTCAGCAAGAAATAGAGCAAGCCCAATTCATCATGAATCAGATGGGGTTAAATGAAAATCAGCGCCGCGAGGCCATTGGTTATTTTACTGAAGGTAAAAGCGCCCATTTAGATTTAACCCGTGAACTTCAGCAGTTTATGCGTTCGGTGAGCCATCGTGGTTCACTTATTCAGATGTTTTTAGAAATTCAATTAAGCATGGCATACGCCGATGGCAAGCTAAGCATAGAAGAAAAACACCTGCTCGATAAAGTGTGCCGCGTGCTGGGGATAAGTGCTATGCAGTTTGAATTAATTCACGCTCGGGTTCGGGCCAGCCAAGAGCAGTTCCGTGGTCAGTTTAATGAAACCTTTACCAGTACAGGAAATGAGTTAAAAACGGCTTATGGTGTGCTTGGCGTGAATAGCGATGCCACTGACAGCGAAGTTAAAAAGGCTTATCGCAAACTCATGAGCCAGCACCACCCAGATAAGCTAGTGGCAAAAGGGCTGCCTGAAGCCATGATGAAAATAGCCAAAGAAAAAACCCAAGAAATTCAAACAGCCTATGACAAGGTGAGAAAGGCGCGCGGGAAATAATTCGGTTTATTTTTGAGCTTGCTCATTAATGAGTAACTGCGTTATTTCAATGCACTGGGTTTCTATTAATGTTTGGCAGCGGCTGGCCAAAGCGATGGCGTCATCTTGTGTGAGCCCTGCAGTGCTGATGGGCTCTAGGCATTTAACCTTTACCGTTCCCGAACGCCATTTATTGTAATTCATTGTGTTTTTTCTAAGGGAAAAACAAACGGGCTGAATGGGCGCTTGGGCTTCAATGGCCAGTTTAAAGGCGCCTAATTTGAAAGGCAGGGGCTTACCCCAATTTCGAGTCCCTTCTGGAAATATTAAAACCGACAAACTCTCTTCCTGCATTTTTCTAGCGGCCACGCTCAAGGCATGTTGCGCTTTTTCTTTTTTCGCCCGCT
The DNA here is from genome assembly GCA_036960565.1 of Bermanella sp. Lineage (GTDB taxonomy): Bacteria > Pseudomonadota > Gammaproteobacteria > Pseudomonadales > Oceanobacteraceae > Bermanella. Next base: position 33,529 of record JBALXQ010000049.1, read on the forward strand.
TAATAGTAATATTGCCAGCTAGAAAAAATAGCCAGCCAATGAAAGGGATATACAGTAACTCCCATTTTCCCAAGGTAACCGTGCCGCGTTTTACGATGCTTTCTGCGAAAAACATATCCTCGGTGTCTTGATGGTTGCTTATGATAATACTAGGTTGGTCTGGGTTGAGCCTGTGCTCGTTTTCTATTTCAAGTTTTGTCCCCCAATATGCATATAAAACCCGAGTAACGATGCTGCAAATATCGCCCATGTTGTTGCGGTGCTTGGGGCGCAGCAAGGCAATAGGGGTTAATATCGCGGCTAGGGTGGCAAGCACAATAAATGCACATACAACACGTAAAGGGTACATCTTGATCACCTTTGTTATTGTTTAATCCACAAGGAATCCGCATACAACAGGTAAAGGAGCTCCTCGCAAACACCTTTATTGTTATTTAATTCACAGGGAATCGGTATACAACACATAAAGGGGTATCTCGTAATCACCTTTGTAATTATTTAATTATAGGTGTACTACAGGATAGAAATCGCGGCGCAGGGTAATCAAGTTACTTTTGAAATGCAATGAACCACTGGACCCTATACTCGTGATGGTTAAACCATGTGAACTCATGAAAAATGTTGCTATGCAGTTGCCATTTGAGGCTATTTTAAAAATATGTGCCTGCCATTTTATTTAACTAATTCGGCGTACACTTGCCACGACCTATTAGGTTACAATGCCTCGATTTGATTTGATTAGAGAGAAATCATGAGCCACGCCTCAAAAAAAGCCCCTTTAATTGCCCCATCCATCCTGTCTGCCAACTTCGCCAATCTTGGGCAAGATGTAGATAATGTATTGGCTGCCGGTGCTGATATTGTGCATTTTGACGTGATGGATAATCATTATGTGCCTAACCTGACCATTGGCCCTATGGTGTGTAAAGCCTTGCGAGATCACGGCGTGACGGCACCTATTGATGTGCATTTAATGGTAAAACCGGTGGATCACATGATCACCGAATTTATTAAAGCCGGTGCCACGTATATAACTTTTCACCCAGATGCCAGCGACCATGTGGATCGTTCTTTGCAACTTATAAAAGATGCAGGCTGTAAGGCAGGGCTGGTATTTAACCCAGCCACACCGCTTCACTATTTAGATCATGTGATGGATAAGCTCGACATGGTGTTATTAATGTCGGTGAATCCAGGCTTTGGCGGTCAAAGCTTTATTCCATCCACTTTAAATAAGTTAAGAGCTGTACGCAGCCTAATTGATGAAAGTGGCCTGGATATTCGATTAGAAGTAGATGGTGGTGTAAAAGTAGATAATATCGCTGAAATTGCCGCCGCCGGCGCCGATACGTTTGTTGCGGGATCAGCCATTTTTAACTCACCTGATTATGCGCAAACCATCACCAAGATGCGTGAAGAAATAGCCAAGGGCACTGCCTAGGCCTTTTTAAGCCCAAGCATCGTACGATGCTTGGGATGTACTCTCTTACTTAATCCATTCAAATAACCTTTCAAATTTTAGCCCTTAATATGTTCACTCAAGATTACCCAAAAGCCATCATTTTTGATTTGGATGGCACTTTAGTCGATAGCGTACCGGACCTTTGTCAGGGGCTGAATGCGGCACTTGCTGAAATGTATGCAAACGAAAAGGCCCCTTTACAACAAGTGAGCGCTGAACAGGTTCGTTTATGGGTAGGGAATGGCAGTGTTAAGTTAATACAAAGAGCGATTCAGCATTTAGGAATAGAGCCAGGCAGGCTTGAAGCTCTTCACCAGTACTTTCTGAAACACTATCAAAACTATCTGTGTGATAGCAGTTACTTGTACCCAGGGGCCGCGGCATTGTTGGAAAAATGCCAGCAACTCGCTCTGCCTATGGCTTTAGTCACTAATAAGCCCATAGCGTTTGTGCCTAGTTTGTTAGATAAGTTAGGCATTGCCCACTATTTTAAAATTTTGCTGGGTGGTGACAGTCTTGATGAGAAAAAACCCAGCCCCATGCCATTATTACATGCTGCTAATTATCTTAACGTGAACCCCAAAAGTTGCCTTATGGTAGGAGACAGTGGTGCCGATAGAGCAGCGGCCCAGCAAGCCAATATGCCATGTGTATTGTTACAACAAGGCTATAACCAGGGCCAAGACCTGTCTAAACTAAACCCTGAATGGCTACTGCCTGATATTCAGTGCCTGTTAAATACCCTTATTCGCCCATTATGATTAGTAATAAATAACTATTAATAGACTGTTCTAAAAACAGTCGTAATAGTTTCTATTCTCATTTAAACGCTTTAACTTTCTTTTAACCCCCTGTTAACCCCTTGTTTACTAGACTCCCCGATCATAAGGCGTGCCAATAGTCATAAATGGACAATATTGTTCCAATTTCACGGGTATTCACGCGAGAACGAAATCTATTTAATGCGATCCATTAACTGCCAGTACAAAAAAACGGCAATTTCATTAAATACATAGTTCAAACAAAGCAGCAGAGGGTGCCCATGAAATCATATCTATTTGTCTTACTCTCTTTTTTCATGGCGCTGCCTCAATGGGCAAACGCCAGTTATGTAGATCTTCAATCTGGTTCATTGATGGGCATGGTCCACGCTTCGTACGGCGACAGTTTTTTTGATAATCATCACCTCAGCGCTGGTATGGGTTATGTGCCCAAACTTGATAACCACGCTGAAATGACTTTGTTTAGTTTGCGTTACCGCTACCAGAACCCATATCGTTTTGACTTCAATGTGGAGGGGCATGATTTTCAATTTAGTCCAGTGAATTTTGGTACCAGCTTATTGTATGGCAATCACAGTGACTTGTTTCTGGAGTTGCCTGATCAATACCCAAAGGGCTATTACAAGCCTACGGCGTTACGCATCATCTTTAACTACCAGAGCATTTTACATATAAGCGACAAAACAGAAGTGTATTTTGACATTTCGATACTGGACGTGGGTTTGATCACTTATGTGCGTGAACCCGAATTTTTTATGGATAACTACGACTACCTAGGTTTGGAAGGCATTACTAACTGGGGTTTTGGCTTACGTCGCCATTTCTAATATAGCTTTGTGGAGAGTATAAAATGAAGAAACTCATCTTTTTATTTTTTGTCATTACCCTCGCCGGTTGTGAATATGAATTAAGTCCTTGGGAAACCGACGCCCATTGCCCAGGTGTATCGGTTGAAGAGAATCTAGCGCGTCTGGCTGCATTTGAAGCGGCAAATGGCAAACCTGATTCTTACAGAGTAGCCATCATTGGTGATCCTCAGCAGTATCCAGGCGCCTTTGAAGACACCATTAAACATATTAATACGCTTGAAAATGTTCACTTCACTTTATTGGTGGGCGATCTTGCGGAAACCGGAATTAAGGCTGAATTTGAATGGATGTGTAAAGCCATGTCTAAGTCGAATATCCCTATAATTCCTGTCATTGGTAATCATGACTCCATCTCGTTTGGTAAAGATATTTGGTTAGATGTATTTGGGCCTTATGATTTTTCTTTTACATATTTTAATACTCGCTTTGTGGCGTATAACGATAATCAGTACGAGTTTGGTAAAGCACCTGATCGTGAATGGTTAACAGATGAAGCGCAAAGACCAGCTGAAGATGGCCAACCGATTGAACACATTATAGGTGTAAGCCACGTGCCACCTTGGGATGACAATGAAGGTTTTGATGCGCACATGAGTGACAGTGGTTATGAGTTAACAATCCACGGTCATGAGTCGAGCTTTGATTACTGGGAACGTGAAGATGTGGGTTTGCCTCATTATATTACTACCCAAAACAGAGATCCGGGTTTTGGAATGTTAACTGTTTATGCTGGTGCTGATATGCCTTTGCAAGTGGATAACTGTACTCGTGACTGCTTGATAACCACATCAAGAGTAGTGGCCATTCCATCGCCTCAGTAATTTGAAATCGTAAAACTAAAAAAGCCCAATGACATTTCAAAATGTTCATTGGGCTTTTTTATTGCTCTAAATTTGTCAGCTTAATTTAACGCTTTAACTCAAGGCTGCTTGTTCAAAGTGAATACCCCCGCGGCGTGCTTATTGGTGCCATCAGCAGTACCTAGATTATAACCACCGGCAAACACATCTCCAGGCCGGACAAATATGCCACCCACATTACCAATGATCTTGTCGGAAATTAGGATGTTATTGGAATCCACCACAGTGCCGTTTACGTTACCACTTTGAAACTCAGGAATTTGATTCCCTTCCGAATCTAGAGTCAGCTGACCACTGAAGCCGATATCCCAGGTTGATACGGGTAGAGAGTCAGGGTCGTTAATCTCCGAGGCGGCTGTTTCCAGTTTTAACTGGCCATTGGTAATGGCGCCACTGTCGAAGTTCACATCAAACTGGCCTACGGCACTGCGTACCGCGCCATCATCGGCAAACCCTATGCACTGGCCATAATCGGTACAGTTTGAAAAGGTGCTGGCAAAGCTGGCGGTTCCGGTCAGGTTGTTAATATCAGCACGTTCGGCGGCTAACCAGAATGCTAAAATTTCTTCATCTTGATGAGTGCTACTGTCGGTAAAGCCAAGTTCATCCTCAGACAGCTCGTAAATGCTAATACCACTGCCTTCGGTTCCTAGCCATACACCCCAGCGAATATTAATACCGGCGGCCACATCGTCTTTTTGAATGTCGCACACAATACCAAGGTCAGCACACAGGGCCAGCGCTGTTGGTGAACTCACGGTTCTGTCTGAATTCCCGGGTTTATTAATGACCTCAGTGCGGTCAAATATTTGGCCGTCTTTTTCATGCTGTTCCTGCATGACTAAAATAGGGGTGCTGTCAGTCTGATTCCATGAACCTGTACCGATAAAAACGTCAATATCGACACTGGCTTGCCAGTCATTATTATTTTGGTTATCCGATCCCATCTGCAATACCAGTTGCTGACTCTGGGGCGTGCCGTCTTGGCGAAAGTGCAATTCCATTTCGGTAATAAATTCGTCGGTGGCGGTCACGGGCTGAAAGACAAAACGTTCAACATCGATACTGGCATTGGTAGTAGGATTTATAATCGTTTGCGCTTCTAGCACCAGTTGTACGTGTCCAGGGGAGGCGATAGACACTCCATTTTTGGTGAAGTCTCCGTTTTGTAAGGCATCTTGAATATTGGTTTCCAGATCGCCAATTGCGGCCACGTTATAATCCACGTCAATTTGAATTTCGTATTCATCGAGCTCACCTGTGGTGGTATTAAATATCTGATAGTTCAGGCTCATGCCGGTAGAGCTGTCTTGAGCGCTGTAATCAAACGGGGTAAAAGAGCCTAGTTCCATGCCCATAGGGGAGCTGATTTGTGCTTCTAGAGTATCAAAGGTTGGCCGCCCGTCTGAGTCCAAATCATAATTGAGTGGCATCACCACCATGGCCAATCTATCGGAGCTGGCCAAATTAAATTGCTCATCGCTTATGATGGCAGTGGGCAGTGGGTTCGTAACCGGGTCGAGATCGACATAGGCATCATTAAAGTCGAATAGACCTAGCGGGTTAGGGTCAACAACTGGGTCTGGATCAACAACAGGCTCAGGAATAGCATCGGGTTCGCTTAAATCGGTACCGTCAGCGATAGCATCTTCCAATGCGTCGACACCCCCAGCATCTTCAAAATTTTCCACAACGTTAGGGTCGGAAACATCTAAGCCATTATCTTCGGCGAATTTGACGATATCGAGAATTTCATCGATGGGTAAGTCCGTGTCTTGCAAGGATGCTATTGCATCAATAACGGTGGGGTCGCTGCTATCTAGGCCTGCATCTTCTATGGCTTTCACGATTTGATCGGCGTTTTCTTCCTCCACCTCGTCGACACTTTTCTGAGTAATGGCATCACCGATAAACTCTTGGGTTTCCGATACACCACCGTCTAAATCGGCAAGCGCTACCTGGGTGCTACTGGCTTCTTCAGAACCGCCGTCGCCACCGCTGGAATCTTCACTATCGCCACCAGCAACCACAGTACCGGAGTCATCATCTTCTTCGGAGTCATCCCCTTCTTCACCAGAGGCTGCTTCGGTGTCACCACCTTCTGCGACTTCTTCACTTTCTTCCTCACTGCTATCGTCAGTCGCCGCGTTCACACTTAAAGATTCAGGGGCTTCTAATAGGCCCACAGGTGAGGAGCCTGATGTCACTCGCGTGAAATTAAAGTCGCTGCCTAAGCCTAGGTCTAGGGTGCCGGCATCGTTTTCGACGCTAATGCCTCCGCTGTAAACCGCCATAACAAAGGCGCCGCCTGGCTCTTGCTGAACCTCATAATTAGTACCGCGAATCCCTATGGAGGCCGCTGGTGTATCTACTTTATAAGCACTTTTTTCGCCCTTACCTATTTTACCACTGATGGTCCTAAAGCCACCTTTCACTAACTTCATTAACGCCTGTTCTTTATTACTGGTATCGCCCTGTTGATTAAACAGGTAACTGGTGATGTCCATCTCGGTGCTGGCTTTAATAGTCATTAACGCTTTATCCACAAAGCGCAGTTGTACCGAGCCTCGTGGCCCCGTTTTAATGATGTCACCGCTGAATACTTTAGAGCGGCGTTTAAGGGCTCGTGCCGTGCCATCCTCGCTGGTGGCGGTGGCCACGCCCTTGCTTAAAATTACATGGGCGGCCAAGCTGGCGCCGTATGAGGGTATGCAGATGAATAAGAGCATCAAACTACATACCAGGCTGAATGATTTAATGTGCTTCATGTTCTCCCCCGGTATCTTGATTCTTTAATTTTAAAAGCTGTAGGTGAGGCCAAACTCAACTTTAGCTCGTTTATAGGTATAGATTTCTAGCTCACTGTCGGAATAGGTCAGGCCATAGTCATTGCGTATGCTGAAGCTCGAGGTAAAGGCGTAGCGCCAGCCATAGCCATAATTAATGGTTTGATCTTTACGAATTTTATTTGGGAATGATGGGTTTAAATCGTCGTACTCACTGCTGGTGACGCCAAGAAGCCAATAGCGACTGCCTCGCGCTCCCCAGAGGGTGGTGCTGCGGTAATTAAAGCCCTGATAGCTTTTGCCATTATGATTGTTATTTACTTTATCACCCGGCTCATCGTCACCAAATAGCAGAGAAATCATCCAACTGGTTTTCTTGGGTGCGCTGATAAAAGAAAATATATATTGCTGCTGAGTAAGGTCTCCATTGTCATTCTCAACATAAACTGTGTCACCGTAGTTCATGGAAAAGCCATAGGTGAAGCCGCTACGTAGACGCCAATAACTTTGGGCTTGAAACGATGTGGTATTTAGAAACTCTTCACCATTTAGCTGAACGTATTGATAGCGGCCAGCGCCACGCCATTGAATGGGACCTGTATAAAAGCTGTAACCCAGTTCGGCCATGGCGGTATCAAAGTCATAAATTTCAGTTTCGCTATTGGCTCTTTTTGAATAAATTACCCGTAAATCATATGAGGTAGTTTTAGATAATGGGCTTACATATCCCAAGTTTAAAAGGGTGTTGTAATAAGCGCTGCTGATTTCACGGGAGTCTTCTGGAATATTTAAATCAGTGAAACCGCCGGAATCTTCCGCCAGTAAAAGCTCCTCATCAGTGGCGCTATTAATATTGCTATCAAAGCCGCCGGCCATATCTAAGGCAAACATAAATCGGGGTTGTACGGTGCGTTGCAAATCGGCAATTTGCTCTAAGAATTTTTCAACATTTTTAACCACGCCCTCGGGCGGTTTCTGTTTCAGTACCTTATGAAATTCAATCTCAGCACGAATTAAATTACGCAGATAAAAATGAGTGCGGGCCAATTCTAGGCGATAACGAGGCTGATCGGGAAAGCTAATGACCAGGCGTTCAAAAGCAAACAGGGCTTCATCGAAATGTTGGGTTTCTATTGCTGCCATGCCATATTTAAAGTCAAAATCCGGGTCCCCTTCAAACTGCTCGACCAAGCGCTCAGCTAGTTCAAAAGCTTGGGGAAACTGGTTCCGTTTCATTAATACGCTCAAGGCCTCCAATCGGGCCAGTGTGGTTTTCTTCTGACTAATTTCAGTGCGTGTATTGTTTAACGCAGAAGTAGATTTAGCTTCTTCTGCATATCCCTTTAAAGCCAATGCTGCTAATAACAACAGCGCTAATTGCTTCATGATATTAATAACCGTGAATTAAGCGAATTGGATCGTCCTTTTATGTAATTTAGTCTAGCAGTGAATTTTAATATCGCCTCCTATAGGGAAAGCTGAGCTAAGCTATTATTTGAGGCATAGGAAATGTTCTAAGAAAGGCTTTAAGAATGAAACGGATTAACAGTTTGGGGCGCGGTAAGATATTGATTATCTTGAATAAAGTGCCTTTTTTTAAGGAGTTTACGCCGGCAGAGCGAGAAAAAATTATCGATAAGGAAGCTGC
>JBALXQ010000095.1:0-3231 GCA_036960565.1 Bermanella sp.
TAACAAATCGACCTGCTCTTGCTTACGCACAATATTAACTAACGCCACGCCTTCACATAATACCCAGGCTGGAAGCCGCCGAATGAGGTGTCGTATCGCTGCGCGAGAATTGTATTTATGAATAGGCTTATGCAGTGACGAATAAATATCATTAGGCTCGATTTTCAAAACGTTTACGATAGGCCGTAGGGGGCAGTCCCACTCTTTCTTTAAATAAGCGTCTAAACGAATTTCCGTCTTGCAGACCAACTTGATAGGTGATTTGGTCAAAAGCTTGCTTGCTGCTTTCCAATAAATGTTTGGCTTTTTCAATACGCAAATTTTGTAGATATTGTACTGGAGTTTGTCCGGTGGATTTTTTAAAACGGCGAATAAAATTACGCATGCTTAAGTTAAATTCTTGTGTTACCTGCTCCATGCTAACGCTATTGGCCAAATTATTTTCTAGCCATATTTGTATTTTCAATATATCTGCATCGTCGTGATTCTTTTTGAAGGTGGTACTGGAATACGGTGTTTGACTGCGCGCGCTGATATCCACTAACAATTTTTTTGCACATTCAGCTGCTAACTGCGGCGATGAAAACTTACGAATAATATGCAGCAATAAATCACTGCTACTGGTAGAGCCTCCAGAGCACATCATTTGGCCATCATCTGTGACGGTACGCTCGGTTTGTAACTTTACCCGTGGAAAACGTTGAGAGAATTGCTCGCTGAAAACCCAGTGAGTGGTAGCGGATTTACCATCTAATAATCCTGCCTGCGCACTGACAAATGCCCCTGTGCACATATTGGCAATGTAACAGCCCTTATTGTGCATTTCTAATAGCCATTGGCTCATGGCCTGCAATGCAGGTAACTGGGCTAAAATATTAAACATAAAGCCGGGCACAATAATCAGCTCTGGGGTTTCTACCTCTTCAATGGCTTTCATGGGGGTCAGGGTGATGCCTCCTGTACATGAAACACTTTGGCCACCAAATGATGCGGTTTCTATTTGAAATAAATCTGGGCTGTTTAAATTATTGTTGGCATTTTCTCTGCCCGCATATCGGTAAATAGCATTAGCGGTTTCAAAAAATTCTGAGGTAGCCGCCACACTGGTGGCCGAGCAGCGGTCGGCCATTAAAATAGTAATACGCATGGTTATTTCATTTATTCAGCAGACTTTAACCCACTATAAGCCTATCTAAACAAAACACTCCCTGTTTTCAGTTGCTAGGCAAAATTGACATGTAATCCGTCATTTTTGCCTATAGTAGGCTGTTAGGTCAATGCCTAATATGAGCGTATACCTTAGCCTTAAGCTAAAAACTACGGCTTTGATACACAAATAAATGGATGCCCCTTATGACAGATACGCTGAAGCACGCCGCCTACACATTATTCAAAAAACCGTTTTTTGGACGCTTTGTAAAACCATGGCGCTGGCCTGAAAACATTGATCAAAACCAATGGCAACGCCTAACCATAGCCAGTACCTCAGGGGCAAAAATATCAGCCTTATTAGCCCATGCGCATATCAACCAAGCTCAAGGGCAAAAAGCCAAGGGGGCCGTTTTAATGTGCCACCCTATGGGGGTTGTAGCCAAAGGTTTCTGGATGAAATATGGTCATGCTGAAATGCTGCGTAAAGCTGGCTACCACGTGATGGTATTTGATTTAAACGGTTTTGGGGAAAGCAGCAGTTCTACCATGGATTACCCATTAGACGTATTAGCCGCTGGCCTTGAGTTGCAAACACAGTTTCCTGAGTTACCCATTGCGGTATTGGGAAGCTCTATGGGCGCAGCCATGAGTGCATGCGCCATGGCCCAAAGCCAGCACCCGTTTAAAGTAGCCGTTTTAGAATCTGCTTTCCCCACGCTATTGCATTTTTGGAGCCGCTACCCGGTACCCAAACTGGGCATCCACTTATCTAAACTTGTTTACCCAAAAGGCGAGCGTAGCTTGCGCCCATTGCATGCTGCAGACCATTTAGTGGGCACGCCCAATATATTAATGATTTACGGCGAAGCAGATATTTATACTCCAGTAAAAGATGGGAAATTATTATTTGATAAGTTAAAAAACAAAACCAAAGTGGATTTTTGGACCGTGCCTAATGCTGAGCACACCCACGCATTTAAAACCGCACCAAGTGCTTATCAAACAAAAGTCATTGAATTTTTAGATGAATACCTGGTTGTTAAAAAAAATGTATCAAGTCAAAGCAATTGCATTTAAAAGGAATTAATGATGAATTTATACGATGCTTTAGTAGCAGCAAAAAACAGTAAAGACAATAAAGTTAGTGTGCCTGAAAAATGGGGCCAGGGACGTGCCACTTTTGGTGGTTTAGTGGCAGGGATCTTATTTGAAAAAATATTGCCATTGGTTGAAAAAGGCCGCCCAGTAAAATCTATAATGGTGTCTTTTATAGCCCCAATTACCCCAGGAGAGAGCGATGTGCATGTAAGAGTATTACGTGAAGGCAAAGCGGCAACTCAAGTGCAAGCCACCGCGTACCAAAATGATCAAGCTTGCGCTGTGGTATTAGCCAGCTTTGGAGCTGATCGTGAATCCACGATCAATATCGAAGCCCAATGCGCACCTAGTTTTCATGCACCGCAAGACACAAAAGAGTTTCCGTTTATTCAAGGTTTAACGCCTGATTTCTCCCAGTATTTTGATTACCGTTATACACAAGGCAACATGCCATTTATGGGTAACGGTGAGCACAAAATAGGAGGTTTTATTAAATTGCATGAGCCGGCAAAAGGGCCAATACAGATAAGTGAATTATTATCGTTGCTAGATGCTTGGCCCCCAACGGTGTTTGCGTTATTGAAACGCCCCACATCAGGTAGCACACTTGCATGGAATATAAGCTTTGTAAGTGAACCCGAAGATTGCACGGCAAATGATTGGTGGCAATACGAAGCCGACATTAAAACGTCGGCCCACGGTTATAGTCACATAGATGCAAGCATGTGGGATAAACATGGCAAGTTGACATTAATGAGTCGCCAAACAGTCAGTGTATTTGCCTAAATACAAAAGAGCATAAGACCAACAGGTGATGCAAGGTCTATCGTAAATACGCCTTCAGAATTCTTGAACATCTATAATGAAAATAATGCGGCACTCATAGAGATGTTCAAGAGCCTCACTTACTTAAAAGATCTAATAAAATCTAACCCTTATTAGGGTTCAATATATACTTCCCACCCGTAGTCTTAGCATTAT
>JBALXQ010000050.1:0-41574 GCA_036960565.1 Bermanella sp.
GGTCTCCCCATGTGAGAGTAGGTCATTGTCAAGCTTTAAACACTAAGAAACCCCAGTCGCTTACGCGGTTGGGGTTTTTTTTTGCCTACAGGATGTAGGTACTGAGCGTGTGTCGGGAACATATACGCGGTGCCCAGGGATTGGGCGGTATCCTAAAAATGCAGGAGCAATTTTTAGGGTTCTACTCGTTACCCAAATAATTGATTACATATACAAACAGCCACAAGCCAAACCACAAAGACAAAAACTTAAAAGCCCCTGATGCTCGCGCATCAGGGGCTTTTTAGTTTCAACACTTACCAATACCTAACTATCGATCCTAAAGAGTTAAAACGGCATTGGGTATTGTTTAAATATTTCTGAAATTGATTTTTGAGCTTCATCGTTTAGATTGATTTTAAGAGTATTGGAGTCTTCTTTCACATAGTGACTACTTAATGATTGAATGGAGTGGTACAGGAGTGCTCTCAATTTTTCACTTACAGAAATTGCGGCGGATAATTAATGTCATCAAGCTTCTAATAACAATCTTGCCCTACACATGGACACTAAAACTCAGTATTCTTAAGTGATTGGCTAAAAAAATAAAAACGAGGCCTAGCATGGTTTTCCGTGTTCTATTCTCACTTATTACATTTCTATTTGTCTCAGTGCATTTTGCGCAGGCTGAGATGCGCCCGCTCGCCGAAGATGAATTGACAGATATCTCAGGCGAAGGTATCGGTCTTGTATTTGAAGATTTTCAATACAATGCCGCCAATGCTGACTTTGGTGGTGACCTTACCTTTAAGTTAACAGGTATCGAAGATCAGTCGGGTCAACCTGTTGATGTATCCCTTTCTCACTTCTACATTGCTGGTGCCAATAGTAATTATGGAACTGCGCTGAATGGCAATCTTGTTAATTTAGGCCGCTTAGGTAATCCGTTTACCATCAACATGCTTGATGGCAATGATTTAGCTACAGGTACAAATGGCTGGACAGACAAGGCCGTACTATCTATTGCTGCTCCTACTCATGTTGATAGTAGTGTGGGCTATGATTGCTCTGATGCAGCAGCAATTGCCGGTAGTGGTACTTGTTCCAGTCGGCCTAATGAAGCTGTCGCTGGTTACCATGGTGAACGCATGGATATAGGTATGCGTTTGAATCTGGATTATGCCGACCCCTTAAAAAATATGAATCTGAATATACATGCCCAATCTGCCAGTTTTGATGGTAGCTACTTACGTCTGTGGGGTGGTGATATTGACGTTGATGGTGATGATATTGCCGACAGTACTATGATGATGGAAGCTCAGGTTAATTTTTACGCAGATAAACTTTATGTTGATAGTTGTGCCTTTGACGGTAGTACCTGTGGTGATGGCATTGTATTTGATCAACTTAAATTGGAGTTGGCCTTGGGTGATGCAGAATTTTATCAACCCATGACGTTTGACGTTGGTTTCGATGGCAACTTTGTTTTGGAAATACATGAAATAGCAGCACCACCCGGAACCAGTAGTTCTGTTGTAGCTGTAAGTGCAAGTGATGGGACGTCTGGGGGGCTGCCTTTTAGTATAGGAACAATCTCTGATGACGGTAAATTGGCTGGATCAGACCCTGAAACTTGGAATTGGTATAACAACTATTATGAAAATGGTCGTAAGAGTAATATTCGAGTCGAAGACATGACGGTTGGCGGCGTAAACTTTGGTAATTCATATATTACCAATCTTCAGATTCAGCACTTAAAGGTAACTAGTCATGATCTATAAAGTGCCGTTCCTTTTTTTGCTTCTTTCAGTTAATTGTTTGGCACTTGAACCTATTTCTGATGATGAGCTTAATACTTACACGGGGCAAAATGGCGTTTATTTGTCTGGCGATATCAGCTTAAATGAAGTGGGTGGTCCACTTGCTTCTACGGATACCTATACTAACAAAGACCCTGATGGCGCTGGCCCCATGACCGCAGTGTGGGGAACTTGTGCTGAAAAAGAAGCCGGGACGGTAAGCCGTTGTGGTGCCCGTCTGTCAGTTAACACCAACTCTACCAATGGCTATTTTATTCTAGATGAAATGCGCGGCAAGATGTCATTTGAAGGATTAACTTTAAAAGCTCGCGAACTTACAGTTGCCGACGATGCTAATTTTGGTGGAGATGTAACTGACTTTTTAGGTGGAGCTGATGGTAAAACCGTTTTAGAGATAGGCCTTCCTAATGAAGTAAGGTTTGAAAATCTAAGTTTAACCATTGCCAATAGTAGTACAGCTCGACCAACAGATACCGGCTTTCAGCAACAAGACATATTTGGTGTTGAATTAAATGGCTCTATTGAAATGAAGGGTAACTTACTCGTTTTTCCTGTGGGGACGCCATGAAGCAGGTCCTGCAATTTAAAGTCTCTATTTTATGCCTGATGGTATCGGCGGTCAGTCATGGCGAGCTAGTGGGTCTAGACGATGAAGTAATGGAAGTGGTTACCGGACAATCTGGTTTAACGGTTGAGCTTCATCAACAAACGACCATAGCAGAAGTGCTTTATTCCGATAAAGACGACACCAGTGGCGGCATTCTTGATATTAAAGATATTTCAATTGAAGCCCCTGATTATGTTCCTGACTACGCAACGAACCAACAAGCCATCACAGTGCATGAAATTGACGTGGATGGAACGGATGGCCTAGTAATAAAAAGTACTTATCAACCTACACGTTTACGTTTAGGTTCAATCTCAGTAGGAGACCACAGAGGTTCTGCCTTAGATAGTTACGCCACCCGCCAAAGTTTCGGTACCTTTATGTATGACTACGAAGGCACAAGCGAAATTAAGATTCAGGGCGGTGGTAATGCTGTATTGGGTACGGGTGGATTTATAATTAATAGCCAAACCGATATCACAAACTCAGATATGCGTTGGCAAACTAATGGTCATACCATGTTAGTGGATGATCTATCATACAGCGCAACTGTTACTGACATGACAATAGATGTTATGGATTTTTCGGGTAAAGCTGGGCTGGTGTTTGGTATTCCTTCTGCCAGTTATAGTTTTAATTTGGGTGGGTTGTGTTTTGCAGAGACAGAAAACTGTGGCGTTGATACATTAGGTCAGGTATCTGGCGCCATGGCATTTAAAGATTCTTATGTTCATGTTTTTGGTGGCGGCCGTACAGGCGTCGGGATCACCATTGATTCTTATTTTGAGATAGATACCGCTTCCGCTAACTACCTAACTTATACAGATGATTCGGCGCTTCATATTGCTGATATGAGTGGCGCAGTCACTACCACCGGGCTAACCCTGGATATAGGTACCGCGGATCCGGTTATTGGTGATCACATTGCCATTCAAGTTGATTCCGTCGTAGGGAACTTTAAGGCTGATTCAGTTCAGATTGGCTCACAAACTCTAGGTAGCTTTGAAGTAGACTACACCCTTGAAGATGGCACACATGATTCAGTGCTTTATCAAAACATTATGAAACTGGCCCCTGGTATTGCTTGGGCTGGCCAAACATTTACCCTCGCAGAACAAACTGATTTTTACTCCGGCGTAACCAGTACCAGTGATGGCTTAAGTCTTTATCAAGAATGGAATTTGGCCGCGGACCTATCTTATACAGAAGACCTAAATACCATAAATATTAGTAATTTTCAGGCTCATGGTAAGGGTTATGCCTCTATTGATATAAGAAATGACGGCTCTGAAAATTACTTGGCCCTGGGCTTAGTGGATTATCAAGGTAGTTATTCCATTGATGGTTTTAAAGTGGGTAAAGCATCAGATGATCCGAAAAACAACGGCACCTTACAAGGTGGTTCGGAACTATTACTGCCTCTAGGTATATTTCCCTCATATGACTTTACCGTAAATGGTGGCATTAAGATGACTACGGGTGGTGCCACTGGTAGCGGCCTTAGTTTTGATGGTGACCTTCTTATTACCGATGCAAACTTTGGATTATCCACCAATATTTTGAATTACAATGATGGTGACGCGAACAATGACCGAGTAGTGGGGATTTGGGCTGATGATGTTGTTTATGAATACCACTTTCGTAATTACACCCTGGATGTTGAAAATGACGGCATAAAGCTTGTGCAGGGAGAATTGTGGAGCGATATGGATATTGGCAATCTTCGTTGGGGGGACAAGAAAACTGGTGATAGTTTGGGCCGATTACGTTTCCAGCGTTATCAAACAGACTCCCAACTTGTCATCACAGCCGGCGGTGCTGGCGGTGAGTCTTGTATTGGTGGCACTGGAGCTAATATTACAGATTGTGAAGCCTCTGGAGGTTACATGGTTGATAAGGGCGATCAAGGCATGACGATTTCCTTGAAGCAAAACTGGGAACAACGCCTGGGTGAAAAAGCCAACGTGATTACCTGGGAAAATAATCGTAGCACTGATGCGGGTAGGAGCATTAACGATACAGGCACCAGTATCACGCTTGATAACATCACTACCTCAGATGGCTATAATCAAACAGATAATGCTTACGGTCTTCACCTTGATTTGGCTGTAGATGTGGCTCCAACTAAGGTGCTTAATAAAGCGAACCCTACGCAGGAAAAAATAATGACCGGGGCCAGTACCTATGTATATAAAGATACAGCCACTTTAACCGACGACGATAAAACTAATCGCCCAACCGGTTTTGCAGTGACGGCTCAGTTGCAATTTAAAGAGCTGGATATTCAGTCGGTAACTTTAACTCATGGCAACTTACCTAATGCGCCACAAACCATGATTCATGGTTTTAAAATGCAAAACTTTAATATTACCTCAAACCTCACCGCAACTCCTATTCAATAACGAGTTGCGCCTCTTGGCATCTGTGGCGTCAGTAGATATTATGGGCGCCTGAATGCATCTGCTTGAACACCTTTTATATAAATTAATGCCTTTTGGCTGCTAAATTTTCATAGCTTTCCAATGATCAGTTGGATTTGAAATAGCTTTAATTCTGCAGCACTGAATATTCTAGATTATAATTCGTACAGCTTTAGGTGCTTTGAGTACCTGATTAAAGATTTTAGGGGAATACATATGAGCCAATTGGTAATTTTTGATACCACCTTGCGTGATGGTGAGCAAAGTCCTGGTGCATCAATGACCAAGGATGAAAAGGTTCGTATAGCTAAATCTCTCGAAAAAATGAATGTAGACATCATCGAGGCCGGGTTTGCAGCGGCTAGTGTTGGTGACTTCAACTCTATTAAAGCTGTCGCACAAGCGGTTAAAGCCAGTACAGTGTGCTCATTGGCTCGTGCAGTAGATGGCGATATTGATCGCGCCGCAGAAGCCTTACTAGATGCTGAATTAGCGCGTATTCATACTTTTATTGCCACCAGTCCTATTCATATGCAGTACAAGCTACGCATGTCTCCCGAGCAAGTGATCGAGCGTGCGGTATATGCGGTTAAGCGGGCTCGTAACCTTGTGGCGGATGTTGAGTTTTCTTGCGAGGACGCAGGCCGTTCAGATGATGATTTCTTATGTCGCATCATCGAAGCCAGCATTAATGCTGGTGCACGTACCATTAATATTCCGGATACCGTGGGTTATGCCATTCCAGAAGAGTTTGGTTATAAAATTAAGACTTTATTAAACCGAATTCCTAACGCCGACAAAGCCATTTTCTCTGTTCATTGTCATAACGATTTAGGTTTGGCCGTGGCGAACTCACTGTCGGCAGTTGCCAATGGTGCTCGCCAAGTGGAATGTACTATTAATGGCCTAGGTGAGCGAGCTGGTAACGCTGCCTTGGAAGAAGTGGTAATGGGGCTGCGTACCCGTTCAGATTTATTTAACGTTACCACTAATATCGATGCTACTCAGATTGTTCCAATTTCAAGAATGGTTTCATCTATCACTGGTTTTCCTGTGCAGCCTAACAAAGCAATTGTGGGTGCTAACGCCTTTGCGCACGAATCAGGCATTCATCAAGATGGCGTGCTTAAGCACAGAGAAACCTATGAAATTATGAAAGCCGAAGATGTAGGTTGGGGCGCCAATAAAATGGTTATGGGCAAACACTCTGGAAGAGCGGCGTTCCGAGCTCGTCTTAATGAATTAGGTGTTACCTTTGAATCCGACCAAGCCTTAAATACAGCCTTTGCTCGCTTTAAAGAGCTGGCCGATAAAAAGCACGAAATCTTTGATGAAGACTTACAGGCATTGGTAAGTGAAGTGCGCACACAAGACAACAAGTACGAACTTGTTACTTTGCAAGCTCATAGTCAAACGGGTGAAATCCCTGTGGCTAAATTAACGGTTTCCATCGATGGTAAAGAGAACGAAAGTGAATCTGAGGGCAGCGGTCCTGTGGATGCTGCCTTTAAAGCGATTGAGAATCTGGCTCAATCAGGGGTCAATGTGCAGCTTTATTCTGTTAATGCCATCACAAGTGGCACCGATAGCCAGGGTGAAGTAACGGTACGCTTGGAAAAAGCGGGTCGAATCGTGAATGGTTTGGGCTCCGACACTGATATCGTGGTGGCCTCCGCCAAGGCTTACATTGATGCATTAAATCAATTTGAAACGGGTAAAGATAAAGCTCATCCTCAAGCCCATGCGGTATAACTGAGCATATGTCTTTGGAATTTGGTGCAGCCCAGTTAACCTATCTTGATGCGCTGGGCATTGATGTTTGGGTTCACCGTGAGCAATTGTTGGTGCAAGCCGCTGTTGCTGTTGCTGTTCCTGAAACAATACAAAGGGATATTGTTGCCAACGACTCTCGGTCAGTTGTACCAGCTCCAGTCCCTCCTTCCAAAAGTCCGATGAATTCGGGCTTTATGGCTCAAGCCAGTGAAGCGCTTAAGACTTCTATTGCGCCTTCAGTGGCTGCCATGCCCAATGTTCAGCCACAAGAAGCGGCTGTTGCGCCTGATGGACAGGCTCCCCAGCAAGCACCTAGGTTTAATTTACAGTTTTGGTGTTACAGTACCGGACTGTGGTTTGTGAGCAGTCACGTTGAGCTATTGCCTGAGCATCACAAGTTTGTGCATAACTTGGCTCAGTTTTTACAAGGTAAGAAGCGTCGTCCTCGTCATGTAGGAATTTTTTCCTGGCCCATGATCGACTCCCCTAATATTGATCAGGGAGTGGCTGTTGCTAAAAAGTACTTGCAGCAGCACATGGAGCAAATTCAACAAATAAGTCCTTACAGTAAGCTAATTGCACTGGATGATGCAGAGCAATGGCTACCTGAAGAAGGCTTGGTCTCTTTAAAAACAAATCTACCCACTGCCCTTACAGGCGGCGATGAAAAGCGGCGCATTTGGAAAATTCTGCAGGAACATAAAATTACATGAGTTTTCGCCCCATGCTGTCCACTGATCTGGATGCTGTTTACGCCATTGAACTGGCTGCCTACGAATTTCCTTGGTCTAAATCTATTTTTGAAAAAACGGTTACCTCTAATAAATACGCTGTGGTGATGGAAGATGAGCAGCGCATTTTAGGGTATGGCGTGGTGTCATTTGTGGTGGGTGAAGCTGAGCTATTAAACTTATGTATTGACCCATCTTTGCAGGGTAAGGGCTGCGGCGCTGACTTGTTAGAACATCTTGTGGATAAAGCCGTGGATTCAGGTAACAAGGATATGTATTTAGAAGTACGGGAAAGCAATCTTGCTGCACTTCATATATACGATAAATGTGGGTTCAATGAAATTGGCCGACGTAAAAATTATTACCCTTCTAAAGACGGCCGCGAAGACGCGGTACTGATGGCACTTCCTTTGGCGTTATAAATATCGGTTTTAAATTGTAAACCTCCCCTGAATGTCTGCGATATAGCCCTAGGCTTTAACCAATCCACCCTTACTTTTTCGTCTAATGAAAATGTATGGCAATTAGCCTCGGGTTTCATGGCTGCTTGGCCAATTTATTTCACTTCTTTTTGCGCATAATGTCTATAAGAGACCCCCTCTAAAAAATAAAAACAAAGAAGTGAAGAGATACTTTATGCGTATTATCTTTTTTTTAATCGTGATCATTAGCATGAGCGCAAAGAGCTTTTCTGAGCTTAAGCCTATGAGTGAAGAAGAGCTTGAGCTTACCGATGGCCAGGCCTTTATTGGTCTTGATCAATATAGTCAGGATGGGTTGGATTTCACTCGGATCAATGTAGGCGTGGATATAGAAATTGTTATGAATGCCGATGAGGTGGTTTTTGGCGAGTACGACCGACCCGGAGAAACTCAAACGGCGGATATTAGGTTTAATAACTATGCCATGGGTTATATTGATCAAGATGGCGTTGTAAGGCCGTTTGAAATGAAAGATCCGTTCTTTGAGTTCGCTTATGACAGGAGCAACGGTACGGATGATTTTGTTGGTTTTCGTTTTGGATTTGGTGAGGCCATGGGCATGATGTCCATGGATGCCAAGAGTTTGACCGGTAATATAGACGTGGTGATTGAGGGGGATTTTACGGAGCCTACCTTTGGTATTACCTTTCAAGCTAGCGGCGCCAGCGAGTTAGTAGATGCTCAAGGTAATATAGATCCTATTAGAGCTGAAATGATCGGCATATCCAATGGTAAGTCCTTTAATATTGATAACCCGCTCTTTATAGAGTGGCTTCCCGAAAGTGCTATTAATCCGAGAACCATTGATTTGGAAATTAACAATTGTGATTTGGCTGGTACTAACTTGTGTTATGCACTCAATACTTTTGAAAGTATGCTCATTGGTGGCGAAGATTCAGAGGGCAATTTAATTCCCATTGAAGGGTTGTTTCAATCTTTTCAAACACAAAATATTACTTGGGGTAATAATGCAACGGGTGAGGCTAGAGTAGCCACCACTTCGGGGGCATTTTTTAATGTACCCCGAGGTAGTGTGAATATCACACCGGATGAGGCGGCCGCCGGTACACCTCGGCTGGCCACAGAATTTATTAACCGAAATGTAGGTCGATTCGAACATCCTGATTATCGTAACGGTAACGTTACTTACCCCCAAAGCAGCTTGCCTTGAGCTATTCACTTTTATTTGGGCAGTTTCAGATGTGTATTTGTGCAAAACTTTAAATGGAAGGTAAGTAAATATAATTTCGAAAGACAAAAAAATTTTTTAAAATATAGCCCTAGATGAAACATAAATAAACGGTCTAAATCTTTGTTTTTCATTAATTAAAAATTATTCTAGCATTTAAAAGTCGAGCTATTCGAGCACGCTCACTAAATGTTATGACTTCCGGTGCCCAACTCTTTGTCACCTCAGCCAATTGAATTCAACTCCTTCTGCGCATAATGCTTTCATAGCAGTCCCTAATAACAAAAATAAAAACAAAAAGTGAAGAAATACATTATGCGTATTATCTTTTTTTTATTTCTGGTCTGTGTGAGTTCTAATAGCTTTTCTGAGTTAAAGGCCATGACAGAAAATGAATTGGCACTAACAGATGGACAGGCATTTATTGGTCTTGATCAATATAATCAGGATGGTTTGGATTTCACTCGAATCAATATGGGGGTGGATATAGAAATTGTTATGAATGCCGATGAAATGGTATTTGGTGAATATGCTAGGGCCGGCGAGACTCAAACGGCTGATATCAGATTTAATAATTATGCCATGGGCTATATCGATCAAAATGGTACGGTGAGGCCATTTCAAATGACGGATCCTTTTTTCGAATTTGCCTATGACAGAAGTAATGGTACCGATGACTTTGTGGGCTTTCGTTTTGGCTTTGGTGAATCCATGGGCATGATGTCCATGGATGCCAAGAGCTTAACCGGTAATGTCGATGTAGTAATTTCAGGGGACTTTACATATCACGTTGATCTAGGATTCTTAGGCAGTTTTGACCTACCTCTTCAGGCTAGTGGCGCATCTGCTTTGGTGGATGATAATGGAGACCCTGACCCTATAAGGGCTACTTCAATAGGAATGGCTAATGGAACAACGTTTAATATTGAGTTTTTAGGGCTAGATATTCCTGCCACAGTTACAAATTGTCAGTTAGGCGGACAAAATTTATGTTTTCCTCTTAACACTTTTGAAAGCATGCTCATTGGTGGGGAAGACTCAAATGGTGATTTAATCCCAATAGAGGGGTTGTTCCAGTCTTTTCAAACACGAAATATAAATTGGGGTAATGCCGCTGCCGGTGAAACCCAAGTAGCTACGACCTCAGGAGCCTTTTTCAATGTGCCACGAGGCAGTGTAAATATAACCCCGGATGAGGCTGCGGCAGGTACCCCTCGCTTAGCCACTGAATTTATCGATCGAGATGTGGGTCGTTTTGAGCACCCAGATTACCGCAACGGCAACGTAGGCTACCCTCAATAGTTTAATTTGATACGTCCGTATTAATAACCTCTCCCTTTCCATTCATAATACGACCTCTTACTTAGTCACGTCTAAACAATGGCGTAAATCGCCTTATTATTTAGACAGGTGACCTATTCAACTTTCGTGAAAAATTACCAATAGTAGCCATAAGGAATTTTTAAAATATTTTTAAAAAGCAGGATGCTTTATGCGCTTCGTTATTTGTCCGGTATTTCTCTGTTTATTTTCAGTTAATGGTCATTGTGAGTTACACCCTATGTCAGAGGAAGAGTTGGCGCTCACTAAAGGGCAGGCTTTTATTGGTATTGATCAATACAATCAGGATGGCTTAGATTTTACTCGGTTAAATTTAGGCATGGATATTGAGATTGTTATGAATGCCGATGAGGTGGTGTTTGGTGAGTATGATATTCCTGGAGAGGTGCAGGGGGCTGACATAGATTTTAAAAACTACGCCATGGGTTACATAGATCAAAACGGTACGGTACGGCCTTTTGAGATGAAGGACCCTTTTCTTGAGTGGGTCTACGATCGCAGTGGCGGCACGGATGACTTTGTTGGTTTTCGATTTGGTTTTGGCGAATCAAAAGGGATGATGTCCATGGATGCCCATAGCTTAACCGGCAACATAGATGTGAAAATTGCTGGGGACTATACCTATTATCTTTTTGATCAAGAATGGTTGCCAATTCCGCTCACTGCAAGTGGGCTTTCTTCATTAGTGGATGCTCAAGGGAACCCTGATCCGGTTCGAGCCACCATGATAGGTTTGCCAAACGGCACAGCCTTTAATGTAAACAACCCTTTTTATAATAATACGTTTCCCATAGGCCCTGAATTTATAGAGGTGGGTGTGGATAACTGCGAGTTATCCTTGGGGGCTGAGCCCATGTGTTTCGCACTAAATACATTTGAAAGTATGATGATAGGTGATGAAAACGGCGATGCTATCGATGGTTTGTTTCAATCATTTCAAACTCGGGATGTTACTTGGGGTAATGCCTCAGCAGGAGAAGCACAGGTAGCCACCGGTGCTGGCGCATTTTTCAATATTCCACGCGGCAGTGTTAACATTACTCCAGATGAAGCTCGCGCGGGGACACCAAGACTGGCAACCGAATTTATAGACAGGGGAGTGGGGCGCTTTGAACACGAGAATTACCGTAATGGCAGTGTTGAATACCCAGAATAAAAGTTAAGCATTACGAATGCAAAAAAAGGACGCCCATGCGTCCTTTTTTATTTTTGCGCTATTAATAGTTAAGCCAGTTTGTTTGATGCAATGTGGTATGTCGGATCTTCGATCACGTCCACTTCCACCATATCGCCAGCAGTTCTCAATAATTGACGGCACTCAGGGCTTAGGTGCTTAAGGCTTAGGGTCTTGCCCAGTTTCTTATAGCGATCGGCTAGGGTGTCGATAATTTCTAAGCCAGAGTGATCGGCTACTCGAGAATATTTAAATTCAATGACAACGTTTTTAGGGTCATTGGCTGGGTCGAACAATTCCAAAAAGTAGCTGGCAGAACCAAAGAATAATGGACCGTGCAGTTCATAAGTTTTAACACCCTCTGCTTCTTTAATATCTGCACGAATATGCTGAGCGTGTTCCCAAGCAAATACTAAGGCCGCTACGATCACGCCGATAATAACCGCCATGGCTAGGTCGGTCGCAACGGTTACGCCGCTCACTAGAATCAAAACAAAGGCATCTGTTTTGGGGATTTTCTTTAAGATGCGGAAGCTAGACCACTCAAAAGTTCCCAGTACTACCATCATCATTACGCCCACTAAGGCCGCCAATGGGATTTGAGCAATGATGTCGGAACCAAATAGAATAAACATTAAAAGGGCTACTGCAGCGGTAATGCCTGATAAGCGACCACGGCCCCCTGAGTTAATGTTAATCATAGATTGTCCAATCATGGCGCAACCCCCCATGGCACCAAAGAAACCGTTTACTGTGTTAGATGCGCCCTGAGCGATACATTCACGATTACCCTGGCCACGAGTTTGGGTTAGTTCATCAATAAGGGTTAGGGTCAATAAAGATTCAATTAAACCAACGCCTGCCAAGATGAAGCTGTATGGCAAAATAATCCATAAGGTTTCCATGGTGAAAGGCACATCAGGAATACTGAACTCAGGTAGGCCACCAGCAATATTGGCAACATCCCCCACTGTTCGGGTTTCTAGGCCCATAAAGATTGCTGCTAAAGTGACGGTCACGATGGCCACAAGGGCAGATGGAACTACTTTTGTTAATTTAGGTAAGAAATGAATGATGGCCATGGTCACTGCAATAAGTGCCAGCATAATTATCATGGCATTGCCTTCTAGCCAAGCAAGATTGCCTTCTTCGTTAATAAATTTAAGCTGCCCTACTTGGCTTAAGAAAATCACAATGGCTAAGCCGTTTACAAAGCCCAGCATCACAGGCTGTGGTACTAAGCGAATAAACTTACCCAGTTTAAATATGCCAAAGGCCATTTGAATGACGCCCGTAAGCACTACTGCTGCAAATAAATACTGCACACCGTGATCGGCAACCAGCGCGACCATTACAACTGCCATAGCGCCTGTGGCACCACTGATCATGCCTGGACGGCCACCAAAAATAGAGGTAATTAAGCCCACCATAAAGGCTGCATATAGCCCAACCAGTGGATTGACCCCTGCCACAAAGGCAAAGGCTACGGCTTCTGGCACTAAAGCCAAGGCAACGGTTAACCCGGACAGTATGTCGTTTTTGGGGTTTTCTGTGGTTTTTCCAATGAGATTAAACATCTGGCTCTCTATGTTA
Source organism: Bermanella sp. (assembly GCA_036960565.1). Lineage (GTDB taxonomy): Bacteria > Pseudomonadota > Gammaproteobacteria > Pseudomonadales > Oceanobacteraceae > Bermanella. The sequence continues at coordinate 13,110 of JBALXQ010000050.1, forward strand.
ATGGCGGTAATTCAGAAATCTGGATACTGCCAAGGCCGCTAAATGCCCACTGATAATTAAGGCGTTCAAGGACCATTGCTTGGCTAGGGAAAATGGGCGCGTAGGTTACCGAAAAAGCGCTTAAATAACCAGCAGTCTGGGGAGGCATACTCTTTAGCTTAGTGCAGGTTCATGGCCGCAATTGAAGTGAAGGTAAAAATACTTGGGGGGTTACTGCTTAACCGGGTGCTTTAATAATTTGCGCTGCAGGGTGCGTCGATGCATGCCGAGCTCGCGAGCGGTTGCTGAAACATTGCCTTGATTGTTATTTAAGCTTTGTTGGATCATTTCCCATTCGAGGCGTTTCACTGATGTGGGGTTTTCCTGTGGCTCAGTTGCTAGGGGCAATACTTTGCTGCCGGTGTCATCTTTAAATGCCGCCAGTAGTTGATCAGCATCCACGGGTTTACATAGATATTGGTGAGCGCCCAATTTTATGGCATCCACGGCCGTGGCAATACTGGCATAGGCGGTGAGCATGACAATAATCGATTCTGGGGCCATGGCTTTTAATTGGGGAATTAAATGTAGGCCCGTTTCTTCGCTGAGTTTTAAATCCAGTGATATGTGAGTAGGTGGAGATGCCAAGCATCGTTCAAGTGCTTGCTCGCCAGTTTGAGCGCAACTTACCTTGAAGCCTCTACGGCTCATGGCGCGCTCGAGTACCAAAAGCAAGGTGGCGTCATCGTCAATAATGAGCATGTGTTTGTTTACATCCATTTCACTGTCTCAGTATGGTTGGTCTGGTTGCTTCTGTGAAAAAGGCATTTTAATTTCAGTTAGGCAGCCTCCCGATGTGTCGTTAATCAGGGTGACTTTTCCACCCAAGCGTTGAATGCTGCTATGGCTGAGCATTAAACCTATGCCCATGCCTTGCTGGGAGTTAACCGGAGAATTAGGCAAGGTAAACTCCTGATGAAGACCGGGTCCCGTGTCTTTAATTTGAAATATCCAGCTTTCCTGTGTCCACTTTAAGCTGACCTTTAAACTGTCTTTGCTGGCATCCATAGCATTATCTAACAAATTTATGATGGCTTGTTGTAAAACTTGTGGGTATTGAACGGTTGGGCTTGAACTGGCCGTTTTTTCTTGCCAATTGTATTCGGCGCTGGGGCGCATCAATAGCCATTGCTGCAACGTGTTATCTATTAAGCTCAGCAAGTCCTGGCAAGGACTCTGTTTAAGGCTATCTTGCTGGCTTAGGTTATTGAGCTTATTTTTGCATAAATCGATTTGAGTGATCATGAGCTCTAGGTCGGCTTGGGTATTATTGTCCTCGCTTTGTTGCAGTAACTCATGGGTAAGGATTTTAAGTGTTGTTAAAGGGGTGCCCAGCTCATGGGCTGTGCTGGCGGCTTGACTGGCCAACAACATGAGGTGTTCATTTTGAATGCTTTGTTCACGAAAGTGGGCAACTTGCTTGGCTTGGTGGCGGCTCTGAAGTGCCATTTCCACCACAAAGTAGGCAATAAAAAGTGCGCTTAAGACAAACGTTAACCACATACCGACAATATGGAGACTTAACCCTAGTTGCGCCAGTTGTGAATTTAGCGATGCCAGAGGCACATAAAAAAATAACAGGCCTCCGTACGCCAGCATGGCCAGCACACATAATATCCAAGTGAGGACCCAGCTAAGTGTGGCGGCGCTAATGACAATGGGCACCAGCAAATAGGTGATGAAAGGATTGTTGGCGCCGCCAGTGAAATACATGAGCGCAACAATGAGTACGCTGTCTATTAATAGGTAGCTGAACACTTCATAGGCCAGGGCCTTTTGAGCGCGGGCACGGGATAAATTCACCAAGCTTAATATTGTCATTAAACTTAAGATGCCCCAGGCGGCCTGCTGCTGAAACTGGTAATTAATGTCAAAGCCCAGAATTAACAGGGAAACCATAATCCCGACACAGGTAACGAGCCGTAAAATGGCCAAGCGTTTAAGGTTGTAAATTAACTCTGAGGCATTGTGCAAGGGAACGGCTCGTATCTTGGTAGTTTGGCGGATATAATGCGCGACAATTTTATATTAACAAAGCTGAAATTATGAGTAATTTATCTGCTGAGGTGGACAAGCGTCGCACCTTCGCAATTATTTCGCACCCCGATGCGGGTAAAACCACCATTACTGAAAAGGTATTGTTATTTGGCAACGCCATTCAGCAAGCGGGTACTGTAAAGGGTAAAAAGTCTGGCCAGTTTGCTAAGTCGGACTGGATGCAAATGGAAAAAGACCGTGGCATCTCGGTGACCACCTCTGTGATGCAATTTCCATTTGCCGGTTGCCTAGTGAACTTGCTGGATACGCCTGGACACGAGGATTTCTCTGAAGATACTTACCGTACGCTTACAGCAGTGGATTCCTGCTTGATGGTTATCGATGCCGCTAAGGGTGTTGAGCAACGTACTATTAAATTAATGGAAGTTACCCGTTTACGCGATACCCCCATCGTTACCTTTATGAATAAGTTGGATCGTGATACCCGTGATCCAGTGGATTTAATGGATGAAGTGGAAGATGTATTAAATATTGCTTGTGCACCAATCACTTGGCCCATTGGTATGGGGAAGGAATTTAAAGGGGTATATCACCTTTATGATGATGAAGTGATTTTATACTCCACCGGTCAAGGACATAAAATCCAAGATCGACGCGTTATTAAGGGAATTAATAGCCCTGAGGTGGCCGAAGCACTGGGGAATTACACCGACGATCTGCGAGAAGAAATTGAGTTGGTGCGTGGTGCAAGTCACGAATTTGACCGTGAATTGTTTCTGGCTGGCGAACTGACTCCTGTTTATTTTGGTACTGCCTTGGGTAACTTTGGTGTGGATCATGTGCTGGATGGCTTAACTAAATGGGCGCCCAAGCCTATTTCGCGTAAGACCGAGCATCGTGATGTGGAGCCAACCGAGGAAAAATTCAGTGGTTTTGTCTTTAAGATTCAAGCCAATATGGACCCTCATCATCGTGACCGTATTGCCTTTATGCGCATTGTTTCAGGTCAGTATACAAAAGGCATGAAAGCAAGGCATGTTCGTATAGGTAAGGATGTTCGTTTCAACGATGCTCTGACATTTATGGCAGGTGATCGTGCAGCGGTGGAAGAGGCATTCCCTGGTGATATTATTGGATTGCACAATCATGGCTCCATTCAAATAGGTGATGCTTTTACCCAGGGTGAAGAATTAAAGTTCACAGGCATTCCTAACTTTGCTCCAGAATTGTTTAAACGTATTCGTTTAAAAGACCCGCTTAAGCAAAAGCAGTTACTCAAGGGTATTATTCAGCTGTCTGAAGAGGGTGCTGTACAGGTGTTTCGCCCCCTTAGAAATAACGACCTGATAGTGGGTGCCGTGGGCCCGTTGCAGTTTGATGTGGTGGCGCAGCGTCTTAAGGATGAGTACAAGGTGGCAGCCATATACGAACCTATAAGCGTGGCCACAGCCCGTTGGATTGAATGTGATGATAAGCAGGTACTCAGTGCTTTTGAGAAAAAGGCTCATGACAACCTAGCCCTAGATGGCAGTGGCAGCCTTACCTATGTTGCTCCGACCATGGTGAATTTGAATCTGGCTCAGGATCGTCATCCTGACGTGAAATTCCTGGCTACCCGCGAGCACTAAAATGTTAGCTTAAAATAGTCACTCATAACCCCAAATATTGGTGGTGTGAGTGGCTGTTTATAGCTGTGCCCTCATTGAAATAAATAATTGTAACACTTCCTGCTTTCAAACCTTGAGCATTTGCTTATCTGTATTAGGCTTACCTCAGGCATTTAAATGACCTGTCGGGAGTAAATATGACTCTGTATTTCATCTTAACTTTGTTCGTCACCATGGCTATGTGCTTTGCATTGTTTCGGTATTTTGGTCAGCTTATTCTTGCGTCTACCTTAAAGTTGGATGATGGTCGTGGTTACTACCTTATTTGTATGTTGTTAGTCACCTTCTTCAGCTCCGCTCTAGCTTATTATGTGGGGGGCGTATTGGGCTATGACCAAGACCCTTCACAGCAGAGTCATTTGGTGGCGGTAATATTGCTCAATGCAGTGGTGACGCTGCTTGCTCTGACCTATGGCCTGACTCATTTCAAGGAGGGTGAGCGCTATTAGGTTAATTACCGAGCTGTTCAAACTAATGTGGGAAATATTGAAAAAGGGGGTGATATTCACCTTTCTATCTCGTATAATCCGCGCCTCGTTTCCCCCGACGAAGCCCTAAAACGGTTACCAGCCGATTTAGACATGAAGTTGGTAGTTACCTGATTAGGCGGAAAAAAATGAATATGAAAACGTATACAGCAAAACCCGAAACAGTAAAACGCGAATGGTTGATCGTTGATGCAGAAGGCCAAACACTTGGTCGTCTAGCTTCTGCTATCGCTCTTCGTTTACGCGGCAAGCACAAGCCAGAATACACGCCTCACGTTGATACTGGTGATAACATCATCGTAATCAATGCGGATAAAGTTGCGGTAACCGGTGCGAAAGCACAGGACAAGATGTACTACCGTCACACAGGTTACCCAGGTGGTATCCGTGAGATCAACTTTAGCGATCTGCAAGATCGTAAACCTGGTCGTGTAGTTGAACTAGCTGTTAAAGGCATGCTTCCTAAGAACCCTCTTGGTCGTGCAATGTTCACTAAATTGAAAGTGTATGCTGGTACTGAGCATCCACACGCTGCACAACAACCAAAAGAATTGAAGGTTTAAGGGAATTATCATGGCTACAGCTCAAAACTACGGTACTGGTCGTCGTAAGTCTTCTACCGCGCGTGTTTTCATGCGTCCAGGCACTGGTCAAATCGTTGTCAATAAGCGCTCTCTAGAAGAGTACTTTGGTCGCGAAACTTCTCGTATGGTCGTACGTCAGCCTTTAACGTTGACTGAAAACCTAGAGAAATTTGACCTATACATCACTGTTAAAGGTGGTGGTGCTTCTGGTCAAGCCGGTGCTATTCGTCACGGTATTACTCGTGCATTGATGGATTACGATGAGACTCTACGTCCTTCTCTACGTGCTGCGGGTTATGTTACTCGTGATAGCCGTGAAGTTGAACGTAAGAAGGTTGGCCTACGTAAAGCACGTAAGAAGCCTCAGTTCTCAAAGCGTTAATCGCAATTTATTGCTGTTTCGCAAAAAACGCTCAGGTGCTCTGCATCTGGGCGTTTTTTTTTACAGTTAAAACAAGGGCTTATACTCCGAATTAGGTAGTGTTAATTGATCTGGCTCCTTGTCAGTGTCCTTACATTTCATTATCATTTGGCCGCAATTTTTGATGAGTGTCCGATTTTTCTGTTTTTCAGGGATGTTGGTCAAAAAAAGCCCTTTATTCGCCACCCCTTGTTATTTGTACGGCGAGTGTTATAAAAAGTGGCTAAGTTTTACAGAATTTTAAAAAGTGGATGGGAGAATGCCTGAATGAGTAATGATGGCGTAAATAATGGCCGACGCCGCTTCCTCATCGCAACAACCGCGGTGGGTGGTGGTGTAGGTGCTGTTGGTGTAGCTATACCTTTTGTTAAATCTTGGAATCCAAGTGAAAAGGCTAAAGCTGCAGGCGCACCTGCCAAAGCAGACGTAAGTAAAGTAGAGCCAGGTTCCATGATTGTTGTGGAATGGCGTGGTAAGCCAGTGTATGTGGTTCGTCGTACTGACGAGGCTATTGGTTTCTTAGAAGGTTTAGCAGATAACCTGAAAGATCCTCAAAATACAGTGACTGACCAGCAGCCTGAATACGCAAATAATGTTTACCGTTCTCGTAAGGAAGACTTGGTTGTGATCGAGGGTGTTTGTACTCACCTTGGTTGTGCGCCAAAGCTTTATGCAGAAGTGAAACCGGAAGCTTTCCAAGAAGATTGGAAGGGTGGTTTTTTCTGTCCTTGTCACGGTTCTCGTTTTGATTTATCTGGACGTGTATTTAAAGGTTCGCCTGCAGGTAAGAACCTGAAAATTCCGCCTCATTCTTATTTGGATGAGAACACCTTGGTTATTGGTGTGGATGAGGAGAATTCATAATGAGTAAAATGTCAGATTTTATGGGTTGGGTGGATCATCGTATTCCACTAACGGCCACATTTGAAAAGCATATGTCTAAGTACTATGCCCCGAAGAACTTTAACTTTTGGTACTTCTTCGGTGTGTTTGCTTTCTTGATGTTGGCTAACCAGATCCTAACGGGTGTTTGGTTGACAATGTCTTTTACACCTACTTCAGAAGACGCATTCGCTTCGGTTGAATACATTATGCGTGATGTGGAATTTGGCTGGTTAATTCGCTACATGCACTCAACTGGCGCTTCATTCTTCTTTATCGTGATCTATATGCATATGTTCCGTGGCTTGATGTACGGTTCTTACCAAAAGCCTCGTGAGCTTATCTGGATCTTTGGTATGTTCATATATGTAGCGCTGATGGCTGAAGCCTTTATGGGTTATGTATTGCCTTGGGGTCAAATGTCTTACTGGGGTGCTCAGGTAATTATCTCTCTATTTGGTGCAATTCCAGTGGTGGGTGATGAGTTGGTAACTTGGATTAAAGGTGATTTCTTAATCTCAGGTATCACACTAAACCGTTTCTTTGCGTTGCATGTAATTGCCTTGCCATTGGTGATTGTGGCGCTTGTCTTCTTGCACATTGTGGCACTGCATGAAGTGGGTTCAAACAACCCTGATGGCGTTGATATCAAAAAGTATAAAGATGAAGAAGGTCGTCCTTTAGATGGTGTTCCTTTTCACCCTTATTACACGGTTCATGACCTTGTGGGTATTGTGGTGTTCTTGTTTGTATTTTGTTTTGTGCTTTTCTTTTGGCCTGAAGGAAATGGTTATTTCCTAGAGCATGCTAACTTCGAAGAAGCCAATGGTTTGAAAACACCGGCTCATATTGCGCCTACATGGTATTTTGGTGCTTTTTATACCATTTTACGTGTGGTACCCGATAAGCTATTTGGCGTTATTTTAATGGCAGCCTCTATTGCTATCTTGTTTGTGTTGCCTTGGTTGGACCGTAGTCCGGTTAAATCCTGGCGCTATAAAGGCTGGATTTCTCGCATCAACTTAGTGTTGTTTGGTTTGTTCTTTGTCTTGCTAACTTGGTTGGGCACTCAGCCAGCAACGGGTATATATGCGAAATTGGGATTAATCAGCACCGTTGTGTATTTTGCGTGGTTTATCACGATGCCCTTTATTTCAGCGAAAGAAAAAACTAAACCCGTTCCAGAGAGGGTGACAGGCTAATGAAAACATTAATCGCTTTAGTATTTGCTCTTTTGCCAGCGCTTACGCTGGCATCTGGTGGCGGTGTTCATCTTGATGAGATGAAGGTTGATTTGGAAGATAAGGCTTCACTGCAGCGCGGCGCAAAGTATTTTGCTAACTACTGCATGGGTTGTCACAGTACTAAGTTTGCTCGTTACAACCGAGTGGCACGTGATCTAGGTATCCCTGAAGATATAATGTCTGAAAACTTGGTTTTTAGTGGTGAAAACATCGGCATGCTTATGAAGATTGCCATGCGCCCCGAAGACTCTAAGAAGTGGTTTGGTGCTACACCTCCTGACTTAACTTTGGTTGCTCGTGTTCGTGGTGCGGATTGGATCTACACCTACCTACGTAGCTTCTATGAAGATGACTCTCGTCCTTACGGCGTAAATAACGCGGTGTTTAAGGATGTGGGTATGCCTCATGTACTTGAAGGGCTGCAAGGTAAGCAGGTTAAGGGTTGTGCTTCTGTTGTTACTGGATTTGATCCTCTTACTGGTCGAGAGTTGGAAGAAGATTCTTGCGCCAAGACAGATCATGATGGTCACCCTATTGAAGTATTGTACCTTGAAGAAGAAGGTCAGTTAGATGCTAAAGGCTTTGATAAAGCGGTAGCAGATATAACCAACTTCTTAGTGTATATGGCTGAGCCTATGGCGCTTGAGCGTCGCAGTATTGGTTTCTGGGTGTTGTTGTTCTTGGCTATCTTGTTTATTCCGGTTTATTATTTGAACCGCGAATTCTGGAGAGGCATTCACTGATTAAACGTTTTACTGACGGGTAAGAAATATTTCTGGCCCTTTAGTACTGTGTAATTAGGAATAAAAATCCCCCAAGACTCGGTGGTTGGTATATAATCAGCCACCGATTTTTTTGTTTTTAAGGTGAGGAAAACCTTTATGGCTGTTGTCGCTAAACGCTCTTCCATGACCTTTTACTCTGATGGCGATGATCTATATTGCCATCGTGTACGTATTGTCTTAGCCGAGAAAGGTGTTGCGGTTGAGGTTCACGATGTGGACTCAGAAAACATACCTGAAGATTTGCGCTCTTTAAATCCGTACAACCAAATTCCTACTTTGGTTGACCGTGAATTAGTTTTGTATGAAACCGGTATTATGATGGAATACTTGGATGAGCGTTTCCCGCATCCACCATTACTACCTGTTTATCCAGTTGCACGTGCGGAAAGTCGTTTATGGCTTTATCGTATTCAGCGTGACTGGTGCACATTGGCCGATATTATTCTGCTTAATGAAAATGAGGAAGCTGTGACGGCTGCGCGTAAAGAATTACGTGAAAGCTTAATTAGCACGTCACCTATTTTTGGTGAGAAACCTTACTTCATGAGTGATGATTACAGTATTGTGGATTGCTGCACAGCACCTTTATTGTGGCGTCTGCCAATGATGGGCATTGAGTTGCCTGAAAAGCAAACTAAAGACCTTCATGAATATATGGAGCGTTTGTTTGAGCGTGAATCTTTCCAAGCCAGCTTATCTGAAGCTGAGCAGGAAATGCGCGAATGAGCCCCAGTCGCCCTTATTTGATGCGCGCACTGTATGAGTGGATTCAAGATAATGAATTCACGCCATATGTGTTAGTGGATGCCAATATTTTCGAAGTGCAGGTGCCCATGGAGCACGTCAATGACGGGCAAATTGTATTGAATATTAACGCCAGTGCGGTACGAGATCTTTTGATTGATAATCAAGGATTGAGTTTTAGTGCGCGTTTTTCTGGTGTGACGCAAAACATATATGTGCCTATTGTTGCTGTTTTGGCTATTTATGCCAAAGAAAACGGTGAGGGTATGGTGTTTGGGAATGAAGCGGGTGCGCCGGATCCTGATGATACGCCGCCACCGAAAAAAGAAGAGCGCCCAATAGGTCGGCCTTCATTATCTGTTGTTAAGTAAATTAGCAGCAGAATAGAATTTTCATTCAGATATAAAAAAACAGAGCATTAGCTCTGTTTTTTTATGCCCGGGAATTGGGCTTAGAATATGTCTGTTATTTGGTTTTGATGATTAGTCTAAGGGGCCGAACAGCTGTAGGTCGATAAGGTCGCATAGACAGTGAATAGCTAGTAAATGAACTTCCTGAATGCGAGCGGTTACATCCGAAGGCACTCTAATCTCAATGTCTTCTGCTTGCAGTATGGATGCGATATCGCCGCCATCTTTTCCTGATAATACCACTACGTGCATTTCACGGTCGTGAGCGGCCTGGATAGCTTGCAAGACATTCGCGCTGTTGCCGCTGGTTGAGATGGCCAGTAACACATCTCCATTGTTTCCAAGTGCGCGTATTTGCTTTGAGAATATTTCGTTGTAGTGGTAATCGTTGGCAATAGACGTGATAGTGGAGCTGTCAGTCGTTAAAGCAATGGCCGGTAAGCTTGGGCGTTCTCGCTCGAATCGGTTGAGTAATTCAGAGGAAAAATGTTGGGCATCACCGGCGCTACCGCCATTGCCACAGCTTAAAATTTTACCACCACTCAGCAGTGAATTAACCATGCACTCACTGGCTACTTCAATAGAAGGGGCAAGCATTTCCATAGCCATTTGCTTGGTTTCTATGCTGTCTTGAAAATGTTGGCTAATGCGCTCTTGAAATTGCATATCGAGGTCTCTGATTTCTCTGGCCTAAGCATACCCAGCTAAGACATTAAAGGCCAGAGTTGGGCTTGTAAGAGTGTGCGACGGGTTAGTAAAATGCATTTTTAATCCAGTCGATCTGGACATCTTGCTTCGCCTTAGTAATGGCGACTACATCAAAGCGGCAGCTGGGTGGTTGGTTGCCGTAATGTTTCTGCAAATAGAGCTGTGCTGCTTTTATGAGTTTCTCCTGTTTGCGCTGATCAACACTGGCAGCGCTTCCACCAAACTCACTGGAGCGGCGGTAGCGTACTTCAACAAAAACCAATTGCTCATTATCTAGCATTATTAAATCAATTTCACCAAAGCGAAAACTGATGTTTTTATCTTTAAATACTAAGCCTTGTTGCTGTAGATAGCGGCAAGCTTGTGTTTCAAAGTGCTCACCGATGGCTCGTTTAGTGAGAGAGCTGAATGGATTCCACATGCAATGTCCTTATTGCTGGATCTAGAGTTATTAAATATCGGTGGCGGACTCTTTGATCGGTGGTTGATTAATTGAAAATGCAGCTTGGGTTTTCGTGGCGATACCTCTTTTGAAAACGGCAAAAGGTAAGCTGCGAATGATTTGACCGTGTTGATCCATAGCTAGTTGCCCGGTTTTTCCTTGGATGCTGCTGTAGCTCAATAGTTTGATTTGTCCGAGTCTTGGGTAGACTTGGAAGGCGTCTATACCTAGGGCAAATAAGCGATCAAGGCTGGCGTGTCGCTTGGGCCAAAGGGTGTGGATATTTTTTCTCATTGGGTCGTTATCTAGTATCCATGGGATATCACAAAACACTACGTGCTCTAGATCGCGGTCTTTGGTGCGGGATTTAACACCCTTGTAAATTTGCGAGGTAGCGAGCATAGGGATGTTTTTTGCAAAGTTAAATGCCAAGGTAGGTTTGATTTGGCGGGCTTGCTTGGGCAAGGCTGCAACAAAAATGAAGTCTACATCTTGTCTGCGTCTGGCTTGAAACTCTAAGGGTGTTCCCAGTTGTTTGCGTAGTTTTCGAGCTCGTCGTTCGCTATCGTTTACAGCAAATAAATGACTGATGACTCTGTTGTAGTCGCCTTTACCATCAAAAAATTGCGCTTCAATTAATTCACCGCCCTGAGCTTGCCAAGATTGGCTAAATCGATTAAAAACTCGCTCACCCCAAGGTCCCTTGGGCATTAATGCAACGGCTCTTTTATAGCCTTGTTGGCGAGCGTAGCGGGCCATAATCTCTGCTTCATCTTCGACTGCTAGGCCAAACTGATACAGTTGCTCTGGGTTTTCAGTTTCATCGCGCACTCCATAGTTGAGTGCCAAAGTGGGGACAGGTAAGCGCTCTTCTTTTTGTAATCGCTCTACTGAGGATTTTTCCAATGGACCTATAACCAGTTCGTTACCGTCGAGTATTGCTTGTTTGTATAGGTTCCAAAAATCACGGCTTTTAGCTGTATCGTACACCTTAATATCAGGCACTTGAGCGCCGGCTTTTTGGGCCTTGTAATAAGCGGCAAAAAAACCGTCTCGTAAGGCTTTGCCTGTACTGGCCAGTTTGCCACTTAAGGGCAGCATTAGTGCGACGTATTTGGCTTTGCTTTGTACGTAATTCTCAAGCTGCTCCAGGCCGCCAGGTAGCTGCTTAGCCGCTGGGTGGGTGTGATAACGTACCTGCCATTTGCGCAGGGCGCTTAGCTGGCGATCTAAATCTATTTGGGTTTGCTTGATGATTAGGGCAAGTTCTAGCCAGCCTTTAAATGTTTGTGTGCTGCTTTTTTTGGCAAAGCTTTCAATGTTTGGCTCGCTAGCCTGCATTAAGCTTGACCAAATGGCCTCATGGTTTTGCAAGTAGTCTTCTTCATTGGTGAGGGTGCCAGATAAAAACATACGCTCCCGGGCGCTGGCAATAAATTGGGCTTTTAAGTGAAGGGCTGAGGCGCGTAAAAAGCCGGCTGCGTGAGCGCTGACATTGGGCAGTTTAGAAAAGTCTCCCGGGGTAACAGCGTTTAGAGCGGCTAGGGCGGTGTCGCCACGCCCTAGGGCTACGGATAATTTTGCTTTAAGCCAGTGGTACTGAATTTGTTCTAACTTTGATAGTGTAAAAAATTCTATATCTTGAAGGCTATCTTCGGCGTCAACCCATCTATAGTTGGCGATTAGTAACTCAATGGCGGATAATGCCCCGTCGTTTACGGGAACTGGTTGCGTGGTTACCACCTTGCTTGGCTGGCTCGAGCAGGCTGCCAATATGAGTGTGAACACGAACAAAGCAACGACGCGAAAAATCAACATAGTTCACTTATTTTTAACATTAATGAAGGCTACGCATTATGCCAGACAATCAGCTCTATGTGGTGGCTACTCCCATAGGAAATTTAGCTGATATCACTACTCGTGCACACCAAGTGCTTGAGCTAGTCGACATTATCGCCGCAGAAGATACCCGTCACACTAAACGATTGCTGAATCACCTTGGCTTAACTAAGCCAATGATGGCAGCTCATGATCACAATGAAGCTTATGCAGCTACTTCTATTTTGGAAAAGCTTAAGGCGGGCTTGAATGTCGCATTGGTGAGTGACGCGGGTACACCGCTGATAGCGGACCCCGGGTTTCATGTGACTCAAGAAGTGGCGAAAGCGGGCTTTAATATTGTGCCTGTGCCGGGCCCTTGCGCCATCATTACCGCGTTATGTGCGGCAGCTTTGCCCACCGATCGATTTATTTTTGATGGCTTTACCCCACATAAGTCAGGTGCTCGTCAGCAATATTTTAATAGCATTAAGAATGAAGAGCGCACCGTAGTGGTATATGAGTCTCCGCATCGTATTCTAGATAGCGTGAAAGACTTGAAGACAGTTTTCGGTGCCGATAAAGAAGTGGTGTTGGGGCGAGAGTTAACCAAAACCTTTGAAACATTTTTACGGGGTACGGTTGGCGAGATTCAATCCATGATGGAAGCGGATAGTAATCAGCAGCGTGGCGAGTTTGTGATGATGATTCGCGGTGCGCCCTCTAAGAAAAAAATGGAAGTGTCTCAAGAGGCGCTGGATTTAGTGGTGTTGTTATCTGAAGAGCTGCCTTTAAAAAAGGCTGCGGCATTGGCGGCAAGATACACCGGTTTTAAAAAGAATCAGCTTTATCAATTGGCGCTTGAAAGCAAAGAAGAATAATTATTACAGTTGGCAGGAGCGTTTACTAAATAGTTCGTCATTAGGCACTTGACGCCATGGATAGTAAGCGTATCCTTGCGCGCGGAGATAGCCATGTGATCGTCGCCAGTTTTGTGTTTAGTGGAGGAGGAAACCTTAGGGTTGGCTCTGTTGAGATTAAGCAGTTTAATTGGGGGAGGAAAGTCCGGGCTCCACAGGGCAGGGTGCCAGATAACGTCTGGGTAGTGCGAGCTAACGGCCAGTGCAGCAGAGAGTATACCGCCGATGGTTTTCCTTCGGGAATTCACAGGTAAGGGTGAAAGGGTGCGGTAAGAGCGCACCGCGCGACTAGCAATAGTTCGTGGCACGGTAAACCCCACTCGGAGCAAGACCAAATAGGTTCTCATTAGGCGTGGCCCACGCTGAGGACGGGTAGGTCGCTTGAGCCTTGGAGCGATCCAAGGCCTAGATGAATGATCGCAGTTTCTTCGGAAATGACAGGACCCGGCTTATATAGTGCTATCTCTTCAAATTAAACCCGCAGCTTTGCAAAAAGCTGCGGGTTTTTGCGTTCAGGGATGAACGTAATTCGCGGTGCCAGGGATGGCAATGAGCGAAAAGTTTAGAAATGTACATAATTCACGAAGCTAGGGGTGGCAAGGAGTGAAGCGCTCAGGGGTGAGTCTAATTCTAGGTGCCAGGGATGAAATGGGCAATGCAAACACAGGCATTGCCGTCCGCCCGCTTTCTTGAGCGACGCGAGGGTTTTACTTTCAACCTCCTCCCACGGTTATTCCTAAACAATCTAAGTCTAATAACTCCTGTCTATCCCAGGAGCTAGGCTAAAGCCTCAATTGTCCACTTCTAAACTTGCAAACCAAGACTTCTGTTTCTATAGTGTGTAAAAGTGAGAATTTGTGGGTAATAGTGGGTTGTAGTGGGCTTTCTTGGTGAAGGCTTGGCTTTTAAAGCTAACATAGGTGATGAAAATCATGTTTCGGGGCGTGCACAATATTAATTTGGATGCAAAAGGCCGTATGGCCGTACCCGCCCGCTACCGTCAATTGTTGCGTGAGTGCAACGATGGCGCTCTAGTTGTGACGATTGATACAGAAGAGACCTGTTTACTGGTGTATCCTCTAAATGAATGGGAGCCCATTCAAGCTAAGTTAGAAGCTCTTCCTAGTTTTAATCCTGCCGCACGTCGAATTCAGCGTTTAATTATTGGTCATGCCACAGATATTGAGCTCGATACTAATGGTCGTATGTTATTGCCTGCGCCATTGCGTGAGTATGCGGGCCTTCAAAAGAAAATGGTGATGATGGGGCAAGGCAATAAGTTTGAGTTGTGGGATGAAGCTCATTGGGATGAGCGGCGCCAAAGCTATTTGGCTGAGATTCGTGAAGAAGGTCAGATGCCTGATGAGCTAATGAATTTCTCCCTTTAATTTATTCGGTTGCGTTTATGTGTTTATGAGTATATTTCGCTCTGTACGCGCTATAATGGCTGGTTTTTACTTAGCCATAACAAGATTTAGTGGAAACCTTTTTTATGAGTGAACACATAACGGTATTGCTACACGAAGCGGTGGACGCACTGGTTCAGGATGTTGATGGCTTGTATCTAGATTGCACCTTTGGGCGTGGTGGGCATAGTCGCCTTATTTTGGAGAAATTGTCCGAAAAAGGTCGCTTAATTGGTATCGATAAAGACCCAAGAGCTATTGCCACGGGTGAAGCATTGCAAGCAGCTGATAGTCGTTTTCAAATCTGCCACGGATCCTTTGCGGATATGTCGCAATGGATCAGCGATCATAGCAATGGCAAGCCAGTGGCGGGTATTTTAATGGATCTGGGCGTGAGCAGTCCTCAACTTGATGAGGCTGAGCGCGGTTTTAGCTTTATGAGGAATGGTCCTCTTGATATGCGAATGGATACGAGTTCAGGCTTAACTGCCCAAGAATGGATAGCAAGCGCAAAAGAAGAAGAAATTGCAGATGTATTTTACCAGTTTGGCGAAGAGCGCTGCAGTCGTCGTTTAGCAAAAGCCATAGTGATGCGACGAGAAGTGGAGCCATTTGAGGGGACATTAGATTTAGCTGCCGTGATTAAAGAAGCACACCCTAAATGGGAAAAGAATAAGCATCCTGCCACGAGAGCTTTCCAAGGAATTAGAATCTTTTTGAACAATGAGCTAGGGGATCTTGAGAGCGGTTTACAAACAGCATTTGAATGTTTAGATAAGTCTGGCCGTTTGGTGGTAATCAGCTTTCATTCTCTGGAAGACAGAATGGTGAAACGCTTTATACGTTTTAAGGAAAAAGGCCCTCAGTTGCCACCGGAAATTCCATTTATGGATAAAGATTTTCCTAAAGAGCTAAAGCATATTGGCAAAGCGGTTAAAGCCAGTAAGGAAGAAATAGAGGCTAATGTTCGATCGCGCAGCGCCATTATGCGTATTGCTGAAAAACTGCTTTAAGTTTGGATATTAAATGAAGTTTCTGCCAAGTAAGTTTGTTGCTGTCTTTTTAATGATTTGTGCAGTATTGGTTGTTTATTGCAGTTTTAGTAATCGGCAATTGGCTCATGAATGGCAGAAATTAGGGCAGGCTCATACACAGTTGCAAGAAGAATATGGGCGATTAATGCTTGAATACAGTACTTTGGCTGCGCCTAGTCGAGTTGAGGAAATGGCTCGGAAAAAGCTTGATATGCTTTTTCCGAATAAAGAAAATACGCGTGTGATTCAACTGAACGGCTATTAAGTAAAAGTTTAAATAAACATACAGCTCATAATAAATAAAATTCAGGTTGTTTGAATAATGTCCACTAAAAATCAATATGAGAATAGCGCAAGCAGCTGGCGGCATTACACTGTAATGCTGTTGGGTTTGTCGTTTTTTGCATTATTGTTGGTGCGCTTAACTCAATTACAAATATTGCAAACGGACTTCCTGCAAGGGGAAAGTGACAGGCGCAGTGTGCGAGATCACAAGATACATGCCTTTCGTGGCATGGTGATAGATCGTAATGGTGAGCCGCTGGCCGTGAGTACTCCGGTAAAAAGTATCTGGCTTAATCCTAAGCAAATTATTAAAGATGAAGTAAATATATCCCCATTGGCTCAGTATTTAAATATAACGGAGAGCCAACTCAAAAATAAAATTTTGAAGAATAAAAACAAAGAATTTATTTACCTGCAGCGTCATATGAGTCCATTACTTGCAAATAAAATAGAGGCGTTAAATATTCCTGGGGTTGGCCTGCAGCAGGAATCAAAACGGTTTTATCCAGCAGCTGAAGTGACCAGTCATGTGGTGGGGTTTACTAATATCGATGAGCAGGGAATTGAAGGTATTGAATTGGCCTTTGATGAGTGGTTGAAAGGAAAGCCAGGTAAGGGGCGGATGGTAAAGGATAGGTTGGGCCGCTTGGTGAAAGACCTAGGGGTAATGACTCCGGCTTTACCCGGTAATGAGCTTATGCTTAGCATAGATCTACGCTTGCAGTATCAAGCTTACCGAGAGCTGAAAGCGTCAGTTCAGCAGCATGGGGCTAAAGCTGGTTCGCTTATTATGGTGGATGTAAAAAGTGGTGAGATTTTAGCCTTGGTGAATCAACCTGCCTTCAACCCTAACAATCGCTCACATTTAAATGTAGATGCGGTGCGTAATCGTACGGTGACCGATATTTTTGAACCGGGCTCTACCGTTAAGCCGTTTACAGTAGCAGCAGCGCTAATGGCAGGGCAAATCACCCCAAGGACGATTATAAATACTCATCCTGGGTATTTGCGCATTGGTAATAAAACCATTCGTGATCACCGAAATTATGGAGAGTTGGATATTGCCGGAATTCTCACTAAGTCTAGTAACGTGGGTATAAGTAAGATTGCATTAGAATTGGGCGGTGAAAATATATGGCGTCTTTATCAAAGCCTGGGTTTAGGAAAACCGGTAGGGCTTGGCTTACCTGGAGAGCATGGTGGTAAAATCGCGGTGGCCTCAAATAATTGGAATAAACTTCAAAGCGCTACTCTTGCTTATGGTTATGGCTTGGCTGTGACACCTTTGCAATTGGCGCAAGCTTATCAGGTGTTGGCCAATGGTGGAGTGAAGCAACCTTTAAGCTTAATTCATAAAACTATAGAGCCTGGTCAGCAGGTTCTACCAAGCAAAGTGGCTGGCCAAGTGTTAACAATGCTGCAAGGCGTTGTGGCAGAAAAAGGTACGGCTCGAAGAGCAAAAGTTGAAGGCTACAGGGTGTCGGGCAAAACGGGGACCGTTCATAAAGTAGGAAGTAAGGGTTATGAAGATGACCATTACCTTTCCTTATTTGCTGGTATTGCGCCAGCTATAAACCCTAAAATAGTCACCATTGTTGTTGTAGATGACCCAGGTGGCCGTGAATATTATGGTGGTGAGGTGGCCGCCCCTATTTTTTCTCGAGTCACACAAGCTAGTTTGCGATTGTTGAATGTGGCGCCTACGGAAATAGACGGTAATTCGGTAGTAGGAGGCATCTTGTGATCGAAATCAACCAAAATGCCAAAAACTTTTTTAAAAACTGGTTAGATGAGTTACCTGATTTTATAAATAGAATTGAAATTAAAAATCTTTGTTTTGATTCTAGAGAAGTTAAACCTGGTGATGTTTTTGTCGCTATGCCTTCAGTTGCCAGAAATGAGCCGCAATACATAAAAGCGGCGTTAGAAAATGGCGCAACCCTTATTTTGGCTGAAAAAAATTATACAGATGAGATGGTAGGGAGTTCGCTAATTATTCCACGCCTGCCTGAATGGATAGGCGAGGTTTTACATGAAGTTTTAGGGCGTGCTTGTGAAAAAATGAATGCCATTGGTATTACTGGCACCAATGGGAAATCATCCATTAGTTTTTATTTGGCGCAGTTATTAAATGAATTGAACAAGCCCTGCGCGGTAATGGGGACTCTGGGTTACGGGGATTGGCAGGCGCTCACCGAAACAGGTATGACCACTTTGCCTGTGGATAAATTACATAAGGTTCTGGCTGAATTAAGTGAGCAGCACCGGGCAATTGCCATAGAGGTTTCCAGTCACGGTTTAAAGCAGGGGCGATTGGCAGGGGTACAGTTTCAAGCTGCCATTTACAGTAATTTAAGCCGGGATCATTTGGATTATCATGGCACCATGGAAGCTTATGGCGCTGCCAAGGCGAGGTTGTTCCAGTGGCCGTCTCTGCAATTTGCGATTATCAATAGTGATGATGAATTCAGCGAAGAATTAATTAAGCAAACCAGTTGTGAAAGAATAATCTGCTATGGGCAGAGCCAGTCTGCAGACTTAAAATTTAAAATAACTGAAATACACAATAACGGAATGACGGTTCGTTTTACTTGGCTTGGCCAAGAGCAGAGTATGGAATTGCCTTTATATGGGGAGTTTAATGCTTATAACGTGGCGGCATCTTTAGCATGTGTATTGCAGATGGGTTTTGATTTTAATGAGTCTGTTCTAGCTCTGAGTAAAATTAAGCCGGTTCCAGGCAGAATGCAGCAGATCAAATCAAATAAACACAAACCATTGGTGCTGGTGGATTATGCCCATACGCCCGATGCTTTACAGCAGGCATTGCTGGCGGTAAAAAGACACTGCCTAGGCAAGATTCATCTTGTGGTAGGTTGTGGCGGCGATAGAGATCAAGGAAAACGAGCATTAATGGGGGCTATTGCGCTGAAGTGTGCAGATAGAATAGTTTTTACCAGTGATAATCCGCGCACTGAAGCAGCCAGTAAAATTTGTTTAGACATGACAGTTGGATTGAACCCTGAACGATATTCGGTTGAGTTAGATCGTAATAAAGCCATTGTAAATTCCGTATTAGAGGCGGCTGAAAATGATCTTGTGCTTATCGCGGGTAAGGGGCATGAAAACTATCAGGAAATTAATGGCCAGCGTTTTTATTTTAGCGATGAGCTAGTTGCCCAAGAGGCATTGTTGTTGGGGAATAAAGCATGATAGGTACAGTTCGGTTAGCTGAAGTAGCAGAGTTTCTTTCGGCTAAGCATAGAGGCGCCAATGTGCCTTTTCAGTTTGTAAGCACAGATACTCGAACCCTTCAGCCGGGGGATTTGTTTGTAGCCTTAGTGGGCGATCGCTTTGATGGGCATGAATATATTGATCTTGCCATTGAAAAGGGTGCTTGTGCCGTTGTCATCAGTAAATCCATTGAAACCAGTGTGCCTTATTTGCAAGTTAAAGACACGACTAAAGCACTGGGTCGCTTGTCATTATTCAATCGCGAGAAATTTAATAAAGATGTGATAGCCGTAACTGGAAGCAGTGGTAAAACAACAGTGAAAGGGATGATGGCCACTTTATTGCGTCAGCAAAATGAAGTGCTGGTAACCCGTGGTAATTTCAATAATCACATAGGCGCACCGCTTACATTGCTGCGTCTTAATCATACCTATGATTATGCCATGCTTGAACTGGGTGCCAGTAGTGAAGGCGAAATTGATTATATAGCCCAATTGGCCAAACCTACTGTTGCCATTATTACCAATGCCGATTCAGCCCATCTAGAGGGTTTTGGTGACCTAGAAACGATCGTGCGTACTAAGGGTGAAATCATAAGCGCTTTGTCTGAAAATGGTACCGCCATTCTAAATTTTGATAGCCCGTATTTTTCTCAATGGCAAGCGATGGCTGCTGAGCGCCGTGTTATTAGTTTTGGTACCAATGATAAGGCAGATGTTTACGCCGCAGATATTAAAATGGATTTAATTGGTTGTTGTCACTTTAATCTGCATGTAGCTGATGAGTGTGCACCGGTGCATTTACATGTATTAGGTAGGCACAATGTTTCGAATGCGCTTTCTTGTGCCGCGGCATGTGTCGCATTGAATATGCCTTTGGCACTCATTGTATCTGGATTACAAGAGTTTCAAGGTGTTGAGGGGCGCTTGATTGAAAAAAAGGGCTTACAAGAAAGTATCGTAATTGATGATACTTACAATGCCAACCCAGCATCGGTACGTGCTGCATTAGATGTGCTGGCTAGTCGCTCAGGGCATAGGATTTTTGTCATGGGAGATATGGCTGAGTTAGGAGTTGAAACTCAGTTGGCTCATGCCGAAATGGGCGTTTATGCGCGAAAAGTTAATATTGATGAATTTTTTGCCATCGGAGAATTTAGTCGAGGTGCAGCTGATTCATTTGGAGAAAATGCGCATTGGTTTGCTAGTAATGACAGTCTGTTACGATTTTTAAATAGAAAGCTAAATAAAAATACCACTGTATTAGTGAAGGGGTCACGCAGTGCAAGAATGGATCGAGTGGTGTTGGCTATTACAAAAAATGAATTAAAAGAACAAGAAACGGGAATATAAAAAATGTTGCTTTGGTTAGGTGAATATCTACAGCAGTATCATTCGGGTTTTGCTGTATTAAATTATTTGTCGTTACGGGCAATATTGGCCACCATCACGGCTTTATTGATTGCTTTATGGCTTGGCCCTTACCTTATTCGTAAGTTGCAGAGCAATCAAATCGGACAATCTGTAAGGGACGACGGCCCCAAGTCGCACTTGAGTAAAGCGGGTACGCCTACTATGGGCGGACTCTTAATATTGTTGGCCATTGCTATCAGTACCCTGTTGTGGGGAGACCTAGGTAATCACTATGTTTGGGTCGTTTTATTGGTCACGCTTTCCACGGGAGTGGTTGGTTTTGTTGATGATTACCGCAAAGTGGTGCAAAAAAATTCACGAGGGCTACCCGGTCGTTGGAAGTACTTTTGGCAAAGTGTCATTGCCATAATCGCATCGGTATTTTTATACACAACTGCAGCCGGTCCTGCAGAAACAACGTTAATTGTGCCTTTCTTTAAAGATGTAGTAATTGAACTGGGCCTATTTTATGTGGTGCTGTCTTACTTTGTAATAGTGGGTACCAGTAATGCGGTTAACTTAACCGATGGTTTAGATGGTCTTGCTATCCTCCCCACCGTTATGGTGGGCGGTGCTTTAGGGTTATGTGCTTACTTAGTGGGTAACGTAAATTTCTCTGAATATCTGTTCTTACCCTACATAGAAAATGTTGGTGAGATGGTTATCTTTTGTGGTGCCCTTATGGGGGCTGGCATCGGGTTTTTATGGTTTAACACCTACCCTGCTCAGGTATTTATGGGGGATGTAGGTTCATTGGCATTAGGCGCAGCGTTAGGGGTGTTGGCTGTTATCGTGCGCCAAGAAATCTTGTTGTTCATTATGGGCGGGATCTTTGTGGCAGAAACCGTGAGTGTAATACTACAAGTGGCTTCGTTTAAAATGACCGGAAAACGTATTTTTCGCATGGCGCCATTGCATCATCATTTTGAACTAAAAGGCTGGCCAGAGCCGCGCGTAATTGTGCGCTTTTGGATTATTACTTTGTTCTTGGTGTTGCTAGGATTGGCAACTCTTAAAATTCGTTAGTTAGTTAATTTTGTTAAAGGTAGAACTTAAAGCGTGAGTATTATCACTACAGATCAGCAAAAAGTTGTCATTGGACTGGGTAAGACCGGCTACTCTGTCGTGGCTTTTTTTGCAAATAAAGGCATCTCTGTTGTGGTGATGGATACTCGTGAAGAACCACCTTTCGCCGAAGCTGTTCGCCAACATTATCCACAGGTGGAACTGGTATTAGGTGGATTGAATGAAAGCATTTTATGTGGGGCTAGCCAGGTTGTTTTAAGCCCTGGTTTGCCATTGGCGACACCAGAAATTCAAGCTGCAATTAACAGCAATGTGGAGGTTGTAGGGGATATTCAAATTTTTTCTGATTATGCCAAATGTCCTGTTGTTGCGATTACGGGCTCTAATGCAAAAAGCACAGTGACAACTCTGGTGGGCGAAATGGCAAGAGATGCTGGGCTGAAAGTGGCTATTGGAGGCAATTTAGGAACTCCTGCACTAGATCTTATAGAGGATGATGTAGAGCTTTACGTCATGGAATTAAGCAGTTTTCAATTAGAAACAACTCCATCATTAATGGCCAGTGTGGCCACAGTTTTAAATGTTAGCCCAGATCACTTAGATCGTTACGATAGTTACCTGCATTATCATCAGGCTAAACACAAAATTTTTAATGGTTGTAAAAGTGTGGTGGTTAATAGAGATGATGCTCTCACCGCCCCCATGATTAAACCTGGAGTGCCTCATGTTTCATTTGGTCTGGGTAAACCGGATTTAAATCAGTTTGGTATTATTGAACAAGATTCAAATTCATATTTGTCCAAATTTAATCAACCTTTGTTAAATGTAAATGAGCTTAAAATTAAGGGTTCACACAATAGAAGTAATGCATTATCTGCTTTAGCGTTAGGTGAAATAGTGGGGTTAAGCATGGAGTCCATGATTAATACATTGAGGCACTATCCTGGCTTAGAGCATCGATGTCAGTGGGTTGGAAGACATGCTGGCGTTGATTATTTTAATGACTCTAAAGGCACTAACGTTGGTGCAAGTGTTGCTGCGATGGAAGGTTTGGGCCCAGAGATTCAGGGTGAAATAGTGTTAATGGCAGGAGGTGTGGGTAAAGGGGCTGATTTTTCCTTTATGCAGGCGGCTGTCAATCAGTATGTAAAAACACTGGTACTTTATGGAGAAGACAAAAATATTTTAGCTCAATCTCTTGAGGGTAATGCAAAAATCCTGCTGGCTGAATCGTTTCAAGATGCCTTTCAATTAGCTAAAACCAATGCGCTAGATGGTGATGCTGTTTTATTGTCCCCTGCGTGTGCCAGCTTTGACATGTTCAATAGCTTTGAGCATAGAGGGGATTTTTTTAAACAACTGGTGGAGGCGCTATGAGTTCAGCCACTCGTATTGCTAAGTCAGAGCCATTTTGGCAAAGCATAAACCTTAAAGAAAAAATTCAGTTAGATCGAAGTCTGTTAATTGCTGTGGTCATGATTGCTTCCCTTGGTTGGTTAATGGTGACTTCGGCCAGTATGGATTGGTCGCAGCGAAATTTTGGTAATATGTTTTACGTTAGCATTCGCCATGGAGTGTTTTTATGTTTGGGTGTAGCGGTGAGCTGGCTTGTATTGAGGATACCGTTATCGTTATGGAGAACCTTTAGCGGTTTGCTGGTAGTGCTTTCTTTAGGCTTGTTAATATTAGTGCTTATTCCTGGAATAGGCCGGGAAATTAATGGCAGCATGCGATGGTTATCTCTGGGGATTATGAATGCTCAGCCCAGTGAATTTGCCAAACTGGCCACCATTATTTATATGGCCAGCTACCTTGATCGGCGTCGTGAGGAGGTACAGTCTAAATGGTCTGGTTTTATTAAACCTTTGTTCGTACTTTCTTTATTGGCTGTCTTGCTATTGCTGGAACCTGATTTTGGTTCTGTTGTCGTGCTAATGCTGGCAACCCTTGGTTTGCTGTTTTTAGGTGGTGTAAAAGCGGGTCAATTTATTTTAACGACAGTAGTGGTATTGAGTGCTTCGATTTTAATCCTATTGAGTCAGCCATACCGCCTAAAGCGTTTAACTGGTTTTTGGGAACCGTGGACTGAGGAAAATGTATATGGCAGTGGCTATCAACTAACCCAAAGTTTAATTGCTTTTGGTCGAGGTGAATTTTCTGGAGTGGGCCTGGGAAATAGCATTCAAAAGTTGTTTTATTTACCTGAAGCTCATACCGATTTTGTGTTCGCCATTTGGGCGGAAGAAACTGGTTTGTTAGGCAGTGTCATTATTTTAGGTTTATTTGTTTATGTTTTCCTTAGAGCGATGGCGTTGGGTCGTAGGGCATTTCAGCAGGGCCAGTTTTTTGCAGCTTACATAGCTTATGGGCTTTCATTGCTAATTGGTTTTCAAGCCTTTATTAATTTAGGGGTTAACGTTGGGTTGTTACCAACCAAAGGCTTAACTCTGCCATTTGTGAGTTATGGTGGATCAAGTTTACTCATTTGTTTTATTTCACTGGCCTTGTTGCTTAGAGTGCACCACGAAATGGAGGTGAGCAGTGATAAACGCTAACCTGCAATTTAATTGCCTTGTAATGTGTCTATGTAGCACATGTAAAAAGGAAATTGAGCGATGAAAAAAAATACAGTGCTCATAATGGCTGGTGGCACCGGTGGACATGTTATTCCTGCGTTAAGTGTTGCTCGCCAGTTAAAAAATAAGGGTTATCAGGTGCACTGGCTTGGCAGTATTAAAGGAATTGAAAATGAGTTAGTGGTGGATGCGGGTCACCACCTACACCGGATATCCATTTCAGGTTTAAGAGGAAATGGTGTTTTGAAATTAATACTGGCGCCTTTTCAATTAATGAAAGCGTTATGGCAAACCTTTAGAGTTTATCGGCAGGTGAAGCCAGTGATGGCTCTTGGTATGGGTGGCTTTGCTTCAGGACCTGGGGGGGTAATGGCAAAGTTATTGCGAGTACCTTTGGTGATACATGAACAAAATGCTATTCCCGGTATGACCAATAAGATACTCAGTGGTGGGGCAAATATCTTGTTACAGGCTTTTGATCATACCTTTAGGGCTCGCAAAAAATTACATTTGGTGGGAAACCCTGTGCGTAGCAGTATAGTGGAGATCTCTGCGCCGTCACAAAGGTTAACCGGTAGAGCCGGCCCTTTGAATGTTTTGGTGGTGGGTGGCAGTTTAGGTGCCGTTGCAATTAACAATGTCATGATTCAAACCATGGCCTCGCAAACTGTAAATATTAACTTGTGGCATCAAGCGGGTGCCCGGAACTACGATGAAGTTAAGCAAGGCTATTTAGACGCTAAAGTGGACAATGTTAAAGTTAGTGCATTTATTGCCAATATGAGTGAGGCTTTCGCTTGGGCCGATGTGTTGATATGTCGCTCTGGAGCGCTAACGGTATCTGAATTAATGGCCGCTGGCGTCGCTTCTATATTAGTGCCTTATCCACATGCGGTGGATGATCACCAAACCGCTAATGGAAAAATATTAGTGAATGCTGGGGCCGCTATTTTAATTCCCCAAAATTCGTTTTCAGTGGAAAGCTTGCAGCAGGAGCTTGTTAAACTGGAACAAGATAGAGATATTATTTTGCAAATGTCGAATGCCGCAAGAGAACTTGCGAAACCAGATTCGGCAAAAGTTGTAGCCAATTATTGTGTCGAGGTTATCCATGACTGATGAAAATGTAGCAGTACAGCGTTGGGATATTCCTGAAATGCGTAGGATTCACCGTATCCATTTTATTGGTATTGGTGGTGTAGGCATGTGTGGTATTGCAGAGGTTTTATTAAACCAGGGTTACAAGATATCAGGCTCAGACTTACGCCAATCTGCAGCTACAGATAGGTTGCAATCATTGGGAGCTGACATATTTCTTGGACACCATGAGGAAAATGTAAAAACCACCGATGTGATTGTTGTTTCCACCGCTATTAATAAGGCCAATCCTGAAATCCAATATGCAATGGAAAATCGAATTCCTATTGTGCGCCGAGCTGAAATGCTGGCGGAATTAATGCGTTATCGTCACGGAATAGCAATTGCCGGTACTCATGGGAAAACCACCACTACAAGTTTGGTAGCGTCTATCCTGGCTGAAGGTGATAAAGATCCTACTTATGTAATAGGGGGGCGCCTTACCAGTGCAGGCACAAATGCCAAATTGGGAGGAAGCCGCTACCTTGTCGCAGAGGCGGATGAATCCGATGCATCATTTTTACATTTGCAGCCTATGGTCTCTGTGATTACCAATATTGAAGCGGATCATATGGATACCTATGGTGGCGACTTTAATATATTGAAAAAAACCTTTATAGAGTTTTTACATAATCTGCCGTTTTACGGTTTAGCTGTGTTGTGTATAGATGACGAAACTATTAAGGAAATATTACCAGAGGTAAATCGTCCAGTTTTAACATATGGCTTTGACAAGAGCGCTGACTTTCATGCCATTGATGTGGTTCAGGATGGATTAATTACCTGTTTTACGGCTAAACGTCCTGCCGGGAAAAAAGACCTGCATGTGAAGTTACGCATGCCTGGCCGTCACAATGTTTTGAATGCGTTAGCTGCCATCGCTGTTGCCAGTGATGAGGATATTTCTGATAAGGCCATTACCAATGCTTTAGAGAAGTTTCAGGGTGTTGGGCGTCGCTTTCAGGTATGTGGTGAATTCCCTTATAAAGGCGACCAAGTAATGCTGGTGGATGACTACGGACACCACCCCACTGAGTTGGACGTAACCATTCAAGCTATTCGTAAAGGCTGGCCTGATAAGCGTTTAGTTATGTTGTTTCAGCCTCATCGCTATAGTCGTACTCGTGATTTATATGAAGATTTCGTAAGAGTATTAAGTGAAGTAGATGTATTAGTATTATTGGATGTTTACCCTGCCGGGGAAGCCGAAGTTCCGGGCGCTGATGGTCGGTCCTTATGTCGCAGTATCCGCCAACGGGGGCGTGTTGACCCTATTTTTGTAGAGCGTGGTGGTGATGTAAAGCCCATATTAAAAGACATCCTTCAGCCTGGAGATTTATTGTTAACTCAGGGTGCGGGTGACGTAGGAAACTTAGCAATGCAGTTGGCTCAGCAATTACCTGAAGTGCTGGGTTCTCAAAATGACTAGTATGCAAAGTCCAGTGTTCGGTAAGGTCGCTGTATTACTTGGAGGCAATAGTGCCGAACGAGTGGTGTCTCTTAAAAGTGGTGAAGCTGTATACAGTGCCTTGGTTGCTCAAGGCGTTGATGCCGTCAAAATTGATCCTAAGCTTGATCTTATTAAGCAGCTAAATGAGCACAAGGTGGATATCGCATTTATTGCTCTACACGGTGTTGGCGGCGAGGATGGAACGATACAAGGGTTGCTAGAATTTTATGGTTTGCCTTATACAGGCAGCGGCGTGAAGTCCAGTGCCATTTGTATGGATAAATGGCGGACAAAATTAATATGGCAGTCATTGGGTTTAGCAACTCCTAAATATATACAAGCAGAAGATGTTGGGCAGCTAGTTGAATTTAGTGAGCAAGTTGGTTTTCCGATAATGGTTAAACCTGCTTTGGAAGGATCGAGCATTGGTATTTCAAAAGTTACTTCTAATAAGAATTTGGCCATTGCATTTGAATCAGCGCAAGCTACAGACTCACCTGTTCTTGCGGAACAGTTTATAGCAGGTAAAGAGTTTACTGTGGCAATATTGGGCGATAAGGCATTACCCGCAATTCAACTTAAGCCAGCTAATGATTTTTATGATTATGATGCTAAGTATATTCAAGACGATACTGAATATTTATTGCCCTGTGGTTTATCTAAAGAAAAAGAGCTTGAATTACAGGCATTAGCTTTGTCTGCTTATGACGCGCTTGACTGTAAAGGCTGGGGTCGTGTTGATTTTATGCAGGATGAATCTGAAAAGTTTTGGTTGATTGAGGTGAATACTGTTCCCGGTATGACCGATCATAGCCTGGTGCCCATGGCAGCTAGGGCGGCAGGTATAGATTTTGAGCATTTGGTTGTGGATATTTTAAATGCCAAATTAGATGAGGTAGTTGCTTAATAATGAAAGCAAAAGGGGCTGTTCGTAATAAGGTTAAAAAAAACCGTACAATTGATGCAAGCTGGATAAATTATTTAAAGCCGATTTCAATTGTCATTACGCTCATTTGTGTTGTGTTATCAGTGACTCTTTTGTTGGTGCAGTTAATTAACAAAGATGTGAACCAGCTTAAGATAGAGGCAACTTTTGCAAATGTAAGTGAAGATGATATTCGCATTCAGCTGCAAGGGGTATTCCCCGATGGATTTGTCTATCTGGATGTGTCAAAAGTGAATGAACGCTTGATTGAACTGCCCATGATCTCAAGTGTGCAGGTTGAGAAGATTTGGCCCGATACGTTAAAGGTATCAGTGCAGGAAGAAAAGCCTGTGGCTACTTGGAATGGTTCGAGCATGGTAAGTCAGCAAGGTGAAATACTGCCATTGGCGTTGGCGCAATTGCAATTGCCTCAACTTCAAGGAGGTGAAGGTGAAAGTCGGCTGGTGATGCAGCACTTCCAATTGTTTAATCGCTGGGGTAAACGACATCAATTAAATTTGACCTCACTAAATAGAACAGCTTCCGGTTGGCAGTTAACATATAAGAATAATTTACAGATTTGGCTGGATAATGCGCAAGCTATGCATGGATTGCAGCAATTAGAAAAGGTTTTACAACAGTTTCAACTTGAACGTATACAGCGTATTGATATGCGCTATGAACAGGGCTTTGCTGTCGCTTGGAAAGACCAGGCACAGGTGCAAGGAAAAGAGAAAATAATATGAACGCAGCTACAGGTAGTAAACTAATTGTTGGCTTAGATATCGGTACCCACAATGGCAACTACCTTGGAGGTACCGATATCTAAG
>JBALXQ010000051.1:0-22847 GCA_036960565.1 Bermanella sp.
AACTGCGGGAGAGCATTGTAGAGAATTAAGTTCAGTGGCAGGGCTCCATTAACAAAACCTTAAAAAGGTTTTGTTAATGGAGTACAAGCTTCACGGCTGTGAAGGCTTTAGCGCTTAAAAGTAATAACCAGCATTAACATTGAATCGGGTATTCCAATCCGTAGAGGTTAATCCTTGGGAATAACTGTCGCTGCCACCGCCACCATAAATACCATTTTTAGCCATAATAAAGTCCACGTTCACATACAAGCTGCCTGCCGTTACGGCAACGCCCAGTGTGTTAATTTGTGAATCTTTAAAATCAGAATTGTCTTTTACTAAATGACTGTAGTCATTGTAAAAACGCAAATTAGAAACTGACCCCATGGCCACTGGCACATCGTAACTTAGGTTAATAACGGCTATATCCCCTTTGGCGGCTACTTCATACTTATCGGCAAAGGCACCTACCACTATGGTGTCGTCATCTACGCCATCTGGATTTTCTGGGTTAAATTCATAACGAATATATTCAAGTTGAGTTTGTATGGCTCCAAACTTAGCCGTGTGATGAAGGGCTACTGCCCATTGATTGCCATCTTTTTCAGTGGTGCTGTTATACAGTTGGCCATATTGAGTAGACAACCCTAGTTCTCCATTGTCTAACTGGTAAGCCAGACGCAAGTTAAATTGGTTGGTCTCCTCATTGGTTTCTACTTTACTGGTGCTGGTTCCGCTGCCAGATGAATTAAGCACATCAATGGAATAACGATTAGCATTGCTGGCTGCAAACTCCGAGCTCATGTAAAAGCCCACTTGAATGTCTAAATTTCCCGATTGGGTTAGGTACTTAATACCTGAATCATAATCATCGTTAAAACCTAAATAATAAGGGATGCCAAACCAGTAATTATTTGACTCATAGGGCAGTATCCCAAATGGCACTTTCATGACCCCCACTTGAACTTCACTATCCTCATCTAAACTGGCGGCAACATACATGTGATGAAGCGTGTCCATGTAATTATACCAGCGGTATTGGCCAGAAAAACGCAGGCCGTTTGATTCAGTATCTACCCCTAGGGTAAATACATTAAAATTTGCATCACCGCTTCTGTCTTTCTGTCCATCATCATAATCCTTGACGGTGAAGTTACTTCGAAACGATCCGCTAATGTTGACCTTTTCAAGGGCCTGTAATCGAGACTCCACATCTTGCTCGGCGCTAAACGCCAAGCTGCTGGCTAACATTACAGGAGCGATAGATAGAATTTTTTTACTGGGCATCTTCATATTTTTATACCAATAATTTTTGAGTGGCGTAGGAATAGAAAGCGCACGGGCAGGTGCCCATACTGCTTTCAGTTGGAATTAATGAATTAATTAATTTCTTGAGTTGGTTTTTAGGAGGTGCAGGATTCGTCGGCCAAAAGGGCCTTTGCCAGCGATATGGTCATGAGAACCATGATGAAAGAAAAGGGTAAGGCGCCAATGATCATGGCCGATTTCAAAACACTTAAGCCTGAACCTGCTATCAGTAATGAACCAATTAAGGCGGTTAAAAATAAGCCCCAAATTATTATGTGTTCGGGCGCAGAGCGAGATGTCTCACCGCCAGCATTAATGGTGTTTACTACCAATATGGCGGAGTCGGCTGAAGTGATCAAAAATGTCAGCAGTAAAATCACCACTAAGATAGACATGACAATGGCACCGGCTTCGGAGGTGAGTACATTTAATAGCTCAAATATTTGTGCCGAAATATTAGCATCGATAATTTGCCCTTTGGCAATGCCACTGAGTTCTAAGTCAAGTGCGGTACCACCTACAAAAGCAAACCAGATAAAACACACAAGTGCAGGAATTAACATGGCGCCCAAAACAAACTCACGTATGGTGCGACCCTTAGAGATACGAGCAAAAAACATTCCTACAAAAGGCGCGTAAGCGATCCACCATGCCCAGTAAAAAATAGTCCAACCTGCTTGCCAATCACCTAGTGCCGAACCTTTCTCTTCAACGTTTAAAACTAATGGAACAAAGTGAATAATATAATCAACAAGCCCTTTACCAAACATCTCAAGCGCCATCCAGGTGGAACCAAATATTAAGAAAAACAGCAGCAATATAATGGATAAAGACATGTTCAAATTACTTAACCACTTAACGCCTTTGCCCACACCACTTATGGCAGACAAGGTAGAAAGTGACATGACAATAATTAAAGCAGTAATGAGGGCTACGGTGGTGGGCGCGCCTTGGTTCATCATCCATTCAAAACCAGTAATGTTGTAGGCACCGGAAACAAACTGGCTAATGCCAAAGCCTATGGTCACGGCGATGCCTAATATAGTGGCCAGTACTGCGGTGATATCGACTATATGACCTAGCGGTCCATTCAGAGCTTTGCCAAATAAAGGTTCCAGTCCTGAGCGTATGGTTAACGGCAGACCGCGGTTAAAACCAAAATAAGCCAATGATAAACCCACCAATGCATAGACGGTCCAGGCCGAAAATCCCCAGTGTAAAAATGAATATCGATAAACAGAGCCTAATGTCTCTACTTGTTTAGCGGAGACGGCCCCTGAAATGATTTCTGGGTTGTTGGCAAAATGATAAATAGGCTCGCCCGTGGCATAGGTCAGCATGCCCACCCCTATACCGGCTCCAAACATCATTGAGAACCAAGAAAAACGCGAGAATTCAGGCCGCGCTTGATTTCCTCCTAGGCGAATACTACCAACACGAGGTACGAGTGCTAGGCCAATACAGGCAAAAGCAAACAGCGCCATGGCATAGATGTAGTAGCTGCCAAAGTGATCAAGCACAAAACCTTGCACGCTGGATAGTGTGTCAGCCGCCTGTGTGGGTAGCAGAATGGCCCACATCACTAAGGATAAAATAAGGGCTTTGGAGCCAAAGGTGACCGTGTGGTTAAAGCCTTTGTAAAAGCCCTTATCTGCAGTTTTTATCGACACGTCAGTTACGAAGTCTCGGGTTAATATTTGTGTATTCATACATTACCTTATTGTTGTTAGATTTCGGTAAATATCAAAGCCAGTCCTTAAATAGTGTTAATAAATTCCTTTTTATATCGGCTTGGCATCACTGATTTTTTTGTTATAAGTTTTTGCTATATTAAGAATCGAAGGACTCTTCAATTCTTAATATTTTTCAACGTCTCCATTATTTAAAATTAGTTATTTTTTTATGACCAATGCATCCACTGCGGTGCAGCTTGAAGGGCTGATAATTAATGGATTAACATCAATTTCACTGATGACATCGGATAAATCAGCGGCCATTTTGGAAAAATTACTCAGGGCCAGCGCCACCTGATTTACATCGCAGGAAAGGCTGCCTCTAACCCCATCCAGCAATGGCCTGGTTTTTAATTGGTCTATCATTTTCAAAGCCTCACACTGATCAAATGGCGCCAATGAAAAGCAGCGATCTTTTAATATTTCAATATAAATTCCACCACTGCCCACCATGACCATGGGGCCAAACTGCGGGTCATTGACCATGCCAAATGCCAATTCAGGCCCGGCTGAAATCATGGGTTCAATGGTGACTCTGGCCCCTAGTCGAAATGTCAGATCTTCATAGGCAGCAAATACTTCGTCACTATTTTCCAGGCTTAAAATGACACCGCCCACATCTGATTTATGGTGGATATGAGGTTCAGCGGTTTTTAGTACCACAGGGAATCCCGCTTTTTCAGCAGCGGCTAAGGTGTCGGACAAGTTGTTTGTTTCAATAGGTGTGGCAACGCTGAGGCCATAGTCATTAAGCAAAGTGAGGCTTTCGCTCTCACTCAGTTGATCTCCTGTGGTAATACGTTTTCGCCACTTCGCGCGAGTTTCAGGAGACGCGATTTGTGTATCTTTCTTAAGTTCACCAGCAAAGGTTTTCTGACTAAACTGATTATCTCTATGGGTTAATAAATGCTTAATGACCTTAACTGCATTTTCTACCCCGTTAACCAAAGGAATATCATGGTCCATTAAATCTTCGGCAATGGCTGAGTTTAGTGCGGCGGAAAAAGTATTAATGACAATAAAAGGTTTGTCTGAATAATTTCTAACGTCTTTAGCGACTTCAATTAAGTCGGGCATATAAATAAAGTCATCACGGGCTTCAAATTCAAATACACCTATGGCGACATTTGGATCTTCCATAATGTAACGCACGGTATCGCGGAATACCTCGGCGTAATCATCGGTAAAAGGACCTGCCGCATCTAATGGATTTAGAGCTTCTAAACCAAGGGGCAATCGTTCTTTAAGTTTACGGGTAGTGTCTTGGTTTATTTTTGCGAAACTAATGTTGTGTTCTTCTGCAACATCTACAAATAATTCTCGCAAACCACCTGAGTCGGTAATGTAGCCTAGTCCACCAATGCCCACTGAATTACCTTGTGACAGTATTTGTGCGGTACTCATTAAGTCGTCAAGCGAGCTGGTGCAAATCACACCGTATTTTTTAAATAACGCTTCATAGGCAGTATTATTACCAGCAATAGCCCCCGAATGAGTCGCCGCTAATTTAGCACTGGTTTCTGTGCGGCCCACTTTTGTTACCACAACCGGAATGCCTTTGGCGTTGGCTTTTTCTAGTACTTTTACAAAACCTTCTGGGTTGCGAATGGCCTCCATAAAAATGGCCAGTACCCGAGTGGATTCCTGTTCTAAGGCGAAATCCATGTATTCATCAAGTGTGGTGGAAATTTCCTGACCGGCCGAGACGACTAAGTTAAAACGGTATCTTGGATCATTGCCCGTGGGCAAAACAAAAATAGATCCAGAGTGAGCTATTAACGATATATGGCCAGCTTTACGTTTGCTGGGAGATTGAAAGCTGACATGGGTGTTGTCATCAAAATTATAAAATCCCATACAGTTTCCACCGCAAATAGGCAGGTTTGCTTGTTGGGCTTTTTCTTTTATACGTTCAATTAATGGAGGCGTAGTTTCTTGTTCTAACTTGCAGTAATCAAAAATAGTCACGCCGCCAATTTTTAATTCTATGGCTTCATCAATCAGTGCTTCCATTCTTGGGCTAGAAACACTCAGTACCGCCATATCAATACTAAATGGGATATCACTTAAAGAGTCGTAACACTTGTAGCCATTAAGATGTTCATATTTAGGGTTGACCAAATATATCTCACCCTCGTAGCCACCGTCTTTAAGTACTTGATACATGTCATGACCTACGGTGCCACTGCGTGGGGAAACGCCCACTAACGCAATATTTTTTGGCTTTAGTAATGCATCAAGCTTGTGTGAGTTTTTATTCATATTGGTATTTTTATTAGTGTGCATAATTTATATTCCCTTATATTCAGGAGTACGTTTTTCTGAAAAGGCGCGAGAGCCTTCAAGGTAATCTTCTGAACGAAGCATCTTCTCTAAAATTGGTAAGCCACTGTTGCCTTTCCAGGCTTGGCGCGTTTTTTTAAAGGTATCTTCGTCGGTTAAAGAATGGGTTTCGCTCATGACCTCTTTTAAGGCTTGCATGGCTAAAGGTGCGCCTTCACATATTTGTTGGGCAATTTCATGGGCACGAGTTAATAGTTGATGACTAGGCACTACTTCTGAAACCAACCCATAGTGTTTGGCTTCATTCGCTTTCATTGGGCGGCCAGTGAGCATTAGTTCTGAAGCAACATTGTAAGGAAGGCGTTTAGGTAAGCGTTGAATACCACCGCCATCGGCAAGGAAACCCAATTTAACTTCTGGTAAAATAAACTCCACATGATCACTAGCAATAATAATGTCGGCGCTAAGCAGCATTTCAACCCCCCCGCCAATGGCCTTGCCATTGACAGCAGCTATAATGGGTTTCTTCAGCCC
Source organism: Bermanella sp. (assembly GCA_036960565.1). Lineage (GTDB taxonomy): Bacteria > Pseudomonadota > Gammaproteobacteria > Pseudomonadales > Oceanobacteraceae > Bermanella. The sequence goes on from JBALXQ010000051.1 coordinate 5,838, forward strand.
CCAAAATTCACTCATGCCGCCTAAGCCCCCTGGGCCAAGGTCGTATTCTCCGCTCTCGAGCATGGCGTCGCCAGTTTTTGCAAATTCTTTTAAATCCCAACCGGCTGAGAATATTTTTTCCCCAGCGGCGGTAATGATGCCGACAAAAATTTCAGGATCATTTTGTATTTTTTCAAACGCCTCAAACAGATCGCAACTGGTTTTAAGATCGATGGCATTGACAGGAGGGCGATTTAACGTGATCTCCAAGACCTTGCCTTTTTTTATCGTGGTCACTGAAATTGTCATGGTTAACATTCCAATTTAATTTAAGGGAATTTAATTTGTTGTTGCCGAGCTTTTTTTTATTTTTGGCTTCGACTAGATGTTGGAGTTATTTTGTCGAGAGCAGTGCAAACAGTAAATTGATTAATATTTACCTACTGGTCTAAAAAACTAACCAGTGAAGAGCAGTTTAATTTTGGGTGATGTTCTATTAGAAGGTCAAAATGTTAAGTGGCAACTTACTTTTTGTGAGTAATAATGAGGGTTGTAGGGCTATGAGTTGGAATTAAAGAGGGCTTACAGGGGCATTTAAATACGGCTTTCTAGCCAAAAAAATTGGACAGAGAAATGACCGTTCTTATGTGTTTTTACTCGGAATATGAAGATTCTTATGCTGTATTGGTTCAAATAAGAAGGGGGCGAGGGTATTTAGGTGTCTCTGCCGCATATAAGGCTGCTGTCTTTTTTAACTTCTTCAAGAAGCCACTCTTGAAATAACAACACTTCCTTTTTTACATTTTTCTCTTTTGGGTAGACGTAATACCAGCTTCCGGGTTCGGGAACCGTTAGCTCAAATGGACGAACGATTATGCCTTTTTGTAGATCGCGTTTAGCAAATGCTTCTCGGGCCATGACCAGGCCTTTGTTGTCGTAAATCATTTCAAGCGCTTGAAGGTAATTATCAACGGAGGAGCCATCTTTACATAAGTCGGTGTCCAGCCCGGCTGCCTCTAGCCATGTACTCCAGTCTCCAGGGGCCAGCTCGATGTTAATAAGGTTGTGATTTTTTAATTGTTTAGGTTGTTTTAGTTTAGTGCTTTTAATTAACTGAGGAGAGCATACCGGAAAAAGGTCCATGTCAAATAGATAGCCATATTCTAAATGTGACCAAGCTTTTTCGCCCATTATAATGCCTACATCTGCTTCATCCTTGTCAAAGTCTACGTCAACAAATGAAATGGAAATACGTACACGAATATCGGGATATTTTACCTGAAAGTCATTTAACTTTGGAATTAACCAAACGGTGCCAAAGGTGACATAGGTTTGTACTGTGAGGGTTTTAGCGCGGCTAGAATCACTAATGGTCATGACAGCATCACTAATGTTATCAAAACTTTGATTCACCACTGGGTAAAGCAGGGTGCCTTCTTTGGTAAGTGTAATAGAGCGCCCTTTGCGACGAAATAGAAATACACTTAACTCTTCTTCAAGCAGCTTAATTTGATGACTAATGGCAGAGTGGCTGACACATAATTCATCGGCGGCTTTTCGAAAGCTTTTATTGCGCGCAACGGCTTCAAAAGCGCGCAGTGATTTTAAGGAGGGTAACTTTCTCATTATTAAAAGTAACTAATAGAATAATTAATTTAGAGACTAACTTGCCAATAGGCCTTTAGGCAAGCAATAGCGATTATGATGTATTAAGTGTAGTTGAAGTAATCATGACTGAATAAGAATAAAGGAAGGTGAACCGATATGAATGTCAGTTTATTTTATGACATCAGTAGAGAATTACCAAATGGATCTTGTATGACGTTAAAAAGTGGTGGCCCCTACAGCTTAATATAAATTAGCTAATATAGGGCCTAAAGAAAAATCACTTTTCTTCCATGGGGGTGCTAAAAAATAAAAAGAACTCTTGAATACTCATGATTATTTACCTCCTTTACTGGCCAAGATACAAACTTGGTCACCATAGTAGTCATTGCTGTAATTACATACCTGTTGAGTGCCGTGGTTACTTTTTTTAACTTTACTGATGACCCTTGATGCTTTTATATCTTTCATGACGTGCTCCAAATTTTTGATAGTTGAACGCTGGCCAAACTGGTGGCCAGCATAAATTGTATGTGCAGGCTTTAAAACATTACTTCATGGCGGCTTCAACACCTTTAGCATATTGGCTATCGGCTTTTGCCATATAGCTCAACATGCGTTGTTGAATGCTTACATTGGCTTGGCTTAAACCTCCTGCAATATTATTAAACAACTGTTGTTTCTGATCTTCATTCATCAAGCGGAATAAATCACCGGCTTGTGAATAGTGGTCTTCTTCATCGGTTGAATAACGATTTACCCAAGCATCCGTTTCCAATGGCATGGCAGGCTCTGCCACTTGGGCGTCCGGTTGTGGGGCTCCTTCATTACCGCGATCATTAGGGTAAAAATTTACCTCCTGGCCTTGATTGTTTTTAGTGGCGCCATACTGGCTTTGCGATCCTTTTCCATTGGCCCCAGCGCTAAACGGACACATGCCTGCCATGGCACCATCACGTTGATAATTATTAACTGGGCAGCGTGGCGCGTTCACCGGTAAGTGATTGGCGTTGGCACCAATGCGATAACGGTGCGCATCTTGATAAGCCAACAAGCGTCCTTGCAACATGCGGTCGGGTGAGGTGCTGATGCCCGGTACTAGATTGCTAGGCGCAAAAGCGGCTTGCTCGTTTTCGGCAAAGAAATTATCCACGTTACGGTTCAATTCCAACTGACCCACTTCTATTAATGGGAAGTCTTTGTGGGGCCAAATTTTAGTCACATCAAACGGGTTGATCTTGTATTCCCGTGCTTGTTGCTCATTCATGATCTGCACCTTAGCGGTCCAGCTAGGGAAGTCGCCTTTGTCTATGCTTTCTACTAAATCTTGCTGAGCGCCATGGCTGGGTAAACTTGCAGCCTCTTCACCGGTTAAGGTTTTTATTCCTTGGTTTGATTTAAAGTGCCACTTAAACCAGCTGCGCTCACCCTTAGCATTGTAAAAACTGTAAGTGTGAGAACTAAAGCCATGCATGTGGCGGTACGATGCGGGTATGCCACGGTCGGACATTAATATGGTCATCTGGTGTAACGATTGTGGGTGATTGGCCCAAAATTCAAACATGGCCGCCGCATCGGGTAGATTCGTGCGCGGGTTTTTCTTTTGCGAATGCACAAAGTCGGGAAACTTAATGGGATCACGTAAGAAAAATACCGGGGTATTATTGCCCACCACATCATAGTTACCTTGTGAGGTATAAAACTTCACGGCAAAGCCACGAGGGTCACGAGCATAATCGCTGCTGTCTTGGCCGCCACCTACCGTGCTAAAGCGTAAAAACACTTCTGTTTGCTGGCCGGCTTCCTGTAAGAACTCGGCAAGGCTGACGTCTTTTAAAGATTTGCTAACTGTAAATGTGCCGTAGGCGGCAGAGCCTCGGGCGTGAACCACACGTTCGGGTAAACGCTCACGGTTAAAATGGGCAAGTTTTTCAAAGGTGTAGTGATTATCAAAGGTAAGTGGGCCACGAGAGCCTGCGGTAATACTGTTATCGTCGTCGGCTATTGGGGCGCCATTGGCACTGGTTAGGGTGTTCTTATTCATTATCTTTCCTGCCCTGTTGAAGTTGAGTACAGGAGTAAAGATAGTTAATAATTACCTATAGGTATAATTGATTGTAATTAATTAGCCTATAGTTTTTAGCTATTGATGTTGTTTGCGCCACTTTGACGGAGCCACACTAAAGAACTTATTAAAGGCGCGATTAAAGGCTGCAAGGCTGCCATAACCACATTGATAGGTAATTTCATTAATGGCCATGGCGGTTTCACGTAACAGTCGTTCGGCTTTTTGCATGCGCACCTGAGTTATATAAATCATGGGTGGCTGTCCTATTAATTCTTTAAAGCAGGCAGAAAAACGTGAAGCCGACATGTTTACAATCTTAGCCAAAATAGGCACGGATAATTCATTCTCCATATGGTTGTGAATATGATTTAACGCTTCCCCCAAGCGAGGATCATTCACCGCCTGAAGCCAACCGCCAAAAGCCTGAGGGTTTTGCTGCAGGTGCGCACGAATGGATTCGGCATACAGCATTTCTAATTGGCGCTCTAACATATAGCTTTGGCCCGAGCGGCTGTGTTCAACTTCATTGACCAGTAAATTAAAAAGAGACGGCAGGGTGCTGGTTTGGCTTTCATTCGTTTGGCTCTTATTTGTTTGGCTCTTATTTGTTTGGCTCTTATTTGTTTGGCTCTTGTTAGCTTGGCCTTCATTCGCTTGGCTCTTGTTAGCTTGTAAATGCAGTGTTTGCGGTAGGGCGCTTATTAAAGGGTTTAAGCGGGTGTTGTGTAATAAAAAGGCGCCACAAATAATATGAGTTTCGCCTTGCTCTCCAACGGGCAGGGCAACGTTTTCCTGCCCGCTTAAAATAGCATTGAACGTGGCTTTTTTGGTGGGGCTTCCCTGCTGCATCGTGTGCCCTTGGCCGTTGGTACAAATGATCATTTCACCAGCCCTAATTATTTTCTTTTCGCCGTGTAAGGGAGTGAATTCAAACTGCCCTTTATGCACTAAATGAAAAGGCACCACCGTTACGTTACTGGGCACATTTAACAGGCAATTTAATTGCTGAGCATCTGCCACGGTAATGCCCCAGGGGCTTTGATATTGGCGGTTCATTACCACCGAGCCCGATACTCGTAAATCGCCTAATACTTGGCAGAAGGCGCTTTTTTGTATTTGCATTTCTCGACACTCCTCCGTGCGATCTATATGGCTAAAGCTATATTTCAGTTGAATAGGTAAAGTTTACAGCTACTTTGATCATATATTCAACTGCTTTAAGTGGGCAATATATCACCGTGAATTAGACATTTAACTATTTCTTAAGCGGAGATCAACATGACCATACAACCTTCAAGCGAGCTTTTTTACCTAGCATTATGCGCAGGCTTAACCGGCATTTTATGGATGCCCTATATCGTAAATCGCATTGTGGAATTGGGCCTTTGGACGGCCTTAAGAAATCCCAACCCAGATCAGCCACCCAAGGCTAAGTGGGCACATAGACTCATGTGCGCCCACAATAATGCGGTAGAGAACCTAGTAGTTTTTGGTGTGCTGGTATTGGCAGTGCAGGTAAGTGGCATGAATAGCGAAAGCACCGCACTGGCGGCCTTGGTATTTTTCTATACTCGTGTGGCTCATGTCACTATTTATACCCTGGGCATTCCTTTACTACGCACCATCTCATTTTTTATCGGCTTTATTTGCCAAGGTGTTTTATTGATGTCACTTGTGGGGTAGTGACTATTATTGTCAATATTCTAGAGTCGGCTTTGTCTCATTTTGACACAAGTGCCGATTCCAGTTTGGGCATCACTTGCTGCCATACTGTAAATGTCATTAATTTGTAACAAATGTCATAATTTGCCCTTCCCACTGCTTGGTTTTCTCATTAGTCTGGTACGCAACTGCCTTGCACTATGAGGCCAATAATAAAAATAATGAATATCTCGCTCCTGCGGTGGGGATTGAAAATGTGTGAAAAAATGCCTGATGTTGAATCCTGGATGCCTATCACGAGCTTATTTAGCCAGGGCTACCTGAACATGGTGGCACGCTATTTAAAGTTTAAAGGCCATGACTATGGTGAGTTTTTAAACATTATGGGCTTGACCGATAATGAGTGGAGCAAACGCTCTTTTTCGCTTAGTGAGATTATAAATTTTTTAAATAAAGCCATTGAATTCAGCGGTGACAAAAACTTACCGGTATTGGCTGGGCGGCATATTAATTTAACCAACTTCTCTACTCTGGGCACATTAGTTTTGCATTGTGCCAATATTGAAGCAGTGATTAAAAATGTAAGTTATTTTCATAACCTAACCAATAATGGCGAGTTTGACTTTTCTGTCATACATGAAAATAAAAAAGTATGTTTAAGATTTTATAAAACATCTCAATATAATGATGAACAGATATCTCCATTAATTGAAATTGCCATGGCCGTGTTCTCGAATGTTAGTTTCTTCTTAGCATCAGGCGCTTCAATAGAAGATTTGGGGTCTGCGCAAATTGATTTTTGTCACAGCCAGGTTAATGACAAAGAAAGCTATATAAAAGCATTTAGAATACCGGTTAAATTTAATCAAGAATTTAACCAAATAGTATTCAGTGAATCATTTCTAAAAAATCCGGTATACAATGCAAACAAAGAGTTGTATGTGTTAACCAAACAACACCTAGAAAAGCAGTTGTCACTTTTGGCATTAAAAACACCTGAAGAAGTTAAAGTTGAGACATTGCTAATTGGAGCGGATCAGCCGCAAACCATTAAATTAAACTTTGTCGCAAAAAAACTCGATGTGAGTGTTAGTTCATTGCAACGTAAGTTGGCTGAGCAAGGTACTAGTTATAAAGACATTAAAGATTCTATTATTTTAAAGTTGTCTAACCGACTATTACAGAATACTCAGAAATCCATCATTGATATTGCGATTGAACTCGGGTTTTCTGATACCAATAGTTTTAGTCGTACTTATAAACGTTTAAATTGTAAAAGCCCCGCTGAATTTAGAACTGGCTCTCACCATTGAAAACGATTTTCAAAATATAATGAAAGTTGTTAATTTAAAATGTAAATAAATCCTATCTTTAAGCGCTAGTTTTAGCGCTGCATTATTTTCCAATAGACTTGTGTTTTGTTTGTATAAACGCAACATTACTAATGACACTTCTTTTTCAGTATGAATGTTTTTTCATAATCAACTTTTATATTGAGGTGTTTCAACTCATTCCTGAGGTGGATTGATACTATTTAATTTTTTCATGCTTGTAACATGCTTCTGTCATTAAAATTATCCAATAAAAATAACAGCGGAAATTTAAATTATGAAAGCAGCAGCCAAAAGGCCCTATACACTAGGGGCGGTCTTAATCTTAGGGTTGGCATCATCAGCCTTGCATGCCGAATCCGATAGTGATTGGGGTGAGCGTGTTCTTAATATTCAAACGACCCTCGATAACGATGCCCCCTTTTTAGAAACCAGTTGGGTAGGCGCGCACAACGCTATGGCCAATGATGCCGATGATGACTACTTTGACGATTACCAAAATCACACCCACGGGTTATCTACATTAATGGAGATGGGCGTTAGGCAAATATTACTGGACGTTCATTATAGCGGTAGCAATGTACGTGTTTGTCACAATAACCTCTGGAATGGCAACGAGTGCTGGGACGGGATTACCGGTTACCGCACCTTAAATGCTGCCTTGGAAGATATTACCGACTTTGCCGATGAAAACCCAGGTGAAGTGATACTGCTAAAACTTAGCATGGCTGGTTCGGCTTCTAGCCACAAAACCAAAGTTAAAAACAAGGTCGTGAATAATCTCGAAGGCTACGCGTTACGCACCGACAGTGGCATTGCCACGCACGGTGACTACGGCAGTGACGGCGCCACGGAATTACCATCAGATACACTTACTAAATCTAAAGTACTGTCCATGGGCGCTAACGTAGTGGTGATGGGTTCAAGTACTGTTTGGAATAAAAGCACCTACAACGACAACGTCTTTTATGGCCGTGGTGGTATGAGCAGAACCTATGACGGCAGCACCAAAACCACCGCCGACACCGGCGATGTCATCACCCCCAGCGAAGTGAGCGGTCTTTGGGCGGCAGGAGAAAATATAATTGAAACCGCTGGGTTTGGCGGTGGCGACGCATGGGCCAAGAAAGGCGAAGACGCCTTACAACCAGAAGACATGGTATGGAGCTGGGATCGTGACAGCACACAGCCAGCGGGTGCCGGAGATTATGCATTGTTAAGCGCTTCTAGCGATCGTTTCCATGATGATGCCGGCACCGATAGCCATTATGCCGGTTGTCGAAAACTGGCCGAAAGTGATGGCAGCCGAGCCGATAGCGATTGGATGATTACCACCGCAGCGGTTACTTGGGCCGAAGCCGATGCCCAGTGTTTAAGTGATGGTGGCGGTGAATATTTTTTTGCAACACCACGTAATAAAGTTGAGCTAGACGTTTTAGTCGCTTTGCGTAACGTTTCCTATAACGGCGAAGATCTATGGATTAACTATGCACTAACCAACAGTGTTTGGATTGCCGATATTGGTGAAATGGATGAGGAGATGTATCTGTATTGCGATGCAGGCGGTATCGGCTCTATCTGTGGTTATGTAGATACTTATATGGACTTGGTTGGGTTGGATAGCGCTGACTTTGGTTTGACCAGCATTAATCTTGGCTTGCTGGGTGCTCATGGTGATTACTTTGCGTTTGAAGGTAACGGTGGCGGCACCATTAAAGCTGACGGAGCGGCGCTGGGCTCTTACGAAAGCATGATCCTAAACTCTAACAGTGCGGTTCAAGGTTGTGTGATGAATGGCGACAGCGTCAACATCTCTAACCAGTCAGGTTTATTCTTCTGGAGCGCTCAGTCAGACGGAGACCTAGATGGTGACCGAAGTTCAGTAGGCAGCTGGGAAACCTTCACTCTGGTTAACAACACCGATACTACGGGCTGCTTAGAGGATGGCGATAGTATTTCTTTGTTGGGGGTTCACGGTACATACGCACAGGCTATACCAGATGGAAGCGCTGAAAGTAGCGGTGCGGCTATTGGTAGCTATGAGCGCATAACCGTTGTTTTTCAATAACTCATGATTAGCGTACACAAAGACCTGAACTAGCATCGCGTTAACGAATAAGGTGCCACTTCAAAGGCTGCTCTTGCGCGGGCTTTGAAGTGAATCTGCAATTGTGGTGATGGTAAGTGGGATTCTTATCTATACCCGCTGTGCGATGGGGAACCATCTCTCGCGAAGTATTTACACGGCTGGGGGTTTAAAGCGGTCGCTCTCAATCACTGTTTCAAGCCGTGTTTGCACTCACTTCTCTTTTAGTCCTTGACTTGTCTGCGGTGGGCAACTTCTTTCTAGTTCCATGGCTTAATTTAGCTAGGTCTTGGTTAATTACTCTAAGTGGTTGAATTACCAACAAATTTATTAATGTATAAAAATAGATATACCCCCAGATTCTGTGGATAACTCTGTGGATGAGCTATGGAAATAGTGACGCAGGGCAATAGTATCTTGAGCTTGAGTTAAATTGTTTAAAGCTTAATCAGATGTCCAAACTGGCCATAATTCGCTCTCTTTTTACCTTGCTATAAGCCTAAAAAACAATAGAACAATGAGGCGGTCAGGCCGCCTGATTGTTGCGGTGTTCGCTTAAAAAACTTCCAATTTGCTTTGCTAGCCACTTTGGTGACTCCAATGCCAGCATGTGCCCCGCGTTTTCGCACATAACCAATTTTGCATTGGGTATGGTGCTGGCCATGAGCTTACTGGATTGAATAAACATGGAATCTAATTCGCCAGCGATAATTAGGGTGGGAGCATCAATGGCGGTCATGCCTTTCACTTGTGGATCAGGATCATTGTAAAATCGGCGCGCAAACAGTGCTAAATTTTTATGGTCACCACCCCGCATGAGTTGATAAAGCTTGTCAAAAAGCTCGCTGGAATTCTCTGCGCGACTAATGCCAGTGAAGAGGGGATTGGGCAAGAACTTGAGCCCATCTACAATTTGGCGCCAGCCTAAATGTTCAATGCTTTGGGCTAGCATTTCCATGGCGAGGCCATCGGTAAGAAAATTTTGATTCATAAACTGGGTGGCCGAACTGGAGTTGCTCACTATTAATGACAATAAGCGGCCAAGGTGTGATTGAGCAATGGCGTAACGAACCGCCACCATGCCACCAGTGCTATGGGAAAGAAGGTGGAATTTGTCAATGTGCAAATGATTAGCCAGGGCATCTATGTCGGTCACTAAGGTATCTACGTGGTAACCTTTCTGTTCGCCTTCCATGTGCGTTTTACCATGAGCACGCATATCAAGAGCAATGACCCGATAACTTTTAGCCAGAGCCTTAGCCACGCCCGTTTGCATCCAGTAACTGGTATTTAAGCTAAAGCCATGCAGAGCAATAATCGCTTCACCCTGGCCCATTTCTTCGTAATGGAAATTAACGTCTTGATGTTGGAAATACGCCATAAGCATCCTTAATAAAGATATAAATGGAGTGGAAGAGATGTCTTAAGTGTAGTTGGCTATGAGTAAATAATCAGATGAAACGTTGGCAAGACTATTAAATTCACCTCTTGGCATGAGCGGGATTGGTGAGACTGAGCAATTAGCGTGGGGTAGCGTGAAACAATAAAAAAGGCCGGTATTTAATCAATACCGGCCTTTTTTAAAGAGCTTTTCTTACGTGCTTTTAACGCGAGATTAAGCGTCTTTAGCGGTGGTGCGAATCACCATTAAGCGCAGCTCCGTCATGTCTTCAATGGCATAGCGAATGCCTTCACGACCAAGGCCACTGTCTTTAACACCGCCATAAGGCATGTGATCTACACGCCAAGAAGGCACATCACCAATCACTACGCCGCCCACTTCTAATGTGTCCCAAGCTTTTTGAGCCTTGTACAGGTCGCGCGTAAAGATACCAGCCTGTAAACCAAACTTGCTGGTGTTGATCTCTTTAAGTACTTCGTCAAAGTCATTGAAGCTATCCAATATGGCCACAGGACCAAACGCTTCTTCGTCACGAATATTTTGGTTTTGGCTCACCCCCTCTAAAAGCGTCGCTTCAAGCATGGCACCATCACGCTTGCCGCCACATAATAAATCGGCGCCGCCGGCTACGGCTTCTTGTACCCAGTTATCTAAACGGGTGGCTTCGTTTACTGAGATCATAGGGCCGATGAAGGTTTCAGGATCTTTAGGGTCGCCCATTTTTAAAGCCTTGGTAGCAGCGACCATTTTCTCTTTAAATTGCGCGTAAATTTTTTCGTGAACATAAATGCGTTGTACACCAATGCAGCTCTGGCCCGACTGATAAAACGCGCCAAATACAATACGGCTAACGGCGTCTTCAATGTCACTGTCGTGATCAACCACACAGGCTGCGTTGCCACCTAGCTCTAATACCACAGGCTTTTTACCGGCCTTGGCTTTTAATGCCCAGCCCACATCAGGGGAGCCGGTGAAGCTTAATAGTTTTAAGCGATCGTCTTCGGTGAATAATGCCGCACCGTCACGACGACAAGGCAAGATAGAAAACGCGCCTTCTGGTAAATCGGTTTCCGCTAATACTTCGCCAATAATAATGGCGCCAATGGGGGTTAGGCTGGCGGGTTTTAAAACAAACGGGCAACCAGCGGCAATGGCAGGTGCTACTTTATGGGCCGCTAAATTTAATGGAAAGTTAAACGGGCTAATGAATGAACATGGGCCAATAGGCACACGTTTGCTCATGCCGGTATAACCTTTAGCACGAGGGCTAATGTCCATAGGAATCACTTCACCGCCAATACGGGTAGACTCTTCGGCGGCAATACGAAAGGTATCAATTAAGCGTGTCACTTCACCTTGCGCATCTTTAATAGGTTTACCGGCTTCTATACACAAGGCTTCGGCGAGCTCGTCAAAGCGTTCACGAAAACGTTTTACACAGTGATCCAATACGGCTTGGCGTTCATAGGCGGCCATTTTTGCCATAGGTTCAGTGGCTTTTACTGAGGCGGCAATGGCAGCGTCAATGACACTGCTGTCGGCCATGGCGACTACCGTGGCCACTTCGCCCGAGTATTTATCTAATACTTTTAAATCTTCGTTGGCGTATACGGCTTTATTGGCCAAGTAATAAGGGTAACTTTTTGCAAGCATGGTAACTCCGGTTTGCAATCGGCCTGCGTGACAGGCCGTTTTAAATTTGGGCTATATAAAGAGTAGAGTAGAGCACAGTGACAATTTTTGCTTAGGCTGACGCTACTTTACTAAGATGGCTTCGAGAGCGGCGCGCATTTTGTCGGGAATGGCCACTGGCTTATTGGTTTCACGATCTACAAATACATGCACAAAGTGGCCGTTGGCCGCGGCTTGTTCTTCGCTTTCTTTAAAGATGGCGACGCCGTATTGCACCGAGCTATTGCCCAGGCGATCGACACGAAGGCCCGCTTCAATTTTGTCAGGGTAAGCAATTGAGCTGTTGTAGTTGCAGCCTGAATTCACCACAAAACCAATAATAGGGCTGTTTTCAATGTCTAGCCCGCCTTCATTAATTAGGTAGTTATTGGCGGCGGTATCAAAGTACGAGTAATACACCACGTTATTCACATGACCATATACATCGTTGTCGCTCCAGCGGGTGGAGATGGAATTAAACGCAAAATAATCGCTGCGAGTTTCTGTTTTTTTATCCGACAAAATTATTCTCCCATCTTTTTAATTTAGTTTTGAAAACGTTTATGGCGATGAACTGGCAAGACAAAAATTGACGAAAACGCGCAGTTTATTATTATAAATGAGCATTTTGAGTCGATTTTTAACGCCGCCAGAGCGAGTGAATTAGTTTTCAATAGGCCGCTTTATAAATAAACAAAGCATCATCGTAATCCACGTCTCTAGGATTGTTTACCAATAATCGAGTTTGCAACATGGCGTCTTCTGCCAATTTTGGCAAGAAGGATTCTTCAATATCCATATCGCGCAAACGAGTAGGTAACCCTAAGTCTTTAATAAGTGCCTCAATATTTTCAACTAACTTAGTGGCAATCACTAAATCTGATCCCATGAAGTTTTGTTTAGGGAAAATAATAGGCGCTAATTCGGCGTAAAGGCTGGCGGCTTTGTCTAGGTTAAAACGCATCACATGGGGCAGTACTAAGGAGTTACTTAAACCATGGGGAATATGAAAGTGTCCGCCTAATGGATATGCAAGTGCATGTACGGCTGCCACAGGAGAGTTGGCAAAAGCTTGGCCTGCAAACATGGCGCCCAATAACATTTCCTCACGGGCTTTCTTATCACTGCCATTATGAGTAGCAGTTTGAATACTGCTTGCCATTAAGCGTAAACCCTCTTTGGCCATTAAATCTGACATAGGATTTTTCTTGTGGCGACTTGTATAGGCTTCAATGGCATGCACCATGGCATCTACGCCAGTGGCGGCAGTCACATGGGGCGGCAAGCCCATGGTTAGATCACTATCCAAAATGGCAAAGTCAGGTAAAAACAGCGGCGTTACCGCGCCCATCTTAGTGGTTTCACCGGTAGTCACGATGGCTACCTGTGTGACTTCTGATCCTGTCCCTGCCGTTGTAGGCACCTGAATAAGAGGCAAGCGTTTGCCTTTGGCATTGCCCACACCGTATATGTCACTAAGAGTTTGTTTGCTGTTTGGGTGAGCCAATAGTGCAACAATTTTAGCCACGTCCATTGAGCTGCCACCACCAAAACCAATAATCGCATCTACGTCACTGCGCTTGGCAAGATCAATAGCGGTTTGCACTACGGCTTCCGGTGGATCGGCTTGTACGTCACTAAATACTTGCACGGCCATGTTTTTTTTATCAAAGCTATCCAGTGCGCTTTGGTGCAAACCCAATTTTTTAATGCCGGGATCAGTAATCATCATTACCGAGTGAATATTTTGTTCTTGGCAAATTTCTGCTAGGCGCGACGCTGCCCCTGATTCGCAGATAATGCTTTGGCTCGTAGCAAAGGTAAATGCCTTCATTATTTTTCCTTAGTAAAAACTATTTTACTCGCTCTAGCGGTGTTTCTTGTTTTGCTAGATCGTCGTCAATTACGTTTTAAACACATTAAGTAAGCTACTAAGAAAACTAACATAGCTCCTTAACATTGCGCTATTACATTTAGGGAGGTTTATAAATTGTGATTTTTTCGCAAGAACAAGGCAGCACCACGCGCAGCCCCTGAAGGTATAAGTCATACCTGATGGGGCGAGCATGGAGCTAACGCCGTTATTGCGTAAAAAGTGCATTTATAGCCCCTAAATTAAAATGCAAAGTGCTCGGCATCCAACTTCATTAGGTTGTCGGCACCACTTAACAAGTTGGCTTTGTGCATATGAGTACGTGGCAAGATACGGTCAAAGTAAAATTGTGCAGTAGTGATTTTACTGTTGTAAAAATCCACGTCGGTGCTGCCGGCATCTAGTTTATCTTGTGCGGTGCTGGCCATTTCTGCCCAGAAAAAAGCGAGCATGGCGTAAGAAGAGTACTGTAAGAAATCTACCGAAGTGGCACCAATTTCTTCTACGTCGTCCTTGGCCATTTCCATCACCTTGGCACACAGTACTTTCCAATCAACCAATAAGGTTTGCAGGCGTTTGTTTAACTGCCCAGTAATGCCATCGTTATTGTTGTCTTCACAGAAGGCGGCAATTTTTTCAATGAAATTATTTAAAACGGTACCGCCGTTGCCTAGAATTTTACGACTAATAAAATCCAGTGCCTGAATACCGTTGGTGCCTTCATATAACATTAAGATACGGCTATCACGCATGAGTTGTTCCATGCCCCATTCACGAATAAAGCCATGGCCACCGTATACTTGTACACCAAGGCTACTCACTTCCTGGCCCACATCGGTTAAGAAAGATTTAACGATAGGAATAAAAAATGCCAACAGCGCTTCGTTTTCTTTGTGCTTGATAGGGTCGGTTTCAAAACGTTCTTTATCTAATAAAGTTGAAACGTAATACGACATGGCGCGGCAGCCTTCTACTAAAGCTTTTTGCGTTAGTAACATGCGGCGCACGTCTGGGTGAACAATAATAGGGTCGGCTACTTTTTCTGGATTTTTAACACCCGATAAAGAACGAGTTTGAATGCGGTCTTTGGCGTATTCTAGAGCGCCTTGAAAAGCCATTTCGGCAATGCCGTTACCTTGCAAACCCACTTGGAAGCGTGCGTCGTTCATCATGGTAAACATGCAAGCCAGCCCCTTATGGTCACCGCCTACAATCCAGCCTTTGGCATTATCAAAATTCAATACACAAGTGGCCGAGGCTTTAATGCCCATCTTGTGTTCAACAGAGCCGCAACCCATGTTATTGCGCGCGCCAGGTGTGCCATCTTCATTGGGAATATATTTAGGCACTAAAAATAAGCTAATGCCTTTACTGCCTTTAGGGGCGTCCGGCAGGGTAGCCAAAACTAGGTGCACTATGTTGTCGGTTAAATCGTTTTCGCCACCTGTGATAAAAATCTTGGTGCCGGTCACTGCATAACTGCCGTCGCTATTGGGTGTGGCCTTAGTGCGCAACATGCCTAAATCGGTACCTGCTTGTGGCTCGGTTAAGCACATGGTGCCGGTCCATTCGCCAGTGACCATTTTTTCCATGTAGGTTTTTTTCAGATCATCACTTCCGTGTTTGTCGATGGCCAGTATTGCGCCTTCGGTTAAACCTGGATAGGTGCGCCATGACAAGTTAGCTGACATGGTCATTTCATGAAAAGGGGTGGCAAGGCTGTTAGGTAAGTCTTGGCCACCAAAATCGGCGTTGGCGGTAAAAGAAGGCCAGCCGTTGTCGCAGTATTTCTTGTACGCTTCTTTAAAGCCCTTAGGTGTTGTAACCACGCCCTTGTCAAAATGCACCCCTTCTTCATCGGCGGCACGGTTCATAGGGGCCAGTTCGTTTTCGGTAAAACGAGCGCCTTCATCCATGATCGCATTGATAAATTGCGCATCTATATCAAGGCCAAGGTCCTTGTAGTGATCTTCCAGACCAATTACTTCATTTAATACAAACTGCATGTCGCGTAGGGGGGCTTTGTAATCTGTCATAGGGCTCTCGAAATTACCGGGCTATAAGTAGAAGTATAAGAATAAGTTGTCCAAACATAGCGAGTTACGGGCTATTTGTGAAATTGATAGTTGGAATGCTAGTATTAGTCATGTGAATAGTAGTGATGAGGCGGCCCTTGTGAACATTAACAATTTTGACATGAATCTGTTGCGTGCATTTGATGCCCTCATGCGTGAACGCAACGTCAGTCGCGCCGCCCAGCGTATGTCGCTTACTCAGCCCGCCATGAGCAATGCCCTTAATCGCCTACGTAACCTGTTAGACGACCCAGTATTGGTGCGTACCAGCCACGGCATGCAACCCACCCCTAAGGCCGTGAGCTTAGAGAAACCCATTCGTACCGCCTTGGCCTCTATTGAGCAAAGCCTGGCCCCCGAGCCCGATTTTGACCCACTATCCAGCCACCAGGTCTTTCACATCGCCACCACCGATTATGTAGAGCTGCTATTACTGCCGCGCCTCATTAAGCATTTGGATATAGTGGCGCCCAATGTACGCCTTGAGATTCACTCGCTGGGGCCAGATATCCCCGAAACCCAGTTAGAAGAAGGGGAATACGATTTTGCCGTGGGCCGGTTTCCTGAAGTGCCTAACCGTTTGTTATCAGAATTCTGGTGCAGTGAGACTCTGGTGTGTTTAGTGCGCCGCGACCATCCTGATTTAGAAGATGAGATCAGCATTGAGCAGTTTTTAGAAATAGGCCAAATATGGGTAAGCGGTGGCCAACGTACTGGGCTGGTGGATCAATGGCTTAAAGAAAATAACCTAACGCGCAATGTGGTACTGACTACCCCTAATTTTTTAATGGCACCTAATATCGTGGCGCAAAGCGATATGCTGGTGGCCACGCCTTTAACCATTGCGCGCGAATATGTGGATATTCTTAATCTTAAAATATTACCACTGCCCATGGAGTTAGCGCCGTTTGATTTGCAAACCATGTGGCATCCGTTTCACGCGGGGACTTCGGCGCATAAGTGGTTTAGGGAGCAGATTCAGTTGTTGGAAGTGGAGGGGGTTGCCACATAGGGTGGCAGTTATTTAGTTGCATGCGGGGACTTCGGCGCATAAGTGGTTTAGGGAGCAGATACGATTTAAAACTGGATAGTTTGCCCGCGTCATAAAAGAATAAATAAACTACTTTATTAACAATAAATATAGTCTAAACACGTTTAGATATTTTAATTAGAATTCCTAATTACTTACCCTCTAAGATAATGAGATAATGAGATAATGAGATAATGAGATAATGAGATAATGAGATAATGAGATAAT
>JBALXQ010000051.1:22947-26262 GCA_036960565.1 Bermanella sp.
GAGATATCGAGTATCTGTTTTTTTAAAATTAGTTTTACAGAATTGCATGTCATATTAATGACGATACTCTCAATCGTTTTTCCTACTTAAATTTTTATAATAGTGAGTATAGGGCTGTATACTAAATTCTATGTGATACATAGTGCTTAGTAAAATCAGGACTAAATTTATTGGCTAAGTTATTGTAAGTTTTAACTGATTTAAAAATCTTCATAGACATTAATTTAATTGATCGATACAAATGTCTGCTTGAGTCCATTTTTAAGCTGATATATTAACCATGGTTACACCTTTACCATGAGAAAATATAAAATATATTTTGCAGTGTAAATGAGAGTGCTAATTTTTGAGTATCTTTCATAACTTTAATCATGCTTATTCATATTGACCTAATTTGGTAGTCAAAGCACACTGCTACCGCAGTTTAATTAATGATTGAGAAAAGGAGTTGTAATGAAACATAAATTAACATCTATTAAGTTAACTGGTTTTATAACGCTGATGATATCAGCAAGTGTTACTTGGTCGGGTACTATGTATTCAACATTACCGCCTAGTGATATTACAAAAACATCTGTGACTTTTAATGGAACTTCAGCATCTACATCACATGGCTGGGGAAGTGAGTCATTTATATATTGGCCAGCAGTTGATACGAAAATTAAAGCTGGAGTTTCTGCGCATCCTCAAAGAACCATAGGGCCAGTAACTGCACTGACAACAGGATTGACTTGTGGAACCGAGTATAAAGTTAAATTAAAAGGTTCCGCTGGTAGTGCAGGTACAACTGTTCAGGGACAAGTTTTGACATTTAATACATTAGCTTGCGCGTCAAATATTTCTAATTTCACACAAAACTTTTCACCTGAGTTTTGGCAGAAAGGAAGTAATCCTGAAGTTGGCCTAGTAAATTTTAGTGGTGATACTACAGCCACTCTTCAGAATTATACTGCTTGGAAAAATAGTGGTGCTACTTTAGGAACGATTGTTGGTGAGTCAGGGACTATTACGTTTGATTATCAAACTTTAAATACAACTTCAGTATGTCCAGCAGCATATACATTAAACACTAAAGTTATAAAGTTAAGCAAAGCCAGCGGTACTTTAAGTATCCCTGTCAATCAAGGAGATACATTTGTTTTTGCCTTAAATGGTAATAATGAACCTGGAGATTTTAGTTGCGAAGCAAGTGGTGAACAGATTTCTTTCACCATAACTAATTTTTCTTTCATACAAAGTTCATAGAATAACCGTGCGGGGTAACCCTCCCCGCATCCTCATGGAAACTAAATAATCCATCTTTATGTTTGTTCTTCCTTAAATATAAATATATCTAAGTTTTAGCTTAATTCCCCTTTTTGAATAATGGTAAAGCTCTGATAACCGGCTTAAATTTCGTTTCAGCTTAAATATTGGTACAGGCTGCTAAAGCGCGCTAATTGCATTATTCACCGGTTCATTCGGTGCCATGATTTATTGACTGTGGCTTGTGGTACAAATACCATCTCATGCTGATCGCGCTCAATATTATTTGGCTCTTCCCACATGTCACTAGCTATTTCGAATATTGCGTCAGGAACCTCCATTGAAAAAGTATCTCCTTTTTCAAAAATTTCTGAATCTCACCCTTTCTCTTCTTTCTTGTCGAGGAGCATCTAGAACATAAAGGACAATATTGTGGCCGGACGCCTCTACGCGTTCATACATTGCTTGTCTGCTAGTGCACTGAACCAAACCTAGCTCAAGTATGGCGTCACCGTCTGCTTCCAAGATGCTTAGGGCAGTATCCCATATCTGTTCTATGTAGCGTTCTTTTCGTTCAATATACCATTCGATGGTTTCCGTAGCAGGGCGGTCAGGTC
This sequence comes from Bermanella sp., assembly GCA_036960565.1. Taxonomy (GTDB): domain Bacteria; phylum Pseudomonadota; class Gammaproteobacteria; order Pseudomonadales; family Oceanobacteraceae; genus Bermanella. The sequence continues at coordinate 24,810 of JBALXQ010000051.1, forward strand.
TAAATAGTCGAGCCATCCAGGAATCTAAGTTAAGGTGTGGAGCTTGAATTTTCTGACTTAAATCTTCCTAGTAAGTTGACTTTCCCGCCCCAACAAGCCCTTCGATTAAATATACTTTTGCCAAAATTTTCTCCAAAAAAACTCTTTCGATTTACTGTATAACTAAGCCCGACTGCCTGGTCTATTATATGTTTTTTCGATTATTCGTGTGGGTGTTCATTAAATTGTTTAGCGATGTTACCGATTTTAAACCAACTCGGTTTCTCAGAAACAAACTCGTGAAATGCATTTTCGATTTCGATTTCGATTTCACTATCTATGCAATTTGCATTTATTGGAAATGGCCCTATTTCCGAAAGAACTTCTCCAAGCGACGTGCCGCAAACGGAACAAAAACAACGATCATATTTATAGGGTGGCTCAGCTTTGTAGGTAACTATGTTTTCGCGACCAGTAATGATTTGAAACTTTTCAGATTTTACAAACGCCAAAGAGCTTGCTCCAATTTTTCGGAAACGACTACAATGGCACATACCCATCATGCTAGGCTTTTCTGTCAATTCAAATCGAACAATACCACAACAACAGCTTCCTTTGATCATGTCACACCTGAGGTAATGGGTTTTAATTTACAAAAGAGTAATACGGAGGCTGTATATATGAGCAGTGGTATTAATTGTGTAAAACGCCGCCATCTTTAGCCATTATTAATGTCGTTATTAGATGTAACTACTAACGAATGGCAGGGCTTAACTGCGAGCTGTGATGATTTGAGTTAGCTATAATTCAATAGGAAAGCGAAGTGTAGCCAATTGTTTTTTATTTATAGCGATATGTGTCACCTAATGCTTTAGCTCTAAATAATGAGAAGAAATTAACTTTCTTTTCCGCAGGTGTGTACACATCGATGCTATTTGAATTTGGAAGTTTGATTGGTTTTCTGGCTTCTTTAGAGGATGCAATGGGATTATTACGAACTAAATAAGACTTTTCCTTAATGATTTTCATAGTATCAAATATCTCAGTATTAACTTTTCTAGAGGTAATTAGGAAATCCAACTCTAATGAGTTTCCATCTTCAAATTTTGCTTCTACCGTGGCTATCTGCTCTAGAATCGGTCCATTCCAATGTGGATTTGATGTTGGTATTAATTGTATTTTTTCCAACTTATTATCTTTACCCACTAAGTTAAAATACCAAGTAAAGTTTTCTTGGATAACCTTATCCCAAGCAATATTTTGTGTACGTATTCGACTTAAATCGTTGTAGCGCTCTTTAGATGTTGGAGTCCAAACAGCCGGTTCTTTGATTGAGGAGTATGTTTTACCTACGAAAGATCCATCTGCCTTGTGAGCATATTTAATGGCATCACTAAGTTTTGTAATAAGTTTTCTCGCGATCTTGTTGTATTCTTTACTGAAGATTTGTTCAGCTTTTTTCAAATATTGTTGG
>JBALXQ010000051.1:26272-40707 GCA_036960565.1 Bermanella sp.
AGTTCTGTTATTTTGAAAAACACCCTTTCCATAAGCTGGTTTACCAGAAACAAAAGTATACTTGGTCATGACGCTGTCCCAATTTGGGTCATTTGCTTTTAGTGTTAATTTATTCAAGTTTTTACTAATAGCTTTTGGCAATCCATTTAAATTAGAAACAATACATACATTTTTAACCATTTGGTTCTTGTTTGTTTGACCATTTTTTAAAAGCCCCCTAGCCATTAGGGATGTGTTTTCTGTAGGCTTGAAGGTTAAAGAGTAATTGCCATAAGGTGAGTCGTAGTAATACGTCCCTTTTAAAATAGTATCTGTGTTGGTGAAAACATAGGAAGGTTTAAAGGTGCGGAGGTTCTTAACATCTATGCCGCATACAACTCCATGGATAACGATATCTCGTTCTCTATCTATATAAATATCTTTATAGCCTTCAACTGCGTAGGTTACTGAACTGATAAATAGGCTAATGGCTACTATAAATTTTGTCATTTTCAATCCATTTTTAAAGCTAATGTTACTCTCATCGGACGTCAAGCATTTAAAATTAGCGCATTTTCAACACCCATAAGAATAACTATAGAAGGTGTCCACTAAATGTGAAGAAAGGTGACAGTTAACGCCCAAAGCAACTACGCGGCTATTTCGCAGTCGGACTGCCTTTGCTTGTTATGTTAAATTATTTCACCCATGAGACTATGCCGCTTTGATTTAAATGCTTATTAGTAGCCGATACTCTCAAAATACAGGTTTTATCCCAGCCACCTGATTCTTTACTGTGATAAGACGCAACCTTACACGCTTGATTGGATTCACATAGCTTTGCGCACTCATACCTACTGGATATATCATGAACTTCAAGTATCGCTTCACTCCAATAGTTAGCCTTTTCGAATTCATACTTTCCTTCTGAAAATTTAATTACATTAAGTGGTTGAGTCTTAGTGACCTCTTCTTTTTCTTTGGGGCTACATCGCTGGTCAGAAAAAACAGATTTACCTGTCGGCTCCGTACATTTATATATCTCCGAAAATGAGGGTGCGGATATCAACACATAAAGAATAAATAGAGCAGATAATTTCATAGTGTCTCCATGTTCGATTGCTGTGTTTTGTTAGGCCTTTGCATTAAAAGCCTCATGATATGTAACTTCACCTCTTGGCAATAATCCAGAAAATTGTATTGCTTGAAAATATTCTGGTGGTACATCAGGTAACACAAGACATGATTCTGGCTGAAAACCGAAACGGCTATAGTAAGCTGGATCACCTAGAAGAACACACCCCGAAGCACTAGTATCTTTAAGGGCCTCTAGGACTGAACGCATAAGCTCGGATCCAACACCCGATTTCTGAATGTTTGGCGATACAGAAATTGGACCAAGTCCAAACCAGCCTTTGGCACCGTCAGAAATTGTTACAGGTGAAATAGCTACGTGGCCGACAATTTGTCCCTGGCTCTCGGCAACTAATGAAATGGATAAAGCGCCCGAATTGCGTAATTCTCGGACGATATATTGTTCAGTGTTATCTGTGTGTGGTGCATTCAAAAAGGCTTCAATTGTGACTTTCTCAATTGCATCAATATCACCTTTTTCTTCGTTTCGAATTTTCAGATTCATAGAGTTCTCTGGCTGAGGCCTAACGCCAACATAATGGGCGCGCGGCTTTTTGCGCGTCCAGCCAGCTTTGCTGGCGAACATTAATGTTCTTGTTAAGTCTTTTATTCGCCAACACAAAGCTCCTCAAGAAACACTGTAAGTGACGGTGACAACTTAGTCATATTGTATTCCCAAGGCTCACCATCATAATTGGCCTGCTCATGATCCCAATGAAATAAAGCACCTTCGGTTGGTTCTTTTAAAGATATACAAAATACATCGCCACCTGGGCTTTCACCAATCGGTAGATAGCCTTTTGGGATCATATCTTTGTATTCTTCAATCTGACGAAGCAAGTCATCATGATACATTTCGCCACGAATAGCATAGAAATGTCCTACGAAATCAAAGTGCTCATTTTCATAACGCACACCATCCAATACTGGCCTGCCGCCATTATGCTTAAGCAAGAATAATTTATATTCGACAGGTAGCTGGTAACCAATTTTTTCTTCGATGATTAGTAGGTCACTTTCGCTAATCGAATTATATGACTCTATGAGTTCCATTCAAATACCATGTGAGACTTAACGCCCGCGAGCACAGGCGAGCGAAGAATGAGCGAGTCCAGCACAGCTTGCTGTGCGGTTGTGCCTTGCTTTGTTATTGAGGTGCTCAAATATGCTATTCATTGAATCTTTCACAAGCCTCTTTTCCCTTTTTTCCAATTAGAAGGTAATAGGTAGCGATTAATATAACTGGCAAGCCTATCCAAAAATAGCTGAAGAATAACTCTGGAACGAAAAAAATATTTATAAGCATTACCAATGATAAGAACCCACCAAGCCCAGTACAATAAAGCAAGTAACTCTTATCCTGAAATACAGACTGGATTTTCTTCCATTCCATCACAATAAGAACCACTAAAGTAATTACCACTACTAATAGCTCCAAAAATCTACCACTAGATGCAAAAGAAAAGATAAATGCTGGACCATATATAATGGAAAGAATTGATGCCTCGAATTTTTTATGCTTCAGCTTATGAAAATATCCGCTTGGGTCCCTAAGCTTTTCTGTTTCATCTCCGCTCGCTCCAGCAACACAACCACATTTAGAGCAACTACCTACTCCAGCTTTAACTGATGTTCCACAAGCATTACATGTCCAAACATAATTAGGTGCTGACACACTCATAACCTCTATAACGCCAAGCACACCGGCGCGAACGCAGTGAGCGTCCAGCACAACTTGTTGTGCAATGGTGCTGCTTCTTGTTATGTGCTTTCATCGTTTGACTCTGGAAATATCGCTTGCTCAACAGCCAAGGGATATTCACTTAAATTCATTGAATTTTCGCATGCTTCTATTTGTGAAAGGTAGTTCGGTTTATCAAAGATGAATTTTTGATCCCCATTTCTATCAAATTCCCAAATTATCTCTGCGACTGAATGAGTTACCTTTACCAGCTCCCAGCCAGCATCTTCCGCAACACCACAAGCACAAGTAAAAAGTAAGTAATTACCGCTTTCTACCGAAGAAGCTTTTAACTCTGGCCAATAGACAGTCCCATCTTCAAAAGCCTCATTTACCAGATAGGACTCATAATCAATCTCTAATTCAATAAATGTATTGTGCTTAAATTTAATCCCATCACGAGATAGCAACTCAACTTCTTCAGGCTGGATTAAGAGTTCATTCATAATTTACACATAACGCCTGCCCGCAGGGGCGCAGTTTACTGCGTCCCTCTGGCTGGCTTTGTTATGCATTGTTCGATTCATCTTCAATAACGTCTTTAAAGGATATAGTTATTGGCTTTATTAGCGAGTATAACCACAGGCCTAATATGCTTACTAACCACATAAAGCCAGCGAAGAAAAAGCTAAAACATGGCCACATAATCATTGCAGCTACAAACCCCATGAATCCTGTAATGGGCTCATCTTCCCATTTAACAGTCTCAGCTCCAAAAATTGCTGAAATACCAAACATGAAAAATGGTATAAAAAAACCTCCGGACAAGCCCAAAAAATAAATTTTGAAAACAGAACCTTTAGTTAATTTTTTAGCGGTGATGTTCATATACTTCCTTTAACTGCATAACGCCCAAAGCAGAGGCGGCGAAGCCGTCCTGCCCGAAGGGCATACTGCCTTTGATTGTTATACGCTTATTTCCAGCCATTAGCATTTTTATATGTTTCATAATCAGTAGGCGAAACGTACGCCCATTCTTTATCGTTTTTTTGTTCGTATGCTTCTTGCGCAATATTAAGAATTGCTTCAAATTCCATATCTTTGGGGAATTCTTTAGGCTTACAAAGCACACTGTCAAATAGTTCTTTTCCATTTGCTACTATAAGACAACGAGAATATAAAAACCCGTCAACTGAGAAGTACTTGTCGTCATTGATGTAAGCGTCTTCTCCTATTTCTTTAGCGTGATCTTTAGTGTCAAGAGCATGAAGTTTCTGGGCTAATAACTCTTCAAATTGAAAAATGTCTTCATCACTTTTTGTAGTAAGGTATTCAACTACTGGCTCAATCACAGCTTCGTCATCACCAGACTCATCCCAATCCAACTTTCCGATAACAACCCAAAATTCGATCTCGTTCATATCTATCCTTGCGTATAACAGCTTATTCTACGTCGCGTGACGCGTTTATCCGGTGACGTGTTTGCCGGGGCAGAAACCGTCACTCAGTCCTTTTAATGGCCGGTATAATGAAGCATGCAGGCTAAATTGGCCAATTTTTCTGAGCTTTTATTGAATAATGAATAAACCTTTTAACGCGGCTAACGCGCTAATTTTACTCACTTTTTAATCACCTGCACTTTGGGCTGCATATTGGGTAGTTTGGGCATATTTTCCTGCTTTATCATCATGCAATTAAATATCTTATTATGCCGTCATTCGGTCGCATATTAATAATATAAAGTCAGGTGACGTATTTCACGGGTCAATACCCACTATTAAGCTTGTTTTTATCTTTGTCTCGAAGTTGTTTATTGATTTTCGCCTATAACACATAAAATGAATAGCCTTGAAAAACAGTACATTTATATGCACGTTTTATGGGGAGGTTTGGCTTTCTGATACTTTTAATGGCTACTAATGGGCTTGCTTAAGGAGGGGAGGAGTGTGCTTTTAAAGAGCCATAATTATTTCAAAATTTCTTTGTAAAACTGCTTTCTAAGGCGTTGTAATTCACCGTTTTTTACCATAGCTTGAATGGTTGCATCAATAATAGGCACAAGCTTTTGGTGTCTCATATGAAGGTAGTGGTAAAGGTCGTGACGGTCCAGTGCGGGCTCTAACAACTGGATAGAATTTAGCTTCAATTTAGACCTTTGATACAGGCCGTTAAAGCGCGCGCTAATCGCAATATCTATCCTTCCTAGCTTTAGCATAGTGAACAACTGGTGGCTGCCCGTCACCGTATGGATATTAGTATTTCCTTTAAGCCCAATTTCGGCAAATTTCATTCCTCTTACCATGCCAACTTTGTAACCTTGTAAAGAGGCCCAGCCATCAATATTAATTAATTTATTTTTAGTGAAAGCGGCAGGCTCAAAAAAGGTAAAAGGTGTCGGTACTCTCAGCAGCGTTGGGTAAGAGTCAGCCAAGGCATATATTCTCTGAAGCTCACCATCTACTTTTCCTCTACTGGATTGTATTAAGGCCCTGGCGCTTGGAATGACAACCAGTTTTAGCGGAGTGTTGGCTTTTTTATATATGGCTTCTAATAACATGCCACCTAAAATGTGGTCAGGGGTATTTTCAAGCTTGGCAATTCTAATGGTTTGCGCAGTGGAATAGCCGGCGAAGGCTAAGCTCAACAGGATAGTAATGATAGGAGTGATTTTCATAATTTAAGTGCCCAATGATGGCCTTATATTAGGATGCTAATCGTTTTGAAGGTTAATTTAATGCAGGAAAATGCAACCTGCTAAACTCAGGGAATAGTCCTTGAGATAAGTTTAGCCAGATTAATTTAAATGTAAAAGAAGGTCATGCAGAATTTCTAGGTAATTGATTTAACTAAATAAATCTATTTTATTTAGAGTCGCAGTGTCGTCCGCTATAACCCATATTGCACTTTCAACTATATATTGCTGTTTTACTCCCCATTTTTGTATATGCACTAAACTAAAAACAAGTCTATTTCATTGATGATTCCGTTTGAATTGTACTCGACATCTACTAAGTATTGAGTGGTGATGGTAAAAACCTTTTTCTTCCCACAAATTGACATCATGCAGCTCGATAGCCTGCTTAAGCACTCTCCCACAGCAGTGTTGGGCAATTTCTTTCTGGGCGCGGCCAACGTTGCCGTATTTTGGCCATCGCTAGATCACCAATGGTTGTTAATTTGGTCTGCGTTTCTGTTCTTAGTCATGGTGTTTCGTATTCTGCTGGCCTTTAAATATAAACATGCAGATAAAGCCCTTATTTCTTGTGCTACTTGGCACAGATGGTTTGTCATCAGTTCGCTTATACAAGGTCTGTGTTGGATGGCGCTGGGGATGTATGCGGTTGTTAATTTAGAGCCCACCCAGTTGACGATACTATTTGTTTCTACCGCTGGGCTTATTGGAGGCTCTATTGCTACCACGTCTTCTTCGGTGCAGGCTTTTATATCTTTTTCTGCGCCTTCATTGTTTCCGGTTGTTTTTATGATGTTTTATTCAGAGCAGGCCACCGCCAAGGTGTTGGGACTGTTAGCGGTGTTCTATTTTACCCTTACTGTGCGCTCAGCTTTTGATATTAATGCCATCATGTTAGAAAGCATTCGCAATAATAAAGAATTACAGGGGGCCAAAAAGCGCGCCGAAATGTTAGCTGATGAACTGTATAAACTCAGTACCCAGGATGCTCTCACTCAAATTGCCAATCGCCGCGGGTTTGATGAAACCCTAGAAAAAGAATGGCGGCGAGCTTCACGAAAAAACACAGGCCTTTCTCTTTTAATGATAGATGTAGATCACTTTAAAAATTTTAACGATCACTATGGTCACCCCATGGGCGATGAAGCACTAAAACAGGTGGCGCTTCTTTTAAAGCAACAGGCCACCAGAATTACTGACTATGTGGCCCGCTATGGTGGTGAGGAGTTTGCGATAATCCTAGTGGATACAAACGCCGATGAAGCGATAAAAATTGCCAATAAAGTGTGTAGGGCTGTTCAGCTTGCTGCGATCGAACACAAGGACTCACCAATATCCGATTTTTTAACTGTAAGTGTTGGTGTGGCTCATCTTAAATCTGATCAGACTAGGCCATCGCTTGAATTAGTAACGCTTGCAGATCGGAATCTTTATGAAGCGAAGGCAGGGGGGAGGAATTGTGTGGTGGGGTAAAATAAAGCTGTGCTTGTTACTGAGAGGAGTTTGTTAGAAAGTTCATATATTGTAAATTTAAATACTATTAAGAAAAATTTCAGATTGTTTTGTCATGTTGCTACCTAGTTGAGAGTGATGATATTACCTCTAACACTGTGACCAAATTTAGTGTGCCACTACACCGCTACCCGTCATCTGGTAGCGGTTTTGTTTAGTATTGGTTTATTGCAGACCTCCTTCCATTAGTAAGTTGTTAAGGTCATATTGAATTTCATCAGTACCACCAGCTGAATTACTAAAAATCACATGCAAAATTGGGCTTTCTGTCTGCTCATCAGAAAACGCTACAGACTTAACCGTATTTTGATACATTGAATCAATAGGAAATGGTGCAGGTATAAAAACATTAGCAGTGCCATGGCCAAGCCAATTTAAATTTAAATCAAACCCAGGATTTTGTTGTTGAATTTTTAAATCTTGATAGAGATTGGCAATTAAGTCCTTGCCTTGGTAGTGAATAGTTTCTGTGTCCGACAAATTACGTAAAGAAACGTCCTTTAATACCCCGGATGCATCAACCAGAGCAGGAGTAAAGCTATAAGGTACAGACGAATTATTAAGATTATTTGTTTCTTCTTCAATGTAGAACGCAATGTCCACCATCTCGCCCTCTCTTAACATAGAGGGTGTAGAAAATCTCACAAGTAGGGACTTATAAATCCAAGCATCCTCGATTCTCCCTATATATTCCGTCCCATTAAACTTCAAATCGGTAACTGACACACTATTAGCATACGGAAAAACCAATTCAATGCTGGTGATTTCAGGGTGATCAAGTGGGGCCGATTCATTTACATTTGCGGTGATATTTACGTTTTTTACGTCACTCAAATTTAAATTAGGATAGTAACTTTGAGAGCCCGAACTAATATTTTCTAACTCATAATTTATAGTAGCAGCCAATGAACTCATGCTAAAAAGTGTAACACCCACAGCAAGTGAAGCAGCCAATAATGATTTCATTTTATTTTCCTTACGATAAAACATAAATTAAATTCGATATAAATAAGTATTCACAATCAACTTTCAATAGAGCATGTATTAATACAGTCTAAAAAGATCAACTCAGCCTTTTAAATAAACACAGCAAAACATCTAGCTTTAAATCTGATTTCAATTACTTCCTGTATTGAATGACGTTTAAGTCAGATATTTCCCTATGTAATTCAACATATATCGGAAAACATTTTTTAGCAAAAATATTGTTAATCAATATTTAGAAATTGATTAACAATATCTCTTAAACATTGATTTATTACTGTAGTGGTTAATCAAATTTTGTCACAAGTTAATAGGCAGACTCATTTTTCCTCGGCTGCGGAGGGTGTTAACCAATCATTAAAGTATGTGGGCGACACGATCTGAAATAACCATTTATGTAGTGCGACACTTCAGACCTGACTTCAGTAATAGATTGGTAATCCGTTGCTGGAATCCATTCTTTTTAAAGTTCCTGAAAAATGCTCCATTAGTGCGTTATCTTAGAGATTTCAGCGACGGCTCATACTTTATTTTATTTGATAGTGCCAAAGCGTTTTCCTAAATTTTCAATTAGCATAATGACAACCTTGATCAGTCTGGGCCGGCGCTAGATTTAGTGACGCGGGAGATCGAAATATTTATGAAGCGAAGACAGGAGGTAGGGATTGTGTGAAGGGGTAAAATAAAGCTGTGTGTGGGTCAGCATAGAATCCACACAGATTAATATCACCCCCCAAGAGCCGAAATAACTAAGTCCTCTTTTCTTTCAGCATAGCCGCACTAGAAAACCCTAATGCCAGTAACCACAACAAAGGCCCTAAAGCGCTCGGAATAAGGGGTAAATAGCCTGGAATCAATATAGTTACAATAAAGCCAATGTCTCCGGCGCTAATCACAAATAAGCTAAACCAGTAACCGGTGGTATGGTTATGCCAGTTGTATTTCACGGCCATGACCATACCAAAAATGGCAAAGAATAATAAATTCCAGGCATCTTGAAAAATACGTCCTTGTAACATGCCTTCCTCTAGAGCCTGCCCAAATAAGTATACTTTATAGGCGGCGATGACATGCAGTAGCCCCCATAGGAAATACAGTACTGCGCCGGTTCTGGCTAATATCATTTTTTCTCTCTCATTTGTAATTTTCGTTAGGCTCTTCTTTCTAAGAGCGGGTTAAACCATAAGGGCTTCTAGGGTGAGCATTGCGCTCTTTTAATATTTTCACTACGGCCAATTTGTAATAAACGCTTTGTTCAATATTCTCAAACAACCACTTACAGCTATACACCATTTTAATGAGGTGCACTTCAGGAATGCCTCTAGCCGCTATCGCTAGGTTTTTCCATTCTTGTGAGGCAATCTCGGTCTCTAATTTAGTATCTATTTTTGGCAAGTCTTTTGGGTAACCTTTTTCAATGTATAACCCGCTTAACCACATCCAGTAACACTGCCACAATGCAATTAATTGCTTTGAATCAGTATGTTCCTCTAGGCAGCGCTTGGTGATGTCGGCCAACGCTTGGCAAGCAGTCACCGCATGTAAGGTGGTAAGAGCGGGTTGATGTAAATACAGGCGCAATGCACACATGGATATTTCAGCCACACTTTGCAGTAAATTTTCAGGGTTTATGTTTAAGCCGTTCTCAAACGCTAGGGTTTGAATGGCAGGTTCGCTGCACAATTGCTCACAAATATGTAATGAACCTCCCTGAATGGTTTGGCTAAAGTGAATATTTTGCCCTTGAGTTTCAATGTACTCATGAACATTTTTCCAAGTGTTCATTGCGTTATTTTGTGTTGCAGATTCCCCTATGTCCTTATTGATTTTCTCCTTTTTAAGCTTTTCATTAGCAATAACTGAAAAATCAGCGCCGCCATAAAGGTCGGTAAAGCGAATGGCCATGTAGGCTAGGCCATCGGCTATCAAGCCTTTATCACCATGAATCATCGCAAAGCTAATGCGAATAAGTGGGTGGAATAGCCCCATGGGTAACGCGTTGCGAATTTGATATAAGATATTAGCCACGTATTTATTTGGGCTTTCATGGTTTTGTAATTGCGTTAAAAATACACGCCGAAATTCGAGCAAGAAATTGGCTTGCCCAAGATATTCATGCCAATTTTTTTCATTTAGGACCTGGTTATCTTTAAGGTTTAGTTGCTGCGTTAAGTGAGCTCGGTGTCTTGGCCACATATCGGTAAAGTGCTGAATCTCTTCGTCACTGGCTCCTAACCCTTGTAACGATAAAATGGTCATGGGGTAGTGGTTCGACATACCGCCCTTAGTAATACCGCCTAAATTAGGGTGAAAGGCGCTGTCTTTTTTTAACACGCCATTTACTAAAGTCGACATATCCTTAGATGGCTTAAAGTGGGTGCCTTGTAATGGGGTATTGATGATGGTCATGTAATCTCTCCTATTATTTAAAAAGCCTTATATGTATTTGGAAGGTCTATCAATTGTTTAAACGACTTAAGCAAACACTGAATCAAATCCAACAGGTACCACCCCGTGTGGATTTCTTAATGGACTTTTAGAGTGGTATCCCTTTCTATAAATATCCAAGTCCACGGTTTGTTTAATACCGGGCTGTTGATATAAGTCTTTTAAATAGCTTGATAACCGCGGGTAATCGCGCAGCGCTTTTAGGTTGCATTTAAAGGCGCTGAAATAACCCACATCAAAACGCACTAGGGTGGGGAGTAATCGCCAGTCGGCTTCTGTGATATGGTCGCCTAATAGATAGCGACTTAAGCTTAATCTTTCTTCAATATCGTCAAGGGCATTAAATACAGTCGTGACCGATTCGTTATACGCTTGCTGTGTTCTGGCAAATCCGGTTTTATAAACGCCGTTATTAATGTTGTTAAAAATAAAATCATTTAGTGCGTCTATTTCATTAATTTTGTCATCTGGGCAAAAATCCTGCGTGTCTCCGGTAATATCATTAAAGGCACTGTTAAACATGCGAATGATTTCAGCCGACTCATTACTGACGATGCAGTTGAGTTTTTTGTCCCATAAAATAGGCACCGTCGCCCGCCCCGTGTAGTGGCCATCACTTCTTGTATACAAAGGGTGAATGGCGTCTAAATTAAACAGCGTATCGCAAAAGCGTGTTTGGTTTTTATCAAACACCCAGCCTTGATCATTACGCAGTGGCGCCACTAACGATAAACCCACAATATCTTGCAGCTTTTTAACATTGCGATAAATCAGGGTGCGGTGTGCCCACGGGCAATTTATGGCGGCAAATAAATGATAGCGCCCAGCCTCGGCTTTAAAGCCAGCGACGCCACTGGGTCCCGCGGCCCCGTCTTTGGTGACCCAATTTCTAAAGCCTGCCGTGCCGCGCTGAAAATGGCCATTGGCATTCTTGTATTGCGCAGTTTCATATTCCCGTAACTCATCATCGGTGAGCCACTTGCCCTCAATTAATTTACCCATTAGGCGGGCACCTCGGTGTTAACATTCTTCCCATGAGTGCTTTTTTCAAAAAGCGTTTCACGGAGATGCTCACTCATGAAATTAACGATCGGCACCATAGGCACAATGCGCGTAGGATTAATGGTTTCGTGGCTGGCGTAATAATGTTCTTTAATGTGTTCAAGTTTTACCGTATCGCTAATACCGGGTACTTGATAAAGCTCGCGTAAATACCCCCACAAATTTGGGTAATCGACAATGCGACGCTTATTACATTTAAAATGCCCCACATATACGGCATCAAAGCGCACTAGGGTGGTGAACAGGCGCCAGTCGGCTTCGGTAATTATAGAACCCACTAAATAACGGTTTTCACCTAGGCGTTTTTCTAAAGTATCCAGCGCAGCAAATACTTCTGTTACGGCTTCTTCATAGGCATCTTGCGTGGTGGCAAAACCCGCACGGTATACGCCGTTATTAATGGCGGGGTAAATTAAATCGTTAAGCTCGTCTATTTGGCTTTGTAATTCCTTAGGATAATAATCACCGGCCTTTGCACCAATGTCATCGAAGGCACTATTAAGCATACGAATGATTTCTGGGGACTCATTACTAACAATAGTATTAAGCTTTTTATCCCATAATATTGGCACGGTGACACGCCCGGTGTAATCACTTTTTGCCAAAGTATAAAGTTCATGCACGTAGGTTTTGCCATTCACGTTATCACTAACGACATCCCCACCTTCCTTAAAGGTCCAACCGTCTTCGCCCATAAAAGCATTCACCACCGAGATAGAGATCAACTCTTCCAACCCTTTTAAAGAGCGAAAGATAAGTGTGCGGTGGGCCCAAGGACATGCCATGGAAACATAAAGGTGGTAGCGACCTGCCTCGGCTTTAAAACCGGCTTCGCCACTGGGGCCAGCGCTGCCATCTTTGGTAACCCAATTACGAAAGCTTGGTGCTTTGCGCACAAAACGGCCGTTTTTTTCTTTGGTGTCGTACCAGTCGGTGTGCCATTTTCCTTCAACTAATAATCCCATGATGATCTCCTAGTTTTGAAACTTTTTTATGACTCTTTTATATAAATAAGGGTTTACTAAATAGTGTTGGCGGATTTGGCTAGACGGTTATCTAATGAATATGCACCGCCACCATGGGCGACTAAGAAAAAGAAGCCGCCGGCAATGGCTACGTTTTTCATAAACAAGGTCATTTGCATTTGGTCACTAAAATTGGCGTGAAATAAAATGGCCGAGACCAGGCTAAAACCCGCTAAAGCAAATGCCGCTAAACGGGTTTTAAAACCCACAATAATGGCCAGCCCCAATACCACTTCGGTTAAGATCACCAAAGGCAGTAAGGCACCCGGTACACCCATGGCTTCCATGTAGCCCACGGTGCCCTGGTAGGCGAAAATTTTGCTAAGGCCTGCCATAAAAAACATGACGGCTATGAATAATCGGCCAAGAGGTGAGGCTAGGGTTTGTAATTGATTCATGGGTGGCTCCCGTTTTCTGTGTGAGTTAGGTGATGTGTTGGGTGGTGCGTTAGATCGTGTGATAAAGGGCTTGAATGCGTCATTCGGGCTGCTTTAAGTAAGAACTAAGCTTATCTGTTGATTTAGTCTGAACAAACAGTGCTAATTACAAATCTAAGTTCTCGTAATCAGAACAATAAGCGGATATAAATAGCTTATTCAGTGCAGCAACAGGCAAATTGGGTTTATGGGTCAGTTAGAAGACATGCAGGTGTTTATTCGCGTGGTGGAGGCGCTGGGCATTAGCCGAGCCGCCGAACAGCTGGGCATTGCTAAATCGGCGGTGAGTCGGCGTTTAAGTGATTTGGAAGCTCGCCTAGGCACACAGCTCATTAACCGCACCACTCGCACTTCTAGCCTTACTGAGGCGGGCCAGCGTTATTATCAACAGGCTTTAAAAGTGGTGGACCAGGTTCATGAAATGAATACCGAACTGGCCAAAGCCGATGCGGCGCTCAGTGGCAGTATTCGATTGGCGGTGCCATTATCATTTGGCTTGCTGCACATGGGGCCTGCGATTGATTTGTTTGTGCGCGAACATCCGCAGGTGAACATTCATATGGATTTTTCCGACCGCCAAGTCGACATGGTAGAAGAGGGCTTTGACCTAGCCCTGCGCATTGCCCATTTAAAAGATTCAAGCATGCAGGCTAAAAGAATTTGCCCGTCTCATTACGTATTGGCGGCCAGCCCAGATTACATCTTGCGCCATGGTAGCCCCAAACATCCTAGCGATATTATCAATCATGATTTTTTAAAATACGGCGTGGGTAACAGTGCCCAGTGGACCATCATAGATGCAGAAGGAAAAGAGCAGCGCTTTAACGTAAATGCCAAAGTCACCGCCAACAACGGTGACTTTTTATTGCAAATGGCGCGAGCCGGTCATGGCATTGTGGTGCTGCCCACGTTTATTGCGTGGCAAGCGTTGGCGGCGGGTGAGCTAGTACAAGTATTAGAAGATTGCACTATCCCCAGTTTAGACGCCTATGTGGTTTACCCTAAAAATCGGTTTTTACCCCAGCGTGCCAGAGCGCTCATTGATTTTATGGCCAAACGATTTGGAGACGAGCCTTATTGGGATAGAGCGATTTAATATTTCTAAGGCGAAAATCAGCCGATTAGTAATTTTGTATTGAGGATTCTAAGTTAAGTTTTTTACTTTAAAGACCATGCTTATTCATAATTCTTTTAACGCCACCCTCTTCAATCAATCGCACTAAACCAAGATTAAAGTCCCTTAATTTTTTTTGGTAATTACTAACTTTTTTTGAAAAACCTATATATTGAATATTGGTTTTAATATCATGTCCCATCCATTCAATTGATTCAGCCTCTGCCTTAGACAGTTTGTTATTAATTATATATTGCCCAACGCCTTTATCTATTAAAGCTAGGTCAATTCGACCTTTATGAAGTTTTAAAATGTTTTGTTCATCACTGGTGACTTCTTCAATTGCTATTCCCGCTTCATCGAATCC
>JBALXQ010000052.1:0-40446 GCA_036960565.1 Bermanella sp.
AGCAAAAAATAATTTAATTAGTTCAATTGATGTAAATGGCATTCTTAATCTAAATGACATTATTTTAGAAGGAAATGAATTAATTAAATTATTTTTTGCTCGTAGTATTTTCAAATTTTCATTACTAGATAAATTTAAGTTAACTAATTCATTTTCTTCAATATAAAGTGTGTCAAGTAATATATTTTCATCTGTATTCAATGCAGATAACTTGTTGGCGCTGACACTCAACTCAACTAATCTTGGGTTTTCACTAATATCCAAATTCAGCAAATTGTTATAGTTCACTTTAAGCCGCGTTAATCTTCCATGATCACTTATATCAAGCTCACTTAATTTATTGCTTGAAACATATAACCACCTCAAGTCATTAATGCCATTTACATTTATGGACGTTAAACCATTCCCATCCAAGTAAACATAACTTAAATTAATATTCTTACTAAGGTCGATGTTGGTCAATTTATTTGACTTAATATGCAACCATGAAAGCTCTGAATTATTACTTAAGTCAATCGATTCGATCCTATTATAATCTAAGTACAAATACTCTAATAAAGAGCAATTGGTAAGGTTGATACTTGTCAAATTATTACTAGTCAAACTTACATAAGTTAGCAGTGGGTTATTACTAAGGTCTGCCACTTCTATGTTATTACTCTGCATAAATAGTCGTTTCAAGGATTTAAATACATCAATACCTTCTATGCTATTTATAGACTTATACTGACAGTCAATAGTTCGCACTTCATCAATATATTTTGAGTTCAATGTTAGCAAACATGACCTGAAAGCTAAGTCAGGTATTTGAGCCAAGGCATCTGTAAGAAGAAGTCTTTCCTCACAAGTAATATTCATACCTTCAATATTAGATGTAGCCTTTTGACTGCTACTATCCATTACACAAAGTACATTCTCTTCATAACCATCAATTTCCAACCTAAACCAGGTATCTTTTGCCACCCCAAATTCAAACGTTGTACTTTCGGAAAGAATAATAACATCGTCATTTAGGTGAATATTAATCTCGCCGATTAATCCCGTAACATTACCTGTTACTTTGAACGCCTTACTTGCATCATGAGGAAATTCATCCTCATTGTCTGGAACAGCATCATTATCAAAATCATTTGGCAATGCATCACTATTATCCCCAATACCATCTCCGTCACTATCTAGGCTCTCTGTTGGGTCTTCTGGGAAAGCATCACTCAAATCCGGAACAGAGTCATTATCAAAATCAAGGGGATAGCCATCTGCATTATCCCCAATACCATCGCCGTCACTATCTAGGCTTTCTGCTGGATCTTCTGGAAAGGCATCAATCAAATCTGGTGTAGAATCATTATCAAAGTCCAACGGAAATGAATCTGAATTGTCCCCAATGCCGTCGCCATCAGCATCTACCGATTCTGTAGGATCTCGAGGAAATGCATCTTCCAAATCTGGATATGAGTCATTATCAAAATCAAATGGAAGCGCATCCGAGTTATCCCCGATACCATCGCCATCAGAGTCCATTGATTCACTTGGATCCTGCACAAAAGCATCAGTTAAATCTGGCTCACCGTCATTATCAAAATCTAAAGGAAGTTCATCTGTATTATCACCTATGCCATCTCCATCGCTATCTGTGTGTTCTCGAGAGTCCTGAGGAAATGCATCCAGTTCATTGGGCACACCATCCCCGTCAATATCTGGATTAGATGAGTTAGAACCACCACAAGCGGAAAGAAGCGTTATGAATAAAGCAGGTAAAAAGAGACGAATAAAGAGCGGTGACATCACAAAATCCATTTTGAGTTATATATTAATATCGATGGAATTTTAAACCAATAACCAAGCTTAGGCTATGGAATAAATATTGTATTTAAGAAATATCAATAATCTACTTATTCAAATCCGAGGTATTAACTCTAACAAATAAATAGTGCCGATTGCGTCTCTCCCCATAAGCCATATAAAAAAGCAAAACAGGCACCATATACACCTTTCGCAATCTTCAGCTGTGGCTAATACAGTAGGCCAACGATATGGCAAACCTGTTTTATTGCAGATAGCCAGTAAAAAAATGCATGGTGAAGGGTACAAGTTTTATAAAACCCTCAATAATGTCTGGCTGGTTGACGAAGTACCAACTAGATTTATTAAAGAGCTATAAAAAGGATAAAAAATGAAAGATTTACCTAACAATCTAGAAGCCTATAAACGCACCCCAGAATTTAATGAAAATTCAGTACCTAAGGGACTTTTAAAGGCACATCAAACCAAGCAAGGAGTGTGGGGGAAAATTGTGATTTTAGAGGGTGAGCTGGAATACAGTATTAACGCAGCCAATAATGAAGTATTGGTGCTTAGCTCAGATAAATACGGCGTGGTGGAACCGGAAGTTTTTCATCAGGTTAAACCTGTTGGCAAGGTGAGGTTTTATGTTGAATTTTATCGCTGATTTACCAACCTCTTACTTAATTTGAATTATGTTATAGAAGAACCCATGTATACTTTATAAGCAATGTTAAAGATCTGCCAACTTATAATATTTCAGCCTTTGTTGGTACCATGGCGTTTTTAAAACAAGCGTTAAGGTAGCTCTTATTTTATTTTGCAATTCTAAATCCCCTCCCTTGGCAAAGGCAATATAGTTTCCTGTTTTACCATGGCCACTGGATACCACTTTAAATTGTTTTGTTAGGCCCAACCTGGAAATTAAAGGATTAATATCTCGCACAGGGCCAACTGCGAAATCTACCCGCCCCTTTTCCAGCATTCTAATGTTCGATTCTAAATTAGTCACCATCACTTTTTTAATTTGATCTTTAATGGCATAAAGTTCATTAAAATATGACCAACCTGTTATCCAACCAATCGATGCGGCTTTAGGGTATTGAGACATCTTACCGTTCCAGTGAATATTGGATGAAACCTTACTATAAAAAATGTAACTATCTTCATAAAAGGCTACATCTAGAAAATCAAGATATTCCAGCCGGTCGGCTTTTTTATAGACGCCAAAAATAGCATCGTATTTTTTATGCTGTATTGACACTAATGCTCTTTTAAAGGGCAAGATCTCAATCTCAATTTTGATTCCCAATCTGCGCGCTATTTCATGGACAATATCAACACCCAACCCCTGCTGAATCAATACTCCATTTTTCTCTTTTAGCTCACTGATTCCGGCAAAATGAGACGATACAAATTTAAGACTTTCCACCTCGTGCTTGGCCCAAGCCTCCGTTTGAAACAAACATATCATCAGCAATAAAATCACTCTCATAGCTGTTGCCCGCCTGAATTGATGGTACTTATTTAGTTGCCCATTTATCTTTACAGAATAGCTTATAAATCAGCCAGATAAATGCAGGCGATGCATCCTATTTGATCATTGAGAAGCTGGGGTGCTCAGCTATCCATGACAAATAGAAAAATATCTTTAGAAACAAGCCTGTAGATAGTAGAAGGTGTTAAAGGGAATCCAATATAATTTTAAACTCAGACAATCTTAATAGTTTTTCTTTAGCCCCTTATACTAAATTGGCATACTAGCAGGCTCTTAAAAAACCGCATTAATAAAGGACATCACATGTTAATGGATATATTGGGCATTATGATTGGCTTCGCCAGCATTATGTTGTTGTTTAGCTTGCTGGTTAGTGCTTTGGTACACGGCGCGCAAGCCACGCTAAATCTGCGCCTGAGAAACATGAAAGACATTATTGGCGCCTTTTTTAAACATACCGACCAGGTAGATGAAAAAGTTTATCAACTGCTTAATGATAAGTTACAGCAGCGCACCCCTAACCAGGTTTACTCCACCGTTTTACCGGTTAACCTATTGGGGAATCGTCTAGAATTAACACGAGTGAGCAAACAAGAATTAATTGATATGGTTTACTCCATTGCAGACATGGGCCACGAGGCCAAAGAACAGTTAAAAACTAAAATAGAAAAGGACTTTTCCACATTGGAAGAAGTGATGATTCAAAGGTTTAAGCAATGGATGCATCAGATATCCATTGGCATGGCCTTTGTTATCTGTTTTGTTTTTCAACTTAACTGCTTTGATCTACTTAATAAGCTCAATCACGACTCCGCCTACAGACAACAAGCCATTCAAATCGGCCAATTACAAACGTCCGATTCAAAACAGCCAGAGAATGGCAGTAGTGATAAACTGCAAGGGCAATTAAGCGCCTTAAATTTTAATATTACCCCAGATAAATGGCCTGAGTATTATGCAAAAGCGCAAATAAGCAGCTTAACCAACTGGATTGGTATTATATTTAGCACCATTTTAATTTCACTGGGTGCACCATTTTGGTTTAACCGATTAAAAGATATGGCTAGCCTTAGGGATAAATTATCCAAACACGCCAGCTAAAAAATCAGTCATAAGAAAATAAATACAAAGTTATTCAGGAGAGCTCCATGATTAAACCCGCCCCTAGTGACCCTACTATTTTTAGCAAGATCGTAGCCAAAGAAATCCCTGCCGACATCGTTTATGAAGATGATCTGTGTCTTGCTTTTAAAGACATAATGCCCGCAGCACCGGTACACATATTGGTAATACCTAAAAAACCTATTGCACGTTTAATGGACGCCACCGAGGAAGACAAGATGTTACTGGGGCACTTGAACTTAGTAGCGGCACAGGTGGCCAATGAGGCCGGGATAGGTGATAAGTTTCGCCTAGTGATGAACAATGGCGCTGAAGCGGGCCAGAGCGTGTTTCATATTCATTACCATGTAATAGGTGGCCGTGGATTGCACTGGCCTCCGGGCTAAAGACTAAATATAAAGTGGCTACACATAAAAAACGGGCGAAAAGCCCGTTTTTTATTTCTAGTTTTTATCCTATTGGCGTATGTAAGACTCTGCTTGTAATTGTGTAGCAAAGCCATCGCCCCCAATATACTCATCATCACCAAAGGTTAGTTCGTTGTCGGTAATTCTAACAACTTCTTTAAAATCATTAGAGGCTGGTTTTAACGTCCAGTCACATTCAAATACATCTTTATAAACGGCGTCTTTCCAACTAGTGACACCACAAGCCAAAAGGCTGTTTGAATTTACCTCACTAATAATATCCTCACCGTAAAAAGCCATATGCGCCGAGAACATGCTATTAACCATTTCAGTTACCGATTCACCTGAAGCTAGAATTTGATCATCACCTAGAATAAATGAATATGTAGCTCGTTGGTTGTATATGACATTTTCACAACTGCTATCATTATAACCACCCAGCTCAAGGGAAATTGAATTACCGATGAATTCCAACTTACGGCGATAGCTAGACTGATCTTCTATTCGACAATCTTGCAACCATTCCCCTTCAAGTTCAGTGCTACTTTGCTTTATCAGGATTTCATCATCCAATTGAGTTGGGTAGCCGTCTTCACCGATAAAATCAAAATCCCCAGAAACCATCCGGTTATTCTCAACGCTAACAATGTCTTTTTTGAAAGACTCATAATCAAGATCAAAATTGCTGCAACCTCTGATTTCTTTCAACTCTCCAGCTGACCAGGTAGAGCTATCACAAATGGCCTCTCTATTTAGAGAAAAAATAACATCTGAATCATAATACGCCACCTGAAATGAAGTTATATCTTGTGACAGGTAGGTTACTACCGCACCTGAGTCTAAAACCGTTGTATCGCCTAGAGCATACTGCCCTGACATTTCGATGCGAAATTTTAAATTTTGACAGGTGCTGTCAGAGTAATAGCTGGCAAAGAAATGCAGTGAATCCTGACTATAAACTATGTTCCCATTTTGAGAGCTACCATCTTCATCTTCAGTACATGCTAGCTGCCATGAACCTTTTAGGATTGAAAGTGGCTCAGGCCCAGGAAGAATCGATCCGGGATCAATATCCGGAATAACCAGGTCTTCGTCTGGATTAGCTGACGTTGGGGTATCTCCAGTGGCACTAACCACAGCACCACCTGAAGAAGAATCTTCAGGGACATCGACAGGTATCACTACAGGATCATTGTCAGAGTCCGATTCGCTACCACAACCCGTAAGCAGACTTATCATGAATAAACCAAGAAGAGAGAGTTCCGTTATTTTCATTCGAATATCCTTATATATTGGTGAGATTATAGCATTACTCTTTTCCATTTCCCTAACCGCAGGCTTTAAACAAGCTATTCCACACAGCATAATTTAATCTATTGAGTGCATGGCTAATCTACTGGCATAATCGCGACCGCTATAAATAAGCACCAAGGAAGACACGCTGTAATGACTAGAATATTTATTTCCATTTTCCTCATTTTAAACATCACCGCCTGCGGCAGTGACAGTGATTCAAATAGCGAGATAGATTTAAGCGGCAGCTGGAAAAGAGACAACATGCCTTTTTCCCAGTGGCGCGCTAATCATACTTGGACGTTTTCAAGTGATGGAACATTCACCATTGATAACATCATTTATGCTGAAGGCGCCGAAGCTACTGACGGCACAGTGACTCCCGCCTTTGAGGGCACATTTAGTATAGGCTCGTCTATTGATATGCCCAGTGGCCAAACAGCCATTGAATTGAATTTGATTTACAACACACCAAGAAACAGCGCATATGGTTTTGAAGAAGAACCTGCCGACAGCGTTTATACTGAATACGGTAGCGAGGATGAAGCCGTATCTGAAATAGTTTACATTCAAGACGATAATTTATATTTTGGTATTCGCGATACCCTCACCACCGAGGGCTGCTCAGACTTATACCTTTTGCCAGCCGGTACTTTACAAGATGAATATCTTACCGAATATGATGATGACTTATTAGGCAGGAGCAACTGCTACATTCGCCCCACTGAACTAGATTTTGACAACATGTTATACAAGGTAGAGTAAAGCGACGCTCCAAATCCTAAAATGAAAAACGGGCATATAGCCCGTTTTTAGTTTTTACCTATTTAATTTAAGCCTAACTATTGGCGAATAAATACCTGCGCCTCTAGCTGAGTAGAAAATCCATCCGTTCCAATAAAGTTCTCATCACCAAAAGTAAACTCATTTTCAGTTACTTTAAATATATTACGGTTATGGGATGGAAATGCATTTTGAATATTTATACATTCCAATACGTCTCTAGTTTCATCTTGCTGCCATTGTGAATCACCACACTCTAAAACATTTGGTAGCTGGTTAAAGTAATCGGTAATTTCGCTTGTGTGTAGTGTTAGCTCTGAAGAAAATAGTTGCTGATATAATTGCGTCACGCTTTCACCAGATGCCAGTATGCGGCTCTGGCCAAAGTCTATTTGGTAGGCATTGGTTTGGCTTAATAAAATATTGTCGCAACCGGCATCACTGAACAGCGTCCATTGCTCTAAAACTGAATTCCCCACCACTTCCAAATAACGGCTTTGTCCCGATTGCCCCACCACCTTACATTCTTGCAGCCAATTGCCTTCTAATTGTGTGGGCGCCTTATAAAATAAAACATCTTCTTCTAATTGGCTGGGGTAACCATCAGGCCCGCGGCTATTTGAATCGCCGTACACAAGTTGTTGGCCAATAACTTTGATAATATTTTTTTCCATGGCTGGAACATCAAACGCATCGCAGTCACTCACGTCTTGCAGTTCACCATGAGACCAATTTTTTATGCCACACAATTCCATCTCATTAGAGGCACTAATCACTACAGCGCCATAATAGGCAGCCTTAATGGTGCTGATATTTTGCCATAACAAGTTCACCTGCTCTCCAGATTCAAGCTGAGCAGCTTGGCCTAATGAATAGCGCCCCGACATTTGTATTCTGGCTAAAGTGGTTTGGCAGTACGCATCTGAATAGTTATGGGCATATAAGTTAACCTTACCATCCTGATAAATAACACGGCTATTGTAAGACTCGCCATTTTCACCCTGGGAACAGTCTTGCTGCCAAGCGCCTTCAATGGAGGGGATTGAGCTCCCGAAAGTATTGCGCGACAGTATATCGACTAAGGATGCCCCTTCTAAACTGGCCACTTTAGAATTAGCCTGCAGTGATGAACTGACAATGATGGGAAGAGGCTCTGGTACCACGGTGGGCTCTGTTGGCGTGTTGGCAGCTCCAGTATCCTGCCCAGCCGCGATGACCGTCACATCACCTGCAATAGGCGTAGTATGTTGCTCACCCTCAAGCGTTACTTGGGGCTCTGGTGCTTCTTCGCTTTTATCATTAGAACCACAGCCACTTAATAACACTACTAGCAGCATGGCAATCCAGGGTAGATCCGTTGCTTTCATCTTTCGCTCCCTAACGCTGGACGTCATTCTAGCAGTTTATTTTACCCGCCTATATTAATTGAGCATTAATTGTTCAATTAAGGCCTGTAACTTCAATGAAGGGCCATCGTCTTTTCTTACCCATAGACTTAATACAAGCGGGCACGTTAAAATTTGCCCCATAATTATTCAAATAATGACCAAATTGAGATAGAAAGATGGGCAGAGCCTACCAAAACCGCAAAGAGTCCATGGCTAAAACCTCTGACGCCAAAGCCAAGGTGTACAGCAAATACGGCCGTGAAATTTATGTTGTCGCCAAGAAAGGTGGCATAGACCCAGATGGCAACCTGACTTTACGTAGTCTTATAGAGAAAGCCAAAAAAGACCAAGTTCCCACCCATGTTATTGATAAAGCCCTAGACAAAGCCAAGGGCGGCGGCGGTGAAGACTTTGATACTGCCCGTTACGAAGGTTACGGCCCAGGCAGCACGATGGTGATTGTGGATTGTTTAACCGACAACCCAAACCGTACTTTTGGTGATGTGCGCCAGTGCTTCACTAAGACCAAGTGTAAAATCGGTACTTCAGGTGCGGTTAGCCACATGTTTGATCATTGCGCCATCTTGGTATTTAAAGGTGACGACGAAGATGCGGTTCTGGAAGCGTTAATGGAAGCCGATGTTGATGTGACCGACGTGGAAAGCGAAGATGGCCATATCTCGGTATTCGCGCCTCACACCGAATACTTCAAAACCAAAACAGCACTTACCGAAGCCTTTGGTGAAACGGAATTTGAAGTGGATGAAATTCAATTCATCCCCCATAACACCACTCCAGTGGCTGGAGATGATTTGGTGATGTTTGAAAAGTTTGTAGATATGCTTAACGATCTTGATGACGTACAAAACATCTATCACAACGGCGAACTATAAAGCCTGAAACGAAATGTAACTGCCAGCCTAAATTCACTTTAGGCTGGCAGTTTTATTTAACAATTATCTCCTTCCTTCTGACTTTGCCCTTTAATGTGCCTCGCCTGTAAAATCTGTGGAGTCACTTTATTCAATTAACAAGGCCCATCAGCCCTGTTACATTAGCGCCCTCAGTTACTTTCTACACTTAACTATAGATAGACACAATGGAAATTCAGTACCGCCTAAACCAAACGATTAGCGCCACACAGTTTGTAAATTTATTAAATCGTTGTGCTTTAGGAGAGCGTCGCCCCGTTGACGACGAAGCCTGCATTCAAGGCATGTTAGATAACAGTAATCTAGTGGTAAGTGCTTGGATTGGTGACGAGCTTATTGGCATTGCTCGCTGCGTCACCGACTTTCATTATTGCTGTTATTTATCAGACTTGGCCGTAGATAACGACCTACAAGACAGTGGTGTTGGCAAAACCCTAGTGCAGCTGTGCCAGGATCAACTAGAAGAGACCTGCAAGCTCATATTAATTGCCTCCCCCGATGCCAACAGTTATTACCAGCACATAGGTTTTAACAATAACCCTAGATGCTGGGTATTAGCGGGTGATGAAAGCGTGATTGGCATTGCTTGTCACGAAGAAGAACCCGATCAATAGCGTTTTCCATACCTCTATAAATGGTTAAGCGCTTAAAGCTGTATGCTCTTGGCGTTTTTCTAAAGCTTGTGCACTGCACCAGTTTTTTAATTGAATTTTAGAATGGGGCAATAGCCAATGCCCTTGTTCACTTTTATCATCAATCTCAGTGTAGGCTTGCCCTAAAAAACGTGCCTTTTTAGCCCCATGCAACAAGTCTTTATTAGCCAAGAAACTTACCCTTAACCAAGAAAAAAATACTTCCACATTTTCAAACTTCACACCCGGATACACTTCCTGAACGTAAATATTCATGGCCTCTTGTAAGCTATGCAGGCTGTCACCTTGTAAAATAATACGGGCGTTTTTAACGCTGCCATTTTGATAAGTTTTCACCACTGCTTGGGCAAAATCTTTTAATGCCAGCCAGTGAATGGTTTTTTCACTTTTAACATACTGATACAGCTGCCTTTCGTGTGCATATTGCGGTAAACATTCCATGAAAGGCGCAGGGCAAAAGATAAAATAATTTAGGCCACTGCTTTTAACCAGTTGTTCACATTCATATAAAGCGGCGGCTTCATAAAATAAATGGGCATTTTTTTCACTCACTAAACTTTGTGACAACAGGCCAATAGTTTTCACATTGCAAAACTGACAAGCGGCCACAATGTTTTTTATTTGGCTTATCAATTGCTGGCTGCTGCTTTCATCAACACATTTTAAACTAATATAAACACTGTCCACTCCCAGCAAGACCT
The DNA here is from genome assembly GCA_036960565.1 of Bermanella sp. GTDB lineage: Bacteria > Pseudomonadota > Gammaproteobacteria > Pseudomonadales > Oceanobacteraceae > Bermanella. The sequence continues at coordinate 10,560 of JBALXQ010000052.1, forward strand.
TTTTTAACAGGCCAATCTTAGTGGTATCACAGGATTTAAATTCGTAACCCATCCCAAGCTGCTGCTTCGCTTGAGAAACATCCTCCACCAGCAAGGTAAGAACACATTTGGCTTGTTTAAAGGCCTTGGCCACCGCCTGTCCTTCCAGTTCCTCAGCACCAATCATGGCAATTTTCATGGTGTTCATCCTAGGCTCATAGCTCATTATCAGTTTGCGGAGGGTGAATATAAGAAAACTCCAAGCAAAAGGCATTCTCCTAAAGAACCATTAAGCGTTCAAAATAAGCCATTGCATCACACTTAAGAGCGACACCAGAATAAAATAGGCGCAACACCGCTGATAATACCCAACTAGCTGTTCTCAATTTGCAGCTGCCAACCCCATTAGGCTCAGGTAAACTGGGTTAAAATTTTCAGTAAAATACCTATGACTATCTCGTTAACGAATTTACACGCCAAGCTTAACCACAAACAAGTTTTACACGTGCCACAGCTTTCCCTAGCACGCCACCAACACTGGGCGATCATTGGCAGCAATGGCTCAGGTAAGTCGGCCTTAGCGGCGCTATTTAGTGGCGAGTTAGAAATAAGTGCTGGTGAATTAAAAGGCCTAAACAACAAAACCATTCATGTGGTGAGCTTTGAAGAACAACAAGCCTTAATAGACCAAGAACAAGAGCGTGATGAAAGCGACATTTTAGACATCGTTTGGCAAGGCACGCCTGTGATTGAAATACTGCAAGAGGTCAGTAATGATCAAGTTGCTATCGATAAATGGGTGGATTTATTTAATTTAAATGCCGTTTTACAAAAAGGCTTTCGCAAACTCAGTACCGGGGAAACCCGCAAGGTTATATTAATTCGCGCCCTATTAAGCGACTGTGATCTGCTGGTGTTAGATGAACCCTTTGACGGCCTAGATATTCAAAGCCAGCAGCATTTAAAAAGCCTACTAGATGACCTAAAAGAAAGCGGCCAGCAAATGCTGTTGATTCTAAATCGGTTAGATGAAGTGCCGCAGTGGATTAGCCATTTAGGATTTTTGCACAACCTACAGCTTACTTTGCAAGGAGAAAAAGACAGCATATTGCAGCATGATAGCGTAAAAGCCTTGATGCAATTTTCCAATCAATCGTTCTCATTGCCAGCCAAAGACCCTAGTGTGGCGCAGCTTGAATTACCAAGTATTCAGCCTTTGGTGAATCTAATAGATGGTCGTGTGGCTTACACCGACAGGCTCATTTTTGAAAATCTAAATTGGCGCATTGAACAAGGAGAGCACTGGGCGGTACTGGGCCCAAATGGTTGCGGTAAAAGTACACTATTGAATTTAATCAGCGGCGATCACCCTCAGTGTTATGCGAATAATCTTAGGGTGTTTGGTATTAAGCGCGGCAGCGGCGAAAGTATTTGGGACATTAAACAACACATTGGCCTCATCAGCGCCAGCTTACAATGGCAATACAAAGCCAGCACCAATGTATTAAGCACAGTTGTAAGCGGAATATTCGACACCATAGGGCTTTATAACCAGGTCGATGAACATCAAAAAAATATCGCGCTAGAGTGGCTAACGCAAGTGGGGCTTGAGAAAAAAGCCAACCTTCCTTTACACCAGCTAAGCTTTGGTGAGCAGCGCTTAGTACTCATATGCCGCGCCATGATAAAGCAACCTGCTCTGCTTATTTTAGATGAGCCTTGCCAAGGACTGGATGAAGCCAATCGCCACCTAGTATTGGGCTTTATAGAGCTTCTGGCCAAGCAAAAAAACACTAGCCTCTTGTATGTCACTCATCATCAAAGTGACCTGCTACCCAGTTTTAACAAACGCCTAATTTGCACAGACGTAAGCGAAGAAACAGGCAGCCAGTGGCAAGTACAGCAGCTCAAACCAGACTAAAACAACGCCCTAACCTGTTACTTTAAATTGGCCCAATCGAGCCCAGCATAGCAAATGTTGGGCTAAGCTTAGCTGACACCACTGGCGTACGAGCGAGCCTATACATGGGCCTAATTAGGCTGCTATTAGCACTAAGCATACTCATATCTATTCAGGGGCTAGCACTTGAGCTGTCTGTAAATGACTCTGCCCACATATCTTTAACTCAGCCGATGCCATCACTTATAACCAAAGGGCCTATAAGTGACAAAGACACCCCAATGTATTGGCTTATACAAGATTATCATCAAGACTTGTACGGGGCCGCGATCCAGCCAAATGCTCATGCCAGTTGGCATAAAATTTCCTTATTAGGAAAATTCAACGATGAGAATTACCGAGATAAAATAATTGTAATTAACACACATTACTTAAGGCATTTTCGGTTCTACTTATTTGAAAAAAATAAACTTATTGATAGTAAACAGGTGGGATTGTTAGATAGTAAAAGGCAAATGCCTGGCATGCATGGTCAATCCCGCCATTACAATAGTCCCCACTTTCGCTTTAAAATAAAAAACAACCAGCGCCTAACACTGCTAATAAACAAACAAAATGACGGCCCCAGTATTTTGCCCATGGATATTTACAGCGAACAAGCCTATGAGGATATTGTTCGCCAACAAAATATTTTTTGGGGAGGTGTCATCTCGGTATTATTGGCCATGGCATTTTATAATATCTTCGTTTACGCCATGCATCGTAGCTTCGCTTACCTGTGGTATTTAGCTTTCCATAGCACTACCTTTTTATATTTTGGTGCCATCAATGGCTACGGCAATTTGATTTGGCCAAATGTCATGCAAGATTGGTTGGCGCAAAACATAATGACAATAAACTTTTTTCTTATATTTTTAATCGTTAATTTTGCCAATGTGTTTTTAGAGGCCAAAAGATTTGCTCCTTGGCACCATAGATATATCCATCACTTTTCTGTTATGGGCATTGTCGGAGTTGTTGCGTGCCTTTTTGTTCCAGAGTATTACTTAATTCCTATTTTTTCAGCTGTGCAACTGGCCGCTAGTATTTTTGGTATATCCATGGGATTCACGGCCTTAAAAAATAGCTATACACCCGCTTTATATTTTTTAGTTTCGTGGGCGTTTACTATTGTTGGCGGGGCAGTGGGCATTGCCACGGTAATGGATAATTTACCGGCTAACTTTGTTACCCTGCACGGGTTTTTATTTGGCACCATAATGGAATTATTTTTATTATCCATCGCCCTTGCCAGCCGCTTAAAATATGTAGAAAAAAAATTACTGGCGCAGTCGTATTTATACCCAGACGTAAATGCTGCTAATTTCAGCTATCTAAAGCGCCATTTGCCAGTTCATATTCCCCGATTATTGTTGGAGCACAAAAGTCTGGCCATGGTAGTGGCCGATATGAAAGGGTTTCGTGAATTGGTGGGTCTTTATGGCCCCAATACTTTAAGCGAAATTTATCGTCACAATACCGAGGCCATGCGCCAACATATAAACCGGCAGAGCTGGGCTGTGCCGTTGCCCATCAACAATAAAAAATCAATTTACATGGTGGCACTTCCCGGTGAACAAATATTACTACTGGTCGCGGCCACCCCAAATAATATAGATACAATAATAGGCATGATGATTACTGAAGCAGAAAAAAATATTGTCATTCGCGACATGACCATCAATATTAAATATCAACTGGGTTATGCTTTTTTGAATATTGATGAAGAGATGCCAGAAACATTTAGAAAAGCCCAAACCGCACTGTTAACAGCCATTCAAGAAAAAAGGAAATTTTTACCCTATGAGCACCGCCAGGATTTAATTCTGGCTGATAGGTTGGTTCTAATTCATGAGTTGCAAGAAGCCATTGAGCAAGGTCAGTTTCAGATTTATATCCAGCCGCAATTATCAATAGACACGCAAACTCTCGTCGGTGGAGAAATTTTGTTACGCTGGCACCATGCTAAAAAGGGCATCATTTATCCTGGAAAATTTATTATATTAGCCGAACAAAGCGGCGTAATATTTTCCATTACCAAAATTGTTATTTTAAAAACTTGTATATGGCTAGAAAAACTACAAGAAAACGCAACACCAAAAATGAAAGATTTTAGAGTCTCTATTAATCTCTCAGCACTGGACATGGCCGAACCAAACTTACTGCCCTATTTAGAAGAATGTCTGAAAAAACACCATATTTCTGCTCACTCCATTCTACTTGAAGTAACCGAATCAGCGGTGATGGATAACCCGCAGGAATTTTTAAACACCATTAAAAAATTAAAAGCCGCGGGTTTCCTAATTGCCATAGATGATTTTGGCACAGGCTACAGCTCCATGATGTATCTGCAAAATATGCAGGCCGATGAATTAAAAATAGACCTGGCTTTTATTCGCGACATTCACCTTAACCCCACCAACCAAAATATTGTTAAAGCCATTGTGCAATTGGCTCACTCATGCGGCGCCCACACGGTGGCTGAAGGCGTGCAAAGTCAGGAAGAATTACACTACCTGAGAAAGCTAGATTGTCACTTTGCTCAAGGCTTTTACTGGAGTCCTGCCATTCCCCTTACCCAGTTTGAACAGGAATTTTTGTTTAAAACACCATATTTTGACTAAAAAACACCCAGAAACGTCAAATTATTGCCAGACTGTTTAATTGTTTGACAATCCAATCATATATAAACTACGCTAAATGGAGTTCATCAAGGCACCTGTGTAGTTGTGTCTCATATTAATAAAAGGAGAGCCCATGAGACTCCATTCTCTAAAACCCAGCACCGCGTTGACCATTAAGAAATATGGTTACTTTATTTTTTTAATGCCGTTATTACTGCCGGCATTAAGCTATTACTGGGGCCACCTCACCGGCTATCACGATTTCTTTGCCACACTCACTTTATTGGTGGTTTATGCTGGCGTGCCGATTGTGGATTTAATTTTGGGGAAAGACCCCGTTAATCCTGATGAGTCTCAAGTCCCGATGCTGAGTGAAGAAAAGTTTTACCGCTATCTAACCCTGTCCTGTTTACCGCTTTATGTGATTTCTCTGTTTAGCTGCGCCTACCTATTAATGAATTGGCCTGAACTATCTTTGTTTGGCCAACTAGCTTATGTGTCATCCATGGGGGTTGTGGGGGCGATTATTGCCATTAATGTGGGTCACGAGCTGATTCATAAAAATACCAAGTTAGAGCAAATATGTGGTGGCTTGCTGTATTCATTGGTGAGCTATGCAGGTTTTAAGGTAGAGCATATATACGGCCATCATGTGCATGTATCCACACCAGAAGATGCCAGCTCGTCTCGCTATAAACAAAGCTTGTATAACTTTTTACCTAAAGCGTATGTGGGTAATTTTTTAAATGCATGGAAAATTCAAAAAAAGCGTTTGAATAAAAAAGGCCAAACTCTGTTATCAAGCAAGAATGAACTTATTTGGTATTATCTTTTCAGTGCGCTTGTGGCTTGTTTAATGGGCGCATTCTTTACCCTTATGGGCAGTGAGTTTTTACTGGGAGTGGGCTTCTTTTTAATGCAGAGTTTTGTGGCCTTTACTGCCTTAGAAATTATAAATTACATAGAGCATTACGGCTTACACCGCGACAAACTAAGTAATGGACAATACCAAAGGGTAAATATAGAGCACAGCTGGAACAGCAATTATTTCTTAAGCAATATGTTTTTGTTTCAATTGCAACGCCACAGTGACCACCATGCCTACGCTGCCAGACGGTACCAAGTATTACGTCACCATGAAGAAAGTCCGCAATTGCCATTTGGTTACGCCACCATGTTTGTCATTGCGCTAATCCCCCCTCTATGGATGGCGATAATGAATCACAGAGTTGAAAAGTATTACAAAGGAAAGCAACGACCTTTAGAAAAAACACAGCAAAGTTCTGCCGCCCTAACCCTATAAAATGTCTTTCAGTGTCACTGAACCGTTTGCCCACACTCATTAAGACTGTGGGCTTTTTTACGTCCATGGATGGACAGTATCCTATTTTTGCATGGAGCAAAAAATAGGGTAGTTCATGGATGGACACACCTTAAGTTTTTGCATGGAGCAAAAAATAGGGTAGTCCTCCAACTCAAACCCCACCTAATCTTGCGCAAAAAACCATTACGCAGATTTTCTCCACTCTTGTATAGTCACGCCCTATTCAGGTCACTTATTCAATGGCGTAGATTCCATGATTCAAACCATTCCTTTTCTCAATCTCGCTATCGCATTTATCCCTGTAATGGTGGGGCTATTTATTCTATTGAAGTGGTCATTGCATACAGGTAATGCTGTTTACGCCTTGTCACGCATGCTCATTCAGCTGCTGCTTATTGGCTACCTATTAACGTATATCTTCAGCTCCGATAGTGCGTTCTTAGTTTTGGCGGTTTTGTTGGTGATGGTATTTTCTTCCAGCTGGATCGCACTGGGCACAATAAAAGCACAACGTAAAACCTTGTTTTTATATGCGTTGCTGGCCATATCTGTGGGCGGCGGACTCACTCTTGTTCTTATTAGTCAGGGAGTATTGGCTCTCGATCCTTGGTATACACCCCAGTATTTAATTCCATTGGCCGGGATGATATTTGCCAACTCTATGAACAGCGTAAGCTTGGCAGGAGAACGAATACAGGCTGAAATGTCACGAGGTGTTTCATATGAGGCGGCCCGTAAAATTGCGCTTCAGGCCGCATTAATTCCGGTGATTAATTCCTTATTCGCCGTGGGACTGGTTTCCTTACCTGGCATGATGACAGGACAAATTCTCTCTGGCATATCACCACTCATTGCCGTGCGTTACCAAATAATGGTGATGTGCATGATATTCTCGTCCTCCATTATTTCCGGTGCCACTTTCCTCGTGCTAATTAAACCTATGCTGCTCAATAAAAAACTCCAAGGTTAAGTCACTAGATCTAATGCCGAACGCTGGTATGGCAGCGCTGGTTTAAGCCCGTCGTTTTCTAAAGGCAAATACGCCAAGATGCATAAACACCTTAAGAGTTGAATACCATTCGCTTAAATTTAGCTTGGGCTCTTGGCCTTTTGCCATACGGGCCAATTGGGCTTCATACCAACTCATATTAAGCATAACCATTTTGTCCAAAGCCTTAATACCCGTAGTTAATGGCCTAGATTCCACATTAAAACTTTCATCTTCCATAGCCTTATTGGGCATGTCTGGATCTAAAGCTAGAGGTCTGGCGAGACCTATAAAATCTGTAGCACCACTTCTTAGTGCTTGCACCATAGCCTTACTGGATCGAAATCCTCCTGTCACCACAAGTGGGGTATTCACTATTTTTCGTACCTTTTCGGCATACTCTAAAAAATACGCTTCCCGTTGTTGGCTACTTTTGTTACCGGTACCATCGGCCATGATAGGTGCCTCATATGAGCCGCCAGATATTTCAATTAGATCAATGCCACATTCACTCAGCCTTTCCACCACCTGCATGGACTCTTCTTCGGTAAAGCCACCGCGCATGAAGTCTGCGGAATTGAGTTTTATGCCCACAGGAAAGTCATCACCCACTTCTTCTCGAATGGCTTGATAAATAGACAAAACAAATGCCATGCGATTCTCAAGGGAGCCTCCCCATTTATCCTGACGCTGATTATGACGAGATGATAAAAACTGATTAACCAGGTAACCATGGGCTCCGTGAATTTGAACACCACTAAAGCCCACCTGTTTGGCTAGTGCAGCAGCATGGCTAAATTGCTTAATGATGTTTTCAATTTCGCTGTTCGATAAGGCTCTTGGAGTTTTAAAGTTTTTTTGCAATCCACCCTCAAGCGCAATCGCCGAAGGCGCCACAGGCTGACCATGAATAAAACTGGGAACCTGTTTACCTGGGTGATTAAGCTGAGCCCATAATTGGCAGTTATTTTTACTGCCCGCCAATGCCCATTTTCTAAATTGATCAAGATCACTTTGCTCATCTAGCACAACATTTCTGGGCTCGCCCAATTGGTGACGATCCACCATGAGGTTGCCCGTCATGCAAAGGCCAATACCACCTTCGGCCCATCGTTGATATAAGTTTACTATTCCAGTACCTGGGTTATGGTGACGATCAGCCAGCTGTTCGCTCATGGCCGATTTAAATAATCGATTTTTAATTTTAGTGCCGGTTTTAAGCGTAATAGGGCTCGCCAAAGCAATGTCGTTCACGGGTTTTTATCCATCGGTAAATTATTTACATTAAAAAATAAAGTCATGATTACACCTTAAAACTATTCATTTACTGCTTGCTTAAAAAAAGTATTATTTAGCATTTTATCACGCTGCATTTTTATGGTCGGCTCATAACAATCTAGTGGTTGCACCCCAGGGCGAGCAAAACAGGCATTACAATAATTACACTTTGGCCCCTCTATGTTTTCCCGCAAGTTATGGTACATATACGGATCGGCAATCAAGCCACGAGCGACCGCTACTACGTCACACTGCCCGGTCTTAATGGCATTTTGCATAGTTTCTTTATTCACAAACCCGCCCACACATATCACCGGAATACTTAGCGCTTGAGTAAACTGCTGAGCATAACTTAAATTAAAAGCCTCACTAAACTTGGCTACCTTGTTAAAATAGGCATCTACCAAGGGCGCAAATAGCCCCATACCAAAACGACGAACAGGCCCCAAGCTTGGTCCCAATCCATTTGCTAACATATTTTTGGTAAAGCCTTTCCAGTTTCCACGGGAAAACGTAGTGCCCGACTCATAATGACCCGCGGTAATCTCAACCGCGTCTATCCCCACCTGTTCCATACGCATGGCTATTTTTACCAAATCATGGGTCTTTAAGCCCTTTCTAAAGGGTAAGTCATCACTGCCATTAAGTTTTAAAATAAGTGGAAAGTCCGGCCCTACTTTATTACGAACCTCTTGATAAACTTCCAATAAAAATCGAATTCTATTTTCAAAGGAACCACCATAATTATCTTTACGACGGTTGGTATGTGGTGTTAGAAAACCGCTAATAAGGTAGCCGTGTGCTGCGTGAATTTGCACACCATCAAATCCAGCCTGTTGGCAGCGTAACGCCGCCTGTGCAAACTCAGCAATATTTTGTTTTATTTCATCAATGGTAATTTCTCGTGGCGAGACACCTAAGGAAGGCTCAAATACAGCAGAAGGGGCTTGTGCATCAGTGCGGCCAACGGGGGCAGGAAGCGCTTGACGTGAGGTATGATAAATCTGCGCCATAATTTTCCCACCAAATTCATGCACCGCTTTTGTTAATTTGGTCAGCCCTGGGATTTTATCGTCATCATCCACACTAATTTGATAAGGCACACCACGCCCGTATTTATTGTAATTCGCGGCACCAGTGATAATTAAAGGAGTGCCGCCTCTGGCGATTTGTTGATAGTGTTCAATGAGGGCTGGAGTTACAAAACCATCTTTAGTGCAAAGAGTTTCCACCATAGCTGATTTAATAAAGCGCCCGGGGAGCTGCAAAGAACCAATATTTATCGGGCTAAACAAATTATTTTTATTATTCAAATTTTTCATCTATTAACCTTTCGCATTTAATCACAACAAGATAAATCTAAATTACGTTTTATTTTGAAAACTGTGGTTTCATTTCTATTGCCATATTCTTCACTAACTTGGGTCTTAATTCGTTCATGATTTCCCAAACTAGCTTTCCTTGGCTCTTGCGATAACCCAGCATAAAAAGTAAATCCAGTACTGTGTAAACCGGTAAGATAATAAATTGAATAGGATTTTTACTTTCAAACATCTCTACAATGTTTTCAATTTCATCCCCTAAACCGTTCTCACAAATCTTATGGCCAATTCCAACCTGAATCCAAAGGGCAATTATAAAAATTAGGCTTCCTGCTATCATCAGCCAAAAAATAGATCCGCCTAGTAATTCAAAACTCCACTGACACAAGGGATACAGCAACAACACAGGTGCAGAAACTAAAATTGCCGCCAATACATCCACTAGGGCATACAACAAAAAGCTTGCCATTAATACCAGCAGCGCCAGTGATACCGTCTCATTGATCACAGGTAGCTCAATGAAAAAGGGGTAGCACATCATTAAAATGCCTAAGGCATTGAAGACCGGAAATACGGTGTGTAGAAAGATATTCATGGGGTCACGATGAAACGCTAGGTGTATGCCCATGCGCCGCTGCCATTGAAACAGTCCCAGCTTTTGCGATGTACCAGCCTTTAACTGATAAATATTGGCAATATTTAGGTATCCGCGCATAAATCACCTTTAATTATTGAGCTCTGAAAACTTAATAAAATATTACGACATTCAAGGTGATGAAAAGGAGGTCCAGTGAGCTAATAAAAACAGTCTAATTTGGACACATTTTCACTCAAATGACGTTTTACCGGATGATTCACGCCAATATATTTGCCTGTGATCATCTGCGGCGGTATAAATGAGGCGCGTTTATTAACTCAGAATACAATAATAAAAATATGGCCATGGCAATTAATACACAAAATACCCACGAGCCCTGGTTTACCACAAACCATAAAGCCGCTCATATCGTTGACGAAATGCTGAAGATTGGCATTGCGCCTCAACAGTTGTTACAAAATACTGGTTTGTGTAAAAACGACATTTTTGACGAAGATGGCCATATTTCATTTTCTCAGTCCATTACACTTATTAAAAATGCGATGAAGCTAAGCGAAGTGGATGGACTTGGTTTACAAATAGGCGCGTGTGAAAATACCAGCAGCTATGGGTTAATGGGCTACGCCATGAGTTGCACACCTAATATGAAAGAAGCCGCTGAGATTGCCATAAAATATCAAAAGGCTTCTCCAAGTTTACTGTCTATGTCCTTGGTTCACACAGGAAGCGAGAGTTCCTTAATAGCCTCTTCACCGCGACGACTCGGAGAAGAAATTTCATTTCTAGTAGAAGAAGTGTTTAGTGCTATTAAACGCAGTTTTTATTTTCTAAGTGGAAAAAATGTGGCACCGCAGTCTGTTCACTTTAGCTATGCCGAACCCAGTTACAGCCAACTATATAAAAACACCTTTAATTGCCCAATATTTTTTAATGCTCCTCATAACAAAATTGTTTATAAAAAAGAAGATTTGGAAATACCCACTCTGCAAGGAAATCTAGTCGCTCAAAAAGTTGCCAATTCACTTTGTGACAAATATCTGATCTCACATGCTGCTGAAGATGATATTGCTCAGCAAGTACGCTCGGCCTTATTTACTTCTCCTGGTAAGTTCCCCAATGAAGATATGGTTGCCTTACAACTTGGTATTCACTCACGTAATTTACGCCGCCAACTAAAAAACAGTAATACCAGCTTTCAAAGGATTTTTGACGGCGTTAGAGAGCAACTAGCCTGTGAATATTTACAAAATTCTAAACTGGCACTAGATGACATAGCCGAACTGGTGGGGTTTTCGGATGCCAGTAATTTTAGACGTGCATTTAAACGCTGGACCGGAAAGGTTCCCAGTGCCTATCGAGTAAAAAAACAAGACCCCGTTCAAATTATCGAAAAGGCGTTAATATAGTTATAGCGCACCTGCATTATTTTTGGAGCTATGGATGAGCACACACACATTAAGTTTTGCCAAGATCGACATTCTTCAACCAGACATTGCTGAAGTAGTGGTTAACGAAGGTGTTGAAATGAATTTGGAAATGGTAGATGAATATCACCGATTTTTATTGGCGAACCTAAAAGCACCATTCTCATTACTAATCAATAAAATTAATTCTTACAGCTATGATTTTCAAGCACAAATTAATTTGGCTGTTTTAAAAGAAATTAATGTTATGGCGGTTGTCACCTATTCAAATATAACTCGCCACTCTACACAAATGCTGTCCACTAGCGTTCCTAGGAAATTAGATTGGAACTTGCAGATATTTGATGATAAGAATTCAGCACTTGTTTGGCTAGAAGCGATGCAAACCAAAATGAAACAAGGAATAACAGAGTTTTTATAACTTAGCACCCCGAAGTGATCTCACCGGTAGCGGGTTTGGTACCATCATTGGGCAAATGGTAATACATATAACATTGATCAATGGCGCGAGTGCCCTTCATCCAAATAAGCGCCATTTTCCCCGGTGCTAATGATATGGGTGCGAATAAGGCATTAGTCGCTTCCAAATTTCCTTTTCCGCAAAAATCAAATTCCTGACATATCTTTTGCGGATCACTATCATGCTGAGCCACATCAATATCAAGTATACGACTAATAGATTGATTCCAATCGGCCTGTGGATACCCCCCTTGGATTAACACCCGACTGCCCTGGTATTGGATGCTCTTGTCTTGGTTAACCCCAGGTTTGCCCTGTAAATGGGCCTGTAGATAGGTAATGTTTGCGGCGCTGTGAAGAGAGGAAGAAACACTGCCTAATACCGCAATCCGAGAGTCTCGCCCAAGATCAGAAAACTTGGCAAGCGCTGTACTGGATAACACACCCACTATGGCAATACTGGAAATAAGTTCGAGTAGAGTAAAGCCAGATTGATGATGGCAGAATTGGATTTTATGCCTAGGCATGTTTATATGGATGCTTCAAAAATGTACAACAGTTAGTATTATTTTAGGCGCGTAATATAGCAAAAAATATTTGGCGCCATCAAGCAATACGCGCTTTGTAATCTATTTATAATAATAATTCGGAAATATATGACGAACTACCTTCACCTTTATATTGTACTTGCTGTTTTATTGATCAGCGTTTTGGCCATAAATGTTTCTAGAATTCGAATGCAGGAACAAATTGGAAATGGTGATGGCAATAATAAGAAGCTAAAAAAAGCCATACGCGCCCATATCAATAGCCTTGAGCACTGTATTCCATTTGCTTTGTTACTATGGGTATTAAATGATTTGCAACTGGCCACCAGCTACATGGCAATTTTTTCTATAGGCTTTTTGCTAACTCGCTTAATGCACAGCTATGGAATGTTGGCACCACACTTTAGACTGCGTCAGATAGGGGCCGGTTTGTGTTATGTATTTGAATTAGCTGCTTGTGCCACTATTTTAGTCATTCTATTTTAGGTGAGCGCTAAATGTCATTAACCACCATACAAGCGGTAAGCTCAGAGAACCTTCACCTAGTGCTGCCAATGATTCGTCAATACCAAGAATTTTACAAAGTTAAAAATATTAACGACGACAATAATCTTGAGTTCTTTAGCCAGTTTGGCCCTAGCTCAACCAGTGGCTGTCAGTTTGTGATTAGCCACGAAGGGGCCATAGCAGGCTTTGCCACTGTGTATTTTAGTTTTGCCTCCAGTATCATTCAAAAGGTCGCCATACTGAATGATTTATACACCCAGCCTGAATTAAGAGGAAAGGGTCTGGCTAGGAAACTTATTGAGCATTGCCGCCAATACGCAAAGCAACACCAGGCAGCTCGCTTACAGTGGGTTACAGCCACCGATAATACCGCCGCTCAAGCTCTATATGACAAATTAGAGACTCAAAAAAGCCACTGGCTGTTTTATAGTTACCCCGCTTAATATTCAATGAGCAGCCCAATGAAGAAAAACAATCTTTCAGCTATTTCTTTTGATGAAACCGTATTTAATAGTGAACCAGTACAACAAAAATTTTCAGCTTATCCACAGGAAATGCAACAACGCTTGTTATTCTTGCGCCAGCTTATACTTGATTGCACCGATAAAAATATAGAGGAGACACTAAAGTGGGGGGAACCCAGTTACCTATGTGCACAAGGCAGCACCATACGAATTGATTATAAAGAAAAATTCCCTCACCAATATGCCATGTACTTTAATTGTAAAAGCAAACTGATAGATACGTTTAAAGAGATATATGCAGATGAATTTATTTTTGAAGGAAATCGCGCCATCATTTTCAAAGCCGATCAAAACATTAATATTTCGGCATTAAAGAACTGCATTGCATTGGCTCTTAATTATCATCAAGTAAAACACCTACCGTTACTTGGCGCTTCATTGTTATAACCATCAATAAACAATATCAGACATCAAAATATCTCAAAGAGTTAGGCTCAGACTTAAAGCCTTGCCCACAAGATTTGACCAAGTGCACTTTAAAAATTGACACTAGATGACATTTTGCTTTAATCAGCCCATGCAAACACCCTTTACCACATTCGAACCCAAGATAGCCGCCCAACCCATTCGCTCTCTTATCAACTATTGTGAGCGCAACGGGCTAGCACGCAGTGATTTATTACAAGCGGTGAGCTTGTCTGAAGAGCAATTAAATGACAGCCGGTTATTGATTGATATTCAACGATATGAAGAGTTGTACGCCTTTGCCAGTAAGGCGTTAGAAGACGTAATACTAGGATTTAAATTTGGCCAATTATTTGAATCTGACCGCTGGGGTATATTGGGTTATATCGCATTAACCTCCCTCAATTTGGCCGATGCCATGGAGGCACAATTTAAATTCCAATCTTTGTCAGGAAATATGGGAGTGCCCACTCTAACTCCGCATGACACAAACTCTACATTGCAATGGGTGCCAGCCTATAACTGCAGCCACCATATTAGTGAACAAATTATTACCGGTTTTATCAGCCTCGCTCGCTCGCTTACAAATAATAAGGGCCTTTCCCCTGAAACTGTTTTTTTTACCCACAAGGCCCATGCTGATCAGGCCCATTATGAAGCGTATTTTAACTGTCCGGTAAAATTTGGTTCAACCTTTAACGGCATCGTAACCCATAACAAAGAGCTACAAGCCCCTATTAGAAAGTCAGATAGCGAGCTTAATAAAGTATTATATGATCGTGCTAGCGCCATGCTCGCACAGCAAACGTTTAACTCTCCCATGGAGGTCATTAAGGGCTATATTTTAAAAACGCTTACCGACCATGTGCCTGAAATAGAAGAGGCCGCTCAATATTTAGGTTTAAGTGTGCGAAGTACCCAAAGAAAGCTTCAAGAGCACGGAACCAGTTTCAGCCAGGTGCTGGATGCCATTCGCAAAGAAATGGCTTTGACCTATTTACGACAAACTCAAAACTCAGTTTTATACGTCAGTGATCAACTGGGGTTTTCAGAACAAAGTGCCTTTCAACGAGCATTTAAACGCTGGACAGGCATGACCCCTAAACGATATCGAACCGCTATTTCAAAAGGTATCCCCCACACTAACTAAAAATTGACTCTAGACGCCAGAGGATTGACCTGCACTGTCAGTATTATTTTTCTTTAATCCATTAAGGTACTACTTCATTCAAGTCATTAGCTGTCCAAGGATAATCAATGCCAGAGTTACATTATGACGGTGGTCAGCAGTGGATTTTAAACCTCACCCTAGCCATGATGGTGCTGGGGTTAGCACTGGATATTCACCCTAGAGACTTCCTTAAAGTATTTAAAGCGCCTAAAGCTCCGTTAATCGGCTTGGCTGCTCAGTTTCTATTGTTACCAGGCTTTACTTGCGCCCTAACGTTATTGTTAGACCTGCCAGCCGGCATTGAGCTGGGAATGATTTTAGTAGCCGCTTGCCCGGGTGGAGCACTTTCAAACTTTATTACCCACTTATCGGGTGGTAACACCGCACTGTCCATTTCAATCACCGCCATTTCTAGCACCCTTGCTGTTCTTATGCTGCCCATTAATTTTATGTTTTGGGCGTCTTTAAACCCTGTCGCCAATGAATTGCTGCTCAACATTAATGTTAGTGGCAAAGACATTGTTCAATCTTTGTTAATTGTATTGGCTGCGCCATTAGCACTGGGGTTTTTAATGCAGCATTTCACGCCTAACTTATCAAAGCGATTACATAAAATATTAAAGTACGTAAGCCTACTGGCGTTATTCATGTTCATATTTGTTGCTGTCTTTAACAATTATCAACATTTCTTAGGGCAGTTTTGGCTGTTGTTTACGGCGGTATTGGCTCACAACTTACTGGCCATGGGAACTGGGTTTGCCGCAGCGTCCTTTGGAAAACTGCCAACTGCTGATAAAAAAGCCATTACTCTTGAAGTGGGCATGCAAAACTCCTCACTGGCCATAGCCATCGTATTTACCCAGTTTAATGCCGAATATGGTATGGCGCTCATCAGTGCATTCTGGGGCATGTGGCATATTGTTTCAGGTTTAGTATTTGCCGGGGTGAGTCGCCGAGTCATGCATAAAAATAAAGGAGCCGTCTAATGAAAATTTTAATTACAGGCGCAGCGGGAGATATTGGCACGCGATTGCTGAAAGTATTCAGAGAACGTCTCGATATTAATTTATACAGCACTGACTTAATGACGCTGCCCCATCCTGTTAAT
Organism: Bermanella sp.; assembly: GCA_036960565.1. Classification (GTDB taxonomy): domain Bacteria; phylum Pseudomonadota; class Gammaproteobacteria; order Pseudomonadales; family Oceanobacteraceae; genus Bermanella. The sequence goes on from JBALXQ010000052.1 coordinate 26,758, forward strand.
AGCTACCATAAAGCCTGCGATATACGCAGTGATGAATTTTTTACTTGGGTTGAAACGATAAAGCCAGATGTAATTATTCATCTAGCATCCATTGTGCAATTGCCAAAAAACATGACCATTGAGCAGGCTCACGATATTGATGTAAAAGCCACTGAACGATTACTAGAGGTATCAGCAAAAATTGGCGTAAAGAAGTTTGTCATCACATCCAGCGGCGCAGCTTATGGCTATTGGAAAGATAATGCAGAGTGGTTAACCGAAGATATGCCAGTGCGCGGAAATGACGACTACTTTTACTCAAGCCATAAACGCCAAGTGGAAGAAATACTGGCAAGATATCGTAAGGATTCCCCTCTTCTTAAACAGGTGATATTACGCCCTGGTACCGTACTTGGGCCAAACTTTGAAAACCCCATTACCCAGATGTTCAGTAAAAATATTATCACTGGCATTGCAGGTAGCGATTCACCGTTCGTAATTATTTGGGTAGATGATTTAGTGGCGTATTTAATTGAAGCTGCCACTACAGATGTAGAAGGCATCTATAACGTGGCAGGCGATGGCACCTTATCTTTAAAAGCCATTGCAAAGCGATTAAATAAACTCTACCTGCCTATACCTCCTAATTTTTTGCGCTTTATGCTTGGGCTATTAAAGCCTTTAGGTATGTCCCAATACGGGCCAGAACAGGTCAAGTTCATTGAATTCAGACCAGTATTAGCCAACGACAAAATAAAATCTGAATTTAAGCATCAACCCAGAAAAAGTACCCTTGGTGCATTTGAGTCTTTCCTTCAAGAAACAGATAAGGAGTACGTTAAGCCATGAAAACACATCTTTTAGTTATTTTTATAGCCGCTGTTATATCTAGCGAAATGGTTTTAGCGGGCGCCGTTATCGTCACCGATGAAGCTGGAACATTAATTGATAATGTCATGGTTTCTCAAACCCCAGTTTCAGGCTTTACCATTGATCGCAGTGACAATGGCTACCCGCCAGAGGGAATTGTAAACCGCGCCAGCGCGACCTATTCCCAGTTTACAAATATGAAAGGGCTTGCGAAGTTTAAAACCTTTGAAAAAGAAAAGATTCGCTATCGTTTAAGAAAACCAGGTTTTAAGGATCAAACTATTGAACTAGCTGGCGATCAAATTTGGCAGGCTACGATTGAAAAAGAAAACGATCCAATCGCATTGGCGGCATCACGCCCTGCCAATACATGGTTGGCGGCGCTTGATTTAGAAACCAATCTTAAGAAACACTACATTTTACAGTGTGGCTTTTGCCATCAACAAGGCAGCATGTATTTACGCCGAGACCGCAGCGAAAAAATGTGGGATGAAACTATTTACCGCATGGTAAATTATGGTGCTCGTTTAGCCGATGATGCCCAAGAAGAGTTACCCAAACTGCTGCATGAAAAATACGCGCATTTAAATGCCAACCCTGCATTAATTCCCGAAGGCACACCTTGGAATGCCCACCTTAATAAGTCATCATTAGTAGAATGGCCCATCGGCGATAGCTTTTCTCAAATGCATGACCTGCTCTATCACTCTTCAGGCACGGTTTATGTAGGTGACAATCTGCAAGACCGCATGTATGAAATAAATGCCAAAACTGGCGAGTATGTGGTGTATAAACTTCCCAGGGAAGAATGGGATCAACATGGTGGTCTCTTGGGGTCTCGTTTAAAAGATTTCCCTAAACATGAAACCTTTGCCGGCATACATTCTTTTGCCGAAAGCGCTAAAGATGGCAATTTATTTATTACCGCGTCTTATCAACAACGCATTATTGAGTTTAATCCAAAAACAAAAGAGTGGACCAATCACCACATGGATCAGGGTTATTACCCGCACACTCTACGGGTAGATGCCAACGACAATGTTTGGTTTACCTTAGCGCTGTCCAATCAAATTGGCATGTTTGATCGAAAAAATAACAAATTTAAATTCTTTGATTTACCCTCTCGTAGCATTAAAGAAACCATTACTATTAATTTAATGGGTGTGTTATTTAAATTAATGAGCTGGGGTTTACCTGTGGGTAATTGGGCCTCGGTAGACAGAGACTCAACCGGTGTGCCCTTACCTTATGGGATTGATATTGCGCCAGATGGCGGTATTTGGTTTGCACGCTTGCATGCCGACAGCATAGGGCGAATTGATCCTGTTACGCATGACATTAAAATGTACAAGACACCGTTTAAAGGGCCGCGTCGTTTACGTATTGATAACGAAGGCGGAATTTGGATAGCCGCATTTCCAGAGTCTCAAATTGTTCGTTTTGATCAGGTAAAAGAAACATTTGAATTCCACGATTTACCGGTAAAACCATTGGGCAGTGAAACCCCTTATTCTTTAAACATTGATAAGAGGCGATCCATTATTTGGGTAAACGGAAATACTTCGGATGCCTTATATGCCTATTATTATAAAGAAGACCGCTGGCAGCATTACCCCATGGCCAAAAAAGTTACGTTTACTCGTGATGTTGAAATTGCGCCTGACGGAACCGTATTTACCACCAACTCAAGTTTTCCAAGCTGGCATATAGAAGACGCTCAACCCACCTTAATTGTGCTTAAGCCCGCTTTTACTCAGTAGTCTTATTCATTAGGCTTGACCTCCTTAAACGGAGGTTTTTTTGTCTACTGATTATTGCAAATACGGAAAACAAATGAAGTTATTTATATTTTATCTATCTTGCTTTCTGGCTTTTGTGGCAGGTCACATGGCTAATTACAGTGCAATTATGTATAGCTTAGAAATATTTGACTCGCCTTTATTGGCAGGTCTTGCATATGGATTGTGCTTTGGCCCACCGATAGTGTTTGGATGGATAGCAGGTGCCTACATTGATCGCTACAGTGCCAAAAAGGTGCTGCTCATTGCACAGAACTTTTTTATATTAGGTGGCATAGGCATGTTGTACGTGATGGCAAACAAACCCGAAGCCAGCGTAACTATTTTTCTTGCGTCTAGTTTTTTAATTGGAGTGGGCTGGGCGTTTGTTGCGCCCTCTCGTTTAGCCGCCATGGGACAATACGTATCAGAGGATAAACTTGCCCAGTCTACCATTACCTTTAATTTATTGGTGATGGTGGGTTTTGGATTAGCCCCTATTTTACTCACGCAAATACAATGGGTGTTTGAATGGAAGGGCGTGGCGATCACCAGTATTGCTATGTTCATAATTTCTAGCTTATTACTGATTAACGCCCCTAATACTCATAAACGCTTAAGTCATGATAATTTACAACAGGAATGGGCGGAGTGTTTTAATTCACTAAAAACCATTCCTGTCATTCCCCAGTTATTATTTTCAGCCATTATTGGCTATTTAATGATGGGGCCCATGCAGGTTATATTGCCTCAGGTGGCCGAACAACAATTGGGATTAAATACCATAGAAAAGGGACAGTATTTAGGCCTCATGGCCTTCTCTCTTATTTTAGGTGGCATTGCGGCGATGAAGTTAAAAGAGCACTTACCCATAGGGCGTTCTATTTTAGTTATGCTATTTTTCTGTGGTGCCTGCCTTGGACTCATTGGCATGGTAAAAACCGTTTGGTTAAGTTGCTTAGTTTTAATCATAGGTACCACTTTAGCAGGCATAGTGGTGAGTTTTATCGTGGCAGGGCTGCAACAGTTTACGCCCATGGCAATTCGTGGAAGAGTCATGAGCATCTATACCATCATCAGCCAGGTAGTGTCCGCTATGGCTGGAGTGCTAGCTGGCGCCCTTGCGCAAGGAGTAAGCGTGCCATTTAGTTTATATGTAATATCAATTTTATTTATATTTTTAACCTTACTGCTTTCAATTAAAGGAAAATATCTTAAGCAGTTTTATCATTTTAAAAGTGTTTAAGGTGGATCTAATTGAAATTTAATTAAAATGACAAGCAGGTTTTATAAACACAAGGTAGTATTTGTTCCTAACCTTCATGACAAACACTTATTCTATGCAAGACTATTTAGAAGCCAGTGAATACATAGACATTCACCACCCGTTAATTCAAGAGACAGCCAAGAAGCTTGCGTTAAATTTACAAGGCGATGAAGCCATCGCCAAAAGCTGTTTTGAATTTGTACGCGATAACATAAAACACAGCTGGGACTTTCAATTAAATCCGGTAACCTGCAAGGCCTCGCAAGTTTTGCAACACGGCACAGGATATTGTTATGCCAAAAGTCACCTCTTGGCGGCGCTATTGCGGGCTAATAATATTCCTGCCGGTTTGTGTTACCAAAGACTCACCATAGAAAATGATAGCCCCCCATTTTGCCTGCACGGCCTAAATGCAATTTACCTTAACGATTTTGGTTGGTACCGAGTAGATGCGCGCGGCAATAAAGCCGAAGTGAACGCTCAATTTTCACCACCACAAGAGCAATTGGCTTTTCCCCTATTAAGCCCAGGTGAACTAGATGTGGAAGGCATTCATGCAAAACCATTACCTCAAGTAGTTTTGGTATTAACTAAATACAACACTTTTAAAGATGTCGCTGAAAATCTACCCGATATTAATCCATGCTAGGCATAAAATAACGCCACCGCCCCTTACCCCTGCCTCAATATTTTAAACTACACTTATTTATAGATACTGTTGAAATTCAACCGGCGCTGGCGGCGTTAAAAATCCATCCTTTTTAAAAGCAGGATTATTATGCGACTCATAACCGTTAACGATATCAAGGCCATCACTCAACACATTGGCATAGAAAGTTTTATGCTCCAGGCCATTAGCGCCATCCAAGAAGACTTTGCCCGTTGGCCCGAATTTAATAAATCCCCTCGACATGCCATACATTATCCACAAGGGGTCATGGAGTTAATGCCTTGCTCCGACGATGAACTTTACAGCTTTAAATTTGTAAATGGCCACCCCGGCAATACCGCTCTGGGACGCCTGTGTGTTGCCGCCATTGGCATGTTGGCTGAAGTAAAAACCGGTTACCCTTTAATGCTTAGCGAAATGACCCTGCTAACCGCCATACGCACCGCCGCCACCGGGGCCTTGGGGGCAAAGTACATGGCTAGAAGCGATAGCACCCATTTGGCACTCATTGGCACAGGCGCTCAGGCAGAGTTTCAATTTTTAGCCACCCAAGCGGTCTTGCCTATTGATAAGGTCAGTTACTTCGACCCAGATACCAAGGCCATGCATAAGTTTCACCGCCACATGCACCACAAGGCCGACCTGCAACCCAGCACATCCATAGCCGGAGCGGTAAAAGATGCCGATGTCATCATTACTGCCACCGCTGCCAAAACTAAAAACCGTTTATTAGAAAAAGACATGATTAAACCCGGCACTCACATTTTGGGCATGGGTGGAGACTGTCCAGGTAAAACCGAATTATCACTGGATTTACTCGAACACAGTAAAATCATGGTGGAATATTTACCGCAGAGCCAAGAAGAAGGCGAAATACAAAACTACCCCAATGCCAAAATTCACGCCGAATTATGGGAGCTAGTCTCGGGGGCCAAGAAAGGCCGAGATAATGATACCGAAATAACCTTGTTTGATTCAGTAGGTTTCGCAGTAGAAGACTTTTCCATTTTACGCCTAGTGCACGATTTAAGTGAAAGGCTCAACATTGGCGAGAAAGTACAACTCACCCCCGAGCCTGTTGATCCTAAAGACCTGTATGGCACACTTTTATAGGCAATTAAAATTCTCACCCCACTACTAGTGCTAATGGGGTTTTGCGTACAAGGCACAAACAATTTTTGAAATAAGCTGCTGGGTTTTATTTTGCTGATCAAACTCGGGGGAGTATTCCGCTATCTCAACTCCCAATAAGCGCGCATCACCATTAAATTGTTGCAAGGCATCACACAGAGCCAAAGCCGCGATGCCATTTTCTTCTGGCACCCCAACTGCGGGCGCATCTATAGGGTCGATGGCATCAATATCAATACTAAAGGCAAAATAGTCGGCATCCTTCATTAGCCGCTGCTGCAAACTTTTTAATTGCTTGGTTAATTCTCCCGCCTTTGTTATTTGTTTCATATAAATAAGATTTGTATTCGTTTTTTCTAGCAGCTGTTGTTCGGGCGCCTCGAAACTTCTAATGCCTACCATGCCAAGATGGCGGGCATCTAAAATAGGTCCCTTGCCATAAATATCCGTTAATAATTTATCACCCTGTCCCAGCAAAGCTGCCACCGGCATTCCGTGAATATTTCCCGAAGGCGAAGTGATAAAGGTATGAGCATCCATGTGGGCATCTATCCAGATAAGCGCTATTTTTTTGTGCTCTGCTGATAGTGCCTGCATCACTCCTCGCCAAATACCCATAGCATAAGTGTGTTCACCACATAGGAATAAAAAGGGTGTTTTTTTTCTGCTCAGGTGCTCGGAGATTTGCGCAGCTTGCTGGCAAATATTTTTAATGGCCTGCTTGTTGTCCTGATCTTCCTGGGCCACAAGTAATGGCTGCCACTTCAACTCTACTCCGCCAGACTGGCAAGCTTGATTAAAGCCTTTTGATTCTTGCAGTATAGCCGGACCCTGCGCACAGCCCTGATGATTTCCTCCCAGACTTGCAGCAATACCTATGGTCTCAAGCATAATGGAGTGGTGAGCATTAGGCTCAACACCAGTGGCTTTTTTGTAATCGTTAAATGCTGCTTCACTGCCGTTATTGTTTGGCACTGTCATAGCCCCCCACCAAGAGATAGCATCTATCTCTTTAGAGTTTAGCTCATGAGGCAAACTTTTTTGCTGTAAATGATTAAGTTAGAAGCTATTCCCGCCATATCATGGCGAGAACACCCGCATTTAACTGGCCATTTCTTTTACATTTTCGCTCACATAACTAAGAGCGAAATCACTTAATTTGGGTTCTTTCATTTCTTTAACCCACTGATTCCAGCTATAAGGCCACATGGCAGGATCACCATCATCATCCAAGTACCAACTCTGACATCCACCTACCCAGGCCGTTTTACCCATACCCTGTTTTAAATAGGCATTGAAATCTTGCAGGGCTTCACTGGTGGCCGCCACTTCATCAAATTCACCCAGACGCCAGCGCTCAATGAGTTTTAAAACATAATCAGTTTGCACCTCACTCATGGCAATAACCGAATAGTTTCCAATAGGTGTATTAGGCCCCAGCATTAAAAAGAAGTTAGGAAATTCAGGAATACAAATTGACCGATAAGCTTTTACTTTCTTTTCCCAAACATCATTAATATGCACACCGTTTTTTCCTACCAAGTTCATAGGGCGCATAAAGTTAAACGGTTTAAAGCCAGTGGATAACACCAGTACTTCCAGCTCATGAAGCTGGCCATCTTTGGTAAGAATGCCCTTTTCAGTAATACATTCAATTCCTTGAGTTACTAGGTCTGCATTGGGCTTTTGAATGGCTTTGTAAAAAGTATCGTTACCAATTAAGCGCTTACATCCAACTGTGTAGCTGGGTGTTAATTTTTTACGCAAAACAGGGTCTTTAATTGATAAACGTAGGTTTAGTTTACAGGCCAAAGATACCAATAAATGTTGAATCTTGTGACCGGTGACGGCCTTAGAAAAAGTTTGCTCCATTACTTTGCTATAGCGGTTGTTTAAAAGTGTCATAAGCTGAGGATTTTGACGCCAGTTCGCTTTGTGCTCTTCGCTGTAACGTCGATTTGGCAGCTTTACAATCCATTGGGCGGTACGTTGAAATACCGAGACCTTACCCGCTTCTTTAATAAGCTCTGGTATTACCTGTGCAGCAGTAGAACCGGTGCCAATCACACCAATTTTTTTGCCTTTTAAATCCACCTCATGATTCCAGTTAGCTGTGTGGAAACAATCACCGCCAAAGCTGTCTAGTCCTTTAATATCTGGCGTGGCCGGGTGATGCAGAATACCGGTGGCGGCAATTAGAAAATCACTCACCATGGATTCACCCTTACTGGTTTTCACATGCCACTTTCCATTTCGATACTGGCTATCTACCACCGCTTCATCAAAACGAATTTTTTCAGTTACGCCGTACTTACGGCCTACTTTTTCAAAATAATCTTGAATTTCACTGCCCTTAGCAAAACGATTACTCCACTCGGGGTTGGGCTCAAACGAATAAGTGTACATGTGAGCAGGCACATCACAGGCTACCCCAGGGTAAGAATTCTCACGCCAGGTGCCACCCAAATTTTGTTTCTTTTCAAGAATGGTAATGTCGGTTATGCCCGCTTCTCGTAATTTAATGGTCATGAGAATACCGGTCATGCCAGCACCTATGATAATTACCGAAGGGTTGCGCCTACTCTTTTTTTGCATAATGAATTCCTGCCCATTTAATGTGGCTGACTGTGATTTCATTATATTAAGAGAATAAATAGCCAAATTTAATGTTAGCTTAAACCCATCCATTGTGATTACCGGCCAATATTGACCTAATTTAAAATTATTAACTCGGATTAAAAGAATCGCTATTGAAGCTTTTATTAATTGGGACTCATCTAGGGCTTAATTTCTAGGATAGTGATGTGCCATTAACTCCACTATAATCTGCCGCCTATATTTAATACCTACTGTTAAAAAGGAATTTTTAGTGCGATTTTTAATTTTGTTTGCATTACTGCTGTCGGGTTGCTCTTCTATTTATCACCCACAACAGGGCTGGGTTCCGGAAGGGTATAGCGAGGAAAGAACCACTGATAATCAATACAAGGTTCAATTTGAAAGCTATCGAGGCGAAGAGTGGCAGCAGCTTGAGCAATACTTGGTTTATCGTGCTGCCGAACTGGGCGCAGAGCACAACCATCGTTATTTTTTAGTGGACGATTTACAAAACAAAGAAGAAATAGAGGTCGCTGAAGCGCAGGCTATTAAGGTCACGATGTATCATGGAAACGATAGTGGAGCCAATACTGAGATTCCTTATACCGCCTTTCACCATAAAATCCGCACGGTTAAAGCTTTAATTACCTATACCGAAACACGAACAAGTAAAAGTTATGATGTGTTGGAATCATTAGCCAACATTTCGATAGACTAATCACCTAATAATAAATTAATAAAAAGGACATCACATGGAAGTTTGTACGGAATTTGCCGTCTTTACTGTGGCCAAGGATAAAGTGGCGCGTGCCATTGAGTTAAGCCATTTAATTTTTTCTGAAATGAATCAAGCACAACCAGTGATTACCTCCTCGGCGGTTTTGCAAAAAAATGACAACCCACAAGAAATTTGCTGGCACCTTACTTGGGTCAGCAGCGCAGCCGCTAAAGAAACCACCCAGCAGTGGCCAAGCTTCCCCAGTACCAAAGAATTTCAGGGACTGGTTGAAAAAGATTTATATTACGGCCACTTTATTAATGCCAACTGATATTCAGAAAAGTTTTTAACTCAATTTTCTATAGATTGTTTTATACATAATTTACGCATTAGCCGCCCTGCCCCACATCCAAAGTCGGGGCTACTCTCCCAAGATACCTATCGGGTTTGATATCAAACCCAATTCTAACGCCTGTTATTACTTTTAAGTCTACTAACAGTTTATACCTGACAACACTGAACCAGAACGCAAAAATTATGTTCTCAACTAGGCTTATGTGAAAGGAACCCCTGTATTTTGTTGTAGGCCTGTGAATGCAAAAAAGCAAAATCTTAATAGTGGACGACACCGAAATTATTAGAGTGGTGTTCACAGCAATTTTAAAGCAGCTTCCCGCTGAGATACACGTGGCTGCCACCGGCGCTGAAGCTCTGTCTTTATTGGAAGAAAACGAATATGCAGTGATCCTTATGGATATTCAAATGCCTTCTATGTCGGGCTTTGAATGTGTTTCGATTATCCGTAATACCCCCAAATCCGAACATATTCCCATTATATTTATCACCGCCATGGGCAACGATTCTAAATTTGTCGACAAGGGCTACCATTTGGGTGCGGTAGATTACATGGTAAAGCCGGTGGACCCAGATATTCTCATTAGCAAGGTGAAGGTATTTATTTCCCTGTATGAGCAACGCCTGCATTTGGCCGAAGCACTGGCAAAGTCAGAAGCCATACAGCATAAGAATGATCAACTACTCAACTTCATGGCTGAAGGCATTCTGGGGCTAGACAATAGCAATGTAATCACCTTTGCTAATATTGCCGCCTGCACCTTGCTCACCAACAATCGCGAGCAGGTGATAGGCCGGTCTATAAAAGATTTTATTAATCCCGCTGCCAGTCAAAAAAATTGGGATGCCTCTGAATTTAACAGCATATTTAAAGAGGGCCAGTGCAACCATAATGATGATGCTTTGTTCTGGCGAAACAAAAAAGAGAATTTTCCGGTGGAGTATACCCAGGCCTCCATTTTTGAAAATAGCGAAGTAGTGGGTGGTGTCATTGCTTTTCAAGACATTAGCGAACGCAAGAAAGACCAGCAAAGATTGTTAAACCTTGCCCGTTATGATCAACTTACCCAGCTTCCTAATCGCAGTATGTATTGGGATTTTTTAACTAAATCCATCGCCACCTCAGCCCGTATTAACAATAATATCGCGGTACTTTTTTTAGACCTTGATAATTTTAAACAGGTTAACGATAGCCTTGGTCACGATGCCGGTGATGAGCTACTCATTCAGGTGGCCAAGCACTTAAGTCACTGTGTACGCGATGCCGATATAGTGGCTCGTGTGGGTGGTGATGAGTTTGCTATCTTGTTAATTAACCCAAGAGATAACCAGGTTGCTGCCACCATAGCGCAGAAAATTATTGATGATATCTCCGAGCCTTTTCATATTTTTTCTAATGACGTGCTGGCTCGGGCAAGCATTGGTATTTCTATTTATCCCGATAATGGCGACAACGCCACTCAGCTTACCAAGGCCGCGGATACCGCTATGTATCATGCCAAAAGCAGTGGCCGTAACACCTTTAAGTATTTTAGCCGTGAAATGCATGAGCGTATTCAGCACGACATGAAAATTACCCAGGAATTAAATAAAGCCATTTCTCGTAAAGAATTGGCCATGCATTTTCAACCTCAGCTCACCGCTGGGGATAATCAATTAGTGGGTTTTGAAGCCTTAATTCGTTGGTTGCATCCAGAGTTAGGGCAGGTGGGCCCGGCTGAGTTTATTCCTGTAGCTGAATCCAATGGTTTGATCATCGACATTGGTGACTGGTGTTTAATGCAAGCGTTGCAACAGGCCAAAACCTGGAACGAACAAATGCCTATCAAGAACAAGGTCACTATGGCGGTGAATGTATCCTCTTTACAATTTAAGCAGACAAAGTTTGCAGAGCATATCATTGCCCTAGTAAATCGAAGCGGCTTACCCGCGAGTTTGTTGGAATTGGAAATTACCGAAACCGCCATTATGGAAAATCCAAAACAAACCATAGATGAACTGCATAAATTACGTGAGGCTGGCATTCGCATTTCCATGGACGATTTTGGAACCGGTTATTCTTCTCTTGCTCAATTAAAAGAACTGCCCATAGATGTATTAAAAATTGATAAATCCTTCATTGATGAGATTGGCCAGAGCAAGTCGGGTAATGCGATTGTTGCCTCTATCATTGATCTTGCCCATAGCCTTGAAATTGGAGTCGTCGCCGAAGGGGTAGAGAGCCAGCCGCAATTTGATTTCTTACAAAAAAGCAGCTGTGACATAGTGCAGGGTTATTATTTTTCTAGGCCATTGGATAAAGAAAATTCTACCGAATATCTACATCGCACCCTGCATTAATATTTCTATATGTTTGCCAATACTAATTTAATGTACAGGCCACTACCTTATTAGACATAAAAGAAGTCGGCAGCGCCTGGTTCTAACTGAAAACGTTGTTCAATTTTCCGGCAATAGTAGCGATTCGGCCCAGGTGCTATCTGGAAATTCATTTAATGATTTAACATGGTCTGATAAAAAATCTAAAAATACTCTTACCTTAGCCGGCATGTAAACTCGCTCTAAATACATGGCGTACACGCCAAAATTGTCAGGTCTATAAGCTTTAAATAAAGGCTGTATTTTATTTTTTTGAATCCAGTTTTTGGCAACAAAATGCGGCATTTGAGCAATCCCCAAGCCATCACTACACAACTCAGCCAACGCTTCACCGTCATCCACCACAAAAGACCGGTCTGGATCTGACTCCTGCACCTGCCCCTTCACCACATGAAGCGTGGGCATTAATAAACCCGATTGTTTAAAGCGAAAACGAATCCATTTATGCTGTGCGAATTCTGTTTCGTTACGAGGGTAACCGTGCTGCTTAATGTACTTAGGCGACGCACACATTAAAAAATCCATGGGGCTGAGTTTTTTGGCAATTAAACGATTATCTTCTAGGCCGCCGCTTCTAATGGCCACATCAATTTTGTGCTTAATAATATCCACATAGGCATCATCATAAAGTAATTCAATATTGATATTGGGGTACTTCAAGTGAAAGCTTTTAAGCATGGGGCGGATGTAAAGCCGCCCATAAGAAATGGGCACACTGATGCGCAGCGCCCCTTCTAGGCTATCTTTTTCATTTCTAAGCTGGGACTCGCATAAGGTGAGATTATCAAGGGTTTCGCGGCTCACCTGCAAATAGCGAGCGCCCGCCTCGGTTAAGTTTAGTTGCCGCGTAGAGCGCTGTAACAGACTGAAGCCCAGTTCCACTTCTAATCGGCTAATTGCCTTACTAATGGTTGAAGGATCTGTCTCATGCTGTTTGGCGGCCTTAGAGAAAGAGCCCAAGTCACAGGTGGCAATGAAAAACTGCAACGTGCGTATTTTATCTATTTTCATCGCCTGATCAACAGCCATATAGTGAATATAATTCACTACTTATTGTCATTTAATGGACTTTATTCCGCAATAGTTTTTTCTATAATAAGCTTAATCTCATAAAGGAAAACACCATGAAAACTCTTATCTCAGTCATTTTAACAATAGGTCTCATCATGAGTCAGGCAGCTATAGCAGGTAACCCTAAACTAGGAGGTAGCCACTTTTTACCCTCTAATCCTAAGATTGGCATACTGGTATTTGATGGGGTTTTAACCTCAGACGTTACCGCCCCGCTGGAAGTATTTGGTGTCGCCTCACGTAAGACTTGGTTTAGCGGTTACGATGTCATCACCATTTCTGTTGAAAACAAAAACCAAATCACAACAGAAGAAGGCTTAAAGTTATACGCAGATACCTGGATAGGCACTCACCCTAAAGTGGATGTATTACTGGTGCCTTCCAGCTATACCATGGAGCCACTATTGGATAATGCCGATTTAATTAGCTTCATTAAAAATACCGGGGCCCAAGCAAAATGGATGGCCAGTAATTGTTCTGGTGCATTTTTGTTAGCAAAAGCAGGGCTATTAAACGGTAAAAAGGCCACCACTTGGGCCGGTGGTGAGTCAGACTTACAATCACAATTTAGTAAAGTAGACGTTCAGTTTGATACCAATGTAGTGGTCGATGACCATGTGATTACCTCAAACGGCAGCCTAGTAAGCTACCAAGCAGCATTAGTATTATTGTCTAAGCTGTCATCACCCAGCAAGGCACAAGAAGTATCTGAAGCCATTCAATACCAGAGATTTTCTCAAGCCGCTTTTTAAGTCGCTTAGCTTTCTCAAACTTAACATCAACGCCCTAACCCAATGCAAATACTTGTATTGGGTTAGGGCGTTATCTATTTAATACTATTAAAATCTTTATGACGAATATGCACTGTTTTTTC
>JBALXQ010000053.1:0-39880 GCA_036960565.1 Bermanella sp.
TAAATTCGGTAAATTCATCCTTACTGTTATTACCCAAAGGCAGACCTAGACTGAAATCCAGTATGGTATCCTTGGCTCTTGGAAAAAAACCCGTTAAGGTTAATTCTCGTCCGCCCATTTTGAGTTTGGCCAGCAATTTGTTCACACTGGTTTCATTAAACTCTGACTCGTTTTTGCCTAACGGTTTCGTAAACAATTCATGATTGGCTGCCATTAAAGGGAAGTCATGGTGGCAATTAAACGGTGTACTGGTTTTAACGGTTCTAGAATCAAACAAGGTCACAAATTCTCGCAGTTCATGCTCCCGAGCTTTTTTAATGGCCAAAAATACAGTTTGAATCACCTCTGAGGTAGGCAGATTACTTTCTACCCGCCACTTACGCCCATACACCAATTTTTGCGGCTTAAATATATTATCACTATCATAATTGTCATAACCCACCACCCCAATTTGCAAAAATACTCCAGCGTTATCGCAAGATACAAATACAGGATAATTAGCCGAAAACTCAATGGCATTCACCAATGTCTCGACGCTATCCAGAGTATGATCAAATGCAAAAAAATGCTGTGGCGTGCAGTCGTTACCATTGGCCAGTGTTACCACCGGCGCCTGTTCAAGGGGCAACTCCCCTTCGTTTAAAGGGGCTGAATAAAAAGTGTTATTATTTAGCATAAAAATTTCGTGTTTATTTTATTTGTCTTGAATAGGAATAAAGATACGCAAAATATTACCTGGTGCATCGCAAAACCCAGGGCCGTATAATTCAAAATCTGGTTTTTCTACATAGTCATATTTTGATTTTGGCAACCAGCTTCCCCAAATGAATTTCAAAGTATTTTCCAATGAGGCCAATGCTCCCTTGTGCTCAAAACAAGCATACTTTTGCCCAGCAATAATTCGACCCACCATATTTTCAGGAATATCATCAAAGCTGCTAACTTGAGCGCTGCATACATAGGTAAAACCGGTTTCATCACCATCTTCTTCATATTCTTCATAGATGCCGAACAATTCATCACCAACCCGATTTGGTATCTTGTCTTTATAAGGCTTGAACGCCGACCACAGCTTTTTTAAATCTAAATCGTCATTGCTGTAGCGCTTGGCAATGCCCACCGTTTTAATCGGTTCACGTTCCACGATGGTGGGTTCCATCACCAAATTGTTTTGCAGGTGATGTAACATATGAGGGCTAAACTGGTCTTTATAAATTAACCTATAAGGATCACTTTCTTTACGGTACTGACCAGGGGTCACCGCGAAAAGCTGCTTAAAGGCCCTAGTAAACGCTTCCTGAGATTCAAACTGACATTGCAGGGCTAAATCCAATATCGAGGTTTCTTCTTGGAGCAAACGACTAGCGGCCACTGTTAATCTGCGCTTTCTTAAATACTCTTTGGGTGAGTCACCCACTAAAGACTTAAAGATGCGGCTGAAATGATAAGCTGAATAACTAGAAGCCTTGGCGATATCGTGAATGGTCACCGGCTCGTAAAGATGCTCTTCTACATATTCAATACTATTAAAAAAACGCTTCATGCAAATCACCCATAAAATTTTTTCTTAGAGCCAACGACTATCGCTTGGTTCCAAATAAATTTAAATTTAATTGCTAAGCTAAAAATCACTCACTATAGCCATGTTGTAAACAATGATTCAGAATCACCCTTACCCGCATTTTCCATTTTTTAAGCCTTAACAAACGTCATGGTGCTAGGCTCCAAAACTTAATTAAAGCTGCGCGCTTCTAGACCGAGCATATTCAGTTTCACATGCTGAAGTTTGAAAGACGCTAAGCAATTTTCTCACTGCCTATAAAATAACGAATGACTTTAAAGCCTAAGTCCCGAAGCTTTATTAGAGCTTGATAGTTAGGGTCACCAAATAGCTCAAAAATAGATTGGCGAATAGGAAAAGACACCACGATGCAATGCTCAGGCATCGCTTGGCCGTCCAATGCTTCACCTAAACGATAATTGGCCACCTGTACTGCGCCATACTGAGCGCTGACTTTTTAAGGTACTCGTCGTGTGCCGCAGGTTCCTGCCCATTGGCGGTGGCCGTAATGATCAAAAATACCGGCTGAGTCATGCTATTACCTCTGCCATGTAAGGGGTTATTCATGGTGGATAAGTTTATATAAATGGAGTCATTGGGTTTTGATATTTCTTGCGCTTTTAATGAGTGAAAACGCAGGGCCTAACATAGGCTAAGAGGAGCTAGTCACTGGCGGGAATATGCAGGTATTGGTCAATAATGGCTTGGTATTCACCACTGGCCTTTAGCTGCATAAGGCCTTCATTAAAATCATTGCGAATGGCTTTGTCTTTGAAATTCACTTTGAAGTGAGTCGCCTTGTCAAAAACATCGTGGAACACCACTGCTTGTTGAGTATTGAACTGCCCCGACAACCTTTTCCGGTGCCACAGAAAAATGGTTTTATCAATAATGATGACATCGGCACGGTCCACCCAGAAATAGTTATTTTGATTATCCTGATTCACAAATTCTAAGTAGTTTTCGAGGTGTTTTCCTTTTGCGTTCGGGCCAAAATAGCGGGCAAACTCATTTCCCAAATTGATATAAGCATTTTGCCAAGCCACTGGAGAGTATCGGGTGAGGTCTTGAATAGATTGAATATTGGCCTTATCACGGGCCTTTGAAATAGCATAATTATGGTAGCTGATGAAGTTATCGGAATAAAAAGTGCCATCATCTTGATGCTGAACCGTCACACCCACATCAAAATCCATTTGGCTCACCGCAATTGCTAAGCGTTTATTGGCAAAAAAACTTGAGGATTTAATGCGGTGACCCTTTAAAGCCAGGGCCCTTTTGGCGATATCAATTTCAAAACCAATCCATTGCCCATTTTCTTGATAAACAAAAGGCGGACGATTGCTACCAAAGGCCACAGCCAAGTCTTGACCCAGTGCTGAATTAACACCCAGTAAAGTCAGCATCGCCCCTAGTAACACCCAGCACAATTGCTTCACACGCTCTCCAAAGCCAAGGGCCAGAGATAAACGCCTTGGTATCACCAGTTTAGCAGTTGCTGGTGAGTCTGAAGTGAAGGCTAATATGAATGCTTTGGGACGGATAGAGTGGGCTTTTGGTTATAAAGGAAAGCTGGCTTGTACCTTTAGCCCACCTAACGGAGACGGTCCAAATTCTAACGCCCCGCCATGAAACGTCACAATGCTGTTCACAAGGGCCAATCCCAGACCTGCTCCACTGCCCGTTTGTTGGTGTTCACGAAAGAATCGGTCGGTGAGTTTTCCCAAGTTCTCTTGTGAGACCCCTGAGCCTGAATCTTGAACCACTAATGTTAGCTTCCCCTTTACCACGCTAATTAATAACTCAATTTGGCCCTGTTTAGGCGTATATTCGCTGGCGTTATCAATTAAATTACGTATGAGTATTTCCAGCAGAAAAGCACTGGCGTTAAGCGTTATGCGCTCCAAGCTAGTATCACACTGCAAGGAAATTTCTTGATCCTTTGCCATTACCTTAGGCGCCATCTGCGCCACCGCTTCCTGGCACAAGGGATAAAATTTTAATGTTTCAACTGGAATGGTATCTGGCGAAATTTTAGACAGAGTAAGTAGTTGCTCTAACAACCTTGAAGCCCGCTTTACGCCGATTTCCAATTCATGCAGCGCTAGATCACGCACCGATTCATCGTCACTTTTAATGGCATTTTGGGCGTGAATCATAATAACAGATAAGGGCGTGCGTAATTCATGAGCGGCATCTGCGGTGAGCCTTTGCTCGCGCTTAATGGCATCTTCTAGGCGTGAAAATAACTCGTTAAGTGAATCAACCACTGGCTTCATTTCTACTGGGGTATGGGCCAGTTCGATGGCCGATAAATTATTAACCTCGCGGGTTCTAATATTTTGTGTCAGTTGCTTAAGCGGATGCAAACCAAAGCGAATAATAAAAAGAAGAGACAATAATACAAATGGCAGAATAATTACACCGGGTTTAAGCGTATGACGGGAAATATCCCGGGCCAACTCTTCACGAATAGAGACACTCTCGGCAGCGTGCAGCCAAAAATCCCAATCGTCATCGTATAATGAAAATACCCGCCACATTTCTGAACTGCCATCATTATTTTTTACTTCAATGCGACTATATCCCTCTTTATTTTTAGATAAATGGGTTAACGGAGCACTGCCTGATTTTATAAGTAACTTTCCTTTTCCATTCCAGATTTGATAAGCCACTTTCTTTTCGTATAACAAGGCATTTTTATCTTGTACCCTAGATTCGTTTAAACCGTGATACACCACAGGTAAGTGTTTGGAATTTTGATCGATGGTGGAGACACTGTCGCCCAATAGATTTAATAAAATGTAAGAACTCTGTGCCAATTGAGCATCAAACAATTCTTCTATTTCATGGCGGGCCTTGTGGGTACTGATGAAATAAATAGCCACCAGATAAAGCGTGGTAAATGACAAAATACTGATAATAAGAAAGCGCTTAATAGAACTATTAACACTTATTTTCTTAATTAAGCCCTTCATAGTGCTTTAACCGTGTAACCCACTCCACGCACCGTCGTGATAAGTTTCCCGTAGATTTTCTTACGCAAGTTATGAATGTGTACTTCCAGAGCGTTACTTTCGATATCGTCTTGCCAACTGTAAAGCGATTGCTCCAGCGACGTGCGTGACATGACCTTACCCTGATTTTGCAATAACACCTCAAGCAAATTGTATTCGCGCCGAGCAAGATTAACCACCTTGCCCTGGTAGTTCACCTGACGAGCCTGAGTATCCATTTCTAATTCGCCGTATACCAGCGCATTACGCGCTTGCCCAGTACTGCGGCGCAACAATGCACGCATGCGCGCTTGCAGTTCATTAATATCAAAAGGCTTGGGCAGATAGTCATCGGCCCCTAAATCAAGTCCGCGAATTTTATCGTCAATGCTATCGCGGGCGGTAATAATTAATACGGGAGTATCGTGGTGCTGGCGAAATTCTTTTAAGAAACTAAAGCCATCGGCATCGGGCAGGCCTAAATCCAGTAATACTAGATCGTACTGTTCCTGAGAAGTGGCGCGTAGCCCCAGCTGAACCTGATCAAAGTGATCCACACTGTAGTGTTCACTCTTAAGAGTTTGAATTAAACCCAGTGCCAACTGCTGATCGTCTTCTAACACCAATATGCGCATGCTTCTCCCTTATATTAAGAGGCTAAATTTAAAGGCTAAATTAAGAAGCTGAATAGTAAGAGGCTAATCCTGAATCCAGTGACTCACTTGCTGCTCACTTAAAAATGATCTTGCATCAGCCCCTTGCAACATGGCTAGGGTAGATAACAACCCAGCCTCTACACAAGTTTGCGCCGCCACGGTCACCGATCTTGGCGCATCTGTAATGCTGCGACCCGTTTTGGGGTTTAAAATATGAGAATAGCGTATGTCATCTTTTAGTAAATAGCGCCTGGCATCACCACTGGTGGCCAGTGCTCCATGATTTAAACTCACCACGCCTGACGGTCCACCTCCCACCGACTCTATGCCCACTTGCCAGGGCTGGCCGTTAAGGCGCGGGCCATTGCAACACAGGTCGCCACCAAAATTTAGTAATACCGGAACCCGTTTTAAGCTGTGAACGTCCATGGCCTTTTGCATGCAGCGATCTACCGCATATTCTTTACCGATGCCGCCAAAATCCATTTCCATATTCTGTGGCTGTGAAAAATTGGGGTTTTCCCAAGTGATTTTTTCAAGACCAATAAAAGGCAATAATTCATCAATTTGTTTTTGGATCGGCACATTTTCCGAGCCATCAAATTTCCATGCTCGACGTAAAATGCCTGAGGTCACATCAAACAAACCGTCACTTAGTTCATAACAGGTAAAGGCAAAATCCATTAATAAAGCACTTTCATCATCAAGCACTAGGGTTTTGCCAACACTGTTGTTCAGTTCAAACATGAAATTGGTTTTAAGATAACGACTGAATTTTTGTTCGATGCGCTTGGCTTCGGTGTAGACACTGTGCACTATTTTCTTAGCAAGTTTTTCATCGCTTGTATCCATAAGTACTTCACAGGGGCTGGCCATTACTTTAAAACGACCAATTAAACCCGTTGTGTTTTTCTCTACCGTGTATTGCGTTGTGTCCATAATTTATCACCAAGCAGTGATCAATAATAATGCGTTTTTACTCACCAGGTGAATGAACGCGCTGAATTTTTCTATTGTATATGGAATTGTATGAGAAGGCTGGTAAACAGCCTGCAGGATAGTACATTTAATAAAGAGAGAGTTGCCCTGGACAATCAGTGAAGTCCAAGGCAAAACAAGCAGACTCTCAGTTAGAAACTGTAATTATATTGAACAATCACGGCATCTACATCTGGCACTAGGTCCTGGCTGCTCTGATTACCAATCACCTGAGAGGCGGTACCGGTTTGGTTATAATACTCAACCCGAATACTGCTCTTATTGCCATCCGGGGATAAGAAACCAAACTTCAAACCCACAGTGGTGGCGTCCATATCTCCCAAGCGATAGTCAGACGTTAAATCGTCATTCGTAGCCACTATGGTGTCCGCTTGCGCTTCAGTTAGGCTGGTATTGTAAAAGTCCGCAGCCTGTTGCGAGTAATAACGAACATGCGGTTCAACATACCAGCTAGGGCTAACATTAAAGCGATAATGCATATCCACTGTGCTTGAGGCCACCCCCCAATCATCAAACATATAACGGTAAGAAATATCGGCTACATCGCCGCCAATGAAGCGTTTTACTTTGCCATAAACACTGTGCTTGGTTCGGCTATCTGGACGGTTTTCGTATAGGTAGCGGTTGGTTAATGAACCTCCGTCTAAGTTGATACTCGCTGCATTGTCACCGTTACTATCCACCACCGAGGTAATTTTATAAGCATCATTGTGATATCCATCACTTATCGCCAAACCATAATTAAACTGCACTAGGGTTTTGGCATCGATGACCTGCGTCACACCCACCAGCATCTCCACCATAGAGCGGCTTTCATCACCTGTTCGCACTTGGTTTCCTTGGGCTTTCATCTCACCTAGAGGAATGGGGCTGCCACCTACAGGTTTAATGCTGTCTTGTTCAATCGAGAAACCCAGACTTAATGTGGTGTTGCGCTGATTCATGTCGTGCATGAAAGTACCGCTACCCCCTATGCTTAAAAAATCGTATTCGTTAGAAACATTGGCACCCCACACTACTTTATTCATGCGGTTTTCTAACGGCTGTTCGTAATTTGCGGTAAGACTAAGGCGAGTATCGCGGAAGGTATCATCCAACGGGGTTTCATTGGCACCTGCTGTGTAAGTGCCATTACCCGATGGACGCGTAAACGTTTGTGGCGAACCGGATGCAGTGGCACCGTTGGCAGAGGCACCCGTAAGGGCATCAAATACCAACTTAAAACCCACGGCACTGTCGTCATCAAAAGTTTTTTTCATGGCAATGGCAGGTTCCAATGCACTCACACGATCGGTTTCTGAATAATAAAGCAAGGCAACATCGGTTTCCCAACCCTCGCCCGATGAAGCTTGGGCACCAGCTACTGCGGTTACACCCAACAGACAACCGGTAGCCGTTTTTAGTAAATTGCGCACACTGGAATTTTTATTAGCGCCGGTTACATTACTTTTTAATAAATTATTTTTCATAAACAATACTCACACTGTATTCAGTAATTTTTTGGTTTTAGGTTAAGAGTGTTTACTAGTTACAACCGCAACCACCACCGCCCAACCCCTTACCGTGTATAATTGCGATTCTTTCAAGGTCTGAAAGCAAGCTAGTTACAACCGCAACCTCCACCGCCAAATCCCTTGCCACCTGAACTGGCTTCTTTACTGAAATAAATGTGATCATCAAAACTGCTGTCCATGGAAGCGCTTTCCAACGCCATGTCATCACGTGCAAGTATGTCTCGCTCCCAGGGTTTAACCCCCAAGGAGCTACAACCACTTACAAATACCGTGCTTAATAATAAAGTTAATAATACAAATTTCATGGACGACTCCTGCCTGTCAATTTCTGTCTTTACTTAATTAGGGTGTTTAATTAGTTTCTAGTTTTCTTTTAATTCGTTTAACAAAGAAACAATGCTTTTTTCATAATCATCCACACTGCTCTTTTTAAAGCCCACATGGCGATGACGTACTTCACCATTACCATCTAATACAAATGAGCTGGGCATACCGATTAATTTATATTGTTCGGCCAATGTGCCGGATGGGTCAGAAAACAATTTAAATTTAGCAGGCGTTTTTTCTAAAAATTTATGAGCTTGTTCAACATCGGCATCTAGATTCACACCAATAATTACCAGGCCCTTATCCTTGTATTTTTCCTGCATGGCATTAATCCATGGGAATGACTTACGACAGGGCCCACACCAGGATGCCCAAAAATCTATGTAGACCACCTTGTTTTTGTATTCTTGTAAATCAAGCTTATCTAGCCACTGGCCGTCTTGGGCCTGAGCACTGCTAAACAGCATGATCGATAACAGCATAGAAAATAAGATTTTGCTGCAGGATGGCATTTTAATAAGGGTCATAGTCACTACCTTTCTTTGAATGATGCCAGTATGCATTTACCAACCTTAAGGTTTCCTTAACATTTGTAATTTAATATGCAGATATACGTAACAGGAGCCCCAACAATGCACAGAATACTGATACTGCTGAGTGCGATGCTATTGTCCACTTTAAGCTATGGTGAAGACGAGCAGTTTTTGCCGGTGGAACAAGCCTTTCCTTATACAATACAATATCAACAAGATGGCAGTGCCCTTAAGATTGATTGGCAAATTGCGGATCATTATTATTTGTATTTAGATCGCCTTAAGTTAAAACAAGGTGATAAGCGCATTGCACTTAACTATGAACAAGATGCCATCATGAAGGAAGATGAGTATTTTGGCCGCGTGGGCATTTTTAAACATCAATTAAATGCCAGTGCCAACATAGACCCCCTGCTGCCATTTACCTTTACCTTCCAAGGCTGTGCCGAAGCCGGTTTGTGTTATCCGCCGGTTAAAACCACCATTACCCCACCAGGGGCAGAACAGACACAGGCTTCAGACATCATTAAGGTAGCCGACACCACAGCAGCCGTGCCCCCTAAAAAGCTGGATTCCAACGACGTATCGTCTATTACTGCCCTATTACAAGAAAGTAATATTTTCTGGCAATTATTAATCTTCTTTGGCCTAGGCATAGGCCTAGCCTTTACCCCTTGTGTGTTCCCTATGGTGCCTATTTTATCTAGCATCATAGTGGGCCAGGGTGACAACCTAAGCACCCGTAAAGCCTTCATGATGTCGCTAACGTATGTATTGGCCATGGCCATGACCTATGCCTTGGCGGGCGTGGTAGTGGGCTATTTTGGTGCTAAAGCCAACGTATCATTGTATTTGCAGTCTCCCTGGGTATTAGGCACCTTTGCGGCAGTCTTTGTGGGTCTGTCGTTATCCATGTTTGGCTTTTATGAACTTCAACTGCCCAGAGCCATTCAGGACAAATTAAACAGCTGGAACCAAAAACAACAAGGTGGCCAACTATTAAGTGTGGGCATCATGGGCTCGTTATCAGCCCTAGTGGTAAGTCCTTGTGTGAGCGCCCCTCTGGCCGGCACCCTGGTTTATATTTCTACTACAGGAGACGCCTTATTAGGTGGCGCTGCCCTATTAGCCTTAGGTTTAGGCATGGGCTTGCCATTGTTGCTCATTGGTACCGGTGGCTCTAAATTCTTACCCAAGGCTGGCATGTGGATGAACGCGGTGAAAGCGGTATTTGGTGTCGCCCTGTTGGCAGTGGCCATCTGGTTACTGGAGCGCGTTATACCCGCCATGGCTACCATGATGTTATGGGCTATATTACTCATTGCCAGTGGCACTTATTTAGGCGCGTTCGAGAACAACACCCAAGGCTGGCACAGGCTCTTTAAAGCGCTGGGTTTGGTCTTTAGCTTATACGGTGTGATGCTGATGGTGGGTGGCGCTGCCGGTAATCATAATCCGTTAAAGCCACTACAAGGTTTAAATAACTCTATGGCCAATGGTCAAACGTATGAGGCACGCCCCCTTAAAAAACAGATCATCACGACTGCGGCGCAATTACAAGCCTCGTTAAATCAGGCACAGCAAGAAAACAAAATAGCGGTATTAGATTTTTATGCCGACTGGTGCATTGCCTGCAAAATTATGGAGGAGGAAATTTTTAATCAGGCCAATGTAAAAACGGCAATGGCGGATGTGGCCTTCATTCAGATGGACATCACCGACAATACCGATGAGCAATTACAAATGCTCAGCGACATGGGTTTGTTTGGACCACCGGCTGTGTTGTTTTATAAGGGCAATGTGGAGCAAAAAGCATTGCGTATTGTAGGGGAAGTACCAGCGGAAACTTTTTTAAGTCAACTGCAAGCTTCCCAGTACAGTTTGTAAAACATCAATAACGCGTAATGAAGAAGGTGTTGCTATGAACCAACAAAATTTTCAGGAATATAAGGTGTGGGATCTTCCCACCCGAATATTTCACTGGCTTAATTTTATAAGCATCGTGGGCCTTATTTTTGTGGCCACCATCATGATGTTTAAAAAAGAGTTAGGCATCACCGGTCTTGAAGCTAAAATTGCCCTTAAGGAAGTACACATTGTTATTGGTTATGTGTTTGCCACTAACTTATTGTGGCGAATTATATGGGGTTTTATAGGTGGCAAGTATTCACGCTGGAGTGCCATCATTCCTAGCAAGGGTTATTTGGCCACATTAAAAAACTACATTGCCTCTATAAAACTAGGTAAGCCTCAAACCTATCTGGGACACAATCCACTGGGGCGTTTAGCGGTGGTTACCATGATCGCCTTAATGCTCAGCCTAATGTTAAGTGGTTTTATTCGCGCTGGCACCGATGTTTATTACCCTCCGTTTGGTGGCGCCATTGCGCAATATATTGCCGATGAAAATACCTCGGCCCAAAATATTAAACCATATAATAAACGCGGGACTGATCCGCAAAAACTAAAGAAAATTGAAACGGTGAAAGACATAGCGGGAGAAGTGCACGAGCTTGCCGCCTTTACCCTAATGTTCATTATTCTTTTGCACATTTTTATCGTGGTGCGCATGGAAGTACGCGAAGGAGGCGGATTAATTAGTGCCATGTTTAGTGGCAAGAAAATAGTCCGTGAAAAACCTGAGGACTTAAATTAACGCCTTTTATTCTAGTTTGGTGTGATCTGTACGATATTGCCCGGGCGTAAGGTTATACCAGCGTTTAAATGCTCGGGAAAAATTCCCGTGTTCGGTAAAACCCAATAAAAAAGTAATTTCTTCAAAATTCATTGGTGTATTTGCCACATATTGGTGAGCACTTGTTTTTCGTGTTTCATCCACCAACTGAAAAAAAGTGACACCTTGCTGTTTTAATTTTCTTTGGAAAGTGCGTTTACCCCATGGGAAATACTCAAGTACATCTTCAAGTTTCACCTCCCCTGCAGATAATTTTCTTACAATGAGTTTACGCACCTTTTCCACTAAATCGTCCTGACTTATGGATTGCAGGTCTTCATCACTGACTTTGTCGTGCATGCGTGCCAAGGATTTATCTGCCGTGGCTAATGGTGCTTCAAAGATAGTCTTGTCAAACACAATGGCATTACGTTGGGACGCAAACTCAGGTATACAGCCAAAAGTATCTTCATAGGCCTGAGTAATATTGGGAACCGTGCGTTTTAAATAAACAGCTTTGGGCAATACATCAGAACTTAATATCCAACGAAAGATATGCAATAAAAATGCAAAACTAGCATCTATAGGTTGATGGGGCACGGCTAGTTTATTGCCAATTAAATTGATCACTAGGCTATAGTGATCATCATGGGATTCCAATTCGAAATTCCCACCATCCCCCATTATTTTTTGAAAACGAACCAATCTTTCCATGGCCTCCTTTATGGTATCACTGGCCATTAGGCTAAATCCTAAAGCCTTAAAGCCCCCTAACTTGATCTTGCTGGCCAGAATTAAGCCAATTTCAGGGTTATTGGTTTTTTCAGCTAAATTTTGCCAAAAAGTAAATGCCAGGTCGGCGTCAATACGGCCATCATTTTCTTTTAAAAATGAGTATTCAAACCCAGATGAACGGCACAATTTTTCATAGTCTAATTCCATCGACTGCAATGAATTGACCACCTGCAAAAACCAGCGACCCGCGGTAATTAATTTGGCCATAACTCTAAAATACACTCTTACTAAAGGCTAAAATATCGAAGTATCCGTTTTTAACCTAAACATTGGTAAGAGTATAGTTTTAAATGCACATTTTGTTCTTGATATCATAAAAGCTTAAAGCTGCGATTTATTATGCTAGTACAGCCCCCCTTCCCCGTATAGTGACTAATATTTAACTGTTGGTGAGTAATTGACACCACCAAAAATAATCATGAATTAAACCTTGAAGACGTCACCACATCCAAGACCTTAAATTAACTTTTGTTTTTATCGTAAATGACAAGCTGCGCCCAAAAAATAACAATAAATTAAATTCAGTAAGCGCTCTCACTTAACCAACTCACGCATGCCCTGCGAAAGCCAGTTAGCTAATAACCTACAGATCACACCTGTACCAGCTGAAGCAAGTACCGGCACTTTGATAAAAGATAATACTAATTCAGAGCTTTATCGTTTTGTTTTTACAAAATTTAACAGCGGATAAACTAGCGTGTTTGTGGCTTCAATTTTTTAAAGCCATTCGCTGTGAATGCGCCTGATAACAAAAACCTACTTAAAGAAAAGCTTTTAAGGCAATAAATGACATCGCAGTGGGCTGTGGTTGTTTTAGCACTATCAAGCTCTCTGCGCATCAAAAATGACCTGTAACCGTTCCGCTTTCGCCCTAACAAGCACATTAAGTACGCCATATCATATCACCCGTAATTCGTATTTTTATAATTTTCATATAAAAATCGGTTAGACAATGGGATGTATAGGATGATGAGAATGGTAAATCATTTAAATAAAATAAAAAGTACAGGGTTAAACCCTGCATTCTTTATGGGAATAAGCACCTCGATGGGAGACCTTATTTCGGAGGCCTTCTTGACCTGTGACGACAACCCTCGTAATAACAAACAACGTTTTTTCAACAACGTATAGGAACGGGCAATGATCAAACAATATGCTTACACCCTATTAATGGGACTGGTTTTATCTGCTACATCACTTCACACCCTAGGAGATAATTTCTATACCTATTCTGACGTCACCGATCCAGGTTATGGAGATGACTTTGATACAACAGATGAGATGTTAGACGAGTTAGACAAGATCACATCACTAACAGTTGCCTCAACAAGCGTTTGGGATTGGAAGGCTGACTCTTATAAAAAATCCCGAAATATAAAGGTGAATTATAGAGAAGGCGGGGCATTTAATCTCAACCCTAATAGAACAAACGTTTTACGCACCATAAATAGCGACGTATACGTTACTAGTTTAACCGTGTATAGCCGGGATAATGTTGGAGTCATCGGAATGAAATTCTATTTCTCCGATGGCCTATCTAAACACTGGGGAGAGAATAATAGCAACTGGGAAGAATTTGTTGACGAAGAAGTCACTTATGAAATCGATTCAGGGGAAACCCTGGTGGGATTTCACGGTTTTAATGATGCTGATAACGAACAGATTTTGTCGATCGGTATCGTCACCGTCGAAGAAAATAATATTAGCCATATAGACTACATGAAAGTGGAAGATGATGAACTAAAAATTGGTGTGCACTTTCGCGAAGATCGAGCCACTAGCGGTAAAGTTTGTTATGTCATTACCAGAATTGAAGGCCTAATGGAAACGGAAATCGATTACGACACCTATGATGTTGATAGCTCCTTAACTGACGCGGACGCGCCTCAATTGGCCACTTGGCAGACGCTAGTTGAATATCCTGACTACACGGACGCCACAACATTTTATACAACATGTGACGATGCGCCTGGAGTAGGTCCTATCTATGCCATATTACGTTATGAGGTAGCAGCTCCTTCTCTAGCAGATAATGGTCTTTGGGAGGTATCTATACCAAGTGGTGACGCGGTGTTGGGCAATAAACTGCTTGGCGATATGAAAACTGGAGTAGTACTGGAAGATTTAAATGGAAAGCCTGTTGACCCGGATGAAGATTTTCCACTAGAAGCGTTAGCGGTTACCGTCACCGTTATTAAAACCGCTGGTGGTGCCGGTGATTACCAGTACTACGAACAACACAAGGAAACCCTAGAGTATGAAGCGGATTACGAAGATAACAGCGATTTGATATTCCCTGGCGATGCTGAGATGTCTCAGTCAATTCCCTTGGCCTACACCCTTGAGCCTGATACCGGTAGGGTCGCCTGCCTGACCGATTTAACTAATGAGGAATGTCTGTGGGTAGAGTTAGGTAATGGTGCAGGCGAAGTTCCCGAAAACCTTGCTGGTGTTTCCGACAAGCATTTTATTGAGTGTTCGACCGATGCTGATTTTATTGAAAAGGAAAACTATAGCAATGTCGACCCCGCCACCACTTCCTGGTGTGACCCTATCGATCGCCACAGCCGATTCTGGTTTAGTTTGGAATCCCTCACCGGAGAAGGCTGGATTGTTAGCGCCAACCCTCAAACCGGCGTAATTGAATGCCTCATGGATGAAGACGACCTTTGCATTAACCTTGCAGATACCCGTGGTACCGATTACTTAGGGACCGATACAATCGGCGATCAGCCGTTTTTAGATATGACCTTAGGCACAAAAACAATCACGGCACCATTCAATATTGACTCTAGATGCGATTACGCAAATAACCAGTGGCATAGCGTTTGTCCTGATGATTACCAAACAGAAGATGAAATAAAATCCGCAACATTTGGCGATTAACTTATGGACTCGTTAGTAAAAGGCATATCTGGAAAAAATAGAATGAAGAATTTTTTAAATCGGTCAAGGATTTTAAAATGAAAAATGCAATTGAGCGAACCGGTTATAGCAGTAAATTTAATCTGCTTATGGTCATGGTAGTGAGTTTATGTTTCTTAGCGACCATGTCTTTTTCTGGCACAGCCGAGGCTGGCTGGAAGAAAAAGTTTAGAAAAAAAGCGAGAAAAGCAGCGTCACATTCAGTTAGTGTGGCCGCAAGCACAGCGAATAGCGCATTGAATGAGGCCGCTAACGCAGTGCAAACCGTTAGCAATTACACGCAAGTGGCAATTGCAGAAGCTGCCCCAATAATCGACATGTCGCCAGTAGAAATACCCATGGATATGAGTTTCAACGATTTACTGGATACCGCGATTGAGGTTTACGACTATCAAAATATTGCCTGGGAATATTCGCCTCTTGGCTATGCACCTCCCAATCCTATCGAGGCCAGCGTGGCATTTTACAAAGCCGCCAAGACTGGCAATATGAGTCATATACAGACATATATGGTTGATGAGCTGCACGCATTGGCGGAGGCCTCCGGAATCAACCCTAATGGCCTAGAAATGACAGACTTCAAAGCTTTTGGCAAGAACATCGCCGACGGCAATATTAAAGCGGCAGTATCGCCTCTAGCCGATACCGCACTTAAGGAATTGAAAGAACGATATGCAGCCCTTAGAGCGCAATTTTCATCCTGTATCGCCACCGTTGGAGATCCCGATTCCACCGACGCCATCAATTGTGTTGGGGTGATGGAAGACGAATTACTGGCCATGATACAAGGGGTGAAAATGGCGGCCAAGCTTACGCGCTACCTGAATAAATTTTCATCCGGTAATGGCTTGGATAAAGTATTGGACTGGACCACTCACCTTAATACTTATGCCGGCGTTTATATGGATCAGATTCGAAGCCTGCCGGGTATAAAGCTTAACTTTGATGGTGATGAAACAATCGAGGGTGACCATGAGTATCTTGCCAACCTGTTTTCAAATTATGACAGTCTTGAAGCACTGCGTTTAGATAGCCTTGCCGGTAACATTACCGAAATTAAAGAGACCTGGAATAAAAATTACGTTGGTAACTTATCTAATGCCTGTGAAAAATTAGCACTTCCGGTTATTTGCGATATAGCTGACGGTGAGAAATTCTCTAGTTTTGGAGATCTGGCCGACTACGGTACAGCAACTTGGCATAGCAATAAGAAATTTGAGCATATGGTGAAGCATGCTTTTACCCAAGAGTTTGTAGACCAACTTAATGGTAACTATCAAGAATTAAGCGATACCCTGTTCAATCCAATTATTAATAGTTCTGGTAGAGATTTAAGAATTCCTATATTTGTTGACTCACAATACCTTCAAGGGGGCAATGGAGCTTTTGTGACTGATGGAACGGATGCCGTTATTTTGCTTAATGAAGATCTATTTTTACGAGATAGCGCCATATTAACCGACCAAAACCTTGGTAATGATGATACATGGATCATGGAAGCAGCTCAAAAGGTATATATAGAAGAGTTAGCAGAGCTATTAAAGTGGCAGTATTGTCAGGATAATGGAATTTCCAACTGTGAAGTGGTGGGTGATGCCGGTGCCCGGTTTGCCGATGCTGGAGTGATATTAGATGATTACAATAATCACGAGGCCTATGAGACGGCACTGGCAGATTTAACTGACCACAGCTATTCATTAACTAAGACCTCGAAGCTAAGCAACAATAACGAGGTAAAAATTTATACCTTCCCTTCTCCGGCGGTCATTCAAACCTATTTACAAGACAATGCTAATATAACGCTGAGTACAACAATTGCATTTAATGTTGGCTTTAGCAATCTGGCGTCAGTGACTGCCAATACATTGTCCCTGTCCTTTGAGTATGTTTGGCCACGAATCACTAAAGATGTCAGTGTTAATTTTGCTGATGATTCGATTGATTGTGATGGTGGCAATACCTGCCGTGTATTAGAAGGATACCTGACGATTGGGTTAGAAGATGGCGCTTATCTAAATTTTCGAAGCAAAAAAATAGCTAAAAACATCAATTTACTTTCAGGGTTATCGAGAAGCCATAGTTTTACCATGCCGTTAATTTACCCGGCCACGTATGCCTGGAGTAAAGCAGAAGCCGATCGCAATATCATGAGAAAATACGCTACCTTTTCATATGCTCAAAATATTATCCCTGTGGCAAAGCTTTCATGGTTGGAATCGGATTGGGACGACGAGTCTACTTCGAATCTTGGTAAAATATTTAAAGGCTATGGTGGGTTGGCAGACTTAGAGATTGGTTTTGCTCTAGGGAATTCAGTAAGTGCAACCTGGCCAGCACGAGCACGGGGACAAATTGGTGCCGCTTATGGTTATGGTGCAGTAGGGTTTGTTGTCGGCTGTGGCGGTAGCTTATTCGTCTCCAGTTTGAACTCTGCTCTTGGAAGTAGTGGACACATAACTGGTTGTCAGGCCGGAAGCCAGATGGGAATGAGCACGGGTGTATTTGTAGGTGCCTCCCAGCAAAATAAAGCAACCATCACAGATGATTCATGGTTGAGCGTAGAGATGGCACTTTCGTATCCGTTCATGCCAAAATTTGTGGAGTCTGTGACGATACCAGGTGGCACGACCATAGAGGCGGCGATTAGTGCTTCAATAAATATCGGCCTAAATGCATACAGTCATACATTTAAAAGTGCCAAAAGAGGCAATTATCTATTTGATTAAAGTTCGTTGACTTTAAATAGCTCAAAGTGTTTTGGTCTGTAATAATTAATTAAGTGTAGCTGCCCAATATAAAACCCCAAAACTGGGAAATGTATAGTGGGCAGTTATACAGAATGGTTTACAGGCCCGAATTTTCCACAGCCCTACTATACAAGCCACCCTATAATCAGGGTGGCTTTTTCTGCTTCATCCTAAGTCGTTAAGTTTTTATTATAACCAGTATGCAAAATTAGGAAATGCTATTGGAGGGGGGGGGATTAAAGCACTTCACAGCTATCATCTATAAATTGCTGCCTATAAGCGCTGGGGCTCACACCATAATTTTTTATAAAGGCACGTCTAAAATTGGAAGGACAAGAGTATCCAATTTTATGCCCAATATCTTCTATATGTAAATCCGAATACTTTAAAAAATGACAAGAGCGGGAGAATTTATAATTATTAGATAATTTTTTAAAAGAAGTATTTTCTTCCAGCATTTTTTTCCTAACATTTCGCGCACTGGTATTAAGTTGTTTGGCAACTTCATCGAGTGATAGAATTTGATCACCAGAGCTCTTAAAAAGAGCCAGTATTTTATCAGAAGTATTTTCTGATCCATCATAAATAACAGCCTTACTTTCACATTCCTTTATGGCTCTATTGTAAATAATTGGATTATATTTAAAATTTTTATTATTTACGCATTTATCAGATAAGCTGATGGTAAAAAAACTGGAATCATATTGATCACAATAATCCCTCAATTTATTGGCAATTAAATTGCTTTTTTTGGAAAGAGGAACAGTCACACTGATGTCCTTGGCATTAACCCCAAACTGCTCTTTCAAAAGACTAATGGTATATGCCGTAACCACATGTACATGAAACCAGCTTTGGCCATAAAACTTTCCCGGAGCTTTGAATGTAAGCTGGTGTTTGTCTTTTATCATCTCGTAACTGGCGGTAACCGGTGTGTAGAAGCTTGAGTAGGTGCTATAAATATACAGTAGCTCAGACACTGACTTGCAAGTTATTAAGGCTAGCCATGCTGAATCCATATCACAAACGCTTATTTTCTCGCCATACCGCCAGCACCAATCAGGGTCATCAATACAAGGGATTAACAAGTTATAAAAATCGAATAGAGTCTCTGAGTTTGATATATAAGTGCTATTTTCACCTAAACTGTGAACAAGCTTTTTACAACTTAATCTAACGGGTTCAGGAACATCAAATGAACTGAGTACGGATTCAAAGAGGAAGATAGGTTCTTGCATACTTCTGCCATTTTTTATTGGAGCGTCACGACAAGTCAACGCACTGGTGGCTTTTCAATACTTATAAAGCCAAGCTGTTATTTATGCAAGAAATTTATTTTAATAACCCTCTAATAAGTAAAGTAATTATTGCTCAACATTTGGGGGGGAAATATCAAAGAAGATTAAGGCTGGGAACAGAGGTAGAAATCACATAATAATTTCTCCCCACATTAAGTAAGGATAAAAATCAATGATGATAAGAATTATAAAAAAATCGGATCTCAGCCGTATTTTAAAAAAGGCCGAAATCAACATGCGATGAAAACTCAAGACGTATTTAAGATTCCTTAGATTCAACTCCCCTATAAAAACTAGGCGGAACTCCTAATTCATTTACAAACGCCCTCCTAAAGCTAGTCGAGTCTGAATAGCCTATTTTCCCTCCAATTTCATCAATCGAAAACCGAGTATTTTTCAATAGGTAAATTGCCCGTGAAAATTTATTCTCCTGTAATATATCTCTGAATGAAGTATTTTCATTCATAAGTTTTTTACGTACATTTCTTGATGAGGTATTAAGCTGATACGCGATCATTTCCAGAGATGGAAACCGATCATCGGAAGTTGCAAAAATGGAATTTATTTTGGCTGAATACGAGGCATTTCTATTAAACTCAATTTTATTTTTCTCACACTCCCTTAAAGCCAAAGCGAGCAATCCCTGGTGATGTTTTTTATTCTTCGCCTTCAATAGTTTTGAATCGAGATAAATGCAAAAAGAGTCATTTTCATATTGAACACAAAGCCTTCTAACATCTAAGGCAATCATTGGGTGTTCTTTTTTTAGAGGAATACTAATTTTAATATCATTAATACTTATATTAAAAAACCGTATTATTAATTCAGTTAAAAAAGAAGCAATGATACCAATATGAACCCAGTAATAACTGCAAAATTCGTCTGGTAGCTTTAGGATAATTTTAAAGCGTCCGTTACATTCTGAACACGTAACCTTTACAGGTGTTGATAGATCTGAATACTCTTGAAGTATATCAAAAAAATCTTGTAACGATTCACAAGATGTAGCAGCTAAATGAAGAACCCCCATGTCATTGGAAGTAAGTTGTTGACCATACATCCATGGCCAGTCAGAGTCAGTAATATGGGGGATAATAAGTGAGTATATTTTAGATAACTTTAAGGAGTTTGATATATGTGTGCCGTGAAAATCCAACTCACTATAAAGTTCATTACATTTTTTTTGGGTAGACAATGGAATTTCAAATGATTCTATTACACTATCTATAAAAAATTTAGTTTCTTGCATTGCCGACCCTTTACATGCGTCCTAGCAAAACAGTTCAGGAATTTTACTACAAACTATCTTTTTGAGCCAGACAGAAATTCCGTATTAAAAAACCATATTTAATTTAACCTCCTTATTTGGCGCAATTAGACCTATACATACTCATAATAAATATTGGTTGAAGGCATTGCTCTCTACAGCAGTTGCATAACACTCCTAATTTTTAGTAGCGACAGTTAACTGCTTTTTTAATACCAATTAAGTCTATGAGGAATCAATCAAACCTAGCACCGATTCCTATTAACAGTTCTACTAAAAAGTTAAAAATACCTTTAAAGATTTGGCGGCTAATTTTTACATGCATGGAATATATGATTCATCTAGTGGCCTCCTGTTCACCTAGTAATATTACTGTGGGCCATGACCTATATTCCCAGACTGATTATCGGCAAACAAGTGGCCCTAAACATCGCTCCTTTTCCGCCCCTCAAAGTTATCTAATGCCATCATTTTAAATAAGGCTCACCTGCGGTTAAACTACTAAAGTTTACTCCATCAAATGTTAACGCCTTCAATTAAGCACGGTACTGAACCCATAGTGAAAAACGGGCAAGCTCATCACACTGGCTCAGCCTAAAGAAAGTAAAACTATGTTGTTCCGATTATGTCTTGAATCGTTCCGGTTATGTCATTTCAAACACTTTTTTTATCACCTACCATTTCCATCGCTGCTTTATGCTTTAAGTCTAATTGCCAGTAGCAATATTGAAAACTCAGGAGTAGGTAGTTTTGTTGAAAAAAATAAAAAAAAGGTTGTATACAACCTCAACTATGGCGCCAGTTCTATTGGCTGGATTATTGGCCGGTGGCTCCGCCCATGGCGATGATGCAAACGCCGAGCGCGCCCTTGCTTTACAAGCTGGGGTGGATGTTTATCAAAAATTAACGAAAACCACCTGGCTAGGCACTCATAACAGCTTTGCCAATACCAGTGATACTGACATCATCGATCCTAATCAGGCTCATTCTGAAAAAACACAGCTTGCAAAAGGGGTGCGGGAACTGGTGTGGGATGTTCACTATTCAGGTAACAGCGAGAATGTCACTGGGGCGACTGCTGCGGTACGAACCTGTCATAATAATTCATCAAGCGCTGCTTACGAGTGTGGTGATATAACTGGTCATAGAAAATTAAAGTATGCCATAGATGACATTAAAGATTGGGTACGAGAAAACCCTTTTGAAGTACTTTTAATTCGCCTTTCTTTGGATCAGTCGGCCCAAAATAATATTAACAATGTAGAGGACAAACTGGAAAAATTATGGGACTACGTTTACAAACCTTTAAATCACGGAAATGAATATGTTAGTGGCCATGAAGATAATGGAGCCAAGGTCTTTCCCGCTAAGAGCATCAGTAAGTGGGATATTTTAAAAGCCGGTAAAAATATTGCATTTGTTTCTAGCGGTGGAGACGTACAAAGTGATGGTGGCTTTAATGAAATCGTATTTTATGAAGGGGCCTATAATGAAGATGTTAAGCTATCAAAGTACAACCAAGCTACAAACGGATCTTACGATGGTACTTTCACCAGTGATGGTGAGATAAAATCAATCACAAATGTTATGACCAGAATGAAAGATGCCAATACAAAGTCGGGCACTCTAGGGTCAAATGACACACCCAAAATGGAGCCTAGCAATATTGCTCAGTGGCTTGCAGCTGGTCACAATATTTTTGAGGTTTATGGTTTTGATTCAGGCTCAAGCGGTTGGAACCACGACACCCTGAACACAAGTGACATGGCCTGGTTATGGGGAGACACTTCAGAGCCTAACAACTGGGTTAATGACGCGGGTGAAAGCGAAAATTGTGCTGTGATAAAAAAGCAGAATACAAGTAGCGATGCCCTAATGCTAAATGATCTAGCCTGCAGTGATAGTGCTCCGCCCCTTTGCTATAAATGGATCATTTTGGAAGCCGGTGCTGATGAATCGGTTCGTTGGAAACCCATTACTACCAGTGTTACTTGGGCTGAAGCCACCGCTACTTGCGCCGCAAATGGTTATAAATTCTTTGTGCCCGGGAATCCCCGTGAATTAGCGAATGCAAGAACGGCCATTGAAAACTTTGGCGATGTCGATCAACACTACTGGGTCAATTATAATGACATTACCATGGAAGGCACCTGGGCCGTTAATGTAGCCGATACCAACAATATTGCTGAATTCTCCAAGAGTGAAAACTATGGAAGCGATAATGGTGGAAGCCCCTTTGATTATGAAGGCATTATGAGATTACTGGCCATGGACCGCGACTCTGAAATTCGTTTAACTGACATTAATGTTGCCGCAGGCAACCGTATTGACGGTGTAGAATTTGTCTATACAGGTAACCGCTGGGTTCAAGGTGGGACAGACTCAAACTCCTATTCAAAAACACATAGCCTTAGCAGCAATGAAATTTTGCAGAAGGTTGAGGTTTGTGTAGATAACTATAGCGGTGCGGATCGAGTCTTTTATATGACTTTTCATATTTTCAATACTAACTCTGGTGATAGCAGATCGTTTTCAGAAGGGGTGGCAACATCAGCCGATAAATGCGTCACCTTTGGTAATGACAGTACCAACATTATTGCCATGCATGGCCGCGAAGGTGATGAGCTAGATGCCATTGGCTTTTATGCGCGCTCTGGTGAATTTACTGAATTCGAAAGCGTAAAAAGTGATCAATACGGCGGATCGAGCGGTGACATGTTTGATGATATGGTTGAATTACTTCGAGCCCAGCACAATGGCACCACTGTAACCAAAATAAACATGAGCGCTGGTAATCGTGTAGACAAAGTTGGTTTTGAATACAGCGATGGCCATGAAGTCTCTCACGGTGGCAACGGTTATGACCGTTCAATATCACTAGCATCAGGTGAATCCATTACCAGCTCTAGAGTATGTGTTAAGTCATATAACGGCAGTGATCGTGTGTTCTACTTAAAATTCAATACCAGTAACGGCCGATCTTTGGCTGGAGGCAAAGAAGAGGGAACGTGCACCAACGTTAATGACGGTGGTGATATTGTTGCCTTATTTGGTCGTGCCGGTAATGAACTAGATGCCATTGGCTTCTATACCCTGACCCCCTAACCAATAAGTAGCCAAATAAATACCCCATAAATATTTTAAAAATACTTCTGGGGTATCTTCGTTTCCAAGCTATTCAGATAAAGACTTAAAGCGAGTAATTGAGCATAACTTTATTGTCCCGTTATTTTTCCATCACCTTAAAGCTGCCATAAAAAATTAGGCCCCGGCATATGGGCGCCATCATCCTTACCTACTTCTTGTTTCACCAGTTTATTTAATTTTTGGTTCATCATTTCAATCACCGCTTTATATTCATGTGGTGATTGCGCTAAGTTGACATTTTCACTTGGGTCTTTATGAGTATCGTAAAGTTCTAAATCGTTATATTGCACTAAGCTTTCAAAGCTCATGGGCAAGTGATGCTCAAGCGGAGAGAAGTAGCGGGCAAATTTGTAGCGGCCATCAAACACACCACGCATGTGTCCGCGATTATCAAGGCCAATTGACATCTTGGCCTCCACCAAGGCCTTGGTGGTATCCATCATGCCCCGCGCCGCTTTTATTTTACCAAACGATTGCGCCGCGTCTTTATCCAAATAGGTTAATGATGACCACTGAAACAAAACCCCATCATTTTGGCGCGGACCCAGCGTATTTGGCTGGTTGAGTGCTGAGCTAAAGTTACGTCCTTTTAAGAAAGGATACTGGTTGGCTATATCGTCATCCGACAAACCAATTAGCGACAACAGGGTTGGAATAATATCCACATGTGAGGTAAGCGCCTGACTATTTGCACCGCCCTGAATATCCGGATGAATAATCGACATAGGCACATTGGTCACTTCCTTATAGGTTAAGCAGCCTTTACCCCTATGCCCGTGTACACCCAGCATTTCGCCATGATCAGATACAAATAAAACAATGGTATTGTCGGCCTCACCACTTTTTTCAAGACCCTCCAGTAGCGTATCGATATGACGATCTACATCTACTAGGCAGTTGTAATAATAATTGCGGAAACGCTTCCAAGCATTTAAATCATCCCATGATATTTCACCTAGAGCTGTCTCTTGCACGCCTTCTTTTTGGAAGTGCGCCGCCGGTTTACCTTCGCGAGTGGCCGGGCCAAAGTTTTCAGGTAAAGCAATATCATGATTGGTTTTGTATATGGGGTGATCGGGTTCGCTTTTTAACTTATCGGGGAACTGGCCAATGCGGTTTTCCTGCTGAGGCTCGTTGGCTTTAAAAAACATAATGTCATGTGGGTTGACTAGGTTCGCTGTTAAAAACCAGGGTTGGTCTTCACCCTTATGTTTATCTATGAAACCCAGCGATTCCTTTACGGTGATAGGGTCTAATTCGAAGCCTCCTTGGGCACCGTCACGCTCACCAGCCTGAAAGGTTTCATCAAAACCAAACTGCTGAAATATTTCTCGGGTTTGATTTATGGTTTTACCACCTCTAATCATCCCCATATGAGTGAGATGCCACTTGCCTGTATACCCTGTGGTGTAGCCAGCATCTTTAAATAAATTCCCCATGGTAGGTGTGCCATCTTTAATACCCTGCCCCCAAGGCAAGGGGGTATTTTCCCACAGCCCGGTAAACTGACCATGCTGGCCGGTATACAGGTTACCGCGAGACATAGAACACAAAGGGCTCACCACATGGGCATTGCTAAAGTTAGTGGCCTTGGCCGTCAGTTTTTGGCGAGCGGGCAAAATTAATTGTGATGGCAATTCAGACCAGGCTTGCTCTTGATCGGTCACCAGCACCAGCACATTAGGTTTACGATTACGTTTAATCGCTGCCGGTGCGGTTTGGCTAAATAAAATACCCGGTAATCCCAGCATGCTAGCCCCAGCCGTGGCGGCTGACATTTTTAGGAAATCTCTGCGTTCATTTTTATTTTTGTTTTCACTCATACTTACCCCTCTTGCCCATTCTGCTACCCAATTGATCTTCATCACTGGGTTTAGCTCTATTCTAAGAGGCTATAATATGAACAATGGATGCAAAAAGTTATGTCTAGCGATGCCATTCATTATCATTTGGTGACACTTTTCTGGCCACTGGGCACAAGGATTGGCTGAAAAACACGTGTAAATACAGTAAGCTAAGCCCGCTCAATCCACACTAAGGCCATATTGACCGTGAATATTTACCCCATCTACCCCATGGCCGTGGCACAAAGAATGATTGAGGCACAGGGTGGCACCATAGAAGAGCTGTACCAACGCTGTGCCATCACCCAAGCTCAGTTTTCAGATCCCAATACCCTGCTCACCGCTGAACAAACAAATGAATCCCTCAATATATGCCGAGATTATTCAGATAAAACTCGGTTAACCTCAGTTCAGTTTTTAAAGCACATGCACTTCAGTGATTTAGGGGCTCTGGGCATGGCCATGATGAACAGCGAAAGCATACGCCAAGCCTTTGATACCTTATTAAAATTTCAAACTATTTACGCTCCCACCTTTTATATTACCGAAACCAAAAGCAAAATTGACTCTACCTTCACCATTGAAAATGATGTGAGCATTGGCAGTAATAATAATACGGTCATTGAAATAGTAATGGGAATTTTTAGCCTAATTAAAGAATTAACCCAGTCGGATCAAACGCCTTTAAGCGTGAGCTTGCAACATCAAAAACCGGAAGAGTTCCAGCCTGATGATTTCCCTGACCTCACTATTAACTGGGCAGAAAAGCACAATAGAGTCACCATTCCTAATGGCTTAATGAATGAAAAAATAGTGGGCCGTAATCAAGCCAACTACACCTTATTTGAACAAATATTAAGCCAGCAACTTGAATATATTATCTCTCATATGCCTTATACACGAGGCACCGAAGCCTGTATTCGCTCAATGTTAAAGGCGGATATAAAAATCTCATTAGAAGAAGTATCGCAACGCGTTAATATCTCCAGCCGCACGCTTAATCGGCGCTTGGCCAATGAAAATACAACCTTTAAAAACTTGTATACCCAACAACGTTTAAATCATGCCGCACAACTTTTAAAAAACTCAAACATGCCCATTAAAAAAATAGCCGCTGCCGCCGGTTATAGTGCTCTTTCCAGTTTTTACAAAGCCTTTAAAGTGTTTCATGGTACTTCCCCCGATCACTTTAGAAATACCCCCTAGGGTGCCTTTGAAGCATTAGGTTATTCATGCAGTGTGTCACTACTTTCCTTAATGCAATATCCCAAAGATGCCCTAAACCATTCAGACCCTATTACTGTCTGCGCCTACTACAATTTAGATTCAACTCAACCGCAATATCATTCCACAAACATTCGCCCCCTATTATTGGTGGGTTATCAATCCCCCATGTTTAGGTGGTCTCTATAGAGTTACATTGTAATAAGGTTTTAGAGACTAGATTTTGCTAAAGAATAGCTAAATATCAAAGCTACTAAGTTCTATTACAAACAATCAGGCATATAAAGTTAAGGGGAAATGGAATGGCATATAGCGCAACTATAAAACGTCAAAAACAACTACTGATAGGCAACGGCGCGCTCATCATGCTTTTTGGTTGCTTGATTGGCTTAGCCTTTGTATTTTTCCTTATTGGAAAGATTGCTTTGTGGCCTATTCCTGGTGAAATAGTTTTCCAACTTCCTGGCACTTATGATGCTTGGCGCATGGCTCATATGGAAGGGCTTGTAAATGGCATAATGTTAATGGTGGTGGCCGCCAGTATTCATTTAATTCCATTCTCTGAAAAAGCACTCTCTAAAATTAGCCTAGGATTAATTGTGATTGCTTGGGCTAACCCTGCCGCCTCATTAATGGATGCTTTGTTTGAGAATAGCCGAGGGCTCGAAATGGCAGGGCCTTTCTTCAATACCTTTGCGTACCTGTTATTTCTCCCAACAGGACTCTTAACATTAGGACTTTTAGCGGCCATTGGATACAGAACGTTAAAGGGCGCCCCCATAGCGGAGCCTGAAAAATAGTATTGAAATAATTTAGTATTATTTCAATTTATCGTGGCCAAATAAATTTGGCCACTGCTTAACACTTCACCCCGTCACATGGTCCGTCAAATAGCCCTTATAAATTGAGCCTGAGTTTATTAGGACACTAGGCCAACTTCATAGTATTTTCAATACCCTTAAAATAAGACCTAATCTGAGTATTTAGTGTGGTTCGATTCCTAGCTTAATTTTGCAAAGCGTAAACGCAGCAAATTCCCCTATACCCTATACTTAAACCATTGTTTTATCCCTTGAATTCTATTTATTCTTTTTGGTAGCAAAAGTATGAAGCTCTTATACAGGTTGATAATAATAGGCTTCTTATTTGGGGTTAGCATAAACCTTCAGGCCCAGCAGACTTTAGTATTTTCTACCTTTTATTCATCTCCGCTTATGCAGGTATGCAGTGAGGTAATGACACGCGCTTACAAAGAATTAGGGATTGAAATTAAGATAATTAGTTATAGTGGAGAACGTGCCCTAGCCACGTCAAATAAGGGCAAGGCGGATGGTGAGTTATTTCGAAACGATCAGGTGGCAATACATTATACCAATCTTTTAATGGTGCCCATTCCTATCGCCCGGGTGGATCTAGTTGCTTTTACCAAGAATAAACAGTTTACCGTTAACGGCTGGTCCAGTTTAAAGCCTTTTTTAATAGGCGTGGAACTTGGCTTTAAGCGCTTGGAAAATAAAACGCAAGGCATGAATATACAAACAGCCACTCGAGTGGAGCAACTTTTTAAAATGCTTGATTTAGGTCGAGTCGATGTGGTTCCACAAGTACGTATGGATGGTTTAAATGTTTTGAAGCAGTTAAACATTAAGGGCGTAAAGGTACTGGAGCCTCCTTTGTTTAAGGGTTCAGTTTACCATTATTTACACAAGAGGCACGAGGCTCTGTTACCCAGACTCGCGGCTGTATTAAAACAGATGGAGGAATCAGAGGAATTGAAAAAAATAAAAGAAAATATGATTTTAAAACTTAAGTAGGACAATAAACTGAACTAAATATTCTCGTACAGGTAAAGTAGGAATAATATAAATGGAAGGCTGTCAGTTGGCAAAGCACTTCTACTTAATATAACGATTCTATTAAGCGCTCTTCGTTAGCAGCATTGAATCACGATAAAGCTATCACATGGCGTGAAATATGAAGATCTTGTCGTGTTATGCGCTAACACCTAAACTAAGATATGCCCATGAAGTGGCCATCCCCCGCCCTATATTAGAATAGTCCTTCTAAAAAATAATAATACAGACATCAATGAGATAAAAAATTATGTTAAGCACGGTTTTAGTGGTGGCCCTTGCAACCTTTTTAGTTTGGTTTTTATGGGAAAAAAAACATCGGGTTTCTCACCCAGTTAAAGGCGGCATCGATACCATGGTCACGCTTCCCCACCAGCAAGAATTCGAGCTATACCACAACGCATTATCTTTGTGCTCAAAAAAAGCGCGTATCTGTTTAGATGAACTGGGCATTCCTTATAAAAGTCACCATATTCATTTAATTGAAACCGGCCATTATGAAACACTAAGCCGCCA
Source organism: Bermanella sp. (assembly GCA_036960565.1). GTDB lineage: Bacteria > Pseudomonadota > Gammaproteobacteria > Pseudomonadales > Oceanobacteraceae > Bermanella. The sequence goes on from JBALXQ010000053.1 coordinate 28,877, forward strand.
TTTTTTAAAGATTAATCCGGCTGGAGTATTGCCTGCTCTGGTGCACAAGGGTCATCCGGTTTACGAATCTCACGATATTATTGAATATGCGGCCCAACATTCAAAGACCCCTGAATTACTCATCCCTAAAGATAAAGACAAACTGGCCCTCATGCAGTATTGGTCGGATAAAGCAGGTGTGTTTGGCGAAGACACGCGCCCAGGCATGAAACAGTATGCCGGCAACTGCATTACCGTATTAACACTTCCGCTGTTTGCATCCGGCATGACCGCCACACCATTTAGATACGCGGTAATGGGTTTATTGTTTCATCGCTTAAAAATTCGTGCAGTGATGTTCAGTCTTTTTAAAATCATTGGTTTATCGGGAATGGTAAAAATTGCACCCATGATGAAAGAACTTAAAACTGCCCGTCACTATATGCACATTCATTTAGATGAGTTGGAGCAACACCTTGAAAGCACTGGCCCCTGGTTAACGGGAGAACAATTCACCTTGGCCGACGTAAGCTGGATGCCCATGTTTGAACGCTTTAAAGAAGCCGACTGGTTAGAGTATTTTTTACAGGATCGCCCCGCTTTGGCTGCTTACTGGCAAAGGCTTCAAGACAGAGATAGCTATAAAAGTGCGATTCTAGATTGCGGCCACCCCACCATCGATATTGCCACGGGTTGGCTGAAACTTAAAAAGCTTAACTATCCAAAAATTAAAACACTTTTGGAAGCCCCTAAAACAGCCACACTTTAGCCCTTCTTTAAAGTGTCTAAAAGTTTGAAATAACCCGACTATTTCTACAGCTTTTAGACGCTTTATCTTAACCCTATAAAGTCCGTCAATATCGGAAGCCTAGCTATTCTTTAACCGTAAAATACAGCGTTAATACACGACTAATTGCTCACCTACACTATTTAAATATACCTAATGGCCACGTCTGTTAAAGCAAACTCGTAACCCCCTTCTAGGCACAGCTATAGCCAATTTGGTCTATTCTGTAGGCTATGCCCATAGCCAATAACCCAGACAAGCATTCGCTAATGCACCAAGTAGCTTTTTGCATATTGTTTTCAGCTATAAGTGAAGCTGCCTTTAGTACAACTGTTAATAATATGGATGACTTGTTTAACCTGTCTTTGGAAGAGCTGGTGAACATTAAAATTACCAGTGCCACCCGCCATGAAGAAAGTTTAAGTTCGGTACCGGCCTCCATCACGGTTTACAGTCGCGAGCAAATTAGGGCACTGGGCATAGATAGGCTCACCACCTTAATGAATTTTGTGCCCGGCTTTCAGTCTCAACGTAATGATACCGCCGGCTTTGTTCATACCTTTAGCAGCCGCGGGACGGGTGACGCAGGAGACGGCCGCAACGTATTGGTATTACTAGATGGTCAGCGCCTCAATAACGATTGGAGCGGGGGAATATACCTGTCCAATGGTATTATTAACCTGGAAAAAATAGAACGCATCGAATTTATTCGTGGCCCAGGATCAGCTATTTATGGCTCCAATGCCTTTACTGGGGTGATCAACCTTATAAGCCAGGCAGAGAATGAAGCCCATGTGGCGCTAACCACTTTAAATGGCAGCGGCACCGTCAGCCAGACCAGCCTTCAATGGCAACAGCCATTTAATAACATAGACACACAATGGTTTGTAAACTTCATTGATGATGAAGGGCAACGGCTAAAGGTATTTGACCCCTTCAAAGATGCGTTTGTCACCACCCGTGACCCCTATCAGTTTAAGGAGGTTTATTTAAAGACCCAAAGTCAAAACCTAAAGGCTTCTTTTTATCACAGCGTTACTCAGGCCGAACAATTTTATGTATTAGGTTTTGTCTCTAATCAAGAAAACCATATGGACGCCACCAGTTCCCATGTGGACCTGCAATATACAAAAGCAATTAGCAAAAACATCACTCTAAACAGCAAGGCTTCTTTGTCCCGTAAACGTTTTGATCTAGCAGGCATAATATCCCCCGCCCTGCCCCCTAATGAATTGGGCATTACCGGTGAAATAGAAGAACAAGAGCCACAAGCCGAAATCACTTTGAGCTACCTTGGGGATGAAGAGCAAAAGGCCCTCGTGGGAGTTGAATGGCGACGCCCAAAAATTATCGACAGCGATGCCAATTTATTTGGCGTGCTCGATTCATACTTACCCCAGGCCCCTCTCACCCACCGAACCATATATGGTCTGTTTGCCCAGTATCAAGGCGACGTGAGTGAACAACTTCATTATGTGCTTGGCCTGCGCCATGATGACTACAGTAATTTTGGCGCCCACTCTAGCCCTAGAGGCGGGCTCATTTGGCAATATGATCAAAAACAAACTTTTAAGTGGCTTTACGGAGAATCTTTTAGGGCCCCCAGCCGCGGCGAAACCGATGTAGAAAATAGCTCGGCCATCGTCGCCAACCCAGATCTAAACCCAGAGGTGGCCCGCACAACAGAGTTAATTTGGCAAAGCCTTCATCGACAAACCTTTTTTGCTACCACCCTGTTTTATACAGAATTTGATAATCTTATTAGCGACGCACAAACCACCCCCATAGAGCGTTTCAATTCAGGATCTGAAGCCATTGCAGGTATGGAATTTGAATGGCACCAACAATGGAGCGAACGCTTAAGTAGTCGGGTGAATGCCAGCTGGATATTAGAAAGCACTTCCGGGGCCAACATTGAAGCTGAGTTTTTTAGCGGTATGAGCTTGGTCTATTTGAACGAAAAATTCAGTGGTGCCTTAATGCTTAATCATCACTCAAGTAAAGATGATAGCTATGTGCAAGGCACAGAAATTAAAGAACGAGACGTTGGGCAGCGCAGTTTTTTAGATGCTAATTTTCGTTGGTTTTTGCCTCTTAATTTTGAGACCTATCTAAAGTTGAATAACATCACAAACGAAAAATACAACAGCGTGGCTCTTCGAACGGGAATATCGCAGGGTGTGCCCAATCGCAGTAGCAGTGCCATGATTGGATTACGCTTAGGATTTTAACACTTAGGCAGGTGTCACTATTTGATAATTCAAACGCGAATTATTCTAACTAAGTTAGCACTTCAAAATTGGGGGAAATAAATAGATTATTATGCAGTTCCACTAAAAATTGAAACCAAGTTTGAGAAAATCGAGCTACCAAAATCACTAAGAAAATCCCCAACAGTTTAACTTATTTTTAGTGCTGCCAAATAGAGTATTCACAAGCTTATTAGGCCCTTCTCCATAGGGGAAAGCTAATGCTAAGGGATTGAAGAAAGGACTGGTAGTTATGCCCTCTCGTCCACACATAAATCAACCTGTCTCAATATCTGCTAACCTGTATTAACGCAAGGTGGATATGTATGCAGGCACACGGTAGCTATGAATTACGGGTAAGTAACCGGGTATTAATCGCCAAGATTATCGGTGCTTGGAATAAAGAAACGGGTGAGCAATACTTTTGTGAACTAAAAAAAATCAGCCGCCATCTAATCCAACAACCTTGGGCCATGGTGGTGTATTTAACCGAATGGGAGCTGGGCACACCTGGCAGTGATGAAGTCACATTAGAATTAATAAAGTGGTTAACGGCCAATAAGTTAGACAGGGTGGCCGAGATTTACAGCCCCAGTATTTTGAAAAAAATGCATGTGCAAAATATGGTTAATAAGACAGACTCTAAAATTGACCGACAGTATTTTTCAGATGAACAAGCTGCCTTTGCCTGGCTGAAAAGCCAGGGGTTTCCAATCAACTCCCCCCCTAGCTAAGCATATTAATTAAGGTATTAGTTGTTTGTTGCGTCAAACTCAAAACGCACACACAACCCACCCAAATCAGAGTCCAGCAACTGCCATTGGGCGCTATGGATATCGGCAATCTTATCCACGATAGACAGTCCCAGTCCTGAGCCTTGTTGGCCAGAACCGGTTACTCGGTAAAAACGATCTCTCACACGATCACGTAATTCACGAGGAATACCCGGGCCTGAATCCGATACTTGTATAATTATTTTTTCAGCTTGTTTTGTGCAAGAAAATTTCACCTCGCCCTGCTCTGGTGAATAGCGAATGGCGTTATCTAAAATATTGCGCAGCAAGCTTTGCAACAATGGCACGTTGCCTTTTAACAAACAGTCCTCCATTTCTATATCGGCGTTAAAAATTTGTTGTTTTTGTTCGGCTTTCTCTTGCAGCATATTAAAGGTTTGCAGGCATAATTCTCCTGCATTTATTTGGGTAAACTGTTCCTGGCTTAACGAGCCCTCGGTGCGACTTAACGATAATAACTGCGTAACAAGATGGGACAAACGGGAAATTCCACGTTTCATGCTAATTAAGCTTTCTTCTTGCTCGCCCCCTTCGCCTTCTTCAATGGCATTTTCGGTATGTATTAATAAAGAAGCCAAGGGTGTGCGTAGCTCATGGGCAGCGTCACCTACAAAACGGCGCTCGCGTTCATGGGCTTCATTTAAGCGAGAAAATAAGCGGTTAATCTCCAGCAATAAATCGTTTACCTCTAGTGGTGCTTGCTGATCATCTACATTTTTAAGGTTGCGATAACTGCGTTCTTTTACTTTTGTGGTGATGCGATAAAGTGGCGACAAACCTTTTTTGGTAATGAACCACACCAGTAAAGTTAAAATAGGGATAAAAATAATAATGGGCAAAATATGGCTATTAGAAATATCCTCGGTAAGTTCACCACGAATATCGGTGCGCTCCGCTAATATTAACCACCATTTGTCGTGTACCGAATACAAGCTAAAGGCGCGCCACTGAGCACCATCGATATGAATAGAAGCAAAACCCGGTTTTAATTGTGACAAGGGGCTGGTAGGAGCAAACGGAGATTTAATTACCAGTTCATCTCCATCCCAAATTTGAAAGGCGAGTTTACGTTCGTAGTCATGCGCGTAATCGTCTTCTGCACTGTCTTTTAAATGCAGTGAATCTAATATTTCCTGTTTGTGCTCGATACTTTCGCGGTTAATGATACCGTGTAATACCCGAGTAGATTGAGCTAGGTTAGCATCAAAAATTTCTTCCACTTCGTGGGCCGCATCAAAGTACACCAAAATCCCTGGTAACACCGTCATGATTAGCGCCCAACAAATTAAGTTGAAGGTTAAATAACGGCGAATGGAATATTGTTTTTTCTGCCTGGTGGCTGGAATATTGTCATTCATTTTGGTTTTTCTGCTTTGTAACCCATGCCACGCACGGTTTTAATAAATTCGGGATAAAGCTTTTTACGCAAGTGATGTATGTGCACTTCTATGCTGTTGCTCTCTACATCGCCATCCCAGCCATAAACCACGTCTTCTAATTTTGCCCGTGACAATATTTGCCCTGGGTGATTCACAAATTCCATTAATAGAGTAAATTCTCGCCGCCCTAATACTACCTCTTCGCCATCTAGCTGCACCTGCATGCTGGCAGGGTTCACCTGCAAGCGACCATATTCAATATTAGGTTCGGCATGTCCATGTTGGCGACGACTCAAGGCACGCATGCGCGCTTTTAATTCGGCCATTTCAAACGGCTTAACTAGGTAATCATCGGCGCCGGTATCTAATCCTGCTATTTTTTCATCCAATGTGTCACTGGCGGTGAGGATTAATACCGGCGTTTGGTTTTGTTGTTTACGAATGGTGTCCAGTAAATCTAATCCGCCCATGCCGGGTAAGTTTAAATCCAGCAATACTAGATCAAAGGTTTCGGTTTTAAGCGCTGCTAGCCCTTGTTTGCCGTCCATTAACCAATCAACTTGGTAGCCTTCGCGGGTGAGGGATTTTTTAATGCCGTTACCCAGCAGGTCGTCGTCTTCAACCAGTAAAATTCTCATGTAGCGCTGATATCCAAATAGGTTATTAAAACTGTGTAAGGTCAATCACCCGACCTTAACTCAATTCTGTCAATAACCCCATTGTGCCAGTTAATTAATGGCCTGAGTAACCACCGCGGAGGAATTATCTGTTTTGCCGGGCAATGTTTCCGAGTTTGCTGCCAGCATCTCAGAAGCTCCCTCTTTTAAGAAGGCACTATAGTACACATCTTGATTAAGCCCGCTTGGGTTATAGGCCAAAGACTGTTTTAAGGCTTGGCGGGCACTGATGCCGTTTGCTAGGCGTGATTCATCAAGAACATTCATTTGCAGTACTTCGGCATTTTCTAGCATACGTTGCGCAAAAAAGGCAATGTGCTCACCGCCACCGGCTTTTCTGGCCCCGGCAAATGAACTCAGCATCACCCCGCTCCAAGCTTTTAATTCCGCATCTTGGGAATTTTTAAGACTTAGCTTAAACATCTTTTTGGCAATGGCTTGTAACTCAGTAAAGCGTTGCTGCCGGTCTTTACTTGATTCAAGTGCACCCAGCCACTGGGATTGAATCTCTTGCAATGAAGTAGGTTGCAATAAAGTAGGTTGCAATGAAGTAGGCTCTAGAGCACCGACAGGCAAAGTACTGGCCGATACCTTGGTTAACGTGAAAAGATACACCACACACATGAAGGAGAAAATAAGGGTTCTCAGCATTAACTTGTCTTTCATTTTTATCACCGTTTAATTAAATGGTTAATTATTTATTTTTATTTGAGCGAATTAATTTAATTGAGCATAGCGCCGAATAGTTGGGAGCTGCTTAACGATGGACTTTCCCACCAGAGCAGGCGCCAACTGATTTAACTTACTGAAAAACTTTTCTGGCCAACCAATAAACAATTCATGACGCTTGCTCTCTAGCAGCTTTATTAACTGACCTGCCACCACATGAGTAGAATCCATCGCTACCTTAAGCTCTTTGTTCATGGCATTAACGCTAGCGCTGTTAAGGCTGGTTTGGGTAGCACGGGGTGATAAATATTTAACTGCGATAGGCCCATCGGATAATTCACGGCGCAACGCTTCGGAGAAACCTCTTAATGCATATTTGCTGGCACAATAGGCGCTGTAGCCTGGGTAACCTATGCTGCCAAAGGTTGAGCCAATATTAACTATTTGTGATTGCTCTTGTTTAGATAAGTGACTTATTAACGCCCGGCTTAATAACATGGGCGTAAGCGTATTCAGGCGCATAATTTTTTCTATTCGCTCCTCCGATAAATCCTCTATTAAAGCAAACTCATTATCACCGGCATTGTTAATTAAGGTGTTCACCGGAATTTTGAAATTTTCAATATGTTCAACTAAGTTCTGGCGATCTTCACTTTTTAATAAGTCACAGGGAAAAATATGAACCTGATTTGGCTTCACTACCAGTTGGGTGAGCAATTCATTTTGCAATTCTTTAAGGGCTATCGTATTTCGGCCTACCATTATGATAGTGGCGCCAGACTGAACCAGGTGCTGAGCGAAGCTGCGGCCAATGCCACCGGTAGCACCGGTAATGACAGCGTTAATTTGATTTGTTTTCATGGTGCGACCTCTTGGTAAGTGATGGAATGAGTGTGACTTATGAGTCTTAACCCAATCTTAAGGTTTGATTTAAGTTTGGCTTCATCTTGGGGTTTAAAACTAATTAGCCGACTGTTAGTGGCTGCCCATGGCAATGACTAACTGGCGCTCGCTAGGGTCACCTTCAATGGCGCGACGGCCATGCATGACTCGGGTATTGTCTATCAAAATCATGTCACCATCCTGCCAGCTCAGCTCCATGGTGTATTTCTCGGCAAGGTCTCTTAATTCAGTCACCAATTCTTCGCTTAATTCGGTGCCGTCTTCAAAATGATATTTCGGCTTTTCGTAGTTAAAGGATGGGCCTAAGATGGCGTTGGCAAAGGCAGCATGACCACTACTTTTAAGGACTGGAGAAAAGCACAGTCGATAATACAATTCGCCTTGGTCATTAATGTCGCCGCTCTGCCCTGGCAACATATTCATTAATTCCTGTAAATGCTGTTCAGTCACTTCTTCTGCCTTAGTTAATTGCGGATGCTCGTTGGCAATGTATTGCTTCCATAAATTTTCAGGCAAGGTACGCGATACGATAATTGGCCGACTAAAGCGTTTTTGCAGTATTTCCGACAAGCCATTATATATATCAGCACCATCACACAAGGTGGTTTGGGAACCAACCTTTGCACTTTTACGACTATAAAAAGCCACCACATCAGGTGGAAAAGGCGTGTTACCATTTTCAATGTGTAACCCAATGGCACCAATGCCAGCATCTACTTTTTGCGAAGCGTCACCTGAAAATTCTCGCGCTGGGTCAAAGGTAAGCTTGCTGCAAAAACGCCCCACTAGATCACTGAACTTTTCCAAATCATGCTCAAAGCCCCGCATTAACGCCCAGCCACTGCTCTTAAGGTTTTGCTTAGCTTGGCCAATAATATCTTCGCTAATGGCTTGAGTATTAATGGGAAACTCTGCTGAGGCTTGAATGATGTTGTTCATGATAAAACCTTTAATACGGTGGTTGCTTGAATGTGGCTTAAGCATGCCATTGGTTTCTTAAGCCCATCTTAAAAATGGGCACGGTGTTTTCAGATATGGCCATATTAGTAATAACGGTTAAGCGCAGGCATAAAGTTGCTCTAACTGCCCTTGATATTGCTCAAAAATTGTCTCGCGGCGTAAACGCCCATTTTCGGTTAATTGCTTGTTTTCGGCGGTGAAAGCCTGCACGCCCACCAGCCAGCTCTTAATTTGGGCGTAATCGGGTAGTCGCTGATTACAGTCTTGAATAACCTGCTCAACCTCTTCTTTTGTGCTGTTTTTGTGCGGGGTTACTACGGCGCTAAGCCAGGGTTTGGCATCACCAAAGATCGCTACTTGGGCAATTTGGGGGGATTGCTGAATTTCCGACTCCACCCACTCAGGGGAAATGTTGCGGCCAAAACTACTGACTATTAGGTTCTTTTTACGTCCGGAAATATAAAGGAAGCCTTCGTTATCTATATGACCCAAGTCACCGGTGTGCACATCTTGATTTTGCTGGCTTCCATTTAAATCCCCTTGCCCTAGGTATCCCAACATGGATTGACCACTAACAATAATTTCCCCATCTTCGCTTATTCGCACTTTGGCATGGGGTAGCACCTTACCTACGCTGCCGGGTTTATTGTGAAACGGATTATTTAAACTCACCACCGACGCGCATTCAGACAAGCCATAACCCTCATAAACGGGCAACCCCAACTGATGGGCTTTTTCCAAGCTGGCCTGAGCACTTTTGCCTCCGCCCACGGCAGCAAAACGTAAACTGGCAAAGCTATTTGGAAACTCTTGTTTAAGTTCTATTAAACTCATTAATAATTGTGGCAACAAAATTACAGAATGAGGTTGGCTTTGCTCTACACAATTCATAAATTGCTGAGCATCAAAGCCCGAGCTATTGGTGAAACCTAATTTAGATAAAGACTCTACTTGAATGCTGCTGCCCATTAATAGCGGCACATACACCCCGGCGATATTTTCCAATAAAGTGGCCAAAGGCATTACACACAAGTGGTGACTTATACCCTGGTTACTAATGCCTTGAGCCAACGCTTTAGTCACCCCACCTAAATTAGTCGCCGATAAACAAACCCCCTTAGGACTACCAGTGGAGCCAGAGGTATAGGTAATTTTGGCTACTTTTTTTAACTGCTCTACATCCGGTTCCGTTTCATTGTTTAATAGTAATAATTGCATATCGGGTAACTTATGCTTTTTGCGGTAATCAAATTTTTCGCATAATTCAGGCTGGGTGATCACTGCCTGAATACCGGCATCGTTAATTAAGTGCTGTACCTGTTGTGGGCTAAAAAATAATGGAATAGGTATTAACGTTAATCCCAGTTGCATGGCGGCAAGATCGGCGACAATCCATTCGATGGAATTATCCATGTACAGCGCGACACATTTAAGCTGGGTTTGCTGTAACTGGTGAGCCAGGTAATCAATGCGTTCACTCAGTTGTAAATTAGTGACCTGCTTGTGCCCAGAAACAAGTGCCAACGATGATGGTTGATAAAGCGCCCGTTCTTGTAATTTTCTAAATAAATTTTGCATGTACTTTCCGTTTATTTGATCGTCTTTAACGTGAGGCCGTTAACGTGGAGAAGTTGACCCATATTGGTTAATAAGTGCTGGTTAATGCGTGTTGGATTGCGAATTTTTTGAGGCCTTCGCATTTCTTGCATTAATAAAATGCTGATTGGTTTCTTGCACGTTAATTAGCATCACTTGAGGGTCATTATCGTAATAACTGCCCCAGGCATATTGCTCCTCTCCTAGGCGGCTTTGATCGGCTTCGTGAATGGCCACCGCTTTTATGCCCAAACGACGAAATACAATGCGTAATACCGATGTGCCCGTGCAGGTAATCCATTCAACACCTTGATCCTGTAAATGCTGAGTAATATGGACAAACAAGGCCTTACAGCTAAGTGAATTTTGCGAAGCTAGGTTGCCAATTTCCACCACTTGTCCACGCTTAACAGGCTTGCCTGCAAAAGGTTGGATTAAGGTTTCTATAGGTTCATCAAGGTAGTTTTCTAAATACAATTGCTCCTTGGCGGCGTTTCTTACGCCAAGCGCACTATTGGCCACGCCAGCTTCATCAAATACGGCAAACAAAGCAGGCAAGAAGCTGCTTACCTGCGCTTGGTGGTGCTCGAGAAATACATCCTTAATGAAAGCTTCTGCTTGAGGGCGTAAGGGTGCAGAGGGCATCAAGATTTGCACCAAAGGACTTGCCTTGGTATGACCACTATTTGGCACCAACTTTAAGTCGGGTTTAACATAAGGAGTGCCAGCAACCGCTTTTTCAACAATGGAGTTTTCAGAGTGGCTTACAGTAATGGCGTCTTGGGCACGGTTGGTCATTTTTAAATACCTGCTGGTTAACTTGCCAAGCAGATTGCGCCCCGAAACTTAACTGAACCTTAAGCTTTCACAGGGTATGAAATAAAAGAAAATAATCAGCTGTTTTCGGGCATTAACCTGCCTTTTCGACCCTGAAGAGCTGTGTTAAAGTTGGCCAACAAAAGGCAGGTCAACTAAATACGTACAAATACCCTTTGCAGAGGATGCCATGGA
>JBALXQ010000054.1:0-18507 GCA_036960565.1 Bermanella sp.
AGCAAAGTAATAGGCCGATAGCCCAAGTAAACACAGCATGATGATTGAAAACATCAGTTGTTTACGTTTGGTAATTTCCTGACTGACACTATGAGTATTTTTGTTTCTACCTTTAAATTTGGCCATCAGTGACTTTCCTTTTTCATTGAACTTTTTTTGTCATTGAAAGGGCCTGTGAGTTAGGTATTCACATTAATCATTAATAAATAAAATTAGCCGTATTTTTACAGATTTAAGGTCTTCCTTAACCTGAATCCCTGATGGTATATCTCTATTGGCATTTGCGATGAATTAATGCCTATTAAAAAGCATAGCAGAGCTGTGTTTATATTCATCTTTGTTACTTAAAATACAATGCCCGTGGGTGATTAAGTCTGCCAGTGCACGACCGCTGCCACAGCCCAGGGTCCAACCTAAACTTCCGTGTCCGGTATTTAGCCATAAATTGGGGTAACGGGTAGCGCCAATATAAGGCAGGTTAGAAGGTGTCATAGGGCGTAACCCACACCAATATTGGGCGTCCTCAAACCCGCCAATACCGGGCAATAAGCGTTGAGCTTTTTCAACTAGATTTTTGCAACGTTCCTCATTTAGGCTTAAATCATAGCCTGCTAATTCCGCAGTACCGGCCACTCTTAATTTGTCTCCTAGCCGCGAGTAAACAATTTTATTGGCTTCATCGGTGAGGCTGATGGTATTGGCTTTATAGGGTTGCTCCATATTTATAGTGACGCTGTAACCTTTAACCGGATATAAATTTAAATTGATGTTCAAGGGTTTAAGTAAAGGCACGCTGTCACAACCACAGCACATAACAATGTGAGGGGCGGTGATAACATCACGGCGTTGATCATTTTGCAGTTGCACCTGCACAAGCCCGCGCTCCTGATGCAAACTTTCTATTCGTGAATTTAATTGAAATTCAACACCCATTTCTCGGCAGACTTTTTCAAGTTCTAAGCAAAAAATATGGGCATCGCCACTGCCGTCTTTTGGGGTGTAGGTGGCCCCTACTAGGTTATTAATATGAGACATGCAGGGTTCGATATTAATGGCTTCTTGAGCGCTAATGACATTACGGTCACAACCGTAACGGCGCATTAAATCGGTACTGTACTTGGCACGATCAAAGGCTTCATGGGAGCGATAAAACTGCATAATACCTTGCTGAATAGCCTGATATTGTAAATCGTGTTTGCTGGTGATCTGCCGCAATAAGGTGCGGGAATACAATGCAAGCTGCACTAGGTTTTGCACATTGTGTTTGTAAAAGACGGGACTACATTGCAGTAAAAAACCTAAAACCCAGCGCCATTGTTGCCAATGCCACTGGGGGTGAATTAGGAGGGGAGCGTCTTTTTTAAATAACCACCCTAAGGCTTTTCGGAGCGTACCCAACTGGGCCCATGGTTCAGCAAAGCTGACCGATATTTGTCCGCCATTTGCATAGGATGTTTCATTACCGACTATGGGCTGCCTGTCTACCACTAGGGTTTTCAGGCCAGCATTTGCTAGCCAGTAGGCCGTGTTTAATCCCACGACACCTGAGCCCAACACAATAGCATCATACATTACGCCCCCCTTGCTCACAGGCCAAAATCATCAGGTTTAGCAACAGCCAACGATATGATCCGCCAATCATGAGTAGATGGATGATTGTGTCGTTCATGTTTTAAACATATATGCGAATGCCCAATTTTTCAATGCTGCTACGCTTATAAAAGAGGATTGTTGGAAGTCGAAATTTGAAATACCTTTTTATTATTTTAACCCTGTTATTTTCCCATTCGAGTCCAGTTTTTAGTCAAGAATTGGACGGATTAAGCACGTCTGAGCTTTATTATTGGCTCGAACCCGAGGGCGAAACCCCTAATCTGCATGAAGTGTTGGAGAAAGCTAAATGGAAAAGAGTGACAGGGGAGCTTAATTTTGGTTATCAGCATAAAAAAATGTGGGTAATGCAGGATATTAAAAGCTTTCAAAAGGGTGATTGGGTATTAAAAATAGACTACCCGTTACTGGATTATTTAGACATGTACTTGTTTAAAGGCACTAGGATAGTAAACGAAATACGCACAGGTGATGCTAGGCCATTTAACAGCCGAGAAGCGGGTATGCCAAATTTTGTATTTGATCTGTCTAGCGCAGGCCCTGCCCACTATCGCTTGCTCATAAGAATTCAAACCGAGGGCACCATGATGTTGCCCGTTACCTGGTATTCACAAACAGGCTATACCCAGGATTTGGCGCAACAGCAGATTATATATGGTGGCTATTACGGAATATTAATTGTAATGGCGCTTTATCATTTCTTTATTTTTATAGTCGTGCGAGAGCGAGGCTATTTGTTTTATGTGGCCAGTGTTTCGGCATTTATCTTATTGCAGCTAACCTTTGACGGTCGTGGTTTTGCTTGGTTTTGGCCAAATAGCCCCAGTATAAACGCCATTATGTTTCCCCTGGCTTATTGTCTTTATCAATTGGCTGTTTTTACTTTCTTGTCGGTATTTTTAAATTTAGCCCAAACCAGTGTTCGGCTTTATAGGCTTTTTGTTTTTATTCGCCTGATTGTCTTGTTTAATTTAAGTGCCATCTATTGGCTACCTTATAAATATATTGTTCCCATTGTGGTGGTGACCGGCATCATAGGCATTTTTTCGGGGTTATTAACCGGAACCTATTTATGGTTTAAAGGTTTCACCGCTGCGCGCTTTTTTACCTGTGCTTTGGCTGTTTTTTTAGGGGGGATTTTGTTGGTAAATTTTCGTGGGTTAGGGCTAGGGGAAAGTAACTTCTTAATTCAGTATGGTTATTTGCTCGGCTCGTTGCTGGAAGTCTTGCTTTTGGCATTCTCATTGGCCGACAGAATTAATACGGCCAACCGCTTAAAACGTCAGGCCGAACTTGAGTTGATTGGTAGTCAAAATGAGCACTTAGGCGCTTTAATGCGTTACCAGGAATTATATGAAAATGCCCCTACCGGAAATTTTCAGGGTAATGATCAATATCAATTTACCAGTGTGAATAAGGCCTGTGCCCAAATATTTGGCTTTGATAGTCCTGAAGAGATGCTGTCTGATGTAACGGACATTCGAGAGTATTTAACGTCTGAATTTAGCGTTTACCAAAAAATGATTAAAGACACTATTTTGCATGGTCGAGTCAGCGATCGGGAGTTACAAATATGCGGAAAAGGTGGCCAAAAACGTTGGATTAGTATCAGTATCCGTCATATTAATATTGGGCAAGATGAAGGCTTTGAAGGGGCATTGCAAGACATCAGTGCTCGTAAAGAATCTGATGAGATGCGCTATGAGCTTGACCAGGAACGATTGAACTTTATGGAGCAGTTTTCTCAAGGAGTCGCTAAGGAAATCAACAGTCCACTGGGAAGTAATGTGGCCACCACCGCTTTTATTCGCGATGGTGTGGATGACATTGTTGCCAAACAAAATAGCGAAAGTGTCACGCTTGACGATTACGCCCATTTTTTTGGGTTAACCCAGAAATCCCTGTTGGTATTGGCTTCTAATCAACAACGCATTACGCGGGTGGTGAAGCGCTTTAGAGATGTGAGTGTGGAGCATTTGGCTTTGTCTTTGGGGTTCTTTAATGTGCGCGAAGTGATAGAAGAAACCATTGCTTCTCAACGCTGGAGGATTGCAGGTTGGCGGGTAAATGTGGAATGCCCACAGAATTTTCAGATGCACAGTTACCAAAAAGCGATTAGCGTTATCCTGGTGCAACTGATTGACAATGCCTTGCTTCACAGCGAGGCCGATAAAGACCAAGACCCCGTTATTTGGATTAGAATAGACCCTCAGCCAGATGATTACATTCAAATAATGGTGACAGACAATGGTAAGGGCATAAACCGGGATCAAGTTAAAAATTTAGGACAGCCCTTTTTTACAACTAAGCAAGGTCCAGATGGGCACGTGGGTTTGGGCTTGTATATGGTTTATAACCTAGTCAGTCGTATTCTAAATGGACGACTGCTGTTTCCGGTGACGGGACATGGTTTTTGTGTACAGCTTATCCTTGCTAGAAATATTAAAGGATAAAAACGAAGCGGTTAAATAAAGGCCTAAATCCGTTGTTAACCTTTTGAGGCATGCTTTCGTTTATCTGAGTGGCTTTGATCTATGAAGCGTAAGTCGGCCAAATGAGATTTTAATTCTTCCCATAATAAAAAAGCATCTTTATTGTGTTTGATGTGACGGCGTAATAAAAACAAGGCACGCTCGACTTCTTCGGTAAGGTGATTCCAGTCTTTTAGCTGGTAGTGGCACATGGCAAGGTAACCTGCGTAAATAGGCTTTTGCGCAAACTCTGGTTGCCACTTCTGCAAGCTTTGTAAGTGAGTTAGGCACAAGGCATAACGGTGGTGGCGATAGTGACTTCGAACCAAGTGTGCATGGTATGTTGCAATCCAGTGTTTTAAGTGAAGCCACATTTTTCTATCTCCTAAGTCATTAAAAGTATAGTCAAGTATGGAAATACAACAGGGGATTATTTCTTATTTATTTATGCTTTTAACTTATATGTACACACAATCATAAAATAGCGCCCATATTTTGGGGCGCAATGGTGTTGATCAAGTAACGGACTCGTGTCGCTTTTTATAGACAAAATAGAGCATGGGAATAAGTATTAGGGTAAATATAGTGCTAATAAGGATGCCAAAAATTAGGCTAATGGCCAGACCACTAAAGATAGGGTCATCCAGAATAAAAAAGGCGCCTGTCATGGCAGCTAGACCTGTGAGCAGAATAGGTTTGGCCCGCACTGCGGCACTGTTAATACAGGCTTCTACGAGATCAATGCCTTTATCCAGCTCCTGATTAATAAAGTCTACCAGTAAGATAGAATTGCGGACTATGATTCCTGCCAAGGCAATCATGCCAATCATGGAGGTGGCGGTAAATTGTGCATTCAGTAATGCGTGCCCGGGCAATACACCGATAATAGTTAAGGGAATGGGGGCCATGATGATTAGTGGCGCCATATAAGATTTAAATTGAGCCACCACCAGTAAATAAATTAAAATCATACCCACTCCATAAGCGATGCCCATGTCGCGAAATGTTTCATAGGTGATTTGCCACTCTCCTTCCCATTTAATACTGGGTTTATGAGTTAATTGTGGTTGATTGATAAAGAACTGTTCAGGCTGATGATTATTCATGGCAAAAGACATGTTAAACATGCCATAGAGTGGACTGTCTAATTCCCCAGACATATCACCGTATACATAGACCACAGGCAGTAAATTTTTATGGTAAATCGCATTATCTATTTGGCTCTCTTTTATCTCTACTAATTCAGATAAAGGGATCATTTCGCCGTACAGGTTGCGCACATTTAGCTGTAAAAGGTTTAATAATGTTGCACGGTCATTCTGGCTAATTTGCAGGCGAATGGGCACCGCAATTTTTTGCTGATTAGAATGCAAAAAACTCACATCTTCACCATTTAAAGCCGTGTCTAGGGCTCTTACAATATCGCCATAAGGCACGGCCAGCAACGCCGCTTTCTGGCGATTTATGTGCGCTTTCCATTTAAGCTGTGGGGCTTCAATGCTGTCATCTATGTCGACAATATCAGCGCTTTTTTCAAATATTGCCCGTAATTTTTTAGCCTCATTTATCTGCTGTTGATAATTGGCTCCATAAACTTCAGCCACAATTGGAAACATCACGGGAGGACCGGGAGGCACTTCTACTATTTTTATGTTTCCATTATATTTCTCTCCAATTTCCTGTAATTCTTTACGCATATTAAGCGCAATATCATGGCTTTGAAGTTGTCGTGATGATTTATTTACGAGGTTAATTTGAATGTCGCCAAAATGGGGCCCTTGGCGTAAATAATACTGGCGAACCAAACCATTAAAATTAATGGGCGCATAGGTGCCCGCATATAGTTGATAATTATCGACATTTTTAACGGTGCGTAAATACTCGCCAAGTTCTTCCAGTAACGCCAGTGTTTCCTCCATAGTGGTGCCTTCGGGCATATCCACAATGACCTGTAATTCAGATTTGTTATCAAAGGGCAGCATCTTCATCACCACCAATTTTAGTGCAGGTAAAGAAACCGCCGATAAAATTAATATAATCACAAACCCCAGCATTAATAATCGATTGCGCTTAGCTTTTTGTCCTTGAATGAGAGGCCCCATGATGCGTTTAAAAAATCCATAGCTGTTAGTTTTAGCAGGCTCAGTACTTGGGGAATGGAAGGGTGTTAAATCACTATGAAGCACATGGGGCTGAGACTTTAATAACTTATAGCTCAGCCAAGGGGTCACGACAAAAGCGACGACTAGAGAGATAAGCATGCCAGTACTGGCGTTAATGGGAATTGGGCTCATATAGGGGCCCATGAGGCCGCTGACAAATGCCATGGGCATTAAGGCCGCAATGACGGTAAAGGTGGCCAGAATAGTAGGGCCACCCACTTCGTCTACGGCTTTGGGAATAATAGTTAATAAATCTTTGCCAGATTTCATATGGCGGTGAATATTCTCTACCACCACAATGGCATCATCTACCAGTATTCCAATTGAAAAAATAAGTGCAAACAAAGATATTCTGTTTAAGGTAAATCCCCACGCCCAAGATGCAAATAAGGTGATGGCCAGCGTGATAAAGATAGCAGCGCCTACGATAACGCCCTCGCGCCAGCTCATACTGAGCAAAACCAAAACAATCACCGCACAGGTAGCAAACAGCAGTTTTTGAATTAATTTATCACTTTTTTCTTTGGCGGTATCACCGTAGTTACGAGTGATTTTAATTTCTACATTGTCGGGAATTAAAATATTTTTTAATTGTTCAATTCGTTGTTTTACAGCCTGAGTAATGTCGTAGGCATTTTTTCCTGCTTTTTTGGCAATGGCCATAGTTACCGCAGGTGTGGTGCTGTTAAAGCCCTTTTGATAGTGAAATACCTGGGTATTTGGTGTATCTGCTTGCAGTTTTATACTGGCCACATCACTTAAATAGATGGCTCGGCTGTCGGCGATATTTTTATGCTCAGGAACCACTCCCACAATTAACTGGGATATTTGTTCTGGAGAGCTTAAAAAACTGCCCGCTTCAAATTGAATGATATTATTGTTATTAATGATATCCCTTACAGGACTTGCCTGATTACTACTTCTTAACGCTTGGCGAATGTCTTCAATATCAAGAGAAAATGCTGTGAGTTTTAGCGGGTCTAGTTCAACTTTAACCACATCCTGATGTTCTCCCTGAGTATAAATATCTCGAGTGCCTTCAATACGTTTTAATTCTGCTTCTAAGGTGTGGGCTAATTTGGTTAAGTCTCTTTGGGTAACCTGATTGTCTTTAGACCATAGAGTTAAGGACATGATGGGAACATCATCTATGCCTTGAGGTTTAATTAAGGGTTGTGAAATGCCCAATTGTTTTGGCAGCCAATCATTATGGCTATAGACCTGGTTATACAAATTTAAAATAGCGGTCTCTCGGCTTAAGCCTACTTCAAATACCACCGTGATCACCGATAAACCGGGTTGACTGATACTGTAAATATTATCAACGCCATTTATTTCTGAAAGTACTTGCTCGGCTGGTGTGCTAATAAGGCTTTCCACTTCCAGGCTACTGGCGCCAGGAAAAGCAATAAATACATTGGCAAAGGTCACATCAATTTGTGGTTCTTCTTCTTTGGGGGTGACTAATATGGCAAAGAATCCGAGCAATAATCCAAACAAAGCCAGTAGCGGGGTAAGGGGATTATTTTGAAAGCTTCTGGCCAATCGGCCACTTAAACCCAG
This sequence comes from Bermanella sp., assembly GCA_036960565.1. Classification (GTDB taxonomy): domain Bacteria; phylum Pseudomonadota; class Gammaproteobacteria; order Pseudomonadales; family Oceanobacteraceae; genus Bermanella. The sequence continues at coordinate 7,808 of JBALXQ010000054.1, forward strand.
GGGTGCATTATCAGAATGCTGGCCATTTTTTAACGGGTTATTCATTATTTAGGCACCTGCCTAGATAACTGCCGATAACTATCAATAAATATTTCTTCCCCTTCTTTTAGGCCTGCCAAAATTTCAATTTGGCCATCTTGCTCTTGCCCTAATCTTACTTGGCGTAAAATTGCGCCTTTTTCTCCATTGATAAAGACCGAGCTAAGTTCGCCTTTAACCATAACTGAACTTTTGGGCACCTGAATTGTGGTTTTTATTCCCATTGGAATACTGAGCTTGACCCACATCCCGGGAAACAAATTTAGTCCCTGACTATTAATATTCACCCTTACTTTAAAGCTGTGAGTGCTGGCATCGGCATATGGGAATATTGTGACCTTTTGTGCGGCAATAATTTGGTCTCGGTGAATTATTTGGAAATCTTGCTGTTGAGTTATTTGTGCGGCCAGGCGCTGAGGAATATGCGCCACGACTCGTAGTTGATCCAAAGATAGGCCGGTCATGAGGTTGCTGCCAACGCTGACCGATTCGCCCACCTGTACATGCAGGGACTTAACAATGCCGGAGTAGGGGGCGTGTACTTGTGTATAGGCCATTTGTTCTTGTGCTTGATCAAGTAACGCTTGGGCCGCTTTTACCGCAGCGGCACTGCCAATAGACTGAGCCTTGATTGAATCGAATTTTCGTTTAGATAAGGAGCTTTCAGCATACAGAGCGATACTTCTTGTTAGCTCCAGTTGTGCATTTTCATTCTCTGCTTCAAATTGAACTAACTGCGCCATCGCCCGTTTAAGGGAGGATTTTTGATTTTTATCTCTTAGCTGAATTAGTAATGTACCTTTCTTAACGTAGTCGTTCACATCGAAATGAATGAATTGAACACGACCACTGGTTTGTGCGCTCAAGGTACTTTCATTCACCGCTTCAATGGTGGCCTCTAACTGAAACCGGTTTTGATAATCCTGCTTGGCGACCGTTAGCAGGCCAGATGCTCTGAATCGGCTTTCACTGGCGCTTGGATCAGCCAGGCTAATGCTTGCAAGCAGAGCCAGTGCGAGCGATGCAATTATTCTCATAAGGTATCCTTATCAAGCTTTAAGCGGATTATTTTAGTGTAGAGCATGGGCTGGGCTCTCTATTGTCTGTCTTTAAATGGCAGCATTTAATTAGACTTATTTAATTAGGGATGTATAGATTAGCATTTGCTAATATAGCAAAACAAATAGTGTGTCGCAATTAAAAGGTAACTATGTGCTGCTTGTATGAATGAGTTAGCTGTGGGGAGAGGGAAGTCAGGTTAACCACTTACTTTGCAGTCACCATCTTCATGTATACCAATGAAGATGGTGACTGGTAGTCTAAAGTTTTGTACTGCGAGTCTTTATTTATTCTTAAAATGCTCTTTTACAAAGCGCTTATACTCTGTGGCATAAGCTTGACGATCTGGTGTGCGTACCCAGTTTAAAATAGAGGGTAGTATTTTTTTCTCAACCACGCTGGCGTTATTGAAGCGTTGGTGAAGCTTATTAACCACTTCTTTGCCCCAGGCATTTTTGGTGCAACTGACAAAGTTAGGGGTATAGCCGGTGAGCTCTTGCATGGGAAAGGTCACAAATTTATTCTCAAGTGCCAGAGTTTTCTCCATGAAGGTCAGCTCGGTCCAGTCTCCCAAGGTATATTCTAATCGCCCAGCCAATAGCATTTGGTAAAGGTTTTTACTGGGGGTGGAAAGCCTTAGTAAATTGGGATTATCTTTATTGGCTTCAAGAACATCTTGAACTCGGTACATTCTTCCGCCCATGGCCCCCAAGCGCATGGAATCCATTTTTAGTATTTTGGCCAATGATAGATCCTTTTGGGCAAGCCTAGGAGCCACCTTGGGAGTGGTGATGATACGGTTGGGCGGGGCAATATAATTAATGGGGCCCCAATACCTGTATTTTGAATATTCGGGTAAGTGGAAAATATACACAATGCAGGTGTTTTTAGATTCCCTGATGATTCTGCGCATGCGAGCCGGGTTAGCATAACTAAATGAGTGTTGATATTCAGGCAAAGCGGCCTTGTAGGTTTGGTAAAATAGATCACCCACCCCCTGACCCTTAAACTCGCCACCCAATATTCCCCCTGGGGATATATTAAAGTTAACCCAAGCAATGGCCTCTTTTTCCTCCGCTTGCGCGGGTAGTAGAGTTAGGCAAAAAAGCATTAAAATTACAGGCCTTAAAACACCTTCGAACATTTTGGTTAGATCCTTCATGCTGAATTCGCTATGGCTTTTATACAATTGCTTTAAGTCTAGCGCGTATTGTCAGTTTTTCAGGCTTATAGCAAAATTAAGCCATTTTACTATAAGCCTGAATTCATTATTGGTTGCCAGCTTGTTTTACGTAGGGGCTAATAATAGAAGGCTGTTTAGGGTTTTTTCAGGCCCAAATGGCACCGAAAAATTATATTTAAGGCACGGGCTGAAATTCAGAATACTAGGCTCTGCACTAAAAGGCGCTTGCATGAAAAGATCCTATTAAATAATATCCGTTTGAAGCAGTGGCTGTAATTGACTCTCAATGACGTAAATTTAGTGGACTTGATTGATGCAAAAAATTAATTTTGAAACGCAGGATGGCCAATGCTTACACGGTTTTTTTTATCCTTGCGAAAACTCTTCTGGCACGGTTTTAGTGGCCAGCGCGCTGGGTGTGCCACAACAGTTTTATAAGCACTACGGACACTTTCTAGCGAAAAATGGTTATCAATGTGTGACCTTTGATTATCGCGGTACCGGGTTATCGGTTTTTGAAGGTGACTTAGCAGACGTTCAATTGTCCGATTGGGGCAGTCTGGATTTAACTGCCGCTATTAAAACCGCCCATCAACTGGCGCAAGATAATCAGCCTAATGGTGACAACTTATTATTGGTGGGGCACAGCATTGGTGGTCAGGTGTTGGGGTTAGCGCAAAATGCCTCTTTAATTAAAGCCGCTATTTTTGTGGCGTCTTCAGCCCCTTACTGGCGGCGTTGGCCTCACCCTAGAAAACTCTACATAGGTTTTGTCTGTGGGGTTATGTTGCCAATCTTATCGTTTGCTCGCAAAGTGTATCCGGCTAGGGCGGTGGGGTTATCCTCCATGGATCTTCCCGCCAGTTGTGCCCGTGATTGGGGGAAATGGATGCGCGATAAGGACTACTTATTTGGCGAAAAATTTAACCTGCCTTTAAAAGGATACAAGGAATTTGATAAACCTATATTAAGTTTATCATTTGACGATGATGACTTTGCCCCCAAGGTAAATGTAGATTACTTATTGAATTTTTATGAAAGGGCAGAAATTGAAAATGAATTTATTCCTCACCAGAGTCTAGGGCTAGGCGCTATAGATCATATGGGGTTTTTTAAGCAGAAGTTTCGTAATAGCTTGTGGCGCAAGAGCTTGGATTGGATTAAGTTTCAAACTCAAAGTGCTTCAAAAGTAGAAGGTGTAAGTCAGTAGCCCATCCAGTACGGCACTTTGATTTAATTGAATACGCCGTACTGAATCATATTTTTTAAAAATGCATTTGTTCGAAGGAGTTTTTTAGCAACGGCTAAACTAAATAATCTTCTACCTCTTGTGCCCACTGTAACCAAGCTTGCTCTCCTAAAATACCTCGTCGTAATGTTAAATAAGGCAATGAATATTGCTTCTTTTGGTCTCCTTCAAGGGCTTTAAAATCGTTTTCAAATTCAAGAAAAGTATTCAGCATGCGGGTGTGCATGTCTTTATGCTCGGTAATCTCTTTTTGAATAACACTGATATCCACTAGGTGGCCTGCGTATAGTTTTACCAATAAACCGTCGTTGACCTTGCTGATCTTTATGGGGGACTCAATCCACTGCATTAACGCTTCGTGGCCTTGGGAGGTAATGTGATAGACCTTGCGGTCGGGCTTGCCTTGCTGATTTTGAGTTTCAAATTCAATTAACCCATCAAGGTGCATTTTCTTTAATTGCAGATAAATTTGCTGATGGCTAGCATTCCAGAAAAAGCCTAGGCGCTCTTTAAAGCGCTTTAATAGGTCGTAGCCAGAACCCTGCTCGGTTTCTAATAAGGTCAGTATGGCGTGTTTAAGTGACATGTGGGTTCCATTAAACGGGCACAGGGTATATCTGCGTGGCGCAGTATACAGCCTATTTGAAGCTAACGACCTAATTCATATGCAATAAGTTGCATAAAGACTTGCGTGATAATGGCGAGCTGGACTAATATGTCTCTATTCTTATGCAATTAGTTGCATATGGCATTAATTGACAATAATCACAAGACAGGGCAAACCCATGGCTCGAGTAAAAAAGATAAAGGTTCGCACAGGTAAGCGTTATCGCGCGGGTCGAACCGATGATCAGTATGATGTCATTGTGGTGGGTTCTGGCATTGGCGGTTTAACCAATGCAGCGCTCTTGTCTTTGTTAGGTCAAAAGGTCTGTGTACTAGAACAGCACTACACAGCTGGCGGTTATACCCATGCTTATGAGCGTGAAGGCTATGAGTGGGACGTGGGTGTGCATTACATTGGTGAAGTGCATAAACCTTCTACCATGCGTCGTATGTTTGATGTGATTTCTGAAGGACGTTTAAAGTGGGCCGAAATGGACCCGGTTTATGACAAGGTAATCCTGAAAGGTAAGGAGTTTGACTTTATTGCTGGGCGTGAAAATTTTGTTGACGAGCTCGCCAAGCATTTTCCTAATGAGCGTAAAGTGATTGAGGATTACGTTCAGCTTATTCGTAAAATTAGCTCCGAGACGCCTAAGTTTTTTGCAGGCCAAGCCATGCCGAGTTGGATGAGTAAAGCCTATAACTTGGTTCGCCCATTGTTGGTCTCTAAGGAATTCTTTAAAACTACTCGTGTAGTGCTGGAAGGCATGACCAAAAACCAAGAGCTTATCTCTGTATTAACAGGGCAGTGGGGCAATTACGGTCAGGCGCCAGCCGATGCTTCATTCTTAATGCATGCGTTAATTGCTAAACACTATTTAGCCGGTGGCGCTTATCCAGTTGGGGGTGCTGCGGACATTGCACGCTCGATTATTCCTACCATTCAAAAAAGTGGTGGTGAAGTATTTAGCTACGCCGATGTAGATGAAATTCTGGTTAAGAATAATAGCGCCTATGGCGTGCGTATGGCGGATGGCAGTGAAATTTTAGCCAAGAAAGTGATCAGTAACGCAGGCTTCATGAATACCATTGAAAAGCTGTTACCAAAAGAGAGCCAACAGAAACACAAGGTGAATGATTGGACCGATAAGCTCCATCGCTCCAGTGCCCACTTGTGTATTTACGCAGGCTTCAAAGGCACCAGCGAAGAACTAGGTTTAAACAGCACCAATTTATGGATATACCCAGACGGAGATCATGAAGGGAATTTGGCCAAATACAATGCCAATCCTGAAGCAGAATTTCCCTTGGTGTACATTTCATTCCCATCTTCTAAAGACCCAGATTGGGTAAATCGTTTTCCAGGAAAGTCCACAGTGGAAATAGTGACACCTGCCAAAATGGATTGGTTTAAAGAGTGGGAAGGGACTCAATGGCAGCAGCGTGGTGAAGATTACGATGCCTTTAAAGAACGTCTTTCTCAGCGCTTGTTAGAAAAACTGTTTGAGCGTCATCCTCAGCTTCGCGACAAGTTAGATTATTTTGAACTGTCTACGCCGCTTTCTACCAACTGGTACCAAAAGAACAGTGGCGGTGAAATGCTGGCACTTGACCATTTTGTGGAGCGTTTCAAACAGTCTTGTTTACACCCGCAAACCCCGGTTAAAAATCTTTATATGACAGGGTCGGACGTTATGACGGCTGGCGTAGGCGGAGCCTTAATGGGCGGCGTCATGAGTACTATGTCGTTACTGGGTCTTAAAAAAGGAAAGCAGGTAATGAATTTGTTTAAAAACTATCAAGAACCTAAGGCAGAGACTGAGCCTGAAGTCGCCTCTAAAAGCCCTGCTCAAAAAGAATGCGCTTAACCCTTAATCGATAAGCCAAAATCCATAAGCCAATTATAAAAACGCCATTATGCCTAAGCACTCCTTTATTCGGAGTGTGCGGGTATAATGGTTTTATTTATTAAAGGCGTCCGTTTTGCTCCCTATCCTCTACAGTTTTCGCCGATGCCCTTACGCCATGCGTGCGCGTTTGGCTTTATCGTATGCGCTTGAAGTTAATGCCCTTGAATTAAGAGAAGTGGTACTTAAAAACAAGCCTCAAGCGATGCTGGATATTAGTCCCAAGGCCACAGTGCCTGTGTTGCAATTGGCTGATGGCATCGTAATTGATGAAAGCCTAGATATCATGCAGTGGGCACTTTCTATAAACGACCCGGATAACTGGCTCTTGGCTGACAAAGAGAGTGAAATACGTGAGCTTGTTGCGCAAAATGATGGTGAGTTTAAATGGGCGCTGGATCATTATAAATACAGTGACCGCCATGAAGAAAGTGAAGAGCATTATCGCGCACTAGGCGAAACGTTTTTACGGACTCTAAATGAAAGGTTGAAAAGCAGTGCTTTTTTAATGGGAGAAAAGATAAGTTTTGTAGATCTTGCCATCTTTCCTTTTATTCGCCAATTTGCCCACGTTGATAAAAACTGGTTTTTTTCCAGCAAATATAAGGCCCTAATTAATTGGACAAATTATTGGCTTGAAAGCTATTTGTTTAAAAATATTATGAAAAAAAAATCCGGCTGGAAAGAAGGTGACGAACCACTTTTATTTCCCTGTTTAAAATAGAAAGTAGAATAAAAATCAGAAAAAAGTAGAACAAAAAGCGGAGTAATAAATAAAAAATTAATCTGTGACTTCAACCACTGTGGTTTGCGCAACAGGGTCAAACTGCATCCATAGAATATCCGGAGAAGCAGTGGCAATGAAGTGCAATATGCCTTCCCCATCAACAAAGGCCAAACCCTGAGTGAGGGTGTTGAATTGCGCGCAATTTTCTCTTTCTATGGTTAGGGTTAACATGTTGCTGGTCAGTGGTGTTAATTCCCCTTCCCACTGACAGCTAGTGAGTTCATTCCAACCAGAAAAGCCACCATCGGCGGCAATGCTCATAGTGGCATCTGTGGTGTCCCACTCCCCGATTATACGGGCAATAGTTAGTTCCAACTGTTGTTCTACATCCAGTTCCAAAGTCATGCGTCCGGCCCTTGTGATGCTGTTGTAATTCACCACTAGGTCTAAATTGCTGGCAAATAAGGCATCCAGAGTGAGGTTAAGGTTGTTATATCGGCCGATATAAAATTGATTGATGGCATCAGGACTAGAGTAGGGGTGAACATCTACCAATAAATTACTATGGCTGGTGTCTTCGATCACGTAACTGCCCACTTGGGCTTCGTCTGTTCTGAACACGTATACCTGGTCGTTAAAAAATAATATATAGCTGTCTAGAGTGACGCTAATAGCGCCAATGTTCTCTGTGGTTTCTCCCACCCATAAACCGGAAAGCTTAGGAATAATCACCTCTTCAGAGCCACTATCGCTACTGCAGCCTAAAAGGCCCCAGCACACACCCAAAATCAGGAATACCTGCTTTAAGTGCCTGTGCAATAAGTAGTGCCAAACTGAAAAGTGCATAACCATCCTTGAATTCATGCCTATACTATTAAGCATAGCAGCCTCATTAAACGGGGCTGGCGGGTTTTGTGAATGCGCTTACATAATTATTAATATCGGCGCAGACAGGCAGAACCTTTAATGACTATACTAAAAGCAGTGGATGCTGGTCGGTAAAAACAATAAATAAACCGTCCAGTTGTAAGCAATCATGTGTGAAAAGGTAATTGCCTTGATAACCCATATAAAAATATTTTCCTTTATTCTCTTATGCGCTTTTTATTCCCAGCAGCTTTGGGCGGATACGGCTGAGTCATTGCAGCCCCGCATAATAGGGGGTATCAATAGCAGTGAAGCCTACCCGTGGATGGTTTCCATTCAAACTGGCGGGCACTTTTGTGGCGGTGCCTTAATTGGTAAAGATTGGGTATTAACCGCGGCCCACTGTATGGAAGATGTTTCAGCCGGACAGTTGGTGTTATACGTGGGGGCGCAGGATCTACGTAATTTAAATGGTGCCGAACAACACAGTGTCGACTGGATTGAAGTACATCCTGACTATAAGGGCGATAGCTTTTTCAGCGATATTGCCATCTTAAAATTAAGCACCTCTTCGGATAAAACCCCCATTCCATTGTTGAGCCAGCAAGCTAATAGCGACCTTCAAGCTAATGAACAGCTCAGGGTCATTGGTTGGGGCCTTACTGATAGTTCCGATATCACCAGTATGTCTTTTGATTTACAAGAAGTAGACGTGAGCTTTCAAAGTGATGCTGTCTGTCAGGATACGTATCCAGTGAATGTTAATAATTATTGGGCGCGCAGCCTGTGTGCCGGTGAAGTAAGCGGTGGCAAAGATGCATGCCAGGGTGACAGTGGAGGCCCATTAGTGGTGAAAGCCAACGACGAGTGGGCCTTAACTGGGCTAGTGAGTTGGGGTGACGGTTGTGCCGAAGCGGAAAAATACGGGGCTTACAGTGAAGTGGCTTATTTCCATGACTGGATAGAGCAGCGTCGTCGCGGAATTACCATTTTAGGCCCAGATAAAATTGGCTTTGTGGGGGCTGGGCGCAGCAAACCCGAAACCTACAGTGTATTAAACCTAGGCACCACCACGGCTGTGGTACAAGACAAGGCCATAGAAGAGCGTACAACTGGGCTGTTTGAGATTGATGAGGCCAATTGGGCTTTGCTAGATAATGCCATTCCTCCAGGATTTCAGTGTGATTTTAAGGTAAATGCTCTGGGCGGCGTGATCGGGGAGCACAACTCTCAAATAAGGTTAGATTTTGAAAGCTATTCAGCGGTGCATCAACTAAATAGTAAGGTTTTAAATAATGTGGATAGCGGTGCATTGGATACGCCCTGGAATTGGTTTAGCGGCACCAATAGTAACAGCGAGCACAGCGCGAGTTGGTTGCAACAAGTTGAGGCCGGTGTTGTTGGGGGTTCTATGTTGGCGTCTGGCGAAATTGATGAAGAAGAGCGTTCGGTGTTACTGACTTATTTAAACGGCTCTGGCGGGCAAGAGCCGCACTTCTTGAAATTTGATTATAAAGTAGATAGTTCAGTGGGTTTATTATTGGTGTATGTGAATGAATCCCTAGATAGCTGGCTGCAATTACAAGACACCAGTGGAGGAGCGGGGTCTGGCTGGGTCACTCAGTCAATCGAGTTACCGGATGAAATTAACCATGTCATGTTTATTTATTATCGCGGTGGATTATTTAGCTCTCAGGACAACAGCGCCTATCTTGATAATCTACAAATTTGCACCGACCCCGCCTTGCCAAGTAGTTGTTCAGCTGCCGAAGCATTTTATAATGTCGATGACTTATCGGTTCAGGATGATCCAGAAGTCAGTGCGAATTGGACTTCGGTCTGTGAGGCGGTCAGTTATGCCGATAGTGAAATTAGTTATGCAGGACGCACTGATGGAGACGTCATCTTTTCAAGCTCATTGAATTTATCTAGTGGGGGAGGAGGCGCTATTGGTTGGTTATTAATAGGAGGACTTTTGTTATTAATTAGACCCTACGGCAGATCTATTGCTTAATTAACGCCTATTTTATGCGAACTCTTTTTTATGAGTTTGTTAAGTGAGTATTTTTAAACGCTTTAAATAATAGTTTAATGAAAACCCTAACTTTTTTGCCAAGGGCTTTACGCGTTTGGCGTCTAAGTGATCAATGTCAGCCAGTTTTTTCCCCGCGTAGATAATCCAATTGCCACCGCCACTATTACACACAAAAATTTGTGCAAAATTCTCATGTAAAACCTCTAACAATTCTTGAGGTATTTCGTGGTCTAACCAGTAATTTAATACCAACCAACCTTGCTCAGTGACTCGTTGGCAGCACGTTGCGATGAACTCACTTCGTAATTGCACCTCATCAATTCCATGGTGGTGATATAAATCAGCCACTAATACATCATAGGCTTGCTGATTTTTTTGTAAAAAGGCTAAGGCGTCTGATTCATGAATGGCAAGGCTTGGGTGTTTGGGCAGTTGAAAATAATGATGAGCAATTTTCACCACCGCAGGACGCAGTTCTACTGCTACTACCTGGCTATCTTCTTGTTCATTCAGAGCGTGTAAAAATGCCATGGCACTGGTGCCGCCGCCTAAGCCCATAATACAAACGGAATGAGGTTTACAAAATAACAGCACCATCATGATGGCCCGGCTGTATTCGTGCTGGGGAATATGCGGAGTGGCTTTAATTTGACAGCTTTGTTCGTGCTCGTTTCCAAATGCTAAATAACGCTTAGCGCCGTCATCCAGTACTTGAATGGCACCGAATTCATCAGTACTGCGGTGAATCTCTTTAAGCATATCGTGTCTATTAACGCTCTTAATAATGAATAACCAAATGGAAATTGGCCAAAACTGGCGCTTATTCTAAGGGGTTTAATTGGGGCGTGCCAGTAAGGCATGAGAAAAGTGCCCAAGGAGAACTTACAAAAGTGGAAATAACCCTGTGCTAGGGGTTATATCGCATTTTTATGGTCTTGACGAGCTAGGGCGTTTTCAAATAATGAACTAGCCAGGCTCCATCTGGCTTTGAATATAATTTTCTATGCCTACTTTCACCACTAAACCTA
>JBALXQ010000054.1:18607-39098 GCA_036960565.1 Bermanella sp.
ACTGAATTATTCTAAAAAGCAGCCAGTCATGGGTTATGAGCTTGGTTCCATCTGGCTTTGAATGTAATTTTCTATGCCTACTTTCACCACTAAACCTAACTGAATTATTCTAAAAAGCAGCCAGTCATGGGTTATGAGCTTGGTTCCATCTGGATTTGAATGTAATTTTCTATGCCTACTTTCACCACTAAACCTAACTGGGTTTCTAGCCAGTCTATGTGCTCTTCTTCGTCTTCGAGAATATTTTGAAACAAATCACGACTCACAAAATCTTTGTTGCTTTCGGCGTAGCTAATGGCCTCTCTTAAATCGCTAGCGGCCTCCATTTCAAGGTCAAGGTCGCACTGCAGCATTTCCTGTGTATTCTCACCAATCTTGAGTTTGCCCAGTTTTTGTAAGTTGGGCAGACCTTCAAGAAATAAAATGCGTTCAATTAAATTATCGGCGTGTTTCATTTCATCAATAGATTCTAGGTATTCCTTTTTACCTAGCGCTTCTATGCCCCAGTCTTTGTACATACGGGCATGGAGAAAATACTGATTAATGGCGACTAATTCATTGCCTAGCACCGTATTAAGGTATTCGATTATCTTGGGGTCGCCTTTCATAATTCCACTCCCATTAAAGATGGCTAATTAGCTAAATGAGTATGGTAAAGGATGGAGGATCTGTCGAATTTATTAGGTGAGATGCGTCTCTAAGCAGGCTTAGAGTAAATAGAGGTTATTGTATTGCTTAAAATGCGAGCTAAGTAAACTGAAGGTTTTGTTAAGCGGCCTTAACCTCATAAAACTCACAGTTAAGTTTATGAGTATTGATCATTTGTTTGCAGGTATTGCCACACTGTCCGCAGTCTGTGCCCACACCAAAAGTTTCACGCAGCTCTTTATAGTCAGCACCCTTATTGATGGCACCTTGAATCTGGCTGTCGGTAATTCCCTTGCAAACACATACAAACATGGCTACACCCTGAATAGTTCTCAATAACATTACTCTATGGGTCTAACGATAGTGCAAATGAGAATGATTGGCAATAGTATTTTTGTAACCAAAAGGAATTAGTTCTTATGTGCTTATAAGTATGTGAGAAAGAGTCGTTATATATTTAGGGAGAGAAGGGCAGAGCAGAGTGATCAGCAGTACTCTTCAATATGTTTAATTGAAAACCAAAAAAAGGCCCCTAGGTATTCACTGACAATACCTAGGGGCCTTTTTAGGTGGGCTTAAATCTAAGTTCCAAATCTAAGCTCTAAGATTAAGCCTAAAAATTAAAAATCCACACCTTTACGGGCTTTTATACCGGCACGAAAGGCATGTTTCACATCGTTAATTTCACTGACGGTATCGGCTAGTTCTCGAATCGCCTTGCCGCCACCACGGCCTGTCATAACAACCGTTTGCTCTTTAGGACGGCTATTAATGGCATCAATGATCATCTCTTCATCTAGGTACTTATAAGCCAACATATAGGTGATTTCATCCAGTATCACTAGGTGCAGGCTTTCATCTTGCAACATGGTAAGGGCTTGTTGCCAAGTGCGTTTAGCGGCGGCAATGTCGCCATCGCGATCCTGCGTATTCCAAGTAAAGCCGGTCCCCATTTGATAAAAGGCGACTTCTGGGTGTTTGTCACGAATGAAAATTTCTTCACCGCTTAATATTTCACCTTTAATAAATTGTACTATGCCCACCTTGTAGTCATAGCCAAGGCTGCGAATAGCCATGCCAAAGGCACTGCTGGATTTTCCTTTGCCATCCCCTGTTAGCAGGAGAACCAGCCCTCGTTCTTCGACAGCCCGTTCTATGCTGGCATCCACGTTGGATTTTTGCTTTTCCATGCTGGCTTTGTGTTTGGCTGCTTTTTTATCTGTATCCACAGGAATGCCTTAAAGATGTTCTAGAAGTGGTTAGTTAATGGCAGTTGATCTGCGCAGTCACTCAGTAGGCCCATATAATGAGTGAAAGCCTTATTTTAAACAATCAATTGAGCAGGCTATTTGTTAGCTGAGTATTGGGCTGCACTCTAGCGATTGTTATTGTCTATTTTGTCGCGAAAGCCCTATTTCGCGTCCTTAATTGTCAGTGTAATTACAACCAGTTTGAGTATGCTGAAGGCAAAATAATAAAGGAAAACAACACATGTCAGCACAAACAGTTGTCATTACCGGTGGTTCTAGTGGCATAGGCCTAGATCTCGCCAAAGCGTATGCCAAGCAAGGGGCAAATCTTGTTCTGCTGGCCCGTAACCAAGAACGACTAGATGCGGCTGTTAAGGACTGCCAGTCAGTGTGTAGCACCAACGCACAAAAAATATTGGCCTTCTCAGTAGATGTAGGAGACAAGGCCCAACTTAGTGCGTGTGTCGACAAGATTAAAGCGCAAGCCAGTGTGCCGGATATACTGATATTAAGTGCCGGTATCGTGGCCAGCGAGCGCTTTTTAGAGCAAAGCGATGACGGCTTTGAAGATATTTTTCAAATTAATGTTCTAGGTAGTCGTGCGGTGGCCAGAGCATTTTTACCCGATATGGTAAAAGAGGGTAGGGGACAGTTGTGTTTTGTGGGCTCTTTAGGTGGGTTAATTTCTACTTACGGCTATAGCGCTTACAGTGCTTCTAAATTTGCGGTGGTGGGAATGGCTGGCGCTTTGAGGCAGGAGCTGTCGGCTTCTGGGATTGGGGTAAGTGTATTGTGTCCACCCGAGGTAGATACGCCCATGGTAGCGCAAGAAGCACATAATATTTTGCCGCAAACCCGTTTTATTAAGGATGTGGGAGGCACGTTAAAAGTAGAAACCGTCACCCGCTCTACTTTAAAAGGGATTCGTAAAAATCAGTTTATGATTGTCCCTGGTGCCATGGCTAAATTCACTTACTGGCAAGCCCGTTACTTCCCTAAAACCTCTGGTTGGGTTATGCAGAAGCTGGTGGATTTTGCCAGCCGTAAAGCCGCCTAATTTTATGCTCATGGATGAGCAGTATCCTTAAATTGCAGGAGCAATATTTCAGGGAATCTCATGGATGAGCGGTACCCTGAAATTTCAAGAGCTATATTTCAGGGAATGTTTATTTACTGGTCGGTTTGGCTGTTTTCTTTCCAGTCCCAATAACCGCCTAAGAAATACAGGGCAATTAGCAATGCCAACCACCATTCAATGGCGTTAATGATTAAGTCACTGCCACCGCTAAATTCCAATACTAGAAATGTTGCAATCATAGTGCCTTGCACGATTACATTTACAAGTTTGCTTTTGTAAGATAGCTCGCTGATGCTGGATTTTAATCCGCTTTTGTACAGTAGATAGGTATTCATGGCTTGGGCGAGAAAACTTAATATAAAGAAAAAGATCGCACCCGCTACGTGTACTGTCCAATCGATGTCTTTACGTTCGGGAATTAATACGGCGGTGGCAACGATTAAACAGATAGCCCCCACCACCCCGATAATGGCACTGGCATGATTGAGTTTTGAGGCAGTCGGTAGCTGATTTTTAATCCATTCATGGTTGTAAGCCCACCACACGCAAAATAAAGCACACGCGCTAATCATGCCGCCACGAAACCAGTAACCCTCTGGGCTTTGAATACCAGCATCGGTAATATTTAAACACCCTTGAAAAAACGGGTTACACGTTTCCACATGACCAAGTTGAAAACTAATCACGTAGCTAATCAGAATAATGCCTTGCGACACTAAAAAACATAAAACAGATAAGCGCTGGGGCAAATTCATAAAGGGTTCCTTGTTGGGGATGTCAGCATAAAGCATGAAGACTCAATGATTTGCTTTCAAGCAATAACTGCCTTTTAGTCAAAAGCAAATTCGCATTGCAATTTTATTGATCGAAAAACATTCTACTTTCTCTTTAAATCTAAATTACGACCTACAAATAGACTCTAATTATAGCTGTGGTTTAAAGCTGAATATCAATCTCAAATTTAACAAAGAGGTAAATGCAAAGCTCTGTGAATAATATAACGGTAGTTGGCAAGGGGCACTTTTCAACCCCCTTAATATTTAAAGGGGGGTAATGAATAGAGGAGGAATAAATTATCCTGCAAAATCAGATATAAGTATCCACAATATGCTCTGAATCTTCTTCGGAATTCGATTGGGTGATGGTACTCAAAATATTGGCAAACTCTTCGCCAATTTCTTCAAGTGACATATCTTGTGCTTGGGGTTTTAATTCATCCAGCGCCGATTTCAACTCCAGTTTTTGTTCCTCGTTAAGCTCACTTAATACATCTTCAATGTCTTTTTGCATATTTGAAGAAAGAGTTGAAACAGCCGCATCTAACCCTGGAGGCATGCCATTTTTAGGTGGGCCTTGTGGGGAGCGAGAACCTGACTCTCCCACTTCCCCCTTTTCATTAGGAGGCGGTCCCATTTTTTGCTGTGTCCCTGTGCTTTGAGTAAATGCCATGGGGTTTTGCTGGATTTGCATGATGATTCTCCTTAATTTCCCAATTTAGTCACGAATACCTAAATAGCTTTTTAAACGCCATTATTGACCCAACATGTTTCAATACAGCAAAGCGCCAAGTATCCAATTAAAGGTTAGTGCTGAACATTAAGAAAATTGTGCAGTAAATAAGGAAGTTATCACTGGGACATTGAGTTAAACTGCGCGGCCTATAGCAGATGCATACTTTGGAAAAAGAGCGATACCGTGGACGCACTATTTAAAAGCCAGATAGACATTAAAAATGATGGCATGACATTGCTTCAATACTTGGTGCCCAGCATTCCTTATTTAGCTGAAGAGCAGTGGTTGTCATTATTAAAAGGCGGTGCCATTGAGATTGATGGGCAGGTGGTGCACGAAGATGTTGTCTTGACTGCAGGGCAGCACTTGCAATATACCATCGCCAACTACGAAGAAGGCCCAGTAAATACCCATTGGCAATTGTTATGGGAATCTGAAGATATTATTGCCATTCACAAACCGGCTAATTTGCCGGTGAGTCGTACCACGCGCAATGTTTACAACACCCTTATTCAACTGGTGAGAAGAGAAAGTACGTGGCCAGATGCCCACTTGCTGCATCGCCTGGACTTAGAAACGTCTGGCATTATTTTATTATCGAAAGATAAAGCGGGCGCCTCACAATGGCAGCCAAGACTAAAAGAACTGATTGAGCAAAAAATTTATCATGCGGTAGTGTATGGCCATCCTGATTGGCTGGAAACCGAACTTCAATGCAAGTTAAATACACGTCAAGACAGCCCCATACGTTGCCAAATGCATGTGTGTCAGGAAGATGAAAAAGGTAAGGCCAGTCATACCCGTTTTAAGGTATTAAATTCAGGTGCTAATTACACCCTATTAGAATGTGAATTGCTCTCGGGTCGTAAACATCAAATTCGCGCGCACCTTGCTCATTTGGGTCATCCTATTGTGGGGGATAAAATATATGCCAACGACGGCACATTTTATTTAAATCGCCTACAAGATGCAGTGACCGATGAAGACATGAAAAAGCTTCAAACTCCCCATCATCTGCTGCACGCCTATCAATTAAAAATATCCATTCCCAATAATCCCAGTCATATATTAACCAACTCAGGTTACCCCAAGGAATTTCAGAAATTTTGCCAAAGCGCCGGTTTAATGATTGAAGCGAATATTAAGGTTTAAATTATTTTAGTGAATTTATCTGCTTAATAATTTTTTGTTTAATCCCTTGCTGGGTTAATACCTTAAGCCCCTGATTGAACTTGTTAATATAGTAGGGGCATTTTTCATACTCTTTAGAGCACACAAGATGAGCGGTCCAAGCGGGCAGAGCCGGACTAGTGATAAAGCCCAGGCTGTTTTTCTCAGCTTCAGTTAAGTGTTCTCGAATGAGCATGGCGGCACTGGCAATTTCGGTGACAAATAAATCAATGCGTCCTATTAATACTTTTTGAATATTTTGCCTGTCTTCTGGTACTCGCTGAATGTTCAGCATAGGTTCCCACTTTTTAAATTCGTCCCCAAAGCTATAACCAATTGTTTTACCTATTTTGTATTGGCGCAGGTCTTCATAAGTGAGCCAGGATATATCACTGCTTTTCTTAGATAAAAAACCGGCAGTCCCAGTCGAAATGGTTTTGGAAAAATACCAATTTTTTAAGCGCTTGCTATCCTTTACCCAGCCAAATGAGACTTGGTTGGCCCCATCTATCTCACGCTCCACTCGGCCCCAAGGCTTATATAAAAGCCTTGCCTGAATACCCACACGCTCAAAGGCAAGAATCACCATCTCACTCCAAAAGCCCTGATTCTCTTGAGACTTGTCAATGTAGGGTGGGTAATCGTCAATCAGCAGGGTAAGTTCTTCTGCTTGGCTGGCTCTGGCTATAGATGTCAGGGTCAGCAGTATCAAAATCGTGGTGAGATAACTGTTTGAGCTGCCCATTAAAGTGGCCTAGTTAATAGCAGAGGTAAGGAAAAATAAGCACTGTGTGCTTATTAATATTAGATGCTTTTCCTTCATCAAGCTGTTTTTTGGTTTGGGTGTTAACCAAGAGGGCTGTATAGGCGGGAAAATAAATAAAGTTTGGGGAAATATTATTTTCCTTGGTGTGGGCTTCTCAGCCGCATTCTGGTGGGGGCGTCTTTATATGTCCTATTTGTGTCTAAATTTGACATGTTTATTTGGCATATGTGGTCATATTATGACGGGATAATCATAAAAAGAGTGAGCATGATGAATCTGACACGTCGCAAGTTTTTAAATACAGTAGTTTTAAGCGCCAGCGCCATCGCAGTGACCAATTTGGTGGGTTGTGGCTCGGATTCTAGTGGCTCTGGAGAATGCAGTTTCTCAAGCGATATCTTCAAGCATTCCATCATGTCAGGGGACCCAAGAGAGAATAGCCTGATTCTATGGACCCGTGTGAACGATGCTTGTGCGCTAACCGACAACCTAGACGTGAGCTTGATTGTTGAAGTGGCCACCGATAATGCCTTTACCAACCTAATTATCAGTGAAAGTGTAGATGTGCTGGCTGAATACGATCACAACATTAAGCTGCGCCTTACCGGCCTGACTGCCGACACCCGTTATTATTACCGCTTTGTATACGCAAAAGACGGCACCAATTACAGCTCTAACACTGGCCGCACCCGTACCGCACCCGATGCCAGTTCAGAACGTAAAGTACGTTTTGCCTACGTGAGTTGTCAGGATTTCATTGGCCGTTATTACAATAATTACCTGAACCTGCTGACCCCTGAAATGTTAAACGGCGGCGATGACGCAGATGATGATGGTCTAGATTTTGTGGTTCACCTAGGTGATTACATTTATGAGACCACTGGCGACCCTGATTTTCAGGAGGCTGCAGGCGACCGAGTAGTGGCATTCAGTGATTTGGATGGTGCCATTAAGCTGGGAACTGCAGACAAGCCTTATTATGCAGCGCAAAGCTTAAGCAACTATCGCGAGCTGTATCAAACCTACCGTACCGATGCGTTATTGCAAAAGGTACAAGAAAACTTCCCTATGATTGTTACTTGGGATGATCACGAATTTAGTGATGATAGCTGGCAAGATACCACTACCTATTTAAATGGTGTGCCAGGTGAAACCAACCAGCTGACTCGTAAGCGTAATTCAGAGCGTGCCTACTTCGAAAGTATGCCTATCGATCATGAATATGCGTTTGATGCAGCCGCCACTGATGTAGTGGGTTCAGGCACAGAACAGCAACTTGCCATGGGCGTGAGCGACGAGCAGTTGTTCCCGAATACTAAGATTTACCGTGACTTTACCTTTGGTAGCAAGGTTCACTTGTTGATGTCGGATTTCCGTAGCCATCGTCCGGATCACTTGATTGCTGAAGATGCGTTTCCGGGCGTAATGGCTATGACAGAGGATAATGTTAAAGCGACTCTTACGGCCACAACAGCCAGTCAGGCTGTGGCAGATGCAACGTTTGATGCGATCAAAAGTAGCCTGCATAGTTATATAAACATAGATAACGCAGAATATGCCTTACAAAAAACGCTTATTAAACTGGCCGCCAAAGAAAGTTATAAAGCATCTGCTATTTCACAGGGTAAGGCACTTTCAGAAGTCGAAGTGAATGTTCTAGTCGAGAAGCAGGTGAAAGGGCTGCAATCTGTCACCTTTATTAATCTAGTATTGGCGCAAGGCTATGACACTTTCAGCGGGTTTGGAATCTTGCCTGCTGGTACCAGTAGCGCAGCAGACATTCAAATTACAGCTCCAGTTGATGCAAGTGTTGGTATTTCCTATTTCTTGTTAGGCAAGCAAAGTTTCTTTGGTGAAATTGGTGCCCGTTACTTTGTGGTGAAGAGCTCATTTGATCTTTATGCAGCTTATAAATTGCTTGTGTCAGGAGAAACCAAATCACCTTATGGCACTGTGCAACAGGCTTGGTTAGAAAGTACTCTGACTCAATCGGCTACAGACGCGGCGATAGCGACAGCCACAGGCACTGGGGACTTTCAGAGTTGGAGAATTTTAGGTAGTTCTGTGTCTTTTTCTCCACTGGTTTTAGATTTACGTCCACAAGCCGCGGGTCGTGCTGAAATCACTTCGGCAAATGTATCTGAGGTAACGGGAATAACAGATGCTACGACTTTAGCGACAATAGCAGGTGGGTTAGAGCAGACTATTGAAGGCCTAAGTACTGACCCAACCTCGTCACTTTCACTATTGGGCAATCAATTTTATTTGAATGTGGATCATTGGGATGGGTTTCCAATTTATAAAAAAGGACTAATTGATAACTTATTCAGCCCAACAGGAACTATTAGCATTGCCGGTGACGTGCACTCATCTTATATAGGCAGACATCCTGCTAATGCCAATGGTAATCGCTCTTTTGATTTGACTACTTCTTCGATATCTTCAGGTACCTTTGGCCAATTTATGAATGGAGCTTTGGGGGGTATCGTAGATGGACTGAAGGCTGCTGGTGTTGAAATAACGGATCAACTTCAAGGTGGACTTGATTTGTTACAAGCAAACTGGTCTGTATTGGTACAAACAGCAAGTCCAATTGACGAAGAGAGTACAGGATTAAAACGTGCTCGTTTGAATGAACATAGCTTAGTGACTGTGGTAGCCGATGCCACCAACATCGATTTCACATATCACGCCATTGCAGATAGTGGCGACCTTGTGACCAAGAGCTACTACGATGACGTGGATACCTTCCTTGGCAATGTGAATCAGACTACCTATCGCATTGAAAATAATGACATTTCAGAAATAGCGTAATCATTACGCTTAACTGATCTTAGAAACAACAAAGCCCGCTCATGCGGGCTTTTTTACGTCCATGGATGGACAGTATCCTAGGTTTGTAGGGAACGAAAACTAGGGTGTATCCATCGATAAACAGTATTCTAGGCTTGTAAGGAACAAAGACTAGAATGCTTCATTCCCTCTAATATCTACTTAACCGTAATGGTAATCTGCTTAGAAATCACCGGCTCTTTATGAGGTGTATGAGCCTTATCACCCATGATTAGCTGCAGGGTATGTTGGCCTGGTGCCAGCTCCAGGCTCGTTTGCGTTTGTCCCTTACCAAAATGCGTCACTTCACCGCCCATAGGCTTATCAAGCGCTGGCACCTTGCCATCTACGATCAAGTGATGATGCCCTGAGTTTTTAGGACCAGTCCCGGCAGGGGATACCATCATGCCTTTCAAGCCAAACTCAATTTTTACTGGGCTGCTGACGGTGGCACCATTAACTGGGCTTTTAATGAACGCCTCAGGATGCTGGTGGGCTTGGGTGTTCAGGCTAAGAGAGGCCAACAGGGCTGTGCAGGCGGCCAGGGCAGTAAAGGTGCGTTTCATGTCTTTCCTTAATAGTGAAAGTTAAATGATTTATGACAGGTAATTAAGCTGAGACTTTATAACAAATTTGATTTATTACAATTGAAATTGCCGAATAGCACACAGGAGTGTGAGAGGAGGCGCGTAAATAGAAATACTTAGAAAGGAATGACAGGGGGAAGAATAACGCTACCATTTCACAATGACAGCGCGTTAACCAGTTAAAGCTTACCGGCTGTAGAGCCGCGGGAATCCAAACGCGCCATATTATTGCGATGCCATTTCAGAATGGCAGCGCGTTAATCGGTTAAAGCTTAGCGCTTACCAGCAGTAGAACCGCGGGAATCCAAACGCGCCATGATCGCCGCCATTTCATCGGCCTGCTCCATAACTTGCTTGCTTTTAAGGGATTCTCGGTGAGCCTTTTCATCGGCCATTTTTTCTTTGATCAATTTCTCTTTGACGCTGTTGTTGGTGCGCCCTGAAGCAATTTTTTCTTTTACCGGCTTGCCAGTCACGCGGCGAGTGGTGGTCGCGGCGCGGCTGATGGTGCTGGAGGTTGCGCGTGAAGGGGTGCTTACTGAAGGGCGTTTATATGCACCTACACTTGACTTTAAGGGAGCCGTGCTGGCAATACTGGTTTTGCCTAGGGAAGTCTTAATGCCGATCAGGCTTTTGCCATTGTTCTCTTCCATGGCTTCTTCAAATAAATCTTTTAGCTCTTCACGATCTTCGGCAATTGCGAAATCTTCAACGGTGAAGTTTTGTACGCCAAAGTCACGTAAGTCTTTGTAAATTTGTGCCTTAATGCCTAATGCCATGGCTTCTTGGAGTTGATCAAAACGTTCATCACTACTGTCTTTACAAGTGCCCACCCAAACTTCTTCGGTGATATTGTTAGTGATGGTAAAAACAAGCATGCAGCAACCTCTGTAACTTCTTGGAAATAAAACGTTGGCAATAAAGCGATAGCAAATTATGCAAATCGGGGGCGCATTGTAATGATGAAAAATAAAAAAGGTAGGCTTGATTTTTAATTATTTTTTAGAAGATGCCTACCTTTTGTCTCGCTTTAAAATTCAAGTAAGCCCAGCTTAATATGCAAGTTGTTTTTAGTGTATTTTTGTTTTTTATTTCTCAAATAATCGCTATTTTAACTGGATTTTTTGCATTTTTTATATTTATGCCTACTTACTTGGCTTGAACATTTCACATCAACCTTGTCCAGTGAATTCAATTGTATTATGGCTGCTACTTTAATTTTTATTTCAAATGGCTTGAATTTTTTCTGCGCTTTATTTTTCATTATTGTAATTTGAAAAGATTAGATTTTCCGAGGATGCCATTTAGATTAGGTATAGTTATTGGCTATTAGCTC
Source organism: Bermanella sp. (assembly GCA_036960565.1). Taxonomy (GTDB): domain Bacteria; phylum Pseudomonadota; class Gammaproteobacteria; order Pseudomonadales; family Oceanobacteraceae; genus Bermanella. Next base: position 29,787 of record JBALXQ010000054.1, read on the forward strand.
TTTAATTCTGTTAGTTTTTTGTAATTCACGCTAGATATATTGGTGAGACAGGGTGTGCGCTATAACAGCGCTCTGGCACGAGTCTCACTAGGGTGAGTTCACCTAGGCAGAAACCAGCCTTATTTCTAATTAATCATTAACCCTCAGTATGAACAGATTGGACTACAATTAAAGAAGGTCAGTTAAGCATAACGGAGCCATGGAACAGGCAAAAAAAAGCACAAGCCGGGCAATACTGGGCTCATTGGCGTTCAAAATACCACTCTTATTCATCGTTATGCTGTGCTTCATGATGGGTGCCTTCCTGTGGGTGATGGATAACTACGGTAAGCCCTTGCTGCTGGATATCTCCAAACACCAGGTCAGGCAAAGTGGTGAAGCCGTGGTGGCCTTGGTGAGCGAACGTTTAGCGCTTACCTCCTCATTAGTGACCTCTATGGCCAATAGTGCCGAAGTATTACCCAAAGATGAAAAACTACACAAGCGGGTCTTTAAGAATCTATTAGATTACAAAGGCACCGAGCATTTCATTGCCGGTGGTGGCATTTGGCCTGAGCCCTACCAATTTGATGCCAAGGTCTCTCGGCGCAGCTTCTTTTGGGGGCGCGATAAAAATAATGAGTTTCAGTACTTTGATGATTACAACCTGCCCCAGGGAAATGGCTATCACCATGAAGAGTGGTATGTACCGGCCTCATTTTTAAAACCAGAGTACATCTACTGGTCTCGCTCTTACATGGATCCCTACTCTTACCAGTCTATGGTGACCGCCACCGCGCCCATGTATCGCGATAATCGCTTTTATGGGGTAGCCACTGTAGATATTAAACTAGAGGGCCTCACCGAATTGCTGGCCAAGGAAGCGAAGAAATTTGACGGCTATGCCTATGCTCTCGATCGTAACGGCACCTTTTTATCCTTCCCCCACGATGGCATCAGCAAAACCTCTTATCTAGATGCGCAGCAAAACAAGGTGGTGGAATATTTAAATATTCATCAGGTGGCAAGTGATCACCCTAATATTCCCAATGTCATGGGCTCATTAAGCGGTTTGGAGAATATCAGCAAGCTCAATACCAAGCTTATCCAGCGTGCCCAGAGCTTGGCAGAAGGCAGCTACCAAATATCCATTGAAGAAGGGCATCGCATTATTAGTGTTATTGCCGACCCTTTTAAACATAAAGATCTGGGGGATACATTTTTAAAAGAGCTGTCCATGGAAATGGACCCCATATTAAACACCCAGGTATTAATTAACGTTTTTCATGTGCCTAAAACCTATTGGAAAATAGTCACGGTTACCCCCACCAGTATTGTTAATGCCAGCAGCGAACAGATTACCAGTGCCGTGCTCATTAGCTTCATGTACGTGATAGGAGCCGGTTTATTTATAGGCTTTTTATATATCTACAAAATCCTTATTCACCCACTTCGCAGCATGTTTTATCAACTGAATGATAAATCTGAAGAGCTTGGGCTTATGCATATTGCTCAAGGGGGAGAACTGGGAAAACTGGCTGAGCAGTATAACCAACGAAGCCAGCAGCTTATTTCGCTTAATAAAGATTTAGCGCAATCTGTGGTGAGGGCAGAAGAGGCCATTGTGGCTAAAAGAGAGTTTCTGGCCAATATGAGCCATGAAATTAGAACCCCCATGAACGGGGTCATGGGCATGTTGCACTTATTAATGCGAAATGAGCGTAATCCACAAAATATTCATTATTTAGATGTGGCCAAATCCAGTGCCGACAGCCTTATTGTCATTATTAATGATATTTTAGATTTCTCAAAAATCGAAGCGGGCAAGCTTGAACTCGACTGCACAGAATTTGATTTAAGCAGCATGCTCAGTGAATTTGCCACCGCCATGTCTCAGCAAGCTGAAAATAAGGGCTTGCAACTTGTTTTAGATATTAATGACATCTCATACGCTTGGGTAAGAGGAGATTCGGGCCGAATTCGACAAATCCTTACCAACCTAGTATCCAATGCCATAAAGTTTACCGAAGAGGGGGAGATACTGGTAAAGGTCATGGTGCTCGAGGATGCCCATAATGCTTTACGGCTTCAGGCCCGTGTGTCCGACACGGGCATAGGCGTCATTAAAGATAAATTAGAGCTATTGTTTGAGACCTTCTCCCAAGCCGATGCCTCCTCCACACGCCAATACGGGGGTACGGGGCTGGGCTTGGCCATTTGTAAGCAACTTTGCCAGTTAATGGAGGGTGACATTAATGTCACCAGTACCCTAGGAGAAGGCAGTTGTTTTGAATTTGAAGTAAAGGTGCAAAAGAGTGAGCGCAGTATCTTTAAAGCTGCCATTTTTGATCTCACTCATAAACACATACTGGTGGTGGATAACAATCAAAGCAGCCGCTTAGTGCTAACCCAATTATTGCGCAGCTGGGGGGGGCAGGTCAGTGAAGTGTCCAACAGCGAAGACGCGTTAAATCTCATGGAAGCGCATAAGCCCATGTTTGACCTAGTGATGATCGATAGGCACATGTCGTTTGTGGATGGTGCGCAGTTAAGGCACCAGATTCGCCTGCATAGAAAGTGGGATAGCACCTACCTTATTACCCTAGTGATTAAAGGGAAGCAATACGGCAGTGGCCCATTAATTGAACCGGGTTTCTCGGCTTGTATTACTAAGCCAATAATCCCGACCATTGTTCGCGATGCATTGGCGGTGGTATTTGAAACCACGGAATCGTTTGAACTCAGGCAAGAGCAAGAGGCAGCCGCTAAGTCTGTAAAGGCCCCTGAGCTGACCAATAATGTATTGCCCGTTATTAATGATCACAAAACTCGCACGTCCGATAAATCTTCTGCTCGAATTTTATTGGTGGAAGATAACCCGTTAAATCAGGAGGTGGCGCTCAGTATTCTTGAAGATTTAAACTTTAAAGCCGATGTGGCCGAAAATGGCGTGCAAGCACTTAGGGCCATGGTGAATGCTGGCAGCGACAACCCTTACGACTTAATTTTAATGGATTGCCAAATGCCTGAAATGGATGGCTACGAAACCACCCGTAAAATTCGTCAGGGGCAACTGGGCATTCATAACTACAATATTGTTATCGTTGCCATGACCGCCAATGCCATGAAGGGAGACCGGGATAAATGTTTGGAGGCCGGCATGGATGATTATTTAACCAAACCCATTAATGTCTCAATACTGCAAGATACGTTACATCGCTGGTTAAAGTCTTAGATGGCTAAAATCTTAATTGGCTTTTTTGCCCTTGCCCTAATCTCTGGCTGCGCCAACAAGATAGTGGAGCCTGAGTATGGACAAATAACATACGATTACCTAGTGCCCAGTCCTTACCCGCTATCCAATGAGCATAAAAACATATTTGTAAAATTAGACGGCGAAAATTTAGCCGCGCCCACTCAGCCACTCAATATGGAAACCCTAAAACTAAAATGGGTGAATCAAGAAACTAAGGCCCAGGTAGTTTTGTATTTACGGGTTTCCAGTTCTTTTTTAATAGAGCGCCCAGCCAAATACCGTAAAGAAACTATATTGGAAGGACCTGATAAAGGGGGGTTAAAATACGTATCGCTTCTGCGCGGCTTTATTCGCACTCATTATCAAATAGAGCTGGTGGATATTATTAATGACCAGTTAATTGATCACTTTCAGGGGGCTCACCATTATCCCATTGAAACCATAGACTTATTTGATCATTCATTAAACGTGAATATCCTGAAAGGACAATTTGATGAACAAGAGCCCGTGGCCAGAAAAGAATTAATGGCAACTTTATGGTTGAATATTCAAAACCAATATTTGCAAAGTGTGCAGGTGTCATTTGGCAAAGAAAAATTTTATTTGGTAAAAAGCCACAAAGCAGAGCCCAGGTTTTTACAGGCGTTTAATTTACTTAATCGAAACACTCGCACAAATGCCAGCCAAGCTTTAAATATTTATAACCGCAGCATTAAAGATTATAAAAAATTAGACGACGACACCAGTAAAGCCCTAGCCGGCTATATAGACTACGGTATTACCGTCAGTAGCCGCATTAGTAATCATGCCCACCAAGATAGATACCCTGGCGGACAAATTAAAAAAAACAACTCGCCTAGTTTAAAGTAGAGTTATCCATTAAGGCTTTAAGGCAGGTAGGTTTTTAAAATACTCTAATGCTTCCGGGTTTTTAAGGGCATCGGTATTTTTTACCACTCTATCGTGAATGACTTCACGTACCGCCACCTCCACAATTTTACCCGACAGAGTTCTAGGGATATCCAATACTTGTACAATCACCGCCGGCACATGGCGTGGGGTAGTGTTAGTGCGAATGGTGGTTTTAATATTTTTTATTAATGCATCATCCAATACTATCTCCTCTCTTAAAGTGACAAACAACACCACTCGCATGTCATCGCTGCCCTTGGGCCATTCTTGTCCCACCGCAATGCTTTCCAATACAGTGTCTATTTTTTCTACTTGGCGATAAATTTCAGCGGTGCCAATGCGCACGCCGCCAGGGTTTAATACTGCGTCGCTGCGCCCATGAATAATTAAGCTATGGTAATAATTATTCTTTTGGCTGTTTTTATAATCAAAATTACTGTTAAGCGCGTTGCCTGAATTAATGGGGTGCTTAATAAGTTGGGCAAAATCACCGTGTGCCCAAATACTGCCATGGCCTTCACGACTGTTAAAACGTTCAAAATAACTGCTTAAATATTTTTTATTGCCTTCATCCTTGTAAAAACCAATGGGCATAGACGGAAATGGTTTTTCGCATACCAGTTCACCGCGCTCGCCACTTTCCGCGCTTACTGGCTGGCCGTCTTCATCAAATACATTCACCGCCATGCCTAAGCCCAAGCACTGCAACTCACCTTGGTAAACCGGCAAAATAGGGCAGCCTAGGGTAAACGATGAAATAATATCGGTGCCGCCGGCAATAGAGCTTAAACACACATCGTCTTTAATGTGCTGATAAACAAAGTCAAAACTTTCATTGCTTAACGGTGAGCCAGTAGACAGTAAGGTGTGCAGTGAATCTATGTTTACTTCTTCGCTTGGTTTGTAATGAAACTTCTCTAGGCTAGAAATATATTTAGCGCCACAACCAAAAATGCTAACTTTTTCTTGCTGGGCCATATTCCATAAAACATCGGGCCCTGGAAAAAATGGCGAGCCATCAAAAATAGTTAGGGTCGCGCCCGTAGTTAGTGTAGAAACCATCCAGTTCCACATCATCCAGCCACAGGTGGTGTAGAAGAATAAATTGTCCGTCTCTTTTACATCGGTATGAAAGGCCAATTCTTTGTAATGTTGCAACAAGGTGCCGCCTGCACCGTGCACAATACACTTGGGCGCGCCCGTGGTGCCTGAGCTATACAAAATATATAACGGGTGATCAAACGGCAGGGCAGCAAAGTCTATGGTGGTAGCGTCATTGTCTAAACACTGTTCTAACAAAATAATATAATCGCTATTCACATTTTCAAGTGTGGCCTGTGCTTCTTTTAAAGTGATTTTTTCGTTCACATAAGGCACTACCAATACCCGTTCTATGCTGGGGATGTTTTGTAAAATTTGGTTTAGTTTTTCAAGGCTGTTGTAATTTTTGCCCCCATAAAAATAGCCATCGGTGGTGATGATCATTTTGGCTTCAATTTGACCAAAGCGATCTAACACCCCTTGTAAGCCAAAATCGGGTGAGCAACTCGACCATATTGCCCCAAGGCTAGTAGCGGCCAACATGGCAATAATGGTTTCGGGCACGTTAGGCATGAAGCCGGCGATCTTGTCACCCGGTTGTATGCCTTGCTCTTCAAAGTAATGACTTAACGCCGCTACCTTGGCAAACAGCTCACCGTAAGTAAGCTCTTGTTGTTTGCCGCGTTCGTCATAAGCCACTATGGCGCGTTTATCGTCACGGCGTTTCAATAAATTTTGCGCAAAGTTAAAGCGACTACCGGTGAACCATTGGGCGCCGGGCATTTTGTTGGCATTTTCCAGTACTTTGTTAAAAGGCTGCTCTTCTACAAACGAACCAAACTCCCACACGTAACGCCAAAACAGTTGTGGCAGGCGAATAGAGAAATCATACAAGTCTTGATAGTGGGTCATTTGATGGCCGTCTTTGCCAATGTAATCCATTAACTTGCGGATATTGCTGTCTTGTATGCGTTGAGTGCTTGGAGACCAAAGAAGTTTTGCCATGATACTGCTGCCAAATGTTCGTTGAAAATGAATGAGCGCAGGTTGCCCTAGGCTTATATATTTATCAAACTTAAAAAAGCTATCAATTAATTTAAACTTTAAATGAATAGTCTTTTTAGGGGGTAATTCTTAATTAAAGACTATGTGGCGTCTTTATACCTATGGCTTAAGGGAAGATAGCTGACTAAAAGGTAGACAATTAAAGGGCCTTTTAATGAAAAATAGTGAAACCAAGCGCTTGCTTGGTTTTGTTTGTTGCGATATGGTGACCCCATCAAAACAAAAGATGCATCAAGCAGAGGATTCAGAATGTCACAAAAAGCCGTTATTACTTGCGCCCTAACAGGGGTACTGACTAATCCAAAGCAACACCCAGTACCGGTTACCGCCAAAGAAATGGCCAAATCTGCTAAAGAAGCATACGACGCCGGTGCCAGCTGCATGCACATTCACTTCCGCTCTCAAGAAGATGGCAAGGGTCACCTTCCTACTTGGCAGCCTGAAGTAGCACTAGAAATGAGTGATGCTATTCGTGAAGCGTGCCCTGGCGTAATCATTAACTACACCACAGGTACTATTGGCCGTGACCAGCAGGGTCCAATCGATTGTATCCGCATGGGTAAGCCAGAAATTGCCGCGTTAAACGCCGGTTCTTTAAACTATCTAAAGACTCGTTCTAACGGCACTTGGGCTTGGCCGCCTATGTTGTTCCAAAATACCGTAGAAAAAATTGAAGAATTGATTGCAGTCATGAAAGAAGAAAACTGCCGTCCTGAATTTGAATGTTTCGATGTGGGCATTATCCGCTCTGTGGGCATGTTCCAAGAAGTGGGCATGGTAGACCAGCTAGATTACAACCTAGTAATGGGTGTTGATTCAGGCATGCCAGCCGACCCAGCATTGTTAGAATTAATTGTTAAATACTTAAAGCCAAACAGCCAATGGCAGGCAACTGTAATTGGTCGTGAAGAAATTTGGGCCGTTCATAAGAAGGTTGCCGAACTAGGTGGTAACTTGCGTACTGGTTTGGAAGATACTTTCTACTTGCCTGGTGGTGAGCGTGCAACTAGCAATGGCCAGTTGATTGATGCCCTAGCACAAGTGGCTCGTGACGCGGGTCGTGAGATTGCATCTCCAGCTGAAGCTCGTGAGTTGTTTCTTTAAGTTATAGGGTTTGGGTTTTAAGTTTCATTTGTGGTTCCATTGATATTTTTTAGCAGGCTTCGGCCTGCTTTTTACGTTTAGGAGGAACGGTATGTCGCGGCCGAGTGGATGCGAGAGACGACGTGTTTCAGCTGCGCAGGCGTTTGCTTATTAATGAATGGATTTGGCCAGATACGTAGGAATTGAGTTGGGCAATAGAAACGTAGCGATCTTGCAGGGATTGATTTTCAGACGTCTTAATTAAAGCCAGATGGTTTCCTTTGCGGGGAACTCATCCCCACACCCCAGCGGTCGGCCCGTACGCTTAACCTTCAATCCTTTTATTTTATCGAGCAACCCGGTTCAAACGGGCGTCCTGCCCTACGAACCTATTCAGCACATCCTGTGCTTCCTGATGCTGAAAAATAAAACGATTTCAGCGCTACTTACGCCTAAGTTGTTATCGTTACGTTTTAGCTAAAGTAGCTGAAACTAAACCTTAATAGATGCCTTCAAAGATAACGCCCTAATGAAACGTTATTAACATCGTGTATCAAATGGTCATACTAGGATGAGACGTAAAATAGCTCTACTTTTATTGACCGATTAGGCTATAGACTTCATGATAGCTGGCTTTAAAAATATGAATCGGCAAACACGTCGTGAAAAGGCTTCACCGGAAAAGATGTCATAGCGACGTGTAATAAACTGTTACGTGTACTAAGGAAATAAATGCTTTCTAATACTGTGAAAATACTTGCGATTATACTTTTGGGTATGCTTATTTATGGAACTTCTACTTTTCTCTTTCCCCAAGATACAGCTGATGAAGGGATGGAGCGATTAAAAAGAACCCTTCCTAAAGTTGAATTGGTCCAAGAAGATGTAAAAATCTCTGGTACATCTATCCATGTAAGATTGAAGATATCTAATAAGAGTGACGAAGTATTTCCTCTATATGCAGCTGCAATAGAGCTCAAAATTTTAGAAGCTGACAATGTGGTTGTAGATGTTTGTGATAATCGACCTCCAGGCCAGATAGAACCTATGAGTAGCAAGTACCTACACTTTGAATGTGATGATCTTGTATTTTTAGAAGGTAAGGACTCACAAAATCTAAATGTTGAATTCAGATTTAATTAAAACACGTAACAAGGCGCTCAAGCTTTGGACGTGCTTCGCTTGGCGTTATATTTATCTGGTATCGAGAAAGTTATGAAGTATATGAATGTTGTTTTGTTAGGGGTTTCTATCGGGTTAGCTGGATGTGCTGGATCGAAGGTAAAACCTCCATTGAAACCAGTTAAGAAGACGTATGAGATAGTTCAGTATAATCCAATAATTGGTGAAGTTTCGAGTGAACATCCAGAATATCTGAAAGCGAAATCAGAATGTGAGGGAGAGGTCTACAAGGACGGTGTAGAGGCTAAAGGGATGGTTATGAAAAACAGAAATGAGCTTAACGAAATATCCTCTGAACACATGTCTGAATATATAAAGAATAGATTGTACAAAGATCTTGATATAAGTGGTGCTTACCACGGAGCTAGCGCAGCGATTTCTGTTTCAAGTGGAAATTTACAAAGCACTTATACTTCCAAAAATAAATCTAAGTCTTATGCAGGCTACATGCAAGAATATATGACGCTTCCAAAACCTAAAGAGATCGCTGCAATTGAAAGTCTTCAAAAAGAGTACATCAGCTGCATGAGAAACGAAAAGCAATTTAAACCTATAAAAACAATTGTAAAAAATGCGGAAACTGGTGAAGTTATATCTGTTTTTGAAACAAAGTGAATTGAAATATAACAAAAGTCTGTGGTCGGACGTAAATAAAGTGTCACCTTTTTTGCAAAGATACGCAAGAAAATCATCACTTTATTTACGTCATAGAGACCGACGTTAAAACGATATTATATCTATACGCAATAAGAAACATGAGTGGTAATGTATGGCTGTTGGTTTAAAGAAGCCAA
>JBALXQ010000055.1:0-38219 GCA_036960565.1 Bermanella sp.
CCGGTGGCATGTAACACAGTCATTTCATTTTCACTGTGCATGCGCCCATACACCAATAAAATGGAAATATAAAAACCCAGCGGTAAAATTAGCTGCAGGAAGCTCGGGCTATTATAAATAATGGTATAAAACACCGCCTCGGGCGGAATAATACCGGCCACGGCTTTATTTAAATGCACCACCAGGCGCGCACTGACCACGATGAGCATCAAGATACCCGTGATGACAAACGTAGAAGTCAGCAACTCTTTCAAAAAATAACGAGTTAAAATCAACGAACCAATCCTTTTTAGCCAATTGCGTTGCGCTTATTGGTAATAATCAAAGCGGCAAACTGTGGAAAAATCGGCTTTTTCAAGTAGACTCAGCATTATCCATGAAAATCTTGTGAAGCACTACATACATAAAATATTGTGGTCGCAACCTGATGGTTTCACCCTTCATTCGCAGTATTAACAGTCCAAATCTAATAAAAGATGGAGCTCAAATGCAATTTACCCTTACTCAGTCTAGCCTAGCCAATTACTCAGGCGAGGCCATTATTGTTCCTGTCGCCAGTAAAGGGCAGCAGCCAGAGCAAACACAAGCATTAGACAAAACCTTAAACGGATTTATTGCACAAATTTTAGACAAAAAAGACTTTAAAGCTAAAACCGGGGAAAGCCTACTAGTACTACAAGCTAACGGTAGCCGCTTAATTTTAATGGGCGTAGGTGAACTGCCTATTAGCGAAAAAGATTTTATTAAAACCACACAAAACGCCGCCAAAACCCTTAAAGGCAGCGCTGCTACACAAGCCATTATCGACATTAACAATCTTGCGCTTACCCAGCAGGATGCCACATGGGCTCATGAACAATTGGCTCAATCGTTCCAAGGTAGTCTGTATCATTTTGATGAATGTAAAAGCAAAAAAGCCGATGCAGAAGAGCCGGCCAATACAATTAAAAACCTTGAAGTGGTCGCTGGCGGCAACTTACAAGACGCCATTTGTTATGGACAAGCCATCGCACAAGGCATGGCCTTCACTAAAAAATTAGCAGACCTGCCCGCTAATGTGGTGACACCTTCTTATCTAGCCAGCGAAGCCGAAAAGCTAGCCACGTTGAGCGACAAATTAACCACCCACATTTTAGATGAAGATAAGATGGAAGAGCTGGGCATGGGTTCATTCTTATCTGTATCTAAAGGCTCCATTGAGCCAGGCAAGATTGTTTGCATGGAATACATGGGCGGCAAAAAAGGCGACAAACCACATGTATTGGTAGGCAAGGGCGTCACCTTTGATACTGGCGGCATTAGCTTAAAGCCTGGCGCTGGCATGGATGAAATGAAATACGACATGTGTGGCGCTGCTTCGGTACTGGGCACCGTGCTGGCCATGATTAAACTGGAACTACCAGTAAACTTTGTGGGTGTATTGGCTGCCGCTGAAAACATGCCGTCTGGGCATGCCAGTAAGCCAGGAGACATTGTTACCGCCATGAATGGCACCACCATTGAAATTCTAAACACCGATGCCGAAGGCCGTTTGGTATTATGTGATGCACTCACCTATTCCATTGATACCTACGAGCCAGCCTCTATTGTGGATATTGCCACACTAACCGGCGCCTGCATGATGGCCCTAGGTGGTGTGAACTCGGGGTTATTCACTCAGGATGAAGGGTTAGCGGGCGAGCTATTAAGTGCCAGCGAAACTAGCCAAGACGCCGCATGGCGCTTGCCTTTACAAGATGAATACCAAGAGCTGCTAGACAGCAACTTTGCCGACATCGCCAACATTGGCGGGCGCTTGGCCGGTGCCACTACCGCAGCGTGTTTCTTGTCTCGCTTCACTAAAGGCCAGAAGTGGGCACACTTAGACATTGCCGGTACGGCTTGGAATAGCGGCGGTAAAAATAAGGGCGCGACTGGTCGTCCTGTTCCTCTTCTAGTGAAATACTTAGCTAACAAAGTTAAATAAACGAAGAATAGGGGTGATCTAATAGGTCGCCCTATTCCTTTTTTGGTGAGCTGATAAGCCGCTAAAGCTATCTAGCCTTCACCTTTAAATTAAACCAATAAAAAGGGCAGCCTATGTGGCTGCCCTTTTTATTTCTTAAATCGTAAACCCGCTATTTAGGCTTTTTATTCTCATCCGGCATGGGCTTTACCTCAGGGTTCTCCGGCACAGTAATCACCACGCCACCTCGGCCATGTTTACCCTGGTGATAATAAATACTGCAAGCCGTTAAAAAAGCCGCCAGCACAATAAGCACCACCATCAACGATTTTTTCCTCATGCCCATCTCCCGCCAAACATCTATTAACAGTTTAGCAGGCTAAAGCTGGCGCCTTATAAAATGGCCTTTATTTTATCCACAAAGACCTTACCCACTTCCTTATAACCCTTAGTATTCAGATGAATAAAATCGGCCCAATATTTGGGATCTTGACACATTTCACGAATATCCAAATATTCAAAGTGAGTTAACGGCTTTCCAGTTTCTTGCTGGTAGCGAGTAGGCAATACCTGCATCTCGTCGTACAAGGCATTAATCATAATTTTAATGAAGGCCTGGCGCTCAGGATGAACCAAGACCCCCTCGTTTTTAGGCCAGCCTTTATCATCTAGCGATAAATGCAAGCGAGCGTCACTCACCATGGTGTGCGTGCCTAGGTCGTCTACGTCAATGCCAATGGCCGCAAGCGGTTTTTTAATCCAGCCTATGTTTAAAAATTTAAGCAGTAATTCAATGAGTTTACTGACGTCTTTAAAATCAAATTCGGTGGTGGTGCCGCGACTTAATTGAATAGGGTAAGCGTAACTGTGACAAACAATATTCGCCGTTGGCGCAAACTGATCTCGGTACACAATGGCTTCTAGAAAGTGGCCTACAATGTCTTGGGCAGCGTCTTTAAGTTGTGTTTTATCGTAAGAGTCTGCGCAAGTGCCCTGATAATCCAGAATCACGCCCTTACGGGCCGCTTCAACCAAATCATTACCACCGGCACTCAATAAAATACAATCTAAATGCTTTTGAATGGTGCGATCTTGTAAGGCTTCATAAAGAGTAGTAGATGGAAACTTATCCTCAGCGACCCCGCCTTTTTTGTTGGGCTTTTTAGCCGATAATTCCGGGGCGGTATCACCGCTGCGCTCTAGGCGTAAAAACAAACCATCCAGCTTATTATCACGGCTCACGTAATCCATAATATTGGTTTTACTGTCCATTCCAAAATTTTGCAGGCCAATGCCATAACGCAGCAATACCCCTAATACATCGGTAAGGCTTTTAAGCGGGAAATCAAACCAAGAGTCCCCTTCACTTATAATAATGGGTTTCTTCTTTACCCCAGGCCACCAGCTAGGCAAGTACTTGTTTTGCCATTTATTGCGAGCCACTAATTTAGTGTATTTTTTTATATCGCGACTGTAATCAATGTCGGCTGAAGCCATGAAACATCCTTGAATAGCGGAAAAACATGCATGTGAATTCTAGCCAAATATACTAACGGATTTAAGCCAGTTGGGGCATATCAATTAACAATTTGGTACAAAATAACCGATTGTGTATTACTACCTATAAGTCCGACGCTGGCTTTAAAGGAAAGCATGCTAGTGAATAACAGGCACATTCCCTATACTGTCGGGGCATTTATGCCTTTAGCCAATGAATAAAGACTTCATGACCACCATAGACTTTTACATACTGGGACAAACCCAGCACCTAGATCGCTTTCGATTTGTTTGTAATCTCGTGAGCAAGGTTTATGGCGAAGGTCACAACATTTATATCCACACCAAAAACGAAGACGATGCCAAACAACTAGACGTGTTGTTATGGGAATATAAAGACGAAGCCTTCTTACCGCACAATATGATTGGCGACCCTGAATTACCCGAGTCACAAATTCAAATTGGCTACCAAGATCATCCTGATCACCATAGCGATGTGCTCATTAATTTAAGCGACCCTATCCCTGGTTTTTTTAGTCGCTTTCGCAGAGTGCTAGAAGTCGTGATTCAAGACGAAACCGTGCTTGAGCAAACCCGTAAACATTATAAGTTTTATAAAGATCGTGGTTATGAAGTCATCTATCGAGATTTACGCGGCTAGTCGCCCAGCATTCACTCAATTGTAAAAGTATGGTGATGACATCACATATAAAAATTTACACAGCTAATTTTTGTTAGCAGCCTGAGCCATTCAGCTGCTGTTCAGTTACAATTGATATACTCCCTTTATTTACAAAATCAACGGAATGCCCCATGTACAAAATTACCCTTTACGGGATTTTATTGCTCATGACCGCGTGTGCTCGTTTAGACCACGTGCAAATTAGCGACATAGACCAAAGCCAAGGAAGCCTCAAACCCATTTCAGTTAAGGTAAGTGAGTTTGCCATAGAACTTGCGGTGATTGCCGACGTGGGTTCGCGCTTAGCCACTAACCACAACACTCAAAATTCCCTAAAAGAAATTCGAGATATTTTAGCCCTCATGAACATGGGCCCACGCACTGGCAATCCTGTCTTTAATGACAACTACGCCGAAAACGTACTTGAGCAACTTTATGTTCAATGCCCATCAGGCAAGATTACCGGTTTACGCAGCACTCGCGAGGCCACCACTTATGGTGCTGTCAGTGGTGAAATTGTTCGTCTAAACGCTTTTTGTATTATTTAAGGAATATTGCCATGTCTCGTTTTTTAATTGCTTTAGTTACCCTTATGACCCTATCGGGTTGTGTGAGCCTTAATTCAGTTTCGTTAACGCAAGTACCCAATGATAGAAACAACCTCATTAGCAGTACCGCCCATGATTGGTTGTTCCTAGGCTTCACTAGCCAAAATGATTTTGTAGAAGAAGCTGTGAACGGTTTAAAGGATCAATGCAAGGGTGGCAAGTTAACTGGCATTTTAACCAAGCATCAAACCACCGCTTACGTACTAGTATTTAAGCGTGAAATCATTGCCAGCGGTTATTGCAACAAAGCATAGGGCCTGAACATGAACATAAATATGAGTCTGAAAAAATTATTATTGCCTTTACTGGCGTTGTCGGCACTAACCATAATGGGCTGCACCCATAGTATTCACATGGTGCACACTGATGGCTTTGATGGCCAAATGCCAACGGCTTCAAAAGCCAAGTACATTGAAGCACGCAGTGAACAAAAAGTGGTTTTATGGTTTGCGGATGACACTGACTATGTGGAAGAAGCGAAGAATAAGTTGGTAAAGCAATGTGATGGCGACATTCGTGCGGTGAGCACTCAGTTTTCCACTTCACATGGTTTTTTACACTGGACCAATAAGATATTGATGAAAGGGGTTTGTGTTTCTTCTTAGGTTTTATTTCTAGGAATAACATTAAAGCCAATAAAAAAGCCTGCGATTGCAGGCTTTTTTATTAATTAAGTATTAATTTTATCTGTTAATCAAATCAGTATGAGTCACAGTTAAAGCACCTTGATGATCAACGGTAGAGCTACCTTCAAAACTAAATGTCAGCATATTTAAAAATGAAAGGTAGCTAACACTTATGCCGTCACCTTCATCATCTTCTTGCGCAGTTGCCGATGTACTACTTCCATATGAAATACTGGAATATTGTTTTTCAGTATCTTCTTCATCTGAGTCATAATTTGATGTAGTAAAAGGATGCCCGGAACCATCAAAGCTCGCATCAAAGCGCTCTACTTGATACAAGCCTTCGGTGGTATCGTAGGAACCTACCCATTGCGCAAAGCACGTTAAATTACCATTAGAGTCCAACTCTCCTGTCTCGGTAAACACCCCTGTACCAATGAAAGCACTGGCGTCATCACTTACCTTAAACATCTTAAAAGTATTGGTTTCTAATGAGTCACCATCATTGAAAGTAAACACACTATTAATCTCATTGAATGCTGTTAGCGTGCCCGTATTGTTGTAATCCTCATCCTCTTCCGATAATTTATCATCGTTACCATCGTCATCGTCATCCACACCATCTAATATCGAATCAAATGTAACTGTGTTACCCGTGCCGATCGTTAAAGGCTCATAACCACCTCGATCATACGACTGCTCTAGGGTGCCGGTATCAAAACAGTTGGCGTATTCGTAGTCACCATCACTACCAGTGACTGTGAAATAAATTAAGGCCACTTGATCGCCATATTTGGCATCACCGCCATCGTCGCGCGCAAATGTACCTGTACTTGCTGCCACCCACACTCCCGCTAAATTTGTACTCGTGGTTAGTGCCGTATAATTGTCAATATCGAACTCTTCAATATCCACAATGTCATCAAGATCAATGATGTCATCGTCATTGTCTGGGTCGCCATCACAACCCACCAGCAACAAGGACGCGGATAGCAGTGCTAAAAAAGGAATAAAACGGTATTTAGTGCTCATAAAAAATGGCGCCTGTTGATTAACTCTATAACTGGTGACAGTTTATCCAATTCATTTGCCTCATTCAATATGGAGCATATTAGTGATTACTGTATTAGTGGTGGCACCAGTCTATATATTGCATTGATTAAAAGTAGCTTGAGATATGACCTGCATTTTGCAATTAAGTGCCCTGTGCCGCTAGGGACTTTACATTGGTAAAGGTATTTTCATAATTGCAGAAGCAAATAGGGAGATCAGGCCTGCAAGCAATGAAAAATAAGCTCTTAATGAATGGGCAGCTGAATATTAATATTGCCCTTCATCACCATACCTTCGAAACCATCAGAACCTACAATATCAATACTATGAGCTGTATTAGACTGAGAATTGATACTAATACTTGTTCCATCATTAAGGAATGATAAGCCAAAGATATCTATAGTAATATCAGCCCAGCCTCCCGAGTATTGCTCTAATTTAATTGCAGAAGCGTAATCTAAACCAATAGCGTAAATTTCTTTATTAACATAAGAGTCATACATGAAATTTTCCCTGTAAAAATAACCTTGCCTAAAACAATCTACGCTCCTTTCTAGACCGTCCCAGAAATCTCCTGTTAATTCAAGCAATCCAAAGGGTTCAGTACTATCACTTATTTTAATCATTTCAAAAGAACTAGTGGTCACGTGGTCATACCCACTATACAAAGGTTTCTCTTCCTGAGACGTGAATAGATATTGATTGTTAACAATTAAACCGGTATTTCCGTTTACCGTAATTTCATCACCATTCATCTCAATTATTGAACCATTATTATCAGTACAAGAAGTTTTTAAAAACTCATTACCACTGCCATCTATTACAAAATATTCTTTGTTAATATCATAATACTCTTCAAATGCTTCATTATCGCCACTCAGGAGATCTCGTTGCTCACTCACTGATACCCAAGTTCCCGCTAACGAATCAGAGTTAACGTTGCGCCCTTGATAACCATCAAGCGAATAGGGCTTTGGTTTATTAGAATCAGATGAACTACCACCACAGGCGATTAGTAATACAGTGCTTAATATCAGCGAGATACTTTTTATTAGGAGATTCATTAGCGGTGATCTATTTTATTATTATAAGCAGCGTTAAATAAAAAGCCCATGCTTAATGGGCTCTATTTTTTATTGCAGTGGAAGTTGAATTTGAATGGTACCGCTTACAGAGCTAGAATCACCCATACCACTAAACGTCATGGTGTTACTAAAACTAGTTTCTACATCCATTGAAAAGTTTGCGGTATCACCCTGAGGAGTTAGAAACCTTGTTTCTTCTACATTAATCTGAAGCTCAGAATAATCGTTCAACTCAGCACCTTCGTCATTCCAAGCATATATGCCTATAAGATCATCTCCGGAGAGACCATCTTCAAAACCAACCTCCAATGAAAATGAATTATCATCATTAAAATCAGAATCGGAATTTATCAGATGATTTGTTTTTTCCTGTAAAAAACAAAATACATTTTTAGTTATGCCTTCCTCATTAAAGGTGTAATTGGCGGTCCCGAATGATATCTCGTCATTACTAATTTTAACCATTGTAAAAACTTCGCTTTCATCTTCTCGGGTACCATAGATATGATTGTTGTCGATAATTGTACCAACGCCACCATATTCGAAAGTCACATCACTTCCATCCACAGTCACCGCACCAAAAAAACCTTCACTTATAGATTTTTCATAACCTGTGTCTGTAGATCGAATAATAGAATATTCTTTAATTTGCGAGGTTTGTGGCTCAATGCCATCACTATTCCCTTCTACCCACTCAACAGAAGTTAATTTTACCCAAGTACCTGCCAAGGTTTCAGCATTAATAGTCTTAGCCTCATAAGCACTTAAATCAAACTTTTCAAAAGACGCTTCAATAGGAATTGGGCCACTTGGATCTGGCTCTTCATCAGAAGAGCTACTGCCACAGGCAGACAACAATGCAGCGCTTAGAACGAGCGCAATAGAGAGGGGTGCTTTCATTAGCTATTATCCTTAATAATCCATGTCTTAACTTAGAGAGTTAAATTGACGCGGGCAGTCTAATTAAGCATGCCCTTATGCACAAGTATCAAAGGTCAACATTCCCGCCCTCTAGTCCACACCTTAAGCAGCACTTTACACAGTAAGCTGACCAACCATTACGCCCTACTACCCCATCCCTACTATCCATTTCTAATAAGCGCTATAATCGCTGCCATTTTTCAGCTTAATCTTTGGTGCATAAATACCATGGCAATGGATAAAACCTACCAGCCCCACGAAATCGAGAAATCCTGGTACAAAACCTGGGAAGAAAAGGGCTATTTTGCCCCTCAGGGAGGCGACGACGCCTTCAGCATCATGATTCCGCCGCCAAATGTCACCGGCTCTTTGCACATGGGCCACGGCTTTAATAACGCCATAATGGATTGCATGACCCGTTATAACCGCATGAAGGGCAAAAACACCCTTTGGCAACCAGGTACCGACCACGCCGGTATCGCCACACAAATGGTGGTAGAACGCCAGCTAGCCGCACAAGGCATCGACCGTAAAGAATTAGGCCGTGAAAAATTCCTAGAAAAAGTATGGGACTGGAAAGAAGAATCTGGCAGCAATATTACCAACCAAATTCGCCGCTTAGGCAGCTCGGTAGATTGGAGCCGTGAGCGCTTCACCATGGACCCCGGCATGAGCAAAGCCGTACAAGAGGTGTTTGTTCGCTTACACAAAGAAGACCTTATCTACCGTGGCAAGCGCTTAGTAAACTGGGACCCTAAATTAAATACCGCTATTTCTGATTTAGAAGTAGAGAACAAAGATAAAAAAGGCCACATGTGGCATTTCCGTTACCCACTGGCCGACGGCCTAACCACCCAAGAAGGTTTGAGCTACATTGTTGTCGCAACTACCCGCCCAGAAACCATGCTGGGTGATACCGGTGTTGCGGTGAATCCTGAAGACCCTCGCTACAAAGACTTAATTGGTCAGTTCATTGAGCTGCCATTAGTGGGTCGCCGCATTCCTATTGTGGGCGACGAACATGCCGACATGGATAAAGGCACGGGCTGTGTAAAGATTACTCCTGCCCACGACTTTAACGATTACGAAGTGGGCAAGCGCAATAAACTGCCTATGATTAACATCCTTACCTTTAATGGCGACATTCGCGCCACCGCTGAAGTGTTCGATACCAATGGTGAAGAAAGCACTGATTACCCAGCCGATTTACCAAGCGAATTCGCGGGCTTAGAACGCTTTGCCGCTCGTAAAGCTATTGTGGCTAAATTTGATGAACTAGGTCTGCTAGACGAAATTAAAGATCACGATTTAACCGTGCCTTATGGCGACCGTGGCGGTGTAGTGATTGAACCCATGCTAACCGATCAGTGGTATGTGCGTGTTGAAGCACTGGCCAAGCCGGCTATTGAAGCGGTTGAAAACGGCGACATTCAGTTTGTGCCTAAAAGCTATGAAAACATGTACTTCTCTTGGATGCGTGACTTAAACGATTGGTGTATTTCTCGTCAGCTTTGGTGGGGACACAGAATCCCAGCCTGGTACGACGATGCAGGCTCCGTTTACGTTGGTCGTGATGAGGCGGAAGTGCGTAGCGAAAATAACCTAGGCGACGACGTTAACCTACGCCAAGATAACGATGTATTGGATACTTGGTTTAGCTCTGCGTTATGGACGTTCTCAACTTTAGGCTGGCCTGAGAAAACCAAAGAATTGGAAACCTTCCATTCAACAGATGTATTGGTTACCGGCTTTGATATTATTTTCTTCTGGGTGGCGCGCATGATTATGATGACGCTTAAATTCACCGGTGAAGTGCCATTCAAAACGGTTTATGTTCACGGCCTAGTGCGTGATCAAGAAGGCCAGAAAATGTCTAAGTCCAAGGGTAATGTATTGGACCCATTAGATATCATCGACGGCATCTCTCTTGATGATCTAGTACAGAAACGTACTGGCGGTTTAATGCAGCCACAAATGGCCGCTAAAATTGAAAAGCAAACACGTAAACACTACCCAGAAGGCATTGCCTCCTATGGTACTGATGCGTTGCGTTTTACTTTTCTTTCGCTGGCCTCTACTGGCCGTGATGTAAAATTTGATATGAGCCGCTTAGAAGGTTACCGCAACTTCTGTAACAAGCTTTGGAACGCCACTCGTTTTGTAATGGAAAGCATTGGTCAAACCGACGAGCAGCCCTTAACAAAAAGTGATATTGAAGATATAAACAGTGGCGAAGTAGAACTTTCTATGGCCGATCAATGGATTGAATCACGCTTACAGCAAGCGCAAAAAGAAGTAATTGATGCCTTAGAAAATTATCGTTTTGATATTGCCGCACAAACCATTTACGATTTTGTTTGGAACGAATACTGCGCTTGGTATTTAGAATTGTCTAAGCCAGTTCTTTGGGATGAAAACTCATCTGATGCACAAAAGCGTGGCGCCCGCAAAACGTTAGTGAGCGTACTGGAAAGCATTCTAAGAATGTCACACCCAATGATGCCCTACATCACCGAAGAAATTTGGCAGAGCATTGCACCTATCGCTGGTAAGACTGGTGACACCATTATGCTAGCGCCTTACCCAGAGTTTGATGAAAGCAAAGTAAACGCCCAGAGCGATATAGACATCGAATGGCTAAAAGGCGTGATCACAGGCATTCGTAACATTCGTGCGGAAATGGGCATTGGCCCAGGCAAGCCGGTTAAATGCTTGTTCCGCAATGGCAGCGAAGATGATCAACGCCGTTTACAAGCCAACGATACCTTCTTAAAGGCCATGGCCAAACTAGAAGAAATTACCTGGCTTAACGACGGCGATAACGCTCCACTTTCAGCCACGGCATTGGTTGGCAAAATGGAAGTGTTAGTGCCTATGGCTGGCAACATTGACGTAGCGGCCGAGCTTAACCGCTTAACCCGCGCCTTTGATAAAAACGAAAAAGAATTGGGCCGAGTAGCGGGTAAACTTAACAACCCTAAGTTTGTAGACAAAGCCCCACAAGAAGTACTTGAAAAAGAGAAAGCTAAATTGGCAGACTTTGAAAGTACATCTAAGAAACTGAGTGAACAGATTGAAGCGATAAAATCGCTTTAGTTTAATATTGTGCAAGGCTGCACGCTCCCGACGCAGCCTATGTACGACCACCAAGGATGGTGTAAATGTCAGTTTTGCATTTACCTACATCCTGTAGGCAAACAGATTGAAGCGATAAAAGCGCTTTAATTGATTGCACAGCTTATATACAACCACCAGGGATGGTGGACATATCAGTTTTGCATGGAGCAAAAACTGACTTAATTCCATGTAGGAAAACCCGCTTCGGCGGGTTTTTTTATTTTTTAAAACAATGCTAATACAAAAGGATTTGTATGAAAGCTTTCTCTATTATTCTTACCCTATTTTTAAGCTACTCCTGCTATGGGGAGCTCTACCGTTGCAGCAATGATAGTGGCATCACCTATAGCGATAGCCCTTGTAGTAATAACGCACAAGCCTACCAGCCTCCACAAGAGATGGGACTAACGTTAAAAACCATCAATGCACCCAGCAGTTACAACAAAAATGTTATTCCAAAGAAAACAAATAAATCCATTTCAAGCGCCTGTAATCAATTCTCTCCTACCCAGCTGCGAAATTTGAGAGTAAAACGCCAACTAAAAAAAGGCATACCTGCCACGAACATTGAGAAACGATTCGGGAAGCCTGTCATTGTTAAATCAAGCAAAGCCAATAGCGAGGTCTGGCATTATAAAAGCGAGCGAGTTCAGCGCACTTTCAAATTTCAACATGAATGTCTGGTGAGCTGGAGTGAAAAGTTTAAGGGCAAAAAAAGTCAATTAAGCAAATATCAGCAATAACAAATACACCGCAGGAAAGTCTCTCTGTTAGGTGTTAGTCTACATTCAACTTAGCATTTACAAGGATCGAACTATGTTTGGCATAGAATTAACCGTCATTATCATTGCTATATTGGCAGTGGTATTCATTTCACAAGGCATAAAAATGGTGCCGCAAGGCTACATGTGGACTGTTGAGCGTTTTGGAAAATACACCCAAACTTTAGATCCTGGACTACATTTTATTTGGCCTTTTATTGATGGCATTGGTTTTAAGCAAAACATCATGGAGCAGGTATTAGATATAGACCCTCAAGAAGTAATCTCTTCAGATAATGCCATGGTTACCACCGACGCTGTGTGTTTTTACCAGGTATTGGATCCTGTAAAAGCCTCTTACGAAGTAAACGATTTACCCCGTGCCATGCAAAATCTCATCATGACAAACATTCGTGCGGTGCTGGGCTCTATGGAATTAGATGCCATGCTGAGTAACCGAGATGCCATTAACGCCATGTTATTAGGCAAGGTAGATGAAGCCACCGATCCTTGGGGATTAAAGGTTACGCGTATTGAAATAAAAGATATTTCGCCTCCTGCCGACCTGGTTGAATCTATGGCTAACCAAATGAAAGCGGAGCGAGATAAGCGTGCCGCTATTTTAACGGCTGAAGGTGAAAAACAAGCCTCTATTGAAGTCGCACTTGGTGAAAAACAAGCGGCTATTTTAAAAGCCGAAGGTGCTCGCGAAGCCGCCTTTAAAGAAGCCGAAGCACGTGAACGTTTAGCCCAAGCTGAAGCCCGTGCCACGGCTGTGGTTTCCAAAGCCATTAGCGAGGGTAACGGCCAAGCCATTAATTATTTCGTGGCCCAAAAATATATTGATGCCCTAACGGCCATTGGTCAAAGCGAAAACAGTAAATTGGTGATGATGCCTTTGGAAGCCAGCAGTGTGATTGGTTCGGTGGCTGGCATTAACGACCTATTGAAAGAAATGAAGAAGCCTTAACGGCCTAAAGGATTCGCATATGGAAAATGATTTGTGGGCTTGGCTAGACCAATTAAATCAATGGCATTGGTTTATATTAGGTTTAGTTTTATTAATTGGTGAGGCATTCGGCGCGGCAGGCTTTTTACTAGGCGCTGCGTTTGGGGCACTTATTACTGGCGTACTAGTGTCTATTTCTCCCGCGATTATAGATGGTGGCATGTTATGGCGTTCGCAAGTGCTGACCGATGCCGCTCTTTCTATTATTTGCTCGTTATTATACTGGCGCTATTATCGTGCCGAATTACAAGGTTCTGACCGTCCTGAGTTAAACCATAAAACCACTCAGTTTATTGGCCGTAAGCTCACTTTGAAAACCGACATTGATTTTGAAGGACGCATTCAATTAGGCGATACCTTTTGGAAAGTGAAATCAGATGATCCGTTAAAAGAAGGCGATAAAGTTGAGGTAGTGGACAGTGATACTTCTACACTGTTTATTAAAAAAATAGGCTAACTCTTATAAGTACCTCTTAAAATTTAAAAAGCCCCGTTAGTATTTAAGCTAACGGGGCTTTTTTATTCATAAAGATAATGGACACCTTTATTAATTGCTTGCGCCTATGACTTTATCCTCGTAAACGCCTTACACGCACTGAACGCCCTTTAAGCTTACCTTCACTTAATTTTTTAAGCGCTGGCTTAGCAGCATCACGATGTACTGCCACATAGGCCCAGTTATCGTACATATTAATTTTACCTACTTCCGAACCTGAGATGCCGTTATCACCCGTTAGTGCACCTAGAATATCCCCTGGACGAATTTTTTGTTTTTTACCACCGTCTAATTGTAGCGTCACCATGTCAGCGTAAAAGATAGGCGTGTTTAAGGTGCTTTCTCTTGGTAACTCTTCAGGGCTTATTTTTATATCAAGGTAATCTTCAAGTACCCCAATATTGTAGGTTTCTTTTTCAACATAAAAAGTCACCGCTAAACCATTACTGCCAGCACGCCCTGTTCGACCAATGCGGTGCACGTGTATTTCTGGGTCTCGGGCCATATGGTAGTTAATCACCGCATCTAACTTTTCTATGTCTAGCCCGCGTGAAGCCACATCTGTGGCCACTAATATTGAGGCACTTTTATTAGAAAATCGCACCAATGTTTGGTCACGGTCTCTTTGCTCTAAGTCACCGTGCAAGGCTACAGCACTGAAGCCCTCTTCACGCAGATCGTCGCACACTTCCTGGCATTCTCGCTTAGTCGCACAAAATACAACGGTGCTTTCTGGCTGGTGCTTTAATAATAGTAAACGCAGGGCCAGCATCCGTTCATCGCTGTTTCTAAGTTTATAAAAGTGTTGCTTAATACTGCTGTCATCGTGCTTAGATTCCACTTGTACACGCACAGGCGCATTCATAATACGCTTTGAGATGGCTTCTATGGTGTCGGGGAAGGTCGCGCTAAACAACAGGGTCTGGCGATCTTTAGGGATATCCACAATGATGTTATCAACAGATTCCTGAAAACCCATTTCTAACATACGGTCAGCTTCATCTAACACTAGATTATTAACACGATCTAGCTCCAAGGTGCCTTTACGAACGTGCTCCTCCACGCGGCCAGGAGTTCCCACAATAATATGGGCGCCATGCTCTAAGGAGCCAATTTGAGGTCCAAATGGCATGCCGCCACATAGGGTTAATACTTTAATATTGTGAATGGTGCGGGCCAGCCTGCGAATCTCTTTTGCCACCTGGTCGGCCAGCTCCCTGGTTGGGCACAATACAATTGACTGCACGTAATAACGCTTTACATCCAAGGCCTGGAGCAAGCCTAGGGCAAACGCAGCTGTTTTGCCCGAGCCAGTTTTACCTTGGGCAATCACATCCTTGCCGGCTAATATATTCGGCAGGCTTTGCGCCTGGATAGGCGTCATGGCGTCATAACCCAAGGATTTAAGGTTATCTAATAGCGGCTGGTGTAATTTTAAAGAGGCGAAGTCAGTTTGGCTCAAGGGATGGCCCTGTATAAATAGGTGAGAATCAAAGCTTGGATGGCGCCATAATAACAGAATCCCACCATCAACAGATACGCCTCATTCAAGGGCACACAAAAAGCAGGTAAGCGTTAGCTTAAATAGAGCTTCAGCTTCCTCTTTAAGGCTTTCACATCCACCGGCTTTGAAAGGTAATCGTCCATACCGGCATCTAAACATTTATCCATGTCACCTGCCATGGCATTGGCGGTCATGGCTATAATCGGAATCGGACTATCTTTTCCTGCCCCCGTGATTTCCTCTTTACGAATTAAACGAGTCGCCTCGTAACCATCCATAATCGGCATATTGCAATCCATCAGAATGAGATCAAATTCCCCTCCTTCCAATAATGCAGCTAGGGCTTCCTGACCATTATGAACTAGGGTTACCCGCTGAGATAAATCCTGTAACATTTCAATGGCAACTGTTTGGTTTATCAAGTTATTTTCTACCAATAAAATACGCGCTGAAGGTAGAGATGCATCAGAATGGCCATCTAACCCCTTATGGCTATTATCTTGAAACAATACTTTTTGCAGGCATACTTCAAAACTAAAACAACTGCCTTTCCCTGGGGTGCTAGTGGCCCATACCTTGCCACCCATCAATTCACAAAGCACCTTAACGATGGGCAGCCCTAACCCAGTGCCTCCAAATTTTCGAGTAGTATCTTCCGTAGCTCCCACAGAGTCATGAAATAAAGACTTCATTTTTTCCGGCAAGATACCGACCCCGGTATCATTAATATCCACCGCCAATACGCAAAAATCGTCATTGTGTTTATCGCTCTGCAATTTACAAACAACACCCACCTTTCCTTCTTGTGTAAACTTAATAGCATTGCTTAATAAGTTACTGAAAACTTGCCCTAAGCGAAGAGGGTCAACCAACACGTTATAGTCCCCAAGATGCTGTAAATCCACAGAAAATGGTAGACCTTTCTGCTTCATTAAAATTTTACTAATATCAAGAATATTGGTCACTTCCTCTTGCAAAGAAACCACTTCATTTTCCAGTTTAATATTTTCAATTTCTATCTTGCTGTAATCCAGTATATCGTTAATTAGCAACAACAATGTATTGGCACTACCTTGAGCAAGCTTTACCTGTTTTAAACTTTTAGCATCAATATCCGCTGTCCTAAGCAAGGCTAGCATACCCACAATACCGTTCATGGGAGTGCGAATCTCATAGCTCATGGTCGCCAATAAATCTGATTTTATATTTAAAGCACGCACTGACTTGGTTTTTTCTCGTTCAATTTGGTGAGTTTTTGCCTGAACATTTTTCAATAAATTTTCATTTAAATCTAGAATCTGTAACTTGGATTTATCCAGTTCATTTATCATTCGGCTAAAGCTTATTTGAAGATCATGAATCTCGTCATTTTTGTCATTAACTTTTATCTTTTCCATATCACCCATATTGTTGAAATTTATTTTCTTAACAGACTCCGCTAATTTATTTAAAGGGCGCAATATAATTCGATTACTAAACCAATAAAAAATAAACCATAAAGCAACACCTTTAATAATTGAATTTATTGCCAGAAAAATAAATCCAGTTTTAACTCGAGCCAGCACCATTTCAGACGAGCTATACAAGGTAATATGGGCAAGCTTATGCTCGACATCAGCATATTGATAACTAACATCAAATTCGTAATAAAATAAGTCGTGTTTATTATTGGCAACGGTTACCTGATGCCCTTCATATAGAAGTGTTTCAAAATTTTCATTTAAGACCAATCCTTGGGCCATAAAAATATTATTTTCCCTGTATTTCTGCACCTTTACCCCTTCGATAATGGGCACCAGATTTATAGCATTCACCACGTCATCTGTGCGCTCATTATCTAGGTGCCAAATGCTTTTACCCAACACTGGGCCGAAAATAACTTGGTAACTATGCAGTTCTTGTAAAATAGAGTTTTTGGTCTGTCGGTATTCTTCCACCACATGAATAGCGGTTACTGATATGGCAACTAGGCAGTAGCAGAAAAAAACCAGGCGAAATAATTGGGTGGAAATAGATTCTCTAATCATGGTGTCAACCCATCATCCAGCTGACCAATAGACATACGCCATACGGCACTTATAGCTGTAAGTTCGCCATTACCTGAGGCTTTATAACCAAGCATTCGTTCATTGAATAGAAAACAAAAAAAATCAAACGCACGCAGAAATGGCTGACTCGCCCCAAAGCCCGCTAAAACTTGATCTGGAATCAGTCTAAGAGAGGGTAAAGTCAGAAGCATTTTAATAGGGGAAGCCTGCTTATAGCCTGCCGCCAATGGCAATAAGCAATGTTCAACTAGCTTGTACATTAACACCCTGCCTTAACCTGCTGAGCTTTATCAGGTTAAGTGTAGGTGATGATATGAACAAACGTTAACGTCTAAAATCCAAGGTCATAATTCTTACCCTACGGGGATTAAAATCAAAAGGTCACTAAAGTTTCAATTAGCTTCTGAGCCGCCTCAGCTTAAGAAAGGAAATAGTTTCAGATAGCAAAAGTGGGCACAATATGCAATGGAGAAGGAAATAACTTGGCCCCTTAACTTTCAAAGGTAAGGGGCTATATGCAATTAAGAAATTGGCAGGAAATATAAATTAAAGGTCGTCCACCATGTTTTTTGCCTTTCCTTTTAACTGCTCTTTTTTATGGTTTAGAAACTCTTTCCCCTTATCAATCAAACCTTCGTCATCGGCACTTTCATGGGCGTCTTCAATCACGCTTGGGTCCGATAATGGATTATCATATAAAGCATTGCCCCTTCCAACATTTACCCCAAACCACAAACCTACGCCAAAACTTAATATAATGGCTATGAGCAATATTTTCAAAATGCATTCCTTTACAGTTATTTAGGGCAAGACAACAGGTATCTTGTCTTTCAGGTAAATCTCATGTTCATTAATATGACTTCGATAAGCCAATATTTCCACCCCTTTTTGCGCCGCTTCACGTAATAATTGGCCATAAACCGGGTCAATGTGATCAGCCGGGCGCACTTCTTTAATACCAGTGTGATTAACACAAAAGAAAATAACAGCGCGGTGACCTTCATCAATCATGCGCATGAGCTCTCGTAAATGTTTACTGGCTCTATCGCTCACGCTATCAGGAAAGAAGCCTATACCCTCATCAGTCGTGCCGTGTTTGTCGGGTACCTGATTGTCCATGGCTTCCAGCAAGGTGGTGTTTTTTACCTCCACATAAATACTTTTTTCGCCGCCACTTAATAAGATGTCGATGCGGCTTTTTTCATCCCCATAACGCACCTCCATTTTAAGGGCTTTATAATCTTGCAGCTCGGTTACCACCGCTTTTTCAATGGCTTCGGCCACTAAATAATTAGGGCGTGAAGTATTAATACATGCCACATGGCCTGATGGCGTTTGCACTAACTCTAAACTATGGGGATATTTCCGTTTTTCATTTCCACTGTCCCAAAACCAGGCATCGCCGTTTTCTACGTAGCAATTTTTCATGGAACCCGTATTGGCATTATGTACTGTGAGTACCTCTTCGCTCTCAAGATGCAGGTCCACCATAAAGCGCTTATAACGCTTTATCCATTTACCTTTTTGCAGCGGAAATTGAAACTTCATATTTAAATCCAGAACGAGTAATGCGGTAACTTAAGCAGCCTAGGCTAAAGGGCGCCTCTATTAATATTGCCAAATAACTTGTGCCGTCATGGTACTACAGCTCTGTCTTTAAGTGTGCTTACCCTTCGCGCTAAAACAAGGGTTTTGTAGCAGTTAATGCCTGTCCCAGCTACAATCCAGATCTCACCCACTCAAAAAGAAAGCGGAATGAAAAAGAACAAAAACAAACTTAAATTAGTTCAGGCTCAAGGCCATCATATGGAAGTTGATATAGGCAAAGGGATTATCGTAGACAATTTCCTGGCGGCCCTAGTCACTTCTAGGGCTTATCGACAACAGGTAGTTAACAATAAAAAGGGGAAAGGCGCATATTTACGTAAAAATAAGCATGCAAATAAAGGGCGAGAGTCCTATTTAATAGCGGCCTAATGCTCACTAGAACATTAGTCGCTTATCAAATAGGGTTTTCATCTTTCCCTAGTTTACTCAGGAAACTCTTAATTCGCGCCACAGCTTCGCGTAAACGAGGGATTTCAGCAGTGTAAGCAAATCGAACAAAATGCCCACCATGAGCCAGGCTAAAGTCTATCCCAGGGGTAATCGCCACGCCCTCCTGTTCTAATAAGTCATTACAAAATTTCATGCTATCGTCACTGAAAACACTAATGTCGGCATAAATATAAAAAGCTCCCTGAGGCTTTACCGGCACTTTAAAGCCCAACGCTTCAATTGCAGGCAATAAATAATTTAAACGCTGGGAGAATTGTTCGCGGCGTGCTTCTAACTCATTCATGGTTTGTGGATTAAATAATCCCAGAGCGGCATATTGGGCCGGAGTGGAAGGCGCCAGAAATAAATTTTGCGCCAGCTTATCAAGTGCAGACACTGCCCATTCAGGAGCAACCAACCATCCTAAACGCCAGCCTGTCATGGTGAAGTACTTGGAAAAGCTGTTTATCACAAACACATCGTCCCCAAGGCCCACAGCGGTATCCGTTTCAGCATTACCATAAACTAGGCCATGGTATATCTCATCTACTACCAAAATGCCTTTTTCTTGCCTCACCGCTTTATACAGAGCATTAAGCTGCCCAATGCTCATCACGCCCCCCGTAGGGTTCGCAGGACTGGCCACCAGCGCTCCCACTGTTTTCTCTCGCCAATGCGCTTTCACCAATTCAGGGGTTAAATGAAACCCTTGGGCTGCCTGTGTAGGCACCATTTGGCCATCTGCATTGATATTGGCTAAAAAGTGCCGGTTGCAGGGATAACCCGGATCACTCAGTAATAGGCTTTCATCTGGGTTAACCAGCAAAGAGGTAATTAATTGCAGAGCCCCTGAGGCGCCTGGAGTGATGATAATTTGCTGCGGGTTTACTTTTTTTTCATAGCGATCCCAATAAAAGTCTGCCAAAGCTTGTTTTAATTCAGGCAAGCCGGTGGCAGCGGTGTAATGAGTCAGCCCCATCTGCAAAGCTTTAATGCCTGCATCAATCGCTCCTTTTGGGCTGGAAAAATCGGGCTCTCCCACCTCCAAATGAATGATATCTGCACCATCGCGTTCCATGGATTTGGCCCGAGCCAGCAGATCCATAACATGGAATGGTTCGATATTTTTGAGCCTTTTGGCTAATTTCATGGGCTGATCCATTAATATTTTTGCATATTTTGCTTATTTTCCCACAAAGATCTGCTTTTTTTGATATTAATGTGGCATGGGGAAATAGAATCTGATAGCTTTTCGCCCCCTATTGATCCAAGGCACTGTTTTGGATTGGTAAATGGAAACGAGAATGGCCATTGGCCTTAGCAAGGTGAGGCAGAATTATATGCCAGCAAAACAAGACAACGCATTCGCATTATCCGATTTTACTCCTTATAAAGAAGTAAAAGGCGAAGAATACATGAGCCCCGAGATGCGGGAGCACTTTAAAAGTATTCTAAATAACTGGAAATTGGAGTTAATGGAAGAGGCGGATCGCACCAAGATCCATATGCAAACCGACGCCGAAAACTACGCTGATCCAAATGATCGCGCCAGCCAAGAAGAGGAATTTAGCCTTGAGCTACGCACCCGTGATCGCGAGCGCAAGCTAATTAAGAAAATTGAAAAAACGCTGGAATTCATTGAAAACGATGATTACGGCTATTGTGAAGCTTGTGGTATTGAGATTGGTGTTCGCCGCCTAGAAGCTCGCCCCACTGCCGATCAGTGTATAGATTGTAAGACGCTAGCAGAGATCAAAGAGAAGCAAACAGGTAGCTAGTCATTAGCTACCTTCACACTCTTTCGTAGTTAAGCACCCTCTATGGGTGCTTAATTGTTTCTGGGCTCCAAGGATCGACATCTAATGCCTCAGTCTCAATATGTAGGGCGATTTGCACCAACCCCCACCGGCCCCTTACATCAAGGCTCACTCGTCGCCGCCCTAGCCAGCTACCTAGATGCCAAAGCCAATAACGGAAAATGGTTACTGCGTATAGAGGACCTAGACCCCCCAAGAGAGGATAAGTCGGCTAGCCACTTAATCCCCCAGCAATTAACAAGTCACGGCCTTATTTGGGATGGCGAGATTGAATTTCAAAGCCACAACAGTTTTCGTTATGAAAAGTACTTGAATCAGCTAAAAAGTAACAATTTAATTTTCCCGTGCAACTGCTCACGTAAAAACCTAGCAAACCAACAAGGATTGCATAAGGGGAATTGCCATGGCTCCAACCTTTCTCAGCATGCGTGGCGATTAGCTGTCTTTGATGAAAACTGGGCATTTCAAGATGCTACCTATGGCTCATATTCGCAGAATTTATTACGAGAGGTAGGGGATCAGATTTTAAAGCGTAAAGATGGTCTATATGCATATCAGCTGGCCGTAGTGGTGGATGATTTTCATAGCGGCATTAACCATGTAGTTCGAGGGCTGGATTTATTGGATAACACTCCAAGGCAGCTATATTTAATGAGCCAGCTAAATATGCCGCCTCCAAAGTATTTGCACTTGCCACTCATTACCAATGAGTCAGGGCAGAAGCTCAGCAAACAAAATCAAGCCGAAGCTCTTAACCTCAATACAGTTGAGGACAACCTGCTTGCCGCTTTATCCTTTTTGCATCAAGCCAAACCACCATCAGCACAGCACCATCACACACATCAAATATTGAACTGGGCCATAGCGCATTGGAAGCCCCAAGCGATTCCTGCCCTACAAAATGGCTTAGACATTTAACTCTATAATAAACAATAACTTAGGCCACAGCCTTTGACTCCGCCATAAGCTTATACTTGCCCTATTCTGTTACCCACAGTAACATCCTAAACCTGCAACCTTGCCACACAGCCGGAAAGCTATGTACATACACAGATTGATCCTAATACTTGTCTTTGCCGCTTTCCTATTTTCGCCCATTATTGTGGACTGGTGGCTGGCTCCAGGCGGTTCCTGGTATCGACCTTTTGCTCTATGGCTGATTCTTATTGGCGCCTCAATTTGGCTACAACGCTGGCAGGAGGATGATCAATAATGACCTTTAGTATCGCCTCCTTGGTAAGCATTGTTATTACCTATTTGTTTACCTTGTTTTTTACCGCCTACGCAGCTGAAAAAAAATGGATACCACAAAAGCTGGTGCGACATCCTGCGATTTATGTCCTTTCTCTGGGTGTTTATGCCAGCGCTTGGGCCTTTTATGGCAGCGTCGGCTTGGCTCATCAATACGGCTATGGCTATCTCACTTATTACCTTGGTATCAGTGGCGCCTTTGTATTGGCCCCAATTTTACTCAAACCCATATTACACATTACCAGCACTTACCAGCTCACCTCTCTGGCAGATTTATTTGCCTTTCGCTTCCGCTCCCGCGCGGTAGGTACCTTTACCACTCTGGTAATGCTGGTGGCCATATTGCCCCTCATTACTTTGCAAATCACTGCGGTCACAGACACCTTTTCACTGCTTAACCAGGAACTTGAGCGTATTGATATTGCCTTGGGCTATTGTGGCGTCATGACTATTTTTGCAATCCTATTCGGGGCCCGGCATGTGAGCCCCAGGGAAAAGCACGAGTCTCTGGTTTTTGCCATTGCCGTAGAATCTGTCATTAAATTGGTGGCCATTAGTATTCTGGGGTTCGTTGCCTTATTTGTGGTATTTGATGGCCCCAGCGATATGGATGTTTGGCTGCAAGACAATCACTTCCGCCTGGCCAGTATGCAAAGCTCAATTCAGGAAGGGCCGTGGAGAACCTTGTTACTGCTATTTTTTGCATCGGCTATTGTTATGCCTCATATGTTTCACATGGCCTTCACCGAGAACTCTAACTCTCGTGCCTTAAATATGGCCAGCTGGGGCATGCCATTATTTTTGCTAACCATGGCAATTATGATTCCCCCCATTTTATGGGCAGGTATTTACCTCAACCTTGATACGCCTGCTGAGTATTTTGCGGTGGGCATTGGCCTCGAACTAAAAAGCCCAGCTCTCACTGCCCTTGCCTTTGTTGGCGGTTTAGCAGCAGCCTCTGGAGTGGTGATTGTAACTACCTTGGCCATGGCGGCCATGGCCCTTAATCACCTAGTATTGCCCGTGTTTCAACCCAGCCCCAAGCAAGATATGTATGCCTGGTTACTGTGGACAAGACGCTGGCTTATCGCCGCCATATTCATTGCAAGCTATGTGTTTTACCGCTTCTTAAGCCAAGATCGAGGCCTTGAAGAGCTAGGCATCATTGCTTTTGTGGCCACCATTCAATTTTTGCCTGGTGTGGCTGGGGTATTATATTGGCCTACAGCCAATCGACAGGGCTTTATTACTGGCTTGGCAGTGGGCATATCTATCTGGGTTTGGGCTTTACTATTGCCACTGCTAGATTTTTCAATTTTTGCTTTCTTAAAACCATTCCTGCCTCCCACCAATCCTGAAAACTGGTATATAGCAGCCACAGGGTCCGTGATGCTAAATTTTGTGGTCTTTGCCGTGATCTCCATTACCAGCAAGACACGCCCCATCGAAGCCAGTGCCGCCGAGGCTTGTAGCATAGACACCTTTGCCGCGCCCCAGCGTCAAGATTTGGTGGCCAAAAGCGCCCTAGAATTTCTCGCCAGCCTCACTGAAGCCCTTGGGGAACAAGCTGCCCAGCGCGAAATGACTCAGGCTTTAAATGATTTAAACCTCACCGAAAATGAGGAGCGTCCATACCAGCTACGCTTGCTACGAGGCAAGGTCGAGGTGAATTTATCCGGCTTGATGGGTCCCACCGTGGCACACCAACTTGTTACCCAGTGGCTGCCGTTCAAGCACGCCAGCGAATTGCAATCCAATCACGACATTCACTTCATTGAAAAAGGCCTCGAAGTATACCAGTCTCGCCTTACTGGGCTGGCCGCTGAGCTCGATAGTCTCAGGCGCTTTCATCGACAAACCCTAGAGCGCTTACCCATGGGCGCTTGTAGTCTGGGCTCAGACGGCGAAATCCTAATGTGGAACAGCGCTTTAACTGAGCAGACCCAAATTGAAGCTGAAGATGTGGTGGGTAATAAGGTTAATAACCTTAAAGAGCCTATGCGCAGTTTATTAATGGACTTCATTAATGACGGTAACAGCCACCTGCACAAAAAAACCATTGAAGTAAATGGACGGCCACGCTGGATTAACCTGCATAAGGGGGCACTGGAAAACCCCAATAGCCAAGAGTACGGCGGTTTGGTAATTCTTTTAGAAGACCAAACCGACACTCAGCTATTAGAAGATGAATTGGTCCACAGTGAGCGCTTAGCCTCCATTGGGCGTCTAGCAGCTGGTGTCGCTCACGAGATTGGCAACCCCATCACTGGCATTGCTTGTCTGGCACAAGATATTAAATACGAAACCGATAACCCTGAGCTACTGGATATTGGCGAACAAATTCTAGAACAAACCCAACGAGTTACCCGAATCGTTCAATCTCTCATGAACTTTTCTCACAGTGGCAATCACCTACAGCATCAGGAACAAGGACCAGTGAGCCTACGCCAGTGCGCCCAGGACGCCATGGATTTACTTATGTTATCGGGCAAACATGATCATGAGTTTGTAAATTTATGCCCAGAAGAATGCATTGTACTGGGTGATGACCAACGCCTACAGCAGGTGTTTGTAAACCTGTTAAGCAATGCCCGTGATGCCAGCCCGGATTACTCTCGAATTACTGTACAGGCTTCCATGAACGAGCACACGGTTACCCTAAAAGTGACTGATGAAGGCTCAGGCATCAGCAGCGATACCATTGAACAAATTTTCGAACCTTTCTTTACCACCAAAGAAGTGGGTAAGGGCACTGGTTTAGGACTGTCTCTGGTGTATAGCATCATTGAGGACCATTACGGTCATATCAGTATTCAAAGCCCTGCCAATGAAGAGTTGCAAAACGGGACCTGTGTAGTGATAAGTCTGCCCAGATACCAATACGAACACAGCACTGAAAACGAGAAATCTCATGACTAAGATATTAATTGTTGAAGATGAAAAAGTTATTCGCAGTGCCTTGCGACGTTTATTAACTCGCAACGAATACGATGTTGAAGAAGCGGCTAGCCTGACCGAAGCCAAAGAGTTTGACCTCACCCAATTTGATATGGTCATCAGTGACTTGCGCCTGCCCGGCGGCAATGGCACCGAACTCATAGACCTAGCTCGACCTATTCCAGTTCTTATCATGACCAGTTTTGCCAGCCTCAGAAGTGCGGTGGATGCTATGAAACTGGGAGCGGTAGATTACATCGCAAAACCGTTTGACCACGACGAGATGCTCATTGCAGTTCAACGTATATTAAAGGGTCGTAACTTAGAGCGACAAAATAAGGTATTAAAACAAGAGATTGCCAAGGATTACCCCACCACAGGCATCATTGGCAGCTGTGCCCCCATGCAGAAGCTATTCAAGATGATTGGTAAGGTCAGCCCCACCGATGCCACCGTACTCGTATTAGGGGAATCCGGTACTGGTAAAGAATTGGTGGCGCGAGCCATACATGAGCAAAGCAACCGCAAAGATGCCCCCATGATCAGCGTAAACTGCGCCGCGATTCCCGAGAATCTTATTGAGTCAGAGCTATTTGGCCATGAAAAAGGATCTTTCACCGGTGCCACCAGCGCTCGTATTGGGCTGGTAGAAGCTGCCGATGGCGGCACCTTATTTCTAGATGAAATTGGTGAATTACCCCTTGAAGCACAGGCTCGATTATTACGGGTTTTGCAGGAAAGCGAGATTCGCCGTGTGGGTTCGGTGCAGAGTAAAAAAGTTAATGTGCGCCTAGTGGCGGCTACCCACAGACACTTAAAAGAACTAGCCCATAAGGGGGAATTTCGAGAAGATCTATATTACCGCTTAAATGTGGTGGAATTAAAATTACCGCCATTGCGAGATCGTGGTGAAGACGTATTGGAGCTAGCTCAGAAGCTATTGGAACGTACCTGTAAAAAGCTAAATCGCCCATTATTGAAGTTTTCAGCTGAATGTACCAAGTCCATCGATTCATATAACTGGCCGGGCAATGTGCGCGAAATGGAAAATGCCATCGAGCGCTCTGTTATTTTAAATGATGGCGAAGACATATGTGCTGAATCCATGGCCATAGACACCCCGGCCGATGGCAAAATTGCCCCATCCATGATGGCTTCCTTACAGCAAAGCGAACAAACGGCTGAGGTTAAGCCCTCTGAATTATCTCTAGACGACTACTTCCAGCATTTTGTATTGGAAAACGAAGATAAAATGACAGAAACCGAACTGGCCTTGAAGCTGGGGATAAGTCGCAAAAGCTTATGGGAAAGACGCCAACGTTTAGGCTTCCCCCGTAAAAAATCCACCAAATAAAGCCAACAAATTCAGCCCTTCTCAAAACTGTCCTAGAAATATCCAGGACAGTTTCTAGGATAGGCTCATGAATGAAAGGCTATTATTGAGTTAAGACCCCAATAACCAGCTCCAGCTTTAGAGCTATAGCCGGATATATCAAGAAGCACTCTTTGATTACATCAAGCGCGCACACTTCTGTTACCTGTCGCCCCACCCATCAGTAAAATCACGTCAACTTTAGTAACACATTGGTGTCCCGCCCTTTAATAAAAACCAATGAATTACATAAGCCATTGATTTTATTAAGGTTTATGTTTTTGGCACAAGGAATGCAATAGACAATGTAAGTCAGATAAACAGACACCAATAAAAATAAAAAGTCTGTTTTTCCGGTATTTGAGCGATAAAAACAAAAATAATAATATTCACTCAAATACCTTGCCATCAATAAAAATAATAACAGGCATCTGAAACTGATTGCTTTGGGCTAACTTACAATAAGAGCCTAAAGCAATTAGTTTGATTTATTTCTCCAGTAACATCCCCCATCAAGTAACTCCAACAAGCCATTAAATGGCACTAAAACCAATCGAACTAGCTAACACACCAATAAAGTCAGTTTTTTAACATGCCTGAACACGCAATAAAGCACTTCTTTCACCCAAGTAGCTCAATATAAAAATACTGCCAAGCTACAATTCGCCATTAATGTTACCCGTGTTACTGTTTTGCCCACTCAGGGGTTACAAAGGGTGGGGTAGGGTAACAAAGCTCTGACATTTGACCTGCGAAAAAGTTCGACAACCCCGTAAACTGTTGATTTTAAAGGGATTGTAAAAGTTGGCACAGCAAATGCTTTATATAAAGTAACTCAGCGAGACCGACACAAACAAAAATAAAAAAGTCGGTTACGCACACAGCAGAAGAAACACAAAAATAAAAATAAAAAAGTGTTCTTCTGATGTGAGCCAAAATAATTAAAATAACAGGCTAACCAGAATTAGTGTTTTGAGTGTGTAGTGACCCATTATTAAAATAACAATTAGGGCACACCAGACACCCAAAACACAATTCGACCCCAATAATAATAATAAAAGTACTCGAATCCGATCCAGGGTAGCGCTAAATAATAATAAAAATAGCTACCCTAGACATTTTCTTTCTAAAGTCCCATTAATGACCACAGCCCTAATACCTCAACTTGTATTTGGCCATTACTACTGTAAACTCCTCGAGTTCTTAAACCCTAAGAAATTCAACGCTGCAAGGTCAAATTTAACTATGGTTAATCACCCCAGCTACCGAATTGACCAAACTGAAACTTCAAGTCTCAATATCACTCGCCCACATCAGCTTCCGAATTAACCATGTTTAAACGCCTAATATCAAAATTTAAAAAAAACACTCCCGAT
Organism: Bermanella sp.; assembly: GCA_036960565.1. Taxonomy (GTDB): domain Bacteria; phylum Pseudomonadota; class Gammaproteobacteria; order Pseudomonadales; family Oceanobacteraceae; genus Bermanella. The sequence continues at coordinate 28,143 of JBALXQ010000055.1, forward strand.
GCATTAGATGAAGCACAAGTCATCCCTCGTGAAGACCACGCTGTTAGCCGTGATCAGATAAGCGAAAATGCACTAAAAGTCCTGTATAAACTCAATAACGCTGGTTTCGACAGTTACCTAGTGGGCGGCGGAGTTCGCGATTTACTACTGGGCCAGTCACCTAAAGACTTTGATGTGGTAACCAATGCCACTCCTGAGCAGGTTCACGGAATTTTCAGAAACTCTCGCCTAATTGGCCGCCGCTTTAAGTTGGTTCATGTGGTTTATGGGCGAGACATGATAGAAGTTGCTACCTTGCGTGGACACCATGAAAATGCCAAGGGTAAGCAGCAAGCTAAAAAAAGCGAATCAGGCATGTTATTGCGTGACAATGTCTACGGCACCATTGACGAAGACGCAGTCCGCCGCGACTTCACAATTAATGCGCTTTATTACGACATTGATGACTTTTCCATACACAGTTATGCCAATGGCATTGAAGATTTGAATAAGCGTCGCCTGCGTTTAATTGGCGACCCTGCCACTCGCTATCGCGAAGATCCCGTGCGCATGCTACGAGCAGTACGCTTTGCCGCCAAACTGGATTTCTCTATAGAGAAAAGCACTGCAGCGCCAATGAAAGAACTCGCGCCTTTACTACGAGATATTCCTGCTGCGCGTTTATTTGAAGAAGTATTAAAGATGTTTATGGCCGGTCACGCCCATACGACCTTTGAGCTATTGGAAAAGTACAATCTATTCGCCCAGTTATTCCCACATACGCAGCAGTGCATAAACGAACAAGAAAAATATCGAAACATGGTAGTTCATGCACTTCAGAACAGTGACGCACGTATTGCCCAAGGCAAGAGCCTAACACCTGCATTTATCTATTCGGTGTTCCTATGGCCTTGCCTATTAGAAACAGCCAAAACATTGCAGAATCAAGGTATCCCTGCTGTTCCTGCCTTACACCAAGCGGCAGCAGATGTAATCAGTAATCAGCAAACTCACACCACTATCCCCAAGCGCTTCATGATTCCCATGCGTGAAATTTGGGATTTACAGCGTCGCCTTGAAAGACGCCTACCAAAACAACTTGAAAGCACTATCGGCCATGCTCGCTTCCGTGCCGCATATGACTTCTTGTTGTTGCGTGAGCAAAACGGTGAAAAGTTGGATAACGCCGGTGACTGGTGGACTAAGTATCAGGAACAAAACCCGGATGCTTTATTCCAAGGTCGCGAGTCGACTCGATTTAATTCTCGAAACCGCAATAACAGTCGCGGCCGCAATAAACCACAGCGTGACGACGACGGTCCTCACCGTATATCTCGCCCGCGCTCTAGAAAGCCCAACAGAGACTAAGCCTAGTGCTTCCTTTGCTAGATGTTTATGTCGGAATGGGCAGCAATCTTCATGAGCCTCTTTTACAAATAAAAGAGGCCATTGATGAGCTAAAAGCTCACCCTCACTTCCACAATGTGGAAATCAGCAAGGTTTATCAAAGCAAACCCGTTGGTCCACAGGATCAGCCCGACTACATAAATGCCGCCGCCTACTTCCAAACCTATCTTGGCCCACACCATGTATTAGATGAACTGCAGGCTATTGAACAGCAGCACGGCCGATTACGGAAACGCCACTGGGGTGAGCGCACTCTAGATCTGGATTTACTTCTATATGGCCAGGCTCAAATTCACACACCAAGGCTCACCGTCCCCCACCCTTTCATGCTTGAACGCAGCTTTGTCTTGTTCCCTCTTAGCGACCTAAAGCCTGATCTTCAAATTCCACCAGGGCATTCATTAAAAGCCCAAATAGCAAATATGTGTTTCGACTTACAGCCCACCCACACTTAAAAACGCCTCCACTCTATTGGGCTACAAAGCCTAGGTTTTAGGCTCCTCCTTCTTAAGTAAACGCGGCACTCCTGTTTAAAAGGTGTATTTTCACCGTCAGCCTGTCAAAAATGGCAATTGACTTACCCTGTCCAGATCTGGACTATACGCCCCATATTAAAGACAAATGAGTTCTGTATGAGCAAAACCACCATAAACACGCTTCATCAATGTAAACAAAATAAGCAGACGTTCGCTGTTGTGACCGCGTACGACGCTACGTTTTCGCACCTGGCAAGCACCGCAGGCATTGAAGTGTTATTGGTAGGCGACTCTCTGGGCATGGTTTTACAAGGACAGGAAAGTACAGTCCCAGTGACGCTTGAGCACATGTGTTACCACACTCAAGCGGTAAAACAGGGTAATCAGGGCGCTCTGATTATGGCCGACTTACCTTTTATGTCTTATGCCACTCCTGAACAAGCTATTGATAGCGCAGCTCTGCTAATGCAATCTGGCGCGCAAATGGTGAAATTAGAAGGCGGTGCCTGGCTAGTAGATACCGTAGCCATGCTTAGCGAACGCGGAATTCCAGTTTGCAGTCACTTAGGCTTAACTCCGCAATATGTACACAAATTTGGCGGTTACAAAGTGCAAGGGCGTGATGAGGCTGCCGCTAAGCAAATGCTTAGGGATGCCAAAGCAATGGAACAAGCCGGAGCCGACCTATTGCTACTTGAATGCGTTCCAAGTGACTTGGCCAAGCAACTAACCGAAAGCGTATCTATTCCTGTAATCGGTATAGGCGCTGGAAGTGATACCGATGCTCAGGTGCTGGTTTGTTACGACATGCTAGGCATGAATCCCGGCCACGTCCCAAAATTTGTGAAAAATTACATGGTTGAAGGTCGCACCATTCAACAAGCCTTTAAAGCCTATGCTCAGGAAGTAAAAACAGGGGCGTTTCCTGCAGCCGAACACGGGTTCAGCGCATGAAGACAGTAGAAACTATTGCCGCCTTGCGCGACCAAGTACGTATTGCACGCAGTGAAGGCAAGCGTATTGGCTTTGTGCCCACTATGGGCAATTTACATGAAGGCCACATGACCCTAATTGATGCTGCCTCTGAACAATGCGATTTTGTGGTGGCCAGCATTTTTGTTAACCCACTGCAGTTTAACAATCCCGATGACCTAACTCAGTATCCACGCACACTGACGGCCGACCAGCAGCACCTACAAGATCGTGACTGCAACCTGCTATTTTTCCCTAGCGCCGAAGAGATGTATCCGCAAGGGCAGGAGCAGCAAAGCATTGTTAGCGTACCGGATGTTAGCCAAGGTTTATGCGGGGGCAGTCGCCCAGGACACTTCGATGGCGTCAGTACGGTGGTGACCAAACTATTTAACATGGTACAGCCCGATGCCGCTTTCTTTGGTGAAAAAGATTACCAACAGCTGGCTGTCATTAAAAAAATGGTCGTTGATTTATGCGTGCCCATTGAAGTTGTTCCCGTCGCCACCAAGCGTGAGGAGGATGGCCTAGCCATGAGCTCTCGCAACGGTTATTTGAACGATGAAGAGCGCGCAAAAGCTGCCATATTAAGCCAGGTTCTCAAACAGGTAATTGATTCGCTACGCCAGGGCAGCAAAAACTTCACCCAGCTGTGTGAAATAGCCAATAGCCAATTAGAAGCTCAGGGTTACCAAGCTGACTATGTTCAAATATGTCAGGCACTCACACTGAAGCCAGCCACAACCACAGACACTAATCTGGTGGTACTTGGAGCTGCATTCCTGGGCAAGGCGCGCCTGATAGATAATTTTACCGTGAACCTTAGCACTTAAGTATTCACTTTACGGGGTTGCATAACTAAGCAATTAACTTAGTTATCTGATCAAAAAATAGCCACCTTTATTGTAAAGTGGCGTTGAATAGCTAGGTTGATTCAGGCATACTCGCTTCGCATCGCCAGGCCAATACGGGGCTCACTACCATTCATACCGAATGTCAATAGTGGGTTCATAGTAAGAAATACAGGTAAAGGTTGTAACCATGCAATCCATTATGCTTAAAGCAAAGTTACACCAAGCTCGTGTAACGCACGCCGTATTAGAATACGAAGGTTCATGTGCTATTGATGGCAATCTGCTAGATATGGCAGGTATCCGTGAGCACGAACAGATCCAAATTTATAACATTGAAAACGGTCAACGCTTCACCACCTATGCAATTCGTGGCGAAGAAGGTAGCGGTATTATTTCTGTAAATGGCGCAGCTGCGCACCTTGCAGAAGTAGGACAGCGCGTTATTATTTGCGCTTATGCCAGCTATTCTGAAGTAGAATTGGCCAACTTTAAGCCGCGTCTTCTTTACATAAATGAAGACAATAGCCTAAGCCATGCGTCTAACGCAATCCCGGTTCAGCTAGCTTAATAAGACTAAAACTGAATACCTTAAGCCCGATTTTTATCGGGCTTTTTTATGCCTACAGGATGTAGGTACTTAACTTGTGTCAGGAACATACAGGATGTAGGTACTTAACTTGTGTCAGGAACATACAAGTTATGCCTACAGGATGTAGGTACTTAACTTGTGTCAGGAACATACAAGTTGTGCCTATAAGATGCAGGTACTTAACTTGTGTCAGGATCATACAAGTTGTGCCTACAGGATGTAGGTACTTAACTTGTGTCAGGAACATACAAGTTTTGCCTATAAGATGCAGGTACTTAACTTGTGTCAGGATCATACAAGTTGTGCCTGCAGGATGTAGGTACTTAACTTGTGTCGGGAACATACAAGTTGTGCCCTTAAGCTAACCTCCTCACGATATCAAGCACCGTCTTTGGCAGAGTTTTTTTCAACTAATTAGCCTCGTAAACTTGATGAAAACTTAAGCTTTAGCTAAACCCTATTATAGGTAAATGGAATCCTAAATCGCCGAGGGACCGTTATGGCATTTTTTTCCAAGATATCACTTAAGTACAAGATACTCAGTATTGCCCTCATTGGCGCCATTGGGTTTGTGAGTTATCTGGCATTTAATTTTAAGGCTGCCAGCAACAATGACGCGCGCTTGAGTAAGATTCAGAATGTTAATTTCCCCATACTCGATAAAACGGGCAAGATCTGGCTAGAATTATTTGCCGCTCGTACTGCCCTACAAACCGCCATTTCCGAAGGTGAATCAGACCTTATTGGTGAAGCCCAATCACACCAAAGTAATATCCTTAAATACCTGAGCGAAATCGAGCAATCAGAAAATACTTATGAAAGCCGAGTATCGCAATTACGTACTGGTCTCAATCGTTATATAGACAGCGCTAAAAAACTCACCCAAGGCATGATTGATGGCAGCCTAGAGTTATCTAAAATGGGTCAGATGGCTCAAACAATGAATAGCCAATATCAATCGTTCAGTACTGAGCTAAGCCAATTCCGAGAAACAGCCCTGCTGGATTTTTCAGATCGCTTAAATCAGGCCAAACAGGAAAGCCAAAGCGCGCTTAACACTGGTGTTATCCTCGGCACCTCTATTATTATTATTTTGTGTGTTGTTGCCTGGTGGGTATCGAGCATAGTTGTCAGCAACATTAACCGAATTGTAAAAGAACTGGAGGGCATGGCCACTGGCAAGGGAGATTTAACAGTACGTCTGGAAACCACAGCTCAAGATGAAATTGGCACACTTGTGGATAAATTCAATGCCTTTGTGCTACACCTTCAACTGCTTATTAAAGTCCTAGCCAATCTTTCACTAGGGGTGACACAAGGCACTACCGATGTAAAAGACATTGCCCAACACACTAAAACTGGCATTGTAAATCAGCAGCATGAAATTCATCAGGTTGCCACTGCAGTCACCGAAATGGCCCAAACCTCCATGGAAGTATCTAAAAATGCAGGTGAAGCCTCCAAGGCAACAGAGCAAGCTGATACTGAATCACAAACAGGGCAAAAAGTAGTGGAAGATAACATTACTGCTATTACGGCTTTGGCAGAAGAAATAGAAAGTGCTCGAAATGTCATTCAAACCCTTTCGGACCAAGTACAAAAGATTGCCAGTGCCTCCCAAGACATTCGTAGCATTGCCGACCAAACAAATTTATTAGCATTAAATGCTGCCATAGAAGCCGCCAGAGCAGGTGAGCAAGGGCGAGGATTTGCAGTGGTTGCCGATGAAGTACGAACCTTGGCAGGCCGTACAGGCCAAAGCACTAATGAAATCGAAGACATCATCAAAAGTTTGTTAAGTGGCGCCCAACAAGCAGTGGCAGTAATGGATCAATCCAAGGAACGGGCCTATCAATCTGTGGCACAGTCGCAAACTACCGGTGAGTCATTGCAAAATATTTTAAAATCCATTCACACCATAAATGAAATGAATTTATTGGTTGCCAGTTCAGCAGAAGAGCAAAGCTCTGTGGCAGAAGAAGTGAGTAAAAATATTATTCGTATTAATACTTTTTCAGATCAAACCGTAGACGATGCACAATCAACTGCCACCGCCACCGCCACCCTATCCGAACAAGCCGAGCAATTAAAAGCCATAGTCAATGAATTCAAGGTATAATTTACCTCTTTGAAATCTTGATCATGGCGACCAAGATGAGTTTTCAGGTATTTTTTCATGTCCAATCACAACTCAACTCTTCCTGTTAACAGTACCGAGAATTCTGCAGATAGTGTGCGAGCGATTCGCTACCAAAATCAGAAATTAAGTTTATTAGACCAGCGCTTACTTCCCCAACAAGAAGTGTACTTACAATTTAGCGATGCCAAATCCGTCGCCATAGCGATTACCGACATGGTGGTACGCGGTGCGCCTGCAATTGGTATTACCGCAGCATACGGCGTTGTACTAGAAGCTATCAAGCAACAAAATAAAGACTGCTTAAACCTAGAAGCCGCTTTCGATATATTGGCAGCCTCTCGCCCAACTGCAGTCAATTTATTTTGGGCACTTAAGAAAATGAAACATAAATTGGAAAGCTGCTCATCTTTAAGCGTAACGGAACAAGTTAACCAACTTGAGCAATGTGCCAATGATATTTATCTTGAAGATATTAAAGCCAATCAACACATGGGCAGGCTTGGGTCTAGTTTAATTGAAAGTGACACCCAAATTTATACTCACTGCAACACAGGATCCTTGGCTACTGGTGGTTATGGAACTGCTCTAGGGGTAATTCGCAGTGCTTTTAAAGACAATAAAATTACTCAAGTTTATGCAGGCGAAACTCGCCCTTGGCTGCAAGGTGCTCGCCTAACTGCTTGGGAGTTAATGCGAGATGAAATTCCAGTAAAACTTTCCAGTGAAGGAGCAGCCGGCCAATTATTACGCCAAGGAAATATTAGTTGGGTAATTGTGGGTGCTGATCGCATCAGTGCTAACGGGGATGTCGCCAATAAGATCGGTACTTATAATCTTGCTGTCTTAGCAAAGCACCACAATGTTAAATTCATGGTAGTAGCCCCCAGTACAACATTTGATTTAAATACTCACAGTGGCAAAGATATTCCAATAGAAGAGCGCCCTATAGAAGAGGTGACAAAAATCCAAGGTATTCAAATAGCGCCTCTGGGTTGCGATGCGATCAACCCATCGTTTGATGTCACACCAAATGAACTAATTGATGCCATTATATGCGAGAAAGGAATATTAACGGCTCCTTATGACGAAAATATAAAGAGCATACTTGGCAATTAAAATGACATTAAAAATCAAAATATTTACGGTTTGTTAATATGGATTACAACCAAAGTTTCCTGCATCAAAAGGCCTTGCTCTTATGCTCTATAGGTAAAGAGTGTTATGACAACGGCTGGAGCCCTGCTACCAGCTCTAACTACAGCATCCGCTATGACCATAAGCTCTGCGCCATAACCAGCTCCGGCAAACACAAAGGGCGTTTACAGCCGGAAGATATTTTATTGGTAGACTTTTCCGGCACGGCCATAACACCAGGTAAACCCAGCGCCGAAACACTACTGCATACTCAGCTTTATCAATACGATGAAAATATAGGAGCTGTTCTACACACTCATAGCCCTGCCTCGGTCATGTTGAGCCAGTTTCTAAAAACAGATAATTTAAACATCCAGGGCTGGGAATTACTTAAGGCTTTGCCAGGCATTAAAAGCCACGAAGAATCGGTAAACATCCCCATATTTGATAACAGCCAAGACATCAAAAAACTTTCACAACTAGTAGATGAAAGAATAAAAAAGCATACTTTTCACGCCTACCTTATTAAAGGGCATGGTATTTATACTTGGGGAAAAAGTTTAGACGAATGTTTTTGTCACCTGGAAGCACTTGAATCATTAATGGAATATGAACTTACTGCATTGAAATTAGCTTAAAGGAGCAATCTTATGTTTTTTCTAAAAAAGTTAACAATTTGTTTTTTGTTGTTTTCCACCCCATGTTTATGGGCACAGGATTTAACTAACGAAGAAATTCGCAATGCCAAGTTACCCACTATTCACGAAAATGAGGATGATGCCACCGCGCTATTACACGCCCTTGAGCGCGTGGATCTTATTGAAAAAAAGGCAGGAGACTTACCGTTTGTAATTCTCCCTCACCGCCCCAACTACATGATGCCAGCAAGCTATCAAGAAAGGCCCCACGATCAACCTTTTGAAGATGTAGTAGGAGATGAGTGGCCTGGCCTTAAAAAAGTAGAAGCTGTATTTCAAGTCAGTTTAAAATATCAAATAGCAAAGCTAAGTGACGACAACCAAAGCCGCTTATATGTGGCTTACACCAATAAGTCTTACTGGCAGGTATACAACAGTAAAATATCAAGGCCTTTTCGCGAGACCAACCACGAGCCCGAATTAATTGCCCAGTTCAGCCCTAACTGGGGCTATATAAATCGATTCAACATTGCCTTAAACCACCAAAGCAATGGCCAATATCAAGGACTATCCCGCAGCTGGAACCGAATCATAGCTGGTTTTTTTCATATTTCAGGCAGCACTGTTTTTGGTATGCAGCCCTGGTGGCGTATACCTGAATCCAGCAATGATGATCCTAATGACCCTAAAGATGACGACAACCCAGATATACATAAATACATAGGCTATAGCAATTTCATCCTGTATCAAAAATTAGGCAACAAGTCCTTGTCGGTTCGCTTTGGTAATAACTTTAATTTTGATAAAAATCGTGGCTGGGGGGAATTCGAATTTAATTTCCCTCTCACACCAAGAGTAAGAACCTTTATTCAGTATTATGAAGGGTATGGCAGCAATCTAATCGAATACAATCATTACCAAAGAAGACTGGGAATTGGCTTTAAAATTTCCGACTATTTATAAACCTACACATATAAAAATGAGTTTGAGAATATTAATGAGTCAATTGAAAGTATTTCATCAAGATAATACTAATAAAGTCTTACAAAGCAGTATTGATAAAAATGAAATTGCTAATATCCTTTTAACTGAAGGAGTTATTTATCGGCAATGGGATACACCAGTAGAAATAAAATCAGACGCCACAGAAAGTGAAATCATTCAGGCTTATCAGTCACAGATAAACAAGCTAAAAAAAGAAGCAGGTTATCAAAGTGTGGACACTATTAGTTTGACCCCTGAAAGTTCAAATAAACATGAATTGCGTAAGAAGTTTTTGGCCGAACATACCCATGCTGAAGATGAGGTACGGTTTTTTGTTAAAGGTAAAGGGCTATTTTCTTTACACATCAACCATAATGTTTACGAAATACTTTGCTCTCAAGGAGATCTTATTAGTGTGCCAGCTAATACTCGCCATTGGTTCGATATGGGGCCAAATCCAGATTTCACTGCCATCCGTTTATTTAATAACTCTGATGGCTGGATCGCACAATATACCGACAGCAATATATCCGAACAATTTTCAAGATTGACTTAATCCCATGCCATCATTTAATAATATTCAAGCTATCATTACCGATATTGAAGGCACCACTTCTTCTATTAGCTTTGTGAAAGATGTTTTATTTCCTTACGCGCAGAAACATTTAGCCAGTTTTATAAAGCAGAACCTAGGTAATGCTGAAGTTAGGGCACAACTTAGAGCCGTGGCTGAAACATGTAATATTCCAATACAAGACACTAAACAAATTATCCAGCAATTACTGAATTGGATAAAAGACGATGTAAAAGCCACTCCCCTCAAAAACCTTCAAGGTATGATCTGGAAAAAAGGTTACCAAAATGGTGACTATAAAGCCCACATATTGCCCTGTAAGTCTCCCGC
>JBALXQ010000056.1:0-9476 GCA_036960565.1 Bermanella sp.
CCATGGGAAATAAATTGGCCTGCATATTATTGGGCTGATGGCCAGAAACATACTTTATTACTAACTGCCAGTAATAGTCAGGGAGATGAGGTTAGTAGTCTTCAAAGTACAGCTGTAACCATTTCTACTGATGCAAACAGTGCCCTGCAATTTAACGCTGGTACTGATGGTGCTGAAATACAAGATGAAGATAGCTTATCTATAGGTTTTCACCCCTTCTCTAGTGCTAGCCGTTACCAAGTTGAATATGACGGGTTAGTTATCAATACAGTGAATACAGATATTGAATTAACTGAACTTAATGTAGGTACTTACGATATTCGTTATAGGGCTATTTATGATTACTCTGAATCTGCAACTCTAACAGGTCCTTTAAGTGAAAAAGCGACTATTACTGTTAAAGCTCCCACTCTTCCTGTACTCAATGATCCTACGGTAGTACTTAAGGATGGTGGCTATGAGATGACGCTTACTTGGGAAAATGTTGCAGAGGGGGATAGTTACGATATTGAAGTTAGAGATATATCTACTTCAGAGCTTGTACATCAAGAGGATTCGGTTATATCTGGCAGCTTAGTCATTTCAGGACTCGAAAAAGGGGCGTATGAGTGGTCCTTAACAAGAACCAACAGTATGGGCCAACAGGTAATATCAGAAACATTACAGGCTAACGTAGGTATATTTAAAACTCTGCTTGAAAGTTCAGATGACTTTTTCGGCAAAAAAATATTCGCCTCTCAAAATGGAGGTTACTTTGTATTAGGTCAAACTACTATGTACGACAGCCGATATGGCGATGACTGGCTGGTTAAGTTGAATGAAAAAGGGGAAATTGAATGGGAGTATGTAATTCAGCACGCAGGCAGCATAAGTGAAATTAAGGAGCTCGATGATGGCTTTCTATATGGCGTGGGCGCTACGCCGTGGGCGGACCGTAAAGGGTATGCCATAAAGATTAACCCTCAAGAGGGTGTTGAAGATAGAGTTGTTTGGCAAAAAGAATATACAAGGGATGTTGCGAATAATTTTTGGTTTAAGTCATTTGTAAATATCGAGGAGGAGCTATTTATATCAGCAGGGCAGAGGATTTGTGATACTCACAGCTGCGATGAATTTTTTCTTTATAAATTAAATCGTGCCAACGGTGATGAAATTAATCAATATAAGATTGAGTCACCAGAAGGTAAACTCATTACCTCTACAGGCGGTATTACGCTATTAAGTAATAGTGAACTTGCGCTAGCTGTAACAATCGGTCCAGATGATGAAGATGAGTCATTACTCAAACGTGACGGTGGCGTAATTAGCCTAGATTTAAATGGGCAAGTGAATTGGGCCTGGGATGCCATTGGCGAGTATGAATTTGCATATGGAGAGTATATAACCCGAACCCCATGGGGCGATTTGATGTTGACCGGGTTAGCTCACATGGGGACAGGAGTCATGTTGGCTTATATCAGGGAGGATGGAACAAGTGGGGAAACTCACCGCTTAGAGCGCTCTTCGTATGAATTTGACGCACCTGTGTTTGATGATTCTGAAAATGCCATAAGGTTTGTATGGACTAATGGTGATACTCGATGTGGCGAATTATGGGCAACCAATAAGAATGGATACACCAAAGTACTACAGGATTTATGTGATTTGAATATTTCAAGTAATTTTCCTAGATCAATCACATCAGCTTCTGATGGTGGCTTTGTATTAATGTTCGTAAGTAATGACCCTAATGGAACAAAGTCTACTTATATAATGAAAACGGATATACAAGGGGAAATGTAAATTTTAAAGCAGCATTGCTGAGATGCTGCAATATTTTAGAATTCGGGCGAAGGGTCATGCCTGAGTGGCACAGCATTAAGCCTTTTCACCATTCAAGCCTGTGGAGGATGCAACTGATCCTGTGTAACTGCTTATCATAAAGCCAGCAGTGGCTAAGGATAGGTACCTATGAACAAAGAAGCACTTGAAGCCTTTGCCCGCGAAGCGACCAAAGGCTTTGAAAATGAACAAGACCTCGATGAATTTCGTCAGATACCCACCAAAGTGACGGTGGAACGCGCATTAAATGCCGAGCTTGTTAATTACCCCGACTACGATAAACACCAATTCAAACAGCCGTAATGGCTCTTCCAGTAAAACTCTACACACCGAAGATGGGCAATTTAAGCTGGGAACCCCAATTGATCGCGACGGCAGTTTTGAGCCAAAATTGGTTAAGAAAAACCAAACGCGTTTCACTTCAATGGACGACAAAATCTTATTTCTGTACCCACGCAACACCATGGCAAGCTGGATGATAAAATGCTGCGAATCACTACAGCCCTTTATAACTTACTGAATAATCAACTTTTGACCAGTGAGTACAATCATATGGACGAAACCCCGGTTCAAGTATTAAAAGAACCCGATAAAAGCCCAGAAAGTAAAAGTTACATGTGGGTTCGGAAGACGGGAGACCCCAGGTTTTATTTGATTACGCAAGCAGTAGTTGAGCAGATGTGGCGCAAACTCTGCTGCCTGACTTTCAGGATTATCTGCAAACGGATGATTATGTGGGATACAATAAAATAGCAAAAACAGAAGGGGTCACCCAGCTAGACTGCTTTACCCATGCGCGCCGAAAATTCATAGACACGCAAAAAGTGGCTCTAAGTAAAAATGGTAAAGCCAGCAAAACGGATATGGCCGTACAAATAATCACCAAACTTTATGTCATCGAAAAAAATCAAAAAAAAGTATTAAAGAGCGGTACGATATTCATCAACAAAAAAGCAGACCACAACTAGAGAAAATGAAAATCTGGCTAGATAAAGCGTTGCTGAATACAATGCCGAAAGGAAAGACGAGGGAAGCTTGGCCTACACGCATAAAAACTGGGTAAAACTCACCAGTCACATAAAAGATGGTCGTTTAAATATCGACAGCAATACAGTCGAAAATGCCATCCGCCCTTTTGCAATTGGTCGAAAGAACTGGATGTTCAGCGACAGTCAAAAGGCGCAAAAGCGAGTGCCATGCTTTACAGTATGACCGAAACCGCGAAAGCCAATACGGTTGAACCGTATCAATACCTAAGGTCGGTATTTACAAGGCTGCCTCAAGCGGAATCGGTGGAGGCCATTGAAGAGCTATTGCCCTGGAATATCGATTAGTAGAAAGCTAGGTGCGGTTCGCTTACCTTCAGTATCCATAATGCACTAGGGGGGGCTCGTAGTGCACTGATTGATTTACATTGTAAAGCCCCACTTCACAGTAGAGCTAACTCACTACCCTGCTTATGAAAAAGCCGAATCAATGATTCGGCTTTTTTTATTTGTGTAGCGAAGAATAGGTCACATATTGCCCTGCATATCAGTTTTCATGATTATCAAGTCTCTATTATCATATCCGTCCTGCCCTTCACTAAATAATGTCAACAACCCTCCATCTTTAGATTTTGCCAAAGAGGCTGGAGAGGCGTAAACACGCTCTAGCTCTCCAAACACCTTAATAACTTCTGTGGAGCCGTATTGACTAGTTGATAAAAGCTCTGGGAGATCAGAGTCATCTCCACTTATTAGCCTTAAAATATTATTGTCATCATCAAATGTGATGGTGTCACGCTGATTTGAATAACCATCAGAGGATGTGTAAGACCCTTGAATATCTCCGTTATAATTAAATATAGCGACAGCAAGCGACCCCCATCCACTTTGCCCAGCTAGCACAAAACCACCCCATGGTGTTTCAGTAGCGAAACGTCCATTTAGAAACATCTCTGACCCTAGGGATTGCCAACTCCAATTTAATTCGCCGCTTTCATTGAAATTTACCATACAGCCAGCAAACTCATTATACTTTCCTGCAATTTCAGGATCTGCTGAACAAGCCAATAAAAAATCATCATTCCTAGTAGTTGATAAATACCCAATTCCAGATAGGTGTGCACCAGTCGGATGTGGAATTGGGGTGACCGATATATAACTGCCCGAAGTAGCATCAAATTCGTATAAATTATAATAAGAATCAAGCTGGCAATTTATGGATATACATTCTCTGCCAACGATATACAGTTTTTCATTTAGTTCAGAAAGTGAATAGAAGTACGCTGTTTCTGCTTCGAGACTTCTGTATTCAGCCTCCCAAATTAAGCGGTTTTCAGGGGATGATTCTCCACTTAGTTTTACAACATAACCCTTTTCTTGATCAGTAGCGCCCATAGCATAGATAGACCCATCACTAAATTCTCGTAAGTCAGTTAAGCGAGTGAATCCTGACTTATTTAAAACAAATTCCCATTCAACATTGCCATTAGAGTCCAATTTTATAAACCAGTCATCGCCCTGGGAATCTCCCTTTGACGCCGTATTTGCTAGGACGATGGAGCCTCCATCTTTGGAGGCGATAATTTGTCTACCATAATCATTATCATTTCCACCTAACTGCACTCTAAACACACCAACTGATAGTGCCTTGAATTCCCCTGTAACACTTTGAGAAAATTTATTAGTACGCTTTAGGTACCACTGGTATGAACCTAGCTCTAACCCTGACATGACTATAGAACTAGCTGTCGTTGCGGTTTGAGCTTGGAGTTGGCCATCGGAAGTTTTACCAAAGTAAACTGTATAACTATCGCCATCCGCCATAGCTTTCCAAGATAGGGTTGCTTGGTAACCATCTTCTTTATGCTCAACAACAGGGTCATTCAGTACAGGTAAACTAGGAGCAAGTAATTCAACGGCTGCTTTGTTACTCACAACTGATTGCTGGCCCAAAAAATTGGTACGACGGATTGCCCATTCAAAACTACCAGTCCCGGCTTCGGTAACTGTGTAGCTATTAGTATTAATATTATCTAGAAGCTCTAAAGAAGAGTCTTCACCCCCCCAATATATGGCATAATTATCACCGTCAGTAATAGCATCCCATGATAAGGTGACGCTTATACCATCAATAACAGCATCATTAATTGCAGGTAAAGCAGCCGGAAGCACCTCAAAGCTAACCTCTTCGCTAAAAGGCGTAGCGTCTACTCCGTCGTGTAAAACACGGTATTGAACAGTGTGTGTTCCCACATCCAAATTATTAAGTTCTAGCTCAGCTGAATCGGTTGTTATTAATTCGCCATCAACGAGGATTTCATATCCCGTAGCCCCTTCAATTTCAGCAAAAGTGAAAGTAAGTGAGCCCTGGTCTTGAATTGACCTTCCGTCAAAACCTTCTTCAAAAGTAAGAGCCTTGTTGGCTTGTTCGCTGACAGTTAGTTGAAACTGCTCATTATTGCGAACTTCATTGCCTTCCCCTGTAATGGTCTTTAATAGAAGGGTGTGCTTACCACCGTCGGCAAATAGATGAGCGGGCCATTGAATCTCCCAAGGGGCGCCATCGCTGTCTTTAGCAATTTCAATACCGTCAACTAACAGCCTAACTTCTTGAGCTTGAGCGCTCTCGGGTATATCTGCTCTAACCTCTACCATTGAATCAGATACTACCGAATCTTTAGCAGGATAGGTGATTATTATTTAATCAGCCAACTGCTGTAAGTCAGCGGCGGCATTATCTAGTTTTTCCTTATCTTCTAGGGTAAGTTCGCAGCCAGATAAACTCAGGGCGGCCATTAGCATTAACAAAGTAGGTGTGAATAGTCCTTTCACGGATGATCTCCAGCAATACAAATCAAAGGGCGTAATTATACGCGAACTAGGTGTATTTTCAATTGAGACCACAAGAGGCATGATATAAGGGGCCTCCCATTAGGTGATCCCTTACGTCATTCTTAGCGCATCATTGGTGTAGTTCAATTCGATTGATTCTCCCTGAGCCTACACTTAGTTATAGCCACAGCCCCATATAAGAATTTAAGTTAGCACCAATAATTAGAGGGCGATTTACGAATGGCAAACAACAGAACTAATAATGTTTTGAAGAAATACTAACAGGAAAGCCCTAATACACGCACTAATCACAACCACTCAAAACCACAATTTTGAGCGTAGCGTTACAGTTTATGTAACACTCCCAAGGCAATACTGCTTTGACTACTATACCCCTCCCTGTGCTCAAGCCACTTACCAGGGTTTAGTCTCATGCGTTGCATAACGCAGGGTAATGATTAGGAGTACTCCCTCTTTAGTCACTACGTTATATCCGACCGGTCCAGTCAACCAATTCAAAATAGTCTTCAAGTTTAAATGGAATACGTTTTTTCTTGCTGTGATTTAGTGGCCAATAATTTTAAATTGATAGGTTGCTTCTGCCGGTTGCGTTTCTCAGAATATTTCTGTAACAGCTGTTGAATACGGATAAAATCTGGATTGTTCCAGCGTGTTACACATGCCCGCCTAATGAGGTTTAAATCAACGTAGAGCATACTGGTGAGTAAAGCGGTTTCATCTAATATGCTTGGCTTTTAAAGCGCCCCTTGCAACCGTCTTCAATATTAGCCTCTCTCGCAATCGATTCATTTAAGCAATGCATTGCCCCCCGAAAACTAGTAGAAGTTAAAAACAGATAACCCTCATGAGCCGAAGCAAACGAATTCATTTTTGGCTAACTCTCTTCCAGATAACGCCCCTAAGATCAGTTACCACAGATAGGCTTTTCTTTTTCTCCGGAAGAGAGTCGAGAAAGGTCATAAGTTTCTGCGCAATAATTTTAGCTTCTTTTCTATTATCCTGCGCATCTAATATGCTTATCTTTTTTTTCATCAATATTGCTTTATATACCCCTTTAGACTCATCTATCAAGAAATCAACACTTGTGATCGCCTGCCGATAATATGAAAGCTCAACCATTATCTCAATTGAAGCTTTAATTAAGGAATGAATTTTTCCAATTCGTGAAACACCTTTGCTTATCACTGCCAGAGCTCGTACCTTAGGTTTATTATCTAAGCTCAATGCAACCTCTGCAGCGTGCAGCACATCTTCAGGCAAAAGTTTTATTTTATTCTCTATAATAAATTCACTGTATTTTATTGCTTGCTTGGCATCCAACTCAGACTTATAAATGGAGGCAAGTAAACTTGCCGCTCGAACTCTGGACGCAATTTTTTTACTTGATCGATCAAAAACATGAGCGAATTTCTTAGCGGACGTTAAATTACCTAAAGCAAATTTAATTTTAGCCATGAGAAATAAGGCGTTCAAGTTTTTTGAATCTCCATTCAAAATAGGCTCTAGTTCCCTTTCCGCTTCCAAATAATTTCGATTTCTAAAATGTAGATGAGCCCGATCTAATTTTAAAGCGACCACATGATGATTGTCATTAATACTAGTAGCCTCTTCGATTTCTTGGCTAATTTCCTTTAGTTGGTGACGCAGGCCATCATGAGAGTAAGTCCAATTCGAAGCGACGGTTAACACAAGAGAAAAACAAGTTATTTGGAATGAGGAGGGCATAATAATTTAGTCAACAAGTGTTGGTGCCAATAGCTGCAGGCTTCTTGAATAAGCTAGGCTTAATTTCGCTCTCGCCTTCATTTTATTGATTCGATTTATCGATAGTAAAGTAATCTTGTACAATTCCTTTTTCATCAATAAAGCGCGCATTAAGAATTAATCCCTCTACATCAATTATCATTGACCCCAATAAATTAAGGGAAATAAACATGGCTTCATGATCTAGGGCCCCCCCCCTAATTTTTCCTGAACTACCAGCCACTATATACACAGCGCCATCCATTTCCTGATTCAAGGTAGATTTCAAGTAAGCCCCTTCTTCATTTTCTCTTCCTCCGCTTGCGTTAACTGAGTGTTCATTATCACTGAAACTATCCGAATGACCATAGTGACCAGCAATAAGCTTGCTACGCTCATAAGAATGGCTATGACCGGCTAACACTAGATCAACACCATATGCCTCCAATATGGGCACGGTGGCTTCACGAATTAGCTCAAGATCTTCTTCAGTGTCTGAATCGTGCGTGCCTTTTGTATAGGGTGGGTGATGCCAGTATGCTATGACCCAGTCGGCATTGGTTTGCTGCAAGTCACTTTCCATCCAGGTCAACATGGCACTGCCTGCAGATTTATCCGTTCCGAACGAATCTAGAACTATGAAGTGAATATTGCCGTGATCAAAAGAATAATAAGCTTCGGTTCCAGAGGCTATACCGCCAACTTCACCCATTCTGGGTAGGCTGAAAATTTCATAATAAAAACCAGTCTCAGTAATAGAGTCGGCTGACTTTCCATCATGATTTCCCAGTGTGGGCCACACAGGTGTGGTTCTCAAAAGAGGTGAATACATATCAAATACAGCAACTTGATACTCTTCGTCTCGACCATTGGGATAGGCATTGTCACCTAACATGATAAATAAGTCGGTATAATCTGTGCCCATAGTGTTTTTAAAGCCGTTATAGACAGCTGTTTGGTATTGATCAGCTGTGCCTGCATCACCAATAACCCAGATACTAACCGGAAGCGGGTCGCCAGAAGCTGGCGAGGTTTCAAAAAAAGTAGTGGCAACGTAACCAGACATATCGTGATCGGTTGAGCCGATGCTATAGTAGTAGCGGGTGTTTGCAGTTAACCCATGTAGTATAACTTCGTGCCTGTGGATAATATCGTCAAGAATTACGGATTGGTTCAAATCAGAAGGGGACAAACCGTACTTTACAACGCTATTTGTGCTGGTAGTAGTGCGCCACCTAACGCTGATACTAATATCAGACGCCATTTGTAAATATGGGCCACGTACTAAATTGGTATGGGGGGATTGCCGCTCGGAATCCAGAGGGAATGCATCATTAACATCCAGAATGCCATCCCCGTCATCATCCGAGTCGGAATTATTACCTATGCCATCGCCATCGGTATCTGATACTTCCGAAGCATCTAATGGGAATGCATCATTAACATCCAGAATTCCATCACCGTCATCATCTGGATCGGCGTTATTACCTATGCCATCGCCATCGGTATCTGACACTTCCGAACCATCTAATGGGAGTGCATCATTAACATCCAGAATACCATCGCCGTCATCATCCGAGTCGGCATTATTACCAATGCCATCGCCATCGGTATCTGACGCTTCCGAAGCATCTAATGGAAATGCATCATTAACATCCAGAATACCATCGCCGTCATCATCCGAATCGGCATTATTACCTATGCCATCGTCATCGGTATCTGACACTTCCGATGAATCTAATGGGAGTGCATCATCAACATCCAGAGTACCATCGCCGTCATCATCCGAGTCGGCATTATTACCTATGCCATCGCCATCGGTATCTGACGCTTCCGAAGAATCTAATGGGAATGCATCATCAACATTCAGAGTACCATCACCGTCATCATCCGAGTCGGCATTATTACCTATGCCATCGCCATCGGTATCTGACGCTTCCGAAGCATCTAATGGGAATGCATCATTAACATCCAGAATACCATCACCGTCAACATCCAGATCGGCGTTATTACCTATACCATCGCCATCGGTATCTGACGCTTCCGAAGCATCTAATGGGAATGCATCATTAA
>JBALXQ010000056.1:9576-37942 GCA_036960565.1 Bermanella sp.
CCGTCAACATCCAGATCGGCGTTATTACCTATACCATCGCCATCGGTATCTGACGACTCCGAAGAATCTAATGGAAATGCATCATTAACATCCGGAATACCATCACCGTCATCATCCAAATCGGCATTATTACCTATGCCATTGCCATCGGTATCTGCCGATTCCGAAGAATCTAATGGGAACGCATCATTTACATCTAAAAAACTATCACTATCATCATCCAGATCGGCGTTATTACCAATGCCATCTTCATCAGTATCTAACGCCTCCGAAGAGTCTAATGGAAATGCATCATTGACATCCAAGGTACCATCATCATCATCATCCAAATCGGCACCATTACTTATGCCATCACCATCACTATCTAGGACTTCTGAAGAGGTATCTGAGTCACCAGCGCCCCCACAAGCACTTAAAAGGCTAACAAGCAGGACAATATATACTAAACTCAACATCCAATGACTAACGATTGAAATAGACACCTGAAACTGCCCCCCGCCCTAATAAAGATGCTTGAAAAACATTTAAATACCAAGGAAACATTAAACCAGTTATAAGTACTTCCTTAGTATAGCGAGTCAGGAGTTACTGCCATAAGATTTTATTATTCTGTCGTATGATGCTTATGGTGATCTAACTGTCTATAAAAAAAAGGGGGGGGAGCAGCGGTGCCAGTAGCATCAAACTACCTCTAGAGTTCGCGGCCTCTGGCCTCGGCTTACAAACAAGATAGTGATATCATTTTTTCTATTAAGACCCCATATGGTGCCCTTCCTTTTTTGGCACCACAGGGTCTTTGGAAGCTATAAAACGCCTCCCTGACTGCCAGTCTTAGCAGCAAGATCAACAGCAGCTCGATAAATGAACCAAGAAGAAGGTATCAGCTACGACCAATCGGCCAAAAATCCACATCCTTTTTGAGCGTACAATCTTCTTAACTAGGCTAAAATTATGTTGTCCGCCACTCCGCTATGGCAAATCTTAAAGCTATCTATCGGTTCAGCTATGCCAGCACGACAGTTAAACAAATCTATAATTCTTATTTATATGATTTTCACATTATCAGCCTGCGACTTTAACGATGAACCCACTAATTCAGGAGAGGTTATTAACCTAGATAGCACTCCGCCAGTATTGACTCAAATACCCTTTGATGACGTATTCACTGAATCAGGTGTTTCCTTCAGCGATAATGAATGGACAACAGATAACACCCCAACAATTATACTAGTTTCAAACGAAATAGGTACGGCAACGTTTGATGGTTCGTGTCGCATTCCAGCGACGATAAAGTTCGTGACTGATAAAAACTCAATCACCTTCCCAGAGCTTGCTGATGGTCTATATGCAGATTGTACGATAAGCCTAAAAGATGCTTCAGGTAACGCCAGTGATATACTAACGTTAGCCCCATTTACCATAGACACCTTAGCACCAATTTTGGCTTCCAGTTTAGCGTTACCTATTAAGGAAGGAGGTACCAGTACGGTTGCCATTGTCTTTGAGGATGCGTTAAGCGCAGAGTCACAAACAACGTACACCACTGTAAGTCTTCCTGAGTTTGGCACACTGATGATAAGTGGTGCGAATGTGCAGTTAGGCGACACATTCACTCAAAATCAACTTACTAATGGTGTATTGCTTTATAAGCACAATAATGGTGAAGAGAGTGTCGATATATTTACATTCACCGTTGAAGACTTCCTTAGAAATGTTACAAAAACTGCTACATATACGATAAACATTAGTAATGTTAACGATGCACCAGTTGCAAGGCCTGATGATTCATATACAACAGAGGAAACGGCCATAGTGGATTTTGATGTACTCAGTAATGACAGTGATGAAGAGGCCGATGAATTAACCATTACCACCGCGACAGTTGATAGCACTCGTGGAGAGGTAAACATAGCTAATGATAAGAAGACCTTAACCTTCACCCCTAAAACAGGCCAATTAGGTGAGATTGTGGTGAATTACACCATCACCGATCGTGTACATCCAGCCGATGATGCAAATTTCGTAACGAGCACTTGGACTATCACTGTCAGTGACAACTATCCACCAGAAGTGGTTATTACCTTCCCTCCAACTAAGAATTCTTTAACTAACCGCAAAAACATCACAATTCGTGGAATAGCCAGTGATCTTAGTGAAATAGTTGCACTTCGTATCAACGGCATCAATGCGAGCAGTACGGATAATTTTGCAAACTGGTATGCAACTATACCTTTAAACTCTGGTAGCAATCGAATAGAGCTTGAAAGCAGTGATAGTACTGGCAATATAAATTTGGCTACGCCCGAAACTACAATTAATAGAAACCTGCTATTTAAAAGACCAATTGATGTGGTACTTGATCACGAGAATAATCGTGCTCTATTAATCGATAATGAGCTCGACGCTTTAGCAGCTGTGGATCTTAATACAGGTATTGCCACAATCCTCTCAGATAGCAGCACTGGTACAGGTCCAGATTTGGAGTTTCCAGATTCGATTGTGCATGATATAGATAAAAACCGTGTATTAATTACAGATCGCAACCTTAAGGCGTTGCTCGCTGTTGATTTAAGCAGTGGAAATCGTACTGTGTTATCAAATGAGAATACAGGAGATGGACTCAACTTCAATTGGCCTCAATCAGTTGCTCTAAATACACTAACAAATCGGGGGCTGATTATAGATTCAAATCTTGATGCTCTGATAGAAGTGAATTTAAGTAACGGCGATCGTATTGTGATATCAGATAATAACGGTGTGGGTAATGGCTTAGAGTTTGGTACTCCCATTAAGGCTGTGTTCGATGCAATTAACAATCGCGTATTAATCTTAGATGTCGGCTGGGGTGTATTACTCGGGGTAGATTTAGAAACGGGAGATCGCACTGTCTTGTCGGGTATCCCCTTAGCCGCGCCATTTCCCCTTACAGGCGCAGGACCAGGATTTACTAACCCTAAGTCGCTTACTCTCGATGTAGCGAACAATCGCGTACTGGTGATCAACGCGACGAATTATACTCCGGATTTACTGATGGCGGTAGATTTGGTCACGGGAGATCGTACTGTTATATCGGAGAGTGATTTAAATAGTGAGACTAATTTTGGCTGGCCTGTCGGTATTACTTTAGATGCTAAGAATGACCGTGCATTGGTAGTGGACTCTTTTCGTGACACTCTAATTTCAGTAAACCTTTCAACGGGAAATCGTGCAACCGTTTTAGCAGGAGGTATAGGTGATGGACTTGCATTTGATCAGCTAGGTTCGATTGCGTTCGACGCTGTTAATAGTCGTGTATTAGCTAACGACAATGGGCGATTCGCAATATCCTCTATAGACTTATTTACAGGTAATCGCTCAGTAATATCAAGCGGTCATGTAGAAGAAGAATCGGTCAGCACTCGTGGAGAGGGAGCGAAATTTAAGACCCTTCGAACGGTTACCATGGATGTAGACAATAATAGGGCACTGCTAATCAATAGTAATGAAGATACAACTAATTCAATGGTGATGGCTGTAGATCTCGTGAGTGGTGATCGCACGGTGATATCAGATACCTCTTCCGTTGGGTCGACTATTAATTCAATTGCATCCTTTTACCCTAAAAAGCTAGCCCTGGATTTAGTTAATAACCGTATTGTTGCGGCCTCAGAAAGTGGTGTACTTTTTCTTGTTGATTTAACAACAGGGGACCGTACGGTGTTGTCTGACGAGGGTGCCGCGGTCAATTTAAACTTTAGTGATATCTCATCAATTGCGATAGACACCATGAATAACCGCGCATTTATAACCATTTATGAGCAGAAGCTGTTATTTGAAATCGATTTAATCACTGGAGTCGCGGCGATTGTATCAGCTAGTGATGCTGGAACTGGCCCAGAATTGAAAGGCCCTGTATCGGTCGCTTGGGACTTAGCCAATAGCCGAGTAATAGTAATGTCAGAGACTTTGTTTGATGGGAGTAATGTAGACGGATTGTTTGTAGTTGATATTAGCAGTGGCGATCGCACAGTAGTGTCGGCTGCTGGTAAAGGTATTGGGCCGAACTTCTGCTCTCCCCGTGAAGTTGTACTAGATGTTGATAATGATTTAGTATTTGTTTCAGACCGCTGTTTAAGTGCATTATTCGCCGTAGATTTGAGCTCTGGTGACCGTGTAATTATATCACGCTGAAAACTACTGCAGTCAAAGCAACTAACTAAAAACTTTACATTGGGCAGGGTTAAATTTCAAAAGGTTTGAGCCACAAGCCTTTAAATCATAAAATATGGAAGAAGCGCCGTGAGTTTACACATTCCCACAAGCACTCGACTAGTAAATCGCAAACTAAAAGAGGCTGAATAGCCTCACCCAAAATGAAGGGGGCTAGCTAATTAAGTGGGCATTTCTCACATTTTTAATTTTTTAAGAGGGCGGGTAATCTCTCCTTTAATTTCCTCACCCATTTATCGGAAGTTGAAACGCCAACCCCCATAGCTTCAGCTGCCTCTCGAACTGAGTAGCCTTGCTCTAAAACCAATTAGGCTGATTCAACTTTGAATTCAGGATTAAACCTAGGTCTTGTCTTCTTTGTCATGTTGTCACCGTAATGAATGGAGGGCATTCTAACACCTCATATTACGTGACCAAATTCAGTGTGCCACTACATATCGACTTACTGAAACCTCAAAGCGCCCTTGGCTTTCGAAGCCGTGTACGAGATTAGGACAGTGAGTGCATATCTCATAACGGCCCTGAGTGGATACACTCAATTAGGAGGTCGGATATAAACATGCAATCTCAATCTAAAATGACGAAATAACTTGCAACAACAGGACGGGTGCATAGGAGGGCGCACCCGAACCTAGGCCTCACTCTCAGCACCACCTTCCATATAACCAATAACCCGAATCTGCGAAGCAAACAACAACACCATCAAAGCAAAAAAGTGATTAAACACATCGTGCTCAAACAACGCCACACTCTGCCCCGCCACCGCATAAACAACCAACAAACTAAGCCCACTTAAGGCATAAAACTTAATCTGTTGGCCAGCACCAGAATCATCAGCCTTACCCAACGCCTGTAAAAACAAATAACCCGGTGCAGCAAACAAAAGCAATAGGGTAATTAAACCAATAACGCCCTTCTCAACCATCACCTGTAAAACTTCATTATGCGGATTAGCCCACAACCCCACCTCATAACTCATACCAGGCGTACTTCTACGAATCTCGGTAGCCAATGGACTATAACTATTCAACCCGTGGCCGAAAACAGGATTTTGCTTAATTAAAACACCCGCCGCCTTAAACATATCAAAACGAGCACCTAAAGCGCTTCTAGAATCCCCCTGAGCATATCTATCAACACTACTAAACGACCGCTGCACCCTATCTTGCTGGCTCGCTGCCGCTACTATTAACACCGCCCCCGCCACAAAAAAAATTAAAAACTTAGGATGCCCAGTCCTATATAAATACACACTGTATAAAAAGGCTAAAACGGGGATTGACAATAAAGCCCCCCGCGATTGCGTTAAAAAACAGGCTGTAAGCCCTAAAACAGAAGCCACTATTAATAAAAGCTTAAAACTTAAAACTTTATTGCGCACCAACAACATGGCAGCAAGCGGAATAACCGCCAACACCAAACTAATATTGCCATAACGCATGGGGTTTACATCACCACTAGGGCGAGCATTATTAGACAGCAAAGATAGGGCCCCCAACTCAAAAGCTGCTGCCGAAAATAAAACAATCAAAAACATAAAATCAAAGCGAAACTGGCGGAGCAACAGATATAAAGGCAGCAGCATCATAAAAGTAACATAATCTTCAAGGTGCATACGGGCATCACGAGTTTGCGGCCAATAAAAAAAAGAAACTATGGATACAACTGAAAACAAGGCAAAACTAAACAATAACCATTTCTCTGATTTAATTAAAACATAATGCTGTTTTTTTAAGCGGTACAAACCTCCCAAGCCCAAAAGCAACAAAACACCCGCCGCAGCCTTACCTGCAATGGGTATTGTAAGCATGGTTAACAAATACACTGCAAACACAAACTTTAATAGCAATGGCCACACATAAGGTTTATCCACTCTATTTACGCAGTTACACGTAATAGAGGCTAAAACTTGCAGCATACAAATATTATCCAACAAACAAAAACGGAATATTAACAGGGCAACCAACCTAAAGCACCACAAAAACCTGCTGCCCTATTGACCAACTACTTATATATCAATAGCATAACAGTCTAATAACGGCATTGTTTCAAGTTAGCTTTAGAAGCCTAGCCATTACAAAAATCAAGGCTCCTTAGCCGGTAGATACAATGTCTGAAAGCATATTCCCGTACAGTTTCTCCCTTGTCCTTACATATGTACTAACACGCCTATTAATTCCAGTAGCGCCAAAACTCGGCTTAATAGACGTACCCTGCCAGCGTAAAAAACACACCGGTGCCATTCCTTTAGTAGGAGGCCTTGCTATATATGCCTCGGTCTTCATCTGCACTATGTTGTTCACCAAACTGCAAATAGAGTTATTAAGCATAATCACCCTAGGGGGCATACTCACCACACTAGGCACATTGGATGACAAATACGGCCTAAGCCCTAATTTACGCTTAGCACTACAGTTTTTTGCAGGCGGCTTATTATCTTACGGTGCTGGCATAGAGTTACAAACCTTAGGCAATGCAGTGGGCCTTGGCATGATTCAAACTGGATTCTTGGCCATTCCACTTACCGCTATTGGCATAGCTGCCCTTGCTAACGCTTACAACATGACTGATGGCATAGATGGCCTAGCTGCCTCACTCGGCATTATTGCCTTTGCTAGCCTTATAATAAGCCTGTATGACGAATTAAACCCAAGCGAGCTTAAGGTCTTAAGTTTTTATGCATTATCTTTATGCACCTATTTAATTTTTAACTTTGCCATAAAACCCCTAGCACCCAGCAAGGTATTCATGGGAGATGCAGGCAGCATGTTTATTGGTTTTTCTATTGGGGCCTTTTGCATTTATTTTTCACAAAAAGCCGAATATGAGTTGGCCCCTACTACCGTTTTATGGTTTGTTGCAGTACCTCTGTATGACATGGTTGCCACCATGATACGCCGAATGCGCAAAGGCCAAAGCCCGTTTTACCCAGACCGCACTCATTTACATCATTTATTAATACACCTAGGGTTAAACGGAAAACAGGCTTTAGCCTTTATTGTGGCATTTGCAGCCACACTGGGTGGAGTAGGTGCACTAATAGATAGCTACAAGATTGAAAGTTATTATTCATTTTCTGCATTTATTGCTATTTTTATTATTTACTTACAAGTGATATTACACGCTTGGAAAGTGAAGAAACTCTTTGAATAATCAGCAAAGAGCTTTGTTCTTTCTACAATAATCCGTCTACAAAGTTAATCATTCTAACAGACTGGTTGGCCCGTGAATAATCACTAGCACTTGCTATGCATGACTTCACCTTAACTTCATATTCACTTTTAGTGTCTTTTATATTAAGTATTTTCTCTGCCAACTCATCAGCTGACTCAGGCGTGACCAAGTAACCTGAATTGGTTTTATTAATAATTTCTGTTGCTTCACCTTGTGGGGCAGACATTAAAATTGGCAACCCCATACCCATACACTCAAATATTTTTGAAGGTATAACCGTTTTAAACAATGGCTTATCTATAAGAGGCACCAGTGATAAATCACACAAAGACCAAATAGCGAGCATATTTTCTTTAGGCTGTTTATCAATCATTTTAATATTGTGTAGTTTTTTCTCTTTTACTATTCTTTCAATTTTTTGCCTTTCTGATCCGCCACCCACAAATATAAAAACAATATCATCTTGATCTACAAGCTGCTCTGCAGCCATCACTACATTTTCTAACCCATGAGCCATACCATGGG
The DNA here is from genome assembly GCA_036960565.1 of Bermanella sp. Taxonomy (GTDB): domain Bacteria; phylum Pseudomonadota; class Gammaproteobacteria; order Pseudomonadales; family Oceanobacteraceae; genus Bermanella. The sequence continues at coordinate 17,485 of JBALXQ010000056.1, forward strand.
TACCAACATAACCCACAACAAATTTACCATGTAAATCAAAACAAGATGCCATCTGTAAGTCTTTACCTGCCAAGGGCTTGTAATGACTAAGATCTACACCATTTAAAACAATTTTTACTTTATCCGCATCAACGCCCCTACTGATCAACTCGACTTTAAAGGACTCTGTTACAGATATAATTAGGGAAGCTCTTTTATATAAAAACATTTCCAAACGCTCTAACAGTTTGATAATAAAGCCTTTTTTCATAGCTCCCACTGTAGTTATTGACGCAGGCCATATATCACGCAGCTCAAATACAAAAGGTTTAAAACGAACAGCCGCCAAAGCCCAAGCACCAACAGCTGTAAAAAACTGGGGAGATGTACCAATAACAACATCTGGTTTTTTAACAAATAGCCCTGCAACAAACCCCATCACCATAAATGACATAAAATCTAATATTCGCTTAATAAAACCTTCATTTGCCGTTATATAAGTTTTAACTCTGCGCACCTCAATACCATCAAGCAACTCTTTTGAATACCAATAGTTCTTATAACCATCGTAAACCTTACCTTCAGGAAAATTTGGTGCACCGGTAATAATAGTAACCTTATGACCTAACTTTACCCATTCTCGGGCATGCTCATAGGTACGAGATGCAGGTGCATTGCCTTCAGGTGGAAAATTATCTGTTAAAAATAATACATGCATTACCTTTTACTCCAAAAAATCTCAAGCGACATTAAACCATCTAAAAAATGACAGCATAACTTCTTACTTGCTAGCGACACACCAAATTCAGGGTGCCAAGTCGAATCCTCTAATGAAATTGATACCCCAATAAATTTCAATTCAAGTATGAAATCCTCAGCACTCAAAACAACAAAACCTTTATTAACCGACTCAACTACGACACATGGGTGCAGGTGTAAGTTAGCGACAGCACTATTAAACTTCCCTTTCAACTCATCTGTAATTTTTATTTCTTTTAAGCCCAAACTCCAACTTCGCTTATGGATACAATCTATTCCCTGTTGTTTAAAACCATTATGACTGGCCGAAAAACATACGTTATTCTTAACCTGCTCAACCACTCTATGCTTTACCCTAGCTCGCTGCGCAACTCTAAAGCCACTCCACACAACGGATGAATCTAAGCCGTTAACCGAAACCGTATTATGCGCCGCCGTCTTTCGCTGCCTTAAACGCTCAGTACTCAATCCATACTCAGAGATACCAGAATTAACAAAAACTCGTTGGCCCAACAAAGAAAATTCAAATGACAAGGTATCTGCATGACCATGCCCAGGAATATAATCAGGCCCCACCGCTGACAGGTCTGCAATAAAAGAATATTCAGTGGTTTTAACACTAACATAGCCCGATTCAGGCAAGTCATATAACTGCACACTGTCAACAGGTACGGTATTCAATACAGAAGTATTTATCCCCAACTTAGTAGCATACGAAAATACCACCCCATTCTTTGGCGCTATTGAAAATACAGAGTCATTAAAGAAGCTAATCTCACCATCGTCATGACTCATAACTTTAAGCCAACTAAGCATTTTTTTAGCTGCGGACTTTGTTTTATCTATTAAAGTAGAGTCGACTTTGTGTGAATAAGTAGTAAAAAGATTAATCAAATCTAGCAAATCGACTAACATAATCACATGGTACATTGGAGTTAATTCAAAATTACCTCCATCACTCAATACTTGCTCATCAAGCTCATTATTATAAATTCTCAAACCTGTTTCAAGCCAGTTATCAGCCTCCTTCCCTTCAAGGAAACAACCAGAAAAAATTAACGCCTTAGCATTAACAAATAAATGATTACCCAATATATGACGTTCTAAATCTTGTGATAAAACATCTGCCTGCATTGCCAAGCTGTCTAATTTCAGCTGATCCACAGGTAAGCCAGCTAAAAAAGCTTTAATCCAATTAACAATACGCAAAGAAGTGGGGTATGGCTCCCAACCATTACCTGAAGGAGCTGGGTTTTCCACAATCCACCTATCGATAAAATGAATATGCAAACTAGACCTCAATGCTGCATTGATAGCATTTAAATCATCGAAATAATGTAAATTATAAAGCCAAAGCTTGGCTTGAGCTGAATCGTTCCAGTCATATTCAGAACCAATATATCCTTCACTATTCAAAAAACGAACTCTGTTGTCTGCAAATAGTTTTTGCTCATACAGCCCATGAGATACCCAGTTACCTGATATATCCGCTTGACCACAAGAAACTTTATTAACTGTAGGGTGTGAGAAACGTTTTTGAATACGATAGTAAATTTGGGAAAATTTAAGGTACTTTAACGTATGATAATAATTTTTTAGCTTCATAATAAAAAAGGGGCCGAAGCCCCTCCCCTGGTAACCTATCAGTTTATTATTATTTTCTTAATGACTCTGCAATATCTATAGAAATTCGAGCCACTTCCATAATTTCTTTAAAATTAATCGGTGATGCTGAGCCAAGAGCAATGGATTCAACAAACGCCTTGGTACAAGAACCTTGACCCTTATCTTGTTTTAAAAGTTTATCTTTCTTAAAACCATCCCAATCATAACCAGTTAACTTACGGAAATTATCTAGCTGTAAAACAGCATCATTTGTAAATATTTCAATGCGCTCTTTAGCAAAAGCTTTACCACCATTTGCCAAGTAATGAATGGTACCAAAAGAGCCATCTTTAAAGGTTAAAGTAATTGAGGCTTTATCTTCAGTTATTTCCACCCCTGGCGCAGCTCCCATGGAGGTTGCCGTATAACCAGTAATTTCGCTACCTGCTAAAAATCTCATTAAATCAATATAATGACAAGCTTCCCCTATTATACGCCCACCACCCACTCTAGAATCTTGTGTCCAATGATCCGAAGGTATAGCGCCCGCATTCATAGTCATCACAAAACTCTTAGGCTCTGAAATACTGGCTAGCAGCGCTTTCATCTTAATGACATGATGGGCAAATCGGCGATTATAACCAACCATTAAACGACACTTGCCATCTTGAGCATTATAGGCAAGTTCAATTCCATCAAGTTCTGTGTTGGTTAAAGCCAATGGTTTTTCTACAAAAACATTTTTACCTGCATTTAATGCATTGACAACCTGCTCTGCATGCAAATTATGCTGAGTTGCAATTACTACGGTATTTAATTCTTTATTGGTTAATAACTGTGCCAAATCAGTTGATGCATTTGCAAATTCATTCTTTTTACCATGGTGAACAGCACTTACACCGCCACTGGTTAATAATGTGTCTAATTTGGCACCTGCCGATTTAAATGCCGGTATCAATACTCGCGAGGCGTAATTACCACCTCCAATAAAACCACAAACAACATCTTGAGGTGTATAGGTATCTGCTTTTTTAATACTAACAACTTTATTAAAAAGCAACATATCAGGGTTATTACTGTAACTTAATAATATGCCTAATGAAGATTTGTCATCCAAGCACTTGTAAGCGTCAATTGCATCTTCAATTGCATAGCGATGGCTAATTAACGGCTTCATATTGATAGAGCCTGAAGACATTAGGTCTAACACCGCTTCAAAATTGCGCTGTTCGGTCCAGCGAACAAACCCTACTGGATAATCATGACCATTTTCTTCATATTCACTATCGTATCGCCCTGGACCATATGAGCATGACACCTGAAATGTAATTTCTTTTTCAAAGAAATCAGCACGGGATAACTCCAGCCCAACTACACCCACCAATACAATTCGACCGCGCTTACGGCACATTGTTGCGCCCTGACTTACAGGCTCATTGCTCGTTGTAGAGGCAGTAATTATAACGGCATCGACACCTTTACAACGAGAAAATGCATTAGCCTTCGATACTGGATCTTCATCTTTGGACAAATCTACAGTTTCAGCACCAAACTCTCGTGCCATTTCACATTTAGAAGAGTCAAAATCAATCCCTAAGACACGACAGCCGTTAGCCTTAAGTAACTGTACTGTTATCAGACCAACTAAGCCTAAACCAGTAACAACTACCGTTTCACCAATCGTCGGATTAGCGATTCGGACCCCTTGCATGGCAATGGCTGCCAATACAGTAAACGACGCACTTTCATCATCGACATTATCCGGAACTAAAGCACAAAGATTCTTTGGCACACGCACTATTTCAGCATGATTACCATTCGAAACAACACGATCACCTAATTTAAAGCAAGAGTTACCGTTATCTTGGACAATACCGACATTGCAATAACCAAGCGGTAGAGGTTGATCTAGTTTAGAGCGTACTGCATCAATAGTAGGCATTAGACCATCTGTTTTAACTTTTTCTAGCACCATTTTTACTTTATCTGGCTGAGAGCGAGCCTTTTGAAGCCAGCTTGATTTACCAAAATCAATTAGCATTCTTTCAGTGCCTACAGACACTAAAGTATTAGTGGTAGAAATTAGTAACTGACCTGCTTTACTCTGAGGGCATGGCACATTCACTAATTGAGTTTCGCCATTTGCAATATTTTGTAGTATTTGTTTCAAACTATATTCCGTTATAAATAAAGTTATACATTATGAATCGAAGATTTATCTGATTTTGAAAGATAATTAATTAAAACAGCCTTATAGACGCCTTTAAAAACAAATAGACTACCTGCTGCTGCACCAATGATTCCAAATTTGTTTATCAAAGATTTAATATCATCTTTAGAACCGGCACCACCCAATACTGTCATTGGTACAGAAATCTTATCTCTTACCTTACCAATAATATCCAGGTCATAACCTTTCATTAAACCATCGTTTGAAATTGAATTAATTACAATTTCACCTACACCTAAAGACTCTAATATTTGTGCAAACTCTATAGGGCACTTCCCTGTATTTTTGGTAGCATTATGAGACCAAACTTCATATTTAGAGCTGAAAACCTTCTTCTTAACATCTAATACAGCGACAACACTCTGGCTACCAATTTCATTAGAAATTTCAGTAATTAAATTCGGATTTGACACTATAGAGGCACTAAGAGCAATTTTTTCAACACCTAACCCAATGATTTTCCTGGCCTGTTCTTTAGTAGTAATTCCACCACCATAACAAAAAGGCATCCGGCATTCTAAAGCCAGTTTTTCTATCATTTGGTAATCAGGCTCACGAGATTCAATCGTGGCATCAATATCAAGTACAATTAATTCATCAACTTCTTTTTCATTGAAAATCTTAACTGCATTTATAGGGTCTCCAACGTATTTACCCTCTTTAAATTTAACTGTTTTAACTAAACCTTTATCTTTAACAAGTAAGCACGGAATAATTCTAGATCTGAGCATATATTATAAATCCGAGAAGTTTTTCAATAACTGAGCGCCATTGCTATGGCTCTTTTCTGGGTGGCACTGTACCCCATAAATATTCCCAGCAACAACAATGCAACCAAAGTCATCACCATAAACGGCAGTTGCCAGGACATCTTTTTTATCTTCGCATTTAAAGTAATATGAATGCAAAAAATAAAATAGGGCATTCGACTCAAGACCTTTTAACAAGCCATGCTTACGTACAGGATAGATATCATTCCACCCCATATGAGGTAAATGTGTTTTTTGTGAAAACTTACTTACATCAAACTTCTTAACAACACCATTTATCCAACCAAGACCACTTTCTTGGCCTTCATCAGATGATTTTGCAAGTATTTGCATCCCTACACATATGCCAATAACAGGGACTTTATCAATTAAGACAAGCTTATCTAACACACTTCGCATTCCAGAATTATTTAATCGTTGCATTGCATGATCAAAAGAACCAACTCCAGGCAATATAAGTCGTTTAGCACCAATTAAATCATCCGCGGTTGTAGCGATGGTAAAATCGATATTCATTCGCTTATACATATTTGCAAATGCTAAAACATTCCCTAACCCATAATCGATTATAGTAATCAACGCTTACCGCCTTTCTCTAATCCCAGGTAACGCATGACTTTAGCACCGATATCATACAGCCATTGCTGTGATTTATAGTCTTTATAAGTTCTATTAGGTGCATCCATATAACCCTGCAACTCATCAACATCAATACCTAACTTTGTAGCAATATATTCAAAGTCATGATTAATCTCATCTTCATTAAAAGCAGGAGATTTAAGTTTTCCCAACGCTTCATCTCGGCTCATTTGACCGGTCAGTATAAGGCTCGAATATTGAACTTTACGAGTGTCAAAGCCGAATTTTTTAGGTAACCAATAACCTTCATAAAATTTTGTGAAGCGTGATTCGAAGTGTTTTTGGGCATAACGCTGATACCCTAAATTATCAACAAGAAATTGTGTGGCTTCTTCTTTGTCATATTCTAAAAAATCTAAAGGGCGATATACTTTAATGCCTTTGATATAGGGTAAATATACTTTGTGCCACAATATATTAGTAAGCGGGAATTTCTTTAGTGGTTTGCGACCAAATTGATTATGAATATCTTTGATTTGGCGGGCATCAGATTGGAAGTACATCCATTCCAGAGGGTTTCGAATACACTCTGTTGAGAAATTCCCTCCCGTTAAGATATGTTTGATTTTATATTTTGCTGCAAATTTATACATAGTGGCGAAAAAAGCATGATCTTGTGGCGTATCGGTATGGGAAACTCCAGATTTAAAGAAGGATAATTGCAAGTCCTTCATCTCCTCCCAATCGATAACATCTGTATATAAATCCAAACCTAAACGATCGACAATTTGTTCTATATTGCTTACCGCTTGCTCCGAATTCCAGCCTGCATCGACATGGAAAACCAGCGGACGTAAACCTAACTTTTCTTTGGCAAGATACACAAGATATGAGCTATCTATGCCGCCACTCATCCCAATAATGCAATCAAAGTCCTTACCTTCGCCTTCTTTTTTAATCTGTTCTGCAATTTTTGTGATATCAGCCCAGCCTTTATCACCTGTATTCCAGTTTGGCTTTATATCTTTATAAAATGTATTGCAATGATCGCAGATTCCATTATCATCAAAAACTATCTTACTATCTGTTTCATCCATAACACAGTTATTACATATTTTTATTGTCATTAACTCAAGCCTTTGATTTTCATAGATATATTACCAGTTTACTATATTATACTTTAACATTATTAATTTCTTTCGATATCACTAAGAAATTATCATTTCATTAGTGATATAAACTTTAAGCTCAGCATGCTTCTGGCCATGATTTATAAAAAAATATTGATATTCTGCTGAAGATTTAAACAAGCAATACTTACAAAATCCGTCAGAAGAAACCTTTAACGAAGAAGAATAAAACATGCCCAGGTAAAAGTAAAATACACCTAAAAACAAAACATTGAACTTTAGATATGCTCAATAACGCATTTTTGTATGAATTGATTCTTTCACAGTCCCTTTAGTATTTTTTTAGTTGTGACATTTCCCTACCAATAATTGTTTTTTAAGCCTACAAATAACACTCGAGCCACCACCTCATAGCAAATAAATCCATAAACCACCTAGGGAACATTACTCATGTCTAAATACTTAATTTCAGTTTGAACAAGCAGAACCCTCACTCATGCCAATCAAAACAGGCATTACCAGACATTATTTAACCAATCAATTAAGCTGGATCGACTTTAAAATCCCGCCAAACTTGAATAGAAAACAACCACATCTAAATACTATTAGTTTTATCGATTCGAGTAGCGCTATCTATTGCCGAGATAACAGCTGCAGCCATTGTGCTTGTATTAAATGAATCAATTATCAACTCACGTGCATTCTTACCCATCTCACCTAAGCAATCAGGCTCTTTATAGAGAGCGTCCAATTCACCCTCAAAAGACTCAACACTCCCCGATACCAGTCTAGAGCCACTAAACCCGTTAATGACCAAATCATATTCAATTCCATCAGCTTGATGCAAAATAACTGGAACTCCAAAACACATAGCTTCAGAAATTACAATACCTCCTCTTCCTGGTATTAAAACAACATCAGTTGCCCGATAATATAATGCTAGGTCATCAGTTATTCGACCTGTTACATTGATATTAGTCAACTTCTGATCTGAAACATGTTTTTTCAACACACCTTCTAACGGTCCTGCGCCGACCAGAAAGAAATGAAAATCTTTTCCATCGAATCTTTTGGCCAAATCTAAAATAACATCAGGCCGCTTTACTTCATTTACGGTACCGATATAGCTAGCTACAAATTTGCCTTCAACCCCTAATATTTTTTTGGCTTGTTCTTTTGTAATATCAAGAGATCTATTTTTATCAATAAAAAGTTGAGTATCACAAACATTTGTAGCCACTGTAATTTTATTTTCGGAAATCCCTTTAGACAGCAGGTATTTCTTCCCAAAGCTTGTGTAGCTAATAAAACCGTCAAAACAATTTCTAGAAATTGTTTTGACCATTGCATGAAACTTTGTTCTTTCTTGATCAATACCAGGAAGCGAATAAAAACACCAAAGGATTAGCTTAGTCTTTCTTGAAAAAAACAATGAATAAATTATTGCGGTAAGATACCCTAAAAAGTGACTCTCTGCCTCACATACAATGACATCCGGCTTAGAGCTACGTAGCTCCGAAAAAAGCCCTATATGTCGAGTAAATACACGCCCAAGAATCGAAACCGCCTTAGATCTGACTTTCTTATGTCTTATACCCGATAAATCACGCGCATTCTTTCCTTTTGACTCCTTTAAATCATCACCGATCAGCAGGGATATATCGTGATTTTTGTTGAAACATATCTCCCTGAAGACAGCCACACGATAAGAAGGGATAACTCTTTGCAGGATAATTACTTTCATAACACTTTTAAAATATAAAATTCATTGAATTAATGACAACTCATTTAGAGTATCTTATTTTTATCTCAGCAACATGCTTTTTAAACATATTACTATAGGTTTCTCCAAATGATATTATTTCATTAAAGATAAAAGGGAATCTTACAACAAAACCAAATAGCCTTAAAACTATCATTTTTGGAAATGACCTTGCAACAGATACATAACTTATATAATCAGCCACCAAACGCCTGCAAATGTACGGAGTTGCATCTCGTTTACATTGGTAAAACAGATCAATAATAACCTTATAATCATTATGAGGAAAAAATAGCCGTAAATACTTCCTATAATAATCTGCACTAAGATTTAACATTGCATGCTTGGGAGCACCAACACCTAAACCAGCGACCATGCCATAGCTATATCCAACTTCAGGGACAACATAATTGACTATTTCTTTCCTGGAAATATAACAGTGGTTACCGTGCTTCATGTATTCAATTAGCATCATAAAATGCGGTATAAATGTATTTGCGTAATGATAACCAGTTCCTAACAAGGGTTTAAAGTCTTCAAGCCGGTATATCCCGTTAGAAATAAAGATAAAACCATTAAATGCTTTTTCTGTCTCAGCATTGAAATCAATAAAACTTTCAATTGATTGAAGGCGTGCAACCTCTTTTTCAGGTCGACTTCTAGCTGAACTAAATTTTATAAACCCATCTTTATCTTGAGCTTGATCAATCATACCAAAGATATTCAGCAGCGCCCCAGGTAAAATGTCGTCATCGTCTGAAAGCATCCAAAGCCATGTACTTTCTGCAACTTCAAAAGCCCTCAAGAAGTTTGCAGACATACCTATATTTGTTGCGTTACGGATAACACGTAACAAACCACTGCTTAGTGCTCCTTGGAAAGCAGGCACTTTGTTAAACTCTTCAAGATAATTTTGGTTTGACTTATTATCCAAAACAATTAAATTAATATCGAAGCCTTCAGACTGATCAATTAGTGCACCAACGCACTTTAATACTTGTGAAACCCGGTTGTAACTGGGAATACAAATTGTCAACATTGGTTTATTCATCTTTACTTATACTCTTTATTCCATCATAAAATGTAAATCTAGCATTCCAGCCTGGCAACTGCTCACTTTTAGAAGGAAACCAAGGTTTCATAATTTGATGAGATGGATATTGCTTTCTCCCCCATAGAACCGGAGGTTCACAACCCAACACTTGCCCCATAATCTCAACATATTCCTGCAAGTTACGCTCTTCCATCGAACGAACAGTGTATCTATTAAAACTGCCCCCTTTATTCACAGAAGCTAGTAACGAGTCCCCTGCCACACAAAAAGCTCTTACTACATCATCAATAAATACATAGTCTAAAAGCTGCTTTCCTGAAGTCAGCTCAATTTCTGACTGTGAATTCGCTGAATCAATTAGTGCATTGATAAGCTTCCCTCTATTATCAACAGGTCCATATACATCATAAAGAACAAGAGAAATGGAGCTCATATTATACTTGGTAAAATATTGTAAGAGAAAACTAAAAGCAGACTTAGCAGCAGAATAAAGTGTATTCCCATTTAAACGGCCTACCTCATCAAATTGCCAGTAAGATTCAGCTACCACTATATTAGAAAGTTTATTTTCAGCCATATAAGCTAGCAAATGGGTGCCAAAGAGAATGTTAGAAGCTAATAATTCGTCAACGCCTGTCAATTCATTATTAATATATGCACTTGTCGCCAAATGAAAGAAAACAACAGGTAGACTTGAATCAACCTTAATATTATTTAATGATGATTGAGTACCATCATATTCGACAAACCTGCAGTTGGGAGTATCAGGATAAGAGTTAATACTCGAGCCTGATCGTACAACTAAAATTAAACCCCAACCCTCGCTTGACAAATGTTTTGTCAAACGATTCCCTATATAGCCACCACCACCGGTTAGAACTGCTATTTTACTATGCATGCACAACACTCTCTAAAATTTGATACATCAATTACCCTTGATGCTAGTTTGGGATAATAATGGCACATAAGAATTAAAGCATTAAGAGGCGATTAACAACTGAATAAGATTATAAACTTTTATTTCGCTTAAACATTAAATAAACCAAACAATGAATTTTAAACTATGTTTAATGAACAGCTGAGTGTTTAAATAATAGTCATTATGACTCATTGAGTTCAAAGAAAATATATATGAGCTGTGTCATTTATTTGTAGGATTATGTCATTGATAATTGGAACTTGACCTTAAAACATTATTAATTACATTTTTGAACTAAAATCCTAAAATTTATTTTCGTTACTTATATATATAACAAGCTCAACAAAACTCCGTTTTAAAACATCATCACTATGAAAACAAGGGACGCATAACTAAACATCCTCATCCTATAATAGACGAAAAATAAACTCATTTTCAAAACTTTGATAAGCATATTGAGTGTAAATTCTAATTGCCAGGTTGAAACCTACTAGGCTTCAACCTGTCGATTAAATTAATTCAACTTACTTATTACTTAAATGATATATATTTAAGAGAAAATTAGGGTAGATTTATCTATAACTAGAAAGAATTATACTGATATTGACTACCCTCACACTCAATACTTCGTCATTAAGAGTTTACTTAGAATCTAAAGTATCTTTAAATATAAGTAGTCAATATCCCCTAATTACATAGATAATTTAAAAATTCAAACCGAAAACCTCTTCAAATTTGGCAATCACATAGTCCAGATGCTTGGTTGTTAAGCCAGGATAAATACCAATCCAAAAAGTTTGATTCATGATTCTGTCAGTATTAGTAAGTTCACCAACAACACGATACTCTACGTTTTCAAAATAAGGTTGTCTGGTTAAATTACCAGCGAATAATAACCGAGACCCTATTTTATTTTGATCTAAGAATTTAACTAATTCCTGCCTACTTATACCACTATCTTCTTTCAGCGTAATCGGAAAACCAAACCATGACGGCTCTGAATTAGGTGTAGCTTCAGGCAATTCTAGAAAATCAGTACAGGATTGCAAACCATTTTTTAAGTAAGAAAAGTTAACTTTTCTTTGTGCAACCAAATCATCAAGACGATCCATCTGTGCCAAACCACAAGCTGCCTGCATGTCTGTTATCTTTAAGTTATAACCTACATGAGAATAGGTATATTTGTGATCATAACCATTCGGTAACGAGCCAAATTGTTGGTCAAAGCGCTTGCCACAAGTGTCATCACACCCAGGCTCACAATAACAATCACGCCCCCAATCTCGGAATGACTCAATTAGTTTTTTCAGCTTATTTTTATTAGTAAATACCGCACCACCTTCACCCATGGTAATGTGATGAGCAGGGTAAAAACTTACTGTAGCAATATCACCATATGATCCAACTAACTTCCCATCATACAATGTACCTAAAGCATCACAACAATCTTCAATCAACCAAAGATTATATTTATCAGCTATACGGCGAACTTCACTTAAATCAAACGGGTTGCCTAATGTATGTGCAATCATGATAGCTTTAGATTTATCACTGATAGCAGCTTCAATTAGTTTAGGGTCTATATTGTAAGTAGGGATATCTACATCAACAAAAACAGGTATTAGACCATTTTGAATTATTGGGTTTACTGTAGTTGGAAAACCTGCCGCAACCGTTATAACTTCATCTCCAGGTTTTAACTGTCGATCACCTAGTGTAGGTGAAGTTAACGCTGTAATTGCCAATAAATTTGCAGCAGAACCTGAAACAGTTGTTAACACATGTTTTACGCCTAAATATTTACCAAGACGTTTTTGAAAGGCGTCATTAAAACGACCCGTAGTAAGCCAAGCATCAAGTGAAGCCTCTACCATCAATTGACGCTCTTTAGTTCCAACAACTTTTCCAGCCGGCGGTACTACAGTCTCTCCGGCTACAAATATTTTAGAAGCATCGGCTAAATCCGAGTACTGCTCAACTAACTCACTAATTTTTGCTCTTATTTCTTCTTGGTTCATTGTTGGACCTATAAATATTCTATTGATTTGATTGGGTAGCTATATACGACTTAATTTCATTTAAAGTGTAATCGTGCATATTCTCATTTGAGAGCCACGCTTTATGCCACAAGACAATCTTTTGTAATGTCGTTTCTAAGGACCATCTCGGCTGCCACTGCAATCGTAACTTTGCCTTAGAGCAATCTAATTTTAAATAACATGCTTCATGCGGGTGTGAATTAACATCTAAATTCCAAGCAGCACCTTCACCCCATATCTTAACTAGTTTTTCGGCTATCCATTGAACGGGCTTTGCATCATCATCTGCAGGGCCGAAGTTCCACCCTTCTGAAAATTCAGCCCCATTCTGATATAATTTTTCAGCAGTTAATAAATAACCGGACAAAGGTTCCAATACGTGCTGCCATGGTCGAATTGAATGCGGGAAACGAATATCCACAGCCTTTTTATTTTCAAAAGCAATCAACATATCAGGTATCAACCTGTCTAAAGCCCAATCCCCACCACCAATAACATTGCCTGCACGAACAGAAGCTACACCGCAGTTATGTTTGTCATAACTTTGCGGATCAAAATATGATTTTCTAAATGCATCTGCAACCAGTTCAGCACAACCTTTACTACTACTATAAGGATCATGCCCTCCTTTGGGCTCATCCTCTCTATATCCCCAAGGCCATTCTTTATTGTCATAGCATTTATCACTAGTAACATTTACAACTGATTTAACGCCACCAATTTTACGTATACAGTCAAGTAAGTTAACTGTTCCCATTACATTTGTAGAATAAGTTTCAACTGGCATATTATATGACAACCTTACCAAAGGTTGTGCAGCCATATGAATAACTATTTCTGGTTTAAATTCATCAATGGAATTATACAGACAATCATAGTCACGAATATCACCTATAACCGAATCCATCCCACTTTCAACACTAGCTACTTCAAATAGACTTGGTGTGGTAGGAGGGGTTAATGCGTAACCCCTAACAATAGCCCCCATATCCTGTAACCATAAAGCTAACCAACTTCCTTTAAAGCCAGTATGCCCAGTGAGAAATACTCTTTTACCATGCCAAAATTTCTTATTAATCACAGTTTATTATTTCCAGACTTTCCAAGGTGCATTACCAGAATTCCAAAGCTCTTCCAGCTGATTCTTATCGCGAAGTGTATCCATTGGCTGCCAGAAACCATGGTGTTCATATGCCATTAATTGCATATCTTCTGCCAATTTCTTTAATGGATATTGTTCCCATGTAGTTGAATCATCTTCAATGTATTCAAGAACCTTTGGTGATAAAACAAAGAAACCACCATTAATCATTGCTCCATCGCCCCTCGGTTTTTCTTTAAAGCTTCTTACTTTACCCCCATCCATATCTAAAGCGCCAAAACGTCCCGGAGGAAAAGTTGCAGTTAACGTTGCAAGTTTGCCGTGATTCTTATGATATTCAATTGATTCAGATATATTAATATCTCCAACACCATCACCATACGTAAAGCAAAAAGCATCCTCACCCTTTAAATGCTCGGCAACTCTTTTTAAACGACCACCGGTCATAGAGCCCTCACCAGTATCAACCAGTGTAATCTTCCAAGGCTCAGCTCGTTGATTATGAACATGCATCTCATTACCCTGCATGTCAAAAGTCACATCAGACATATGCAGAAAATAATTAGCAAAATATTCCTTTATCACATAGCCTTTATAACCACAACATATTATAAAATCATTAATTCCGTGAGAGGAGTATGTTTTCATAATATGCCAAAGAATTGGTTTGCCACCAATTTCGACCATTGGTTTCGGCTTTAAAGCTGTTTCTTCACTAAGGCGTGTACCGAGGCCCCCTGCTAATATGACTGCTTTCATTTATTCATTCTCGCTCTTAACTTTTTAGAAACGCATCAAAGAAGATTTTTGAAGAATCTTCTTTGAATAAACCTTTTACTGCATTGATCATTTTAATGGAACCACAAGCATAGATATTTGAAACTGGTCGACTGTCATTACTCCCCAGAAAAACATCCTGAACATACCCTACCTTTCCATTCCATGTACTGCTAGGTTGTGAAATTACTTTTTCAACCTCTAAATTTAAATTACTATAATTAGGTAATTCAAAAAATTCTGATGACAATCTATTACCCCAATAAAGGTCAATCTTTTTATTACTTAGATTACTACTGCTATTAAGCGCACTAAGAATCGATAAGACAGGGGCAATACCCGTACCTGTAACTAAAAAAACAATATGCTCTTCTTTATCTCGGATATAAAAAGTCCCTTTAGGCCCTTCTAAACGCAAAAGGTCATTAATCCTTGCATCTTCAAACAGATATTGACTAAATTCGCCATCTTTAACTTTTTTAATAATTAATCGTATTACACCTTCACCATTATTACTGGCAATAGAATAACTTCTACGAACACCTTTTGAATTTTGGAGGTCAATGTATTGCCCTTCAATAAAGTTAAAATCAGCCTTTGGAGGTAGCCGTAATACTAATTCCATGACTGTTTCATTGAGCATGGTTATTGAACTTATTTTACAAGGAAGATTTAATTTATTTATATTTTTAAGTCTATCCAAACTTTCAGAAGCAATATGTATATCTCTAACCGGCGAGCAGCAACAAGTTAAGATATAACCATCATCTATATCTTGCTTACTTAGTGCCAATTGTTCACTAACCGCTTCAACATTACCTTTACTTAATATTGTACGACAGGAACCGCATTGTCCATTATTACAACTACTTTCAAAATGAAACCCATTACGAGCCCCAGCATCTAAAATAGTTTCATTTACTGAACACTCAAACACCACATCATTCATGGCGTTAACTTTAAATTTACTGCTCATCTCTATTATACTTTATACATATCAACTGATTCGCCATATTTTATTAATACGAAAAATTAAATACATATAAGTCCGGTTAAAAATTAATTTTATATATCTGATTTCGCTCGAAAAATATCGTTCCAAATATGAACCTGATATAAACGAAACATAAATCGTTCATATTTATCCTGCATTAGCATGCCCGACTCAACATGTTTTTTAACCTCAAGTGAGAATATAGGCCAACTCCAGATTGAAGAGTTAATTAGCTCTTGAGTCATTTTCTCCTTAGTTTGAAGTTTTATATCTGAAGAAAAACCAATTTTCTTTCTTTCCAGTTCTTCTCGGAACAAATCATAAGCAGGTAGTGTCCTTAATACGTATTTATCTATTCCATTCCAGACTTTTAACTTTTCACCAGCTTTAAAGGAAAAATCCACTAACCTGTGGTCCATAAATGGTGATCTGTTTTCAACTGAATTCTTCATTGCGACAATGTCGCCGTAATAAAGCAAATTTGATAAGCCAACATCGTGCTGTTCAATTAAGTATTTGTTAAGTGCATTTTGTTTAGACTCAAGTTTTACCTTAGCCGGCTTCTTAATGCCGTTAAAATCGCCTACATCGGAAAAAAATTTTTCGTAACCATAAATCCTCCGCATAAGTTTCTTTCCTGACTCTGGCAAAGTATTCCTTAAGAACATCAAGAAAGAATTTAATGGGCCTTCCCGGTAAAGGTCTTCAATCAAATAAAACGCTTGCTTAAACCTACCAGATAAAATGCTGCTAGAAATTAATGTGAGGTGATATGTTTTATATCCCGCAAGGAGTTCATCTGCACCTTGACCATCCAATGCCACCTTAATACCCGATTCTGCGATTTTTTCATATAAATAGTCAATTGACACTATGGCTGGAGAAGAATGCCCGCGTCCCAAATGTTGTACAATTGCCCTTAAACGACTCAAATAGTCATCAGGGTTTAAATCCTGTTTACAATAATCAATCCCCAATCCAAGCTTTTCAGCAACTCTTCCTGCGTATATGCTTTCATCATCCGCATCTTCTGATGAATAAGTAAACGCTGGAATTCTAGGTTTTTCCTCACTGGTGTTTTTACATGCATAATATGAAACTAAGGTACTATCTACCCCTCCAGACAACAGCACTCCAAATGGTACATCTGACCTTAACCTAATTTTTACTGCGTCTTCTAGTAACTCTTCAAATTCAGTAAAATTTGAAGAGTTACCTACTTCTGATTCAACAGGGTAATCCCAGTAACGTTTCTTTATAGTTTCCCCAACATTATTTATTTTCCAATAATTTGATTTTGGAAAACTATGTATGCCATCAAAAAAAGAACGTCCATCTTGTTCTGCACTTCCTTCCCGTAGAAAGCTTTTTATCATAAAGTAGTCAATTTCACCTTCTGTAAACGGCGCTAATTGCTGCACTTCACTTGCAAAATAATAAACCCCTTTCCGATTTAAATAAAACAACGGTTTTTGACCAAAGCGATCTCGAGAAACAATAAGCTCACCAGTACCGCAGTTCTGAATAACAAGTGACCACATACCATTGAATTTTGAAAAACACTCTTCACCCCAACAATCATATGCTTTCAAAACTACCTCGGTATCAGATTCACTTTCGAACACATAACCGCACTCTTTTAATTCTTCACGGAGCTCAACATAGTTGAAAATTTCACCGTTATAAACCATCCGGTGTTTATTAAAATAAAAGGGCTGATTACCACTTTCTTCAAGCCCAAGTATAGATAAACGACTATGACCCATAAAACAAACATCATTATCATCAAATCCAATGTGGTCAGGCCCCCTGTGTTCAACCAAATTGACAGCTTCTTTTAATTTACTCAATTCTAATTTTTGTTCGCCATAATTGAACGCTGTAAATACACCACACATAGCCCCCCCCCTACAAATAAGTAAATAAAAACTGTCTTTATGACAGAGTTTTAACGTCTCAATAAATTAATATTTTTAGCCCAATTAAATATTTTGTTAATATGACACGCTCAAAGTCAAATCTGAATTATTGATATATTTAACCAACAATGTATGACTAGCAAAATCTAGTCATACTACTAAATATAACCTTTTCTAATAGCAATAATCATAAATAACAAACCAACAGTACATTTATATACCTTAATTTTCCCATTATGCTATTTTTAGTATTTATAAATATCAAGCCCAAGACTGAATAAACCCCAACCCCGCGGTACAATTTGTACCTGCACCTACAATGAAGCTGGAGAATAAAACATTTAATTGCCATTACCACTCCAACCCATGTAATAAATTGTTTAAACAAACTAGTACTAGCATAGTATGCATTCTACGTAGTAGGCCCCAAGGTATTTACCCACCCATTGTATCAATTAATAGATTGACACCGTATTTATCATTGGTGTTATTGAAAGCGAAAAAAAATCCGTACGTACTTTACCTCAGCCCTTAATACTTGTTAATAACAAATTTAACTTAAGGGAAGTTTCTGTTAAGTTAAATTTCTTAGCCGACAACTTAATATCCGCTTTAAGATCACGGTAACCTGAATCTTCAAGCTCTAAAGCAAACCTAAGAGCATCCTTTAGATTACAACCTTCATATAACAGCTTACGGCAAGAGACAGGAACATTTTCATAAAAAACACCTAAGCTAGGTGCAATAACAGGAACAGATGCCGTTATTGCATCCAAATGGACACCACTCGCGGTAAGTCTTAAACCAGCTTCCGGCGGTAAAATGATATACTTAGCTTGCTCTAGCAGAGTCGTATATTCGTCAGCCCCAATAGGAAAACTATACTGCGAAATATTGATTCCATTATAGCTACCTAAGTTTCCAGAATTACTCCCAATAGCAATATTGACATCTTTTTTCATGAGCCTTGAACAAGTGGATAAAAAACCAACAGTAAAATCATTGTCTCCAAATGATTCCGAATGCCTACCCAAAATTAGAAAGTCATATTTATAAGGCGTTGTTTTTACATTTAGAGTGTTACTACTTATAACATTTTCATATGTCGGATGATCAACAACGTGAACATTCTTACCCAAGTATTTCCGCGCTCGATCACCCAAATACTGCGCCAACAAAATCCCATGAGAATTTTTAAGTGCCATCCTCCAAATACTTTTCTTCAATAGCGATGCCTCAACCCCCCCAAGATTATTATGTAGAACCACAATGATATTAATATTTTTATTCAGCTTCTTCATAAAAAACATAAAGGCAGGCACAAGTAAATTATCAGAAGCGAGTATGACCAAAGTATTTATTTCACTTGCATTTATCAAACGAAATGAAGAATACAACGCTCTAACAATAGTCAGTGATCCACCCACACCACCTCTTATATTTGATTTAATATATTCGGCTGTCCAAACCTTCGAACTATCCACAAAGCACTTAATCACACTTTCATTATATTGACTTTTTTCCAATAAAACATGGACATTGGATACATTTTCACAATTAGAAAAGGCCTCAATGAAAGTACGATTGAAATAACTATGCCAACAACCACTATTGATGGGATCTACGATCAACAAACTCAACTACAGTTCTCCTTATGACTTAAATAATCACACATCATTTTTATCTCATTTTCATAACAAACGCCCAACTCTGATTGAATACTCAAAACCAATACGAGTCTTTCTAAACAATAGATTATTATTTCAGGGGTTGGCTTTTGAGCAAAAAAATGTGCCCTATTCTGGTAATATTTTTCATAGTAGTTATCGTAACATTCTGACCTATATGCACAAAATTCAAAATCAATAATCATACTACGGTCATCTGTTACCATAATATTTTTATGTATCAAGTCCCCATGAGATATTCTAATAACTACATCTCCCTCTCTGTTCTCCTTACTAATAACCAACCCTGCAACTGAAGAAGAAGCATATCCATTTATTTTATACAGAAGTTTGTTTACATAGTTATTTTTAGTAATATGGAGGGTTTTAAAAAACCTTTTAAACAATAAAACCTCATCCGTCACTACATCGGAACCACCTGACGTTTTATAGTTCTCTATTAATTCCTCGACAAAATAATGATTGGTGTAATGAAGTAATTTTGGAGACACACCAAGCTCATCTATTTTTTTTCTTATATAAAAATCTCTTTTGGAGAACTTATCATTATTTATGGAGTTAACAATAACTTTATTTTTTATTATTTTTTTTCTGTTACTTCTCCCCATAAAAAAAACTTTCACGTTCGAGTTTTTCATATATGTTTTTTTAGCAAAAAAATGAATTGGAATAAAATAGACGGAAAACCACAACATTAATATTTTCACATAACGCCGCCATCCACTTTGTGAGTGCATCATCTTTGAAGCTAAAGATACAGAGTAAAAGTCTTTCTTAACGATAACACCCTGATTTATTAAATTTAGATAACCATACTTAGTTTCATTATCATAAAACTCATACCTCTCATCCAATTCAAGTTTAATACTCATCAGTTATCACTTTGTTAATTAGACTAACATTTGAATGAAGTTCATTTTCAGAATCTACTCTAAGACACCTAGAAAAATCTTGTTCCAACAAAAATTCTATATAGTTTTTTTGAAAACCCTCAATCACACACCTGGAATGCTCTTGCTTTCGCTCTAGTAAAATGTCAATTTTAGCATCCAACAAAAAAATATAATCTGGGGACAAATGCATTCTTAAAGCCAGCCCTACCTTTCCGGAAGAGTATCTGTCATATATATATCTATCAACTAACACAAATTT
>JBALXQ010000057.1:0-37527 GCA_036960565.1 Bermanella sp.
AGGTTCAAATCCTGCCGCTCCGACCATTTTTCCCTTATAAAACAATACATTAGAAACTCCTCAAACCCGTTTGTGACCAATTTGTGACCACGGCGTTGATTTGCTCTCATTGAACACATCATTCACCTGAATTTTTGCCATTTCTACCTTACTTGTGTCACCTTCAAGCCACTTCGCGTACGTACTAAAAAACACCATTAAGCTGTGCCCTAAAACCTTTGCTGCATACCCGGGCTTAACATTGTCCATTAGCATCACAGTGGCGAATGTATGCCTGGTGTTATAGGTTCGGCGCTGGCGGATCCCTAGCTTTTTAATCACAAACTGAAAAGCATCATTCGGGGCTCTTGATGTGGCCAATGCCCTTTGGCTAAAACGAGGGGAGGTGAAAACATGAGCCCCTTGCATAAAGGTGAATGACTTCATGGCAATCAAAGACCTTTCAACTATTCCCAGCATGGGAACATCTCGATCATTACCGGTCTTAGTTTGCATTCTGATCTTGCCATCAGTCATGGTTCTATCTACTCGAATAATCTTATTTATAAAATCTATCTGCTCCCATTCAAGCCCAAGCAACTCATTGGTTCTCATGCCTGTGTAGAAGGCAATCACAAAATAATGGAACCACACAATCTCAGTGCCTGATTGTTTACTGAAGTGAGTTAGCAGTAAATCTCGCTCTTCGATTGTGAATGGGTCGGGATCTGGTTTGCTCACTTTGCCATTCTCTAGGCATAGGGCTGGATTGTTGGTGAGCAGGGGAGTCTTGATGTTATCGATCAAAACCCGCTTCTTCATGCCCTTCTCAAATACTTGGCGTAATGGAGTTAGAGCGTTGTTCCTGGTCTTATCTGTTTTCCAAGGCAATTCAGCATCGATGTTTTCCAGCAAATCCTCATCAATATCATTGACCTTCATACCCGCTAGATAGGGCATCCACCATTTATTAAGAAGCCCCTTTAATTGCTTAAATGATTCCGCTTGGACCTGCTTTTCTTTAATGGCCAGCATCTCTTTGGCAAGGTCTGCAAATGTAGGAATGTTGTCGTTTGACTCATTAATGTCCACGGAAAATTGCTCAGCGCGCTTCGAATTAGGAAAGCACTCAACAAACTTTTCAGCTGTGAAAATACCAACTGAAATTTCATTTACAATCTTTGCTCGAAGACGCGTTGCGGCTTTGACCCCGGCTTGTGTTGGGTCGCCGTGCGTTTGCTCCCGATATCGCTTACCTTCCCAGCGGAAGTCGATACTGATTCTTCCGCCTCTAACCCTGACGCCTTCGCCGTAAGTTTGTGCTTGCTTCTGCCTGATTTGAGCCATGCGTAATACCCCTCTAAAATCACATGAATGCGGCCTTGTGGATCGTATAGAAATTCTTGGCCTTCTGTCCAAGCCTCGGATGCTATCTTTCCATTAATGGCCGCTGGAGTAATTCCAAAATGCGTTTCGAATAATTTAGCCGGCACAAACTCCGGCAGACCTGTAATAACTTCATAGTGATGCTCGTGCACCACTGGTTGCTGACTTTGATAAAACTGCTTTATTGCCTCACTTTGCATTGCCCGATGCCCCTTGATTGATAGTGTTATTGCTTATTCTCTTGCCTTATTTCATGCCCAGTACACAGCCCTGCACATCACTGGCCTTAAAATACAGAGTCTTAATGCCATCACTGCACACCTCCAGATTTTCAATACCCCGCAGTAATTGGTAATAATTTGGATTTATATCCACACCACACACCTTTAAGCGAGACCATTTTATAAACTGCTTACCTTCCCCGTAACATCCTTCGCATTCATCACCTTGGCCATAAATGGTGGCGCCACCATGGCCGTCACACGAAGCGCAATCACAGGTGTAGTCACTAAAATCATTCTCAAAACACACCACGGCCTCGCCATTGCATTCTTTACATTCATTCACTGTTATTTTTTTATGGCCTTTGCAGGCCTCGCATTCAACTTTTTCGGGTAATTCTAATTGATAATCAAGAGCTGAGAATTCCCAACCATCTATCTGCAATAGTTTAGTTACCCCCTTTTTTAACCCTTCATAAATAGAGGGCAGGCCTGCTCGCTCAGGCACAGCAATCAGCACATGACCATTACTAGCCAAGGTTTTGCCATTAAAATTAAAAGGGGATTTCAAATAATCCCTAACATCTTGTTTTGCACACCACTGTTGAATGTCCATATTATTTACCCTTAAAAATCCGTTCAAAGTCAGTATTGAACCGATCACTATCTTGAGTTGGTTTAGCTGGCGGTTGCGCTGGTGGTTTTTGCTGCTGGCTCATGCTGCTTCTTCGCCAGGCAGGGCTTTGAAATTATGGTATTGCTCAACGCCATGCGTAATAGCGAATAGGCACCACAAGTAATGGAAGGTGTAACGATCCGTGCCGCCGCCATCAAAGAAGTCTGCAAATTCAAAATCCTCATAGGAGAACTCATTAACCGCTTGATATGCCTCATGCTCATAGTCTGACGCCCATAAAACGTCATCCTTTATTTTCGCCCATAGCTCGTCTTTACCTTCAGTGCACTCAGCATCTTCCCAGTAGGAATTGAAATGCTCAGTGATGCGTTCAATAAAGGCTTCTTCGTTGTATTCTCTATAGCCCCCAGTTCTGCAAATACTCTCGAGCTTTTCGCCCCAGTATCTAGGGTTTATAAATAGCTTTGTTTCGGGATGAGCTTTTTTGTATTTTTCATCTGTGGCAAAAAACTCAAACATGTCATGGATTCTTCTAAATACATAAGTCCCGCAATCACCGGTTATTAAAAGGTAGCCAGCCCATGTAATTAAATCGAAGCCGTAAATACTTGAACCTCCATTTTTAAAGCTAATGTGGCGACAAACATCATCGTCACGAATGATTTTCATGGTGTGGTTGGCTGTGTCTTCAAAGAATCTTTCTTCTGTGCATTCATTCATTTTCATATCTTCCAATAACTAATAAAACGGGGCAGTGACTCAGTAACGGCTAAGCCCCCACCCAAACCTTAGGATTAAGCGGCCTTTGGCAGCTCTTCTGTATTGGCTACTTTGTCGAAATGAGTAATAAGCGCTTCGACATTTGCAGTCATGAGCTCAAGCATTACCCCTTGCTCATGTATCTGCGCTTCTTGGACATCCTCGAAATCATCTTCAAGGGACTCGAAGAGCTCGTCACTTTTGCCAATTGATTTAATTTTGAAATCATCAGTCAGGATGAATGATAAATCCCCGCGCTTAAGGCTCAGGCTTTTAATGGTGTAACCGGTAGTTAGCAAATCTTGAATGTGATCAAGCTTGTAATCAGTGGAAAATTTGGCTGTTTGGCTTTTATCTTCAATGTGCTGAAGGTTAAGTTTCTCGCCAAAATCAAAGCCAGCTACACGTAAATGCCCATCAGCAATACATTCAAGCGCGGCAGTATCTAAACCATTGGAAATACCGCACACATGCAAGGTAGTGGTTTTAATGGACCCGCTAAGCTTAGCCAGGCACCCCATAAGAGCGCCTGCTTGATCTTTGTTGCCAGTGTTGATAATTAAGAATTCTTTTTTTGAGTGGTAGAAGGCACTGAAGTTAGTAATCTCAGTAAAGGCCTGCTTGCAAAGGTCAATAAGTACCTCTTCTCGAATTTGGCCCTTTTCTACGCGGGTAGCCGAGCGAAGTTCTTGCGCTTCCAATTGATCTACTATTTTTTTGGCTGCTCTATTAATGATGTTGGCCGGTATTTTCTTTTGTTCAAAAACAAAATCAATGCGGTACCCATTATCCAGCTTCACAATGGCGGAAGAGGGCGCAAACCCAAAAGAACGCATTTGGTTCTCTGGGCAATCTGTATGAGTAAGGTCTGACGCATCTTTGATTAAATTTTCAATCACATCGATGGTCGGTAATTCAGTTTTAAAGGTTGTTATATTTTTCATGGTGTCTGCCCTGTGCCCTAAAAGTTATGCTGCGTTTGGTAAATCAATAGTTGGTTCAAGCTTTTCACATCGATCAGCCAATTCGATGCCCATCATTTGCAAGGTGACCCAGTTAACTTCACCAGATAAAATTGCCTCTTTAATTTCTTGCGTTGTCATCTCTTCAATTTGAGATGCAGTAATCGCGTTAAGTAGTTTGCCCATAGTTTTGCCCTTTGGTTTTGCCCGTTGATGCCGTACTACTTAAACGGCGGTTAGTTTGGTTAAGCTGCTTGTGAAAAGAATTCAAACTGTGAGCGCCACAACTGCTCACGGTCATCATTGTTTAAATCGCGCTGCATCCATGCTGCGCTGGACCACGGTGCTATCGTGTTTGCTGGCTCTGGCGTAGCTTCAAAGAGCGCCATAAGAGAATCAGGGGTCATGCTGTTGAATTCGAAATCGACTGTAAGAGCTTCTTGAGAGCGTTTGCCACGAACCATGCGAGATGCCACGGTGCGGGCCGTTAACCGATTGGAGGTGCGGCGAAGCTCAATGCTGAATAGGTTGCTGGCCATGACGATGAAAGTCATGAAGATGATCATGAAAACAGGGGTGCAAGGAATTAGGATGCCGCGGCGGATCGCTTCAGATACTAACCAGGCGCGTTTTCCTTTGCGCTCGTAGTTCTTGCCCCACTTCTCGCGGATCTGGCCTAGGGTGTTGTTTATTGTGTTTGGGGATACACCTGCATCGCGGGCGATTTCTTTACTGGTCTGTCCATTGGCTAAACCTAGCAGGGCACGAGATTGTGCCATGGGGAAGGAGCTGGTGGTTTTCCAATTGCCTTGATCCATGGTAATGCCCTGAGGTTCTAAAAGATGACCTCAGAATAGTTACCAAAAAAGTAACAGTCAAGTGTTGTTTATGGATTTCTTATAAAAGGGACCAGTCCGATGACTTGCTTCTTTTGATCGGTTAGTTCAATTACTGTTTTGTCCGGAAGGATTAGCGTGGACTTTCCTAGTGCAAGAATCTGTAATCTGCCTACTAAAATGTGCCCCTCAACAGAGCAGGCAATCAGCTTGTTTTTAATCATTTCAGGTCTAAAGGCGAGCATAGGGAATATATAGTAGGTGGCGCCTTGAGATATAGCGGGCTCAAATTGAGTGCTAACTTCTTTAAGTGCGAAGGAAACACCGGCAGATCCAGGCATCATCTCAGGAATGGTTTTAAACTCATCTGGGAGTTCTTTGGTGTCTAGGTATTTAAATGCTTGATCAACGTCAAGTACAGGAACGACGGGCGTGCTGAGCTCTTTTTTTCTTTTTACTGGGTCGCTTAGGTTGTGATCATGGTCCATCCAGCCCTTTGCTTTACCGAAGGGGATTTCCATTCTTCGAGCGATATTTGATCCAATTCTGCGATCAGTTCTAATCGGCCCCTGCTTATACTGGGATAGCTTGCTTCTGTTAATACCTGACTTTTCAGAGAAGAGTATTACCTTGCCACCGCAATACTCTTCAAGCATTCCCATGAAATTTTGATGGCGAATTTCGTATATATCCATTTCTTTTTTATGCACGCAATTTTGAGAATTCTTAAGAGGCTGAGAAGTGCTCTCCTCATCATTAGAGAAGCCCCGTTCTTCTTTTAGATTATCTGGGGATTCCTCAATCATTCTATATCAGTTCCTTTGCTTGGCATCAAAAACATACTTTATTAGATTGATGTTACTATTTTGTGCTTGATTAGATGTGTAATGAAATGGTACTTTTCCGGTAAAGCATAGGAGGCATTCATGGATTTACCAAATTGGTGGTCATGTTCAGACAAAGAGCAGCATCAAAAACTTGCCAGCGAAGCAGGCTATTCAATTAAAACCTTGAAGAAGCAAGCGAGCCTTTGTGCTAGCGGTAATCAGATGTCACAGCAAATGGCGCATCGATTGAGCGAGGCATCCGTAAAAGCCACTCCGGGCAACGAGATGACTTTTAAAGAACTGCGTCCAGATTTGTTTGAAAAGTATAAGCAGCAATTCTCGGGCAAAGGCATTGCTGCTTGAACTTGGTTTTAAGTATGCGGTGCTTTTTTTTTGCTTCAAAGATTCAAGTTTAACTATGTATAAATATACAGTGATAGGGAAAACACCATGACCCAGATAGCACCAGCAGCAAACCACCCACTAAGAATTAAGAGCGAGATACCTCGTTTTAATACTCAGTCAGTAGAACGTCAAAACAAAGCAGAACAACAGGCGAGTATGTCCGCTGATGTAATGGCGTTTTTAAATGCTGGTGGGTCTGTTGATTGTTTGCCGGGCTTTCCTGAAGTAATTAAGTCTCAGTCTGCTCATCCTTGGATTGAGGGCAGCTGATCATGGGTGCTGTTATCGATATTGAATCAGGTGACCGCGTGAAGGTGAAAACCAAAGATGGTTATTTTCAACTGGCCAATGGGATTATGGATGCCTTGTGCTCTGTTGATCTTAATGGCCGTCAATTTCGTCTTGTGCATGCGGTGATACGTTTTACTTATGGTTGGAAGGCTCAGAGTCTTATGGCGTTTGATCGTAAGCACCTTGCTGCAGTGGCGGGCTTAAAAGTGGATGAGGTATCCCGCATTAAAAATATGCTGGTTAAGTCAAACATTCTTATAGAAGAGGGTAAGGAAATTGGCATTAACCCTTATATTTCAGATTGGCAAAGCCCTCAAAAACGCAAAAATAAAACTGTGCATTCTCACAGCAAAACTGTGCATTCTCACAGTAAAGCTGTGCAAATGCACAGGAGTGAAGAAAACGATAACTGTGCAAGTGCACAGGAAGAACTGTGCATTCTCACAGGAAAAACTGTGCATTCTCACGAAATAGGCACTCTTCCTTCTCTACCTTTAAAAACAATTAAAAAAAGTATTAAAGAAAAGTCCGAACACGCTTCGCCTGATTCGGGTGAATCTAAAATTATTATTCATTCTGATTCAGTTGTTCAATCCAAGAATGGCAAAAAATGGGGGACTCAAGAAGATTTGGATTCTGCCAAATTTATTTTCGATTCGGTATCTGGCCGAACCATGGATACCAACGAACCAAACTGGCCAACCTGGGCAAATGAATTACGCCTGATGCGCGAAGCTGATAATCGCCAGCCTAGCCACATTGCCACACTTTTTAAATTTGCTGACTCACACGAATTTTGGTCAACCGTAATTTTAAGCCCTTCAAGCCTAAGAAAGCACTGGGGCAAGCTGGCCGCACAATACTCTGAGGCAAAGCACACACGCACAGACACGCGAAGCATTGAAGAGCGAATCAAAGACACCTCATGGGCGGAGGGATTATGAAGGCTCTCACCGTGTTGGGTATGCACAGCACATTAACGAAGCTTAGCGCGGTAAAGGGCTTGTCAGTAAATACATTGAAGATACTTGCAGCCCTTAACGAGAAAGGCCCATTGAATGTGTTTTGTATCCATGCTGAGACAGGGCTACCAGAAAGAACGGTTTCAGCCCTTAGAGCTCGTGCAGTTTACAACGAGCTAATCCAAAGAACAGCCTCTAGTGATCGCCGCCAATGTGTTTATGAGCTGACACCAAAATTAAAAGAGTTAATGAATTGAAAAACCCAATAGCAAGATTTGTAAGGCTTATGCCAGATAAGAAAGGCATACAGATCACCTTGCGCTTGGCTCCTAATATGACCAAAGAGCAGATTAATACCTGGTTAGGTGAGGAGGGGGCATTGCTAGGGCTTGTACATGCACCTGAGCACATTCAATTAAAGCCGCCAGCATCTCAGGAGCCTAAAGGCGGAAACCTTTGTAGGTTGGCTGGCCAGTGGTGCAAGGAAAAGAAGTTTTGGGATTTCTTAATGGAGCAGGGTTTTTTATTTGCCATTGAAGATAACCCAGACAAAAACGAGAGCAATGCAGTTAAAGCGATCTATCGAGAATGCGGTATTAAATCTCGCATAGATTTGGACCAGCCTGAAAACAAAACTCAGGCTGAAGCATTTAAACAGAAAATCATTCGGCCATATGCTGAATATTTAAAAGGAGAGGGCAAGTATCCTGCAGTCCTGCCCTGTTAAAATTAATCTGTAAAAACTACTTGCCCTTCATAATAAGGGAATACATTTCTGAATTGGCTAGAAAACTTTCTTGGGAATAGTACAGTCTTTACCTCACTAATTTCGAAATTGAGGTTGCCAATAATCCTCCACTCTCTTTCGAAGTAATAATTTTCTGGGTCATTATCCGACTTTCTATGATCAAAGAATTTAAAATAACTGAATATGTGACGTTCCAAAAAATTTTGTAGTCCCAATATTCGTATTGAAAGTTTAGAGACGGCTCGAGATGTTCTCTGGTTTTTTTCCATGTCATTGAATATTTGAAATAACTCATGAAATTCTTGCAGCATTTCATTGAAATGTTTGCTTTTGGGGATTACCTCGCTCATCTGCTTCGATAGAGAGTCACCTCCGTGCTTATTAAATATTTTGAGTATATCCTCTGGTGGTAAATTTTTTGATATGGTTACGCTTGATTCTGTTGGTATGTAGTGGACTGGCACGCCTCCGGCATTGGCAATAAAATCTTTTGAGAATGACATGCCGATCGCACTGTATTTATCCATATGTAGTGATATATCGTGTAAGGGGATATCTGCAAAGCACGTGATTTGTGGGCTGTACATGTCATTTGTACTTATAGCTGCATCAGTGTTTATATATATGCCGCCACTTTTATTTGGATTGTGAGGTGGGTGTGTAACCCATCCTTCGGTTAATATTTTTATGAAGAGGTCAAATTGATCATTTTCATTCATGCCTCGCCCAACAAAATGAAGAAGTTCACTGGATACATAATTCTGATCTATTTCTGTCACATTATTTCCATTAGTTTAAAAAAATTAATAATATGTCCGTGGCTTTCAAGATTACTTGACTTTAGTAAGTACAGGAGTGTTTTAACAGGTGGCTGATTTTGAATGATTGTTATCAAGAGCGCTAGTGCAAATGTACTGGTTGTCAGTCTAATGCCCTAAATAGGCAGTATAGATCAGTATTGGTAGGGAGGCTAAGGCCGACTAATTTCATTCGGCAAGATGCCTACTTGTTAGCTAAAATACTTCGAATTACTAAAACCATTGTTTTATTCAAAAGATATTTCATACAAAGTTACAGGTAATAGAAGTGTATCTAGTACAAAACAAAACGGAAGCCCTATAATCACGGGGCCTGCAACTTCAGCATTGTTTATAACTGAAAGAGACCACTTCGTTCCCGCATAAACAGGAGATATTGGATTACCATGAAAATCCTCTAAGGGCCCATCTAGTCTTGATTCTATCGTGGCACAGCCGGTGTTAAGAAATAGAATAATCATCAACAGCGAAAGTTTAAAAAGTTTCATTTATTCTGTTCCATTTTTAAGAGTAACTTCCTAGCTATCGAATTTTCTTTCTTAGCTAATAGCTTAATAGTGAATATAGTAATTTGCCAAAATAGCGAAACTTTAATATGCATGACTATTTTGAAGACCGCTAGTGTAAATGTACTAGTTGTCAGTCTAATGCCCTAAATAAGAAGTACAGGTCAGCATTTGTAGAGGGGAGGCACTAGAGCTAAATAATTACAGTGACATTATCCAATTAATTTTGATTGTGCATAATTCGAGTGCTTCGGTTTACTAAGTGATCAATGTATAATTCTTGTTTGCCATAGTCATTTAGTGAAGCAGTAGAATGGAAGATAAAGATTCAAAGTGGGTTGAGGGGTCGATGGTTGAGAGCGTG
Source organism: Bermanella sp. (assembly GCA_036960565.1). Classification (GTDB taxonomy): domain Bacteria; phylum Pseudomonadota; class Gammaproteobacteria; order Pseudomonadales; family Oceanobacteraceae; genus Bermanella. Next base: position 9,702 of record JBALXQ010000057.1, read on the forward strand.
AAAAAGCAGGCTGATTACCCTCGTCATGAACAACCAGTCGATCGCTCAGAGATGCATAATAAAATCAGGCTAATTATAGGCAGGGTTTTGATGCTAGTTTTTGGGGGGGCAACCCTGATTTCAGGTGCTGCTCTGATTTTTTTCCTATTTGCAGTATGTAATAGTCTATTCTCTGATACTCCCGCACAAATCCCATTTGTTCAGCAACTTATGACTGTAGTGATTCCTTTGGCATTATTCCTAATGTCAAAAGGGAGTTTTAGGTGGGCCCGCCATTTGACTCGTCTTGACAGTAAAGAGTTTGTGTAGGGGATAGACATGAAACATCTAATTTTTATATTGCTGCTTGTGACTGTAAGTTCTGCTTTCTCTGCCGGTGGCCCGTCATTCAGTAAATCGAAAAAAGCCCTGGCTAAAACCATTTATGCTGACCACAAAATAAGCTTTTATTGTGGCTGTGATTACTCCTTGAAGCCTAAACCTAAGAAACCCAACAAAAAACAGCTAACACCAGATTGGCAAAGCTGCGACTACACCCCAAGAAAACAAGCCAAACGAGCCAGCCGAATAGAGTGGGAACACGTAATGCCAGCCCATCACTTTGGGCAGCATATGCAGTGTTGGCGTGATAGTGGCCGTAAAGCCTGTAAGAAAGACCCAGTTTTTAAAGCAATGGAAGCGGATATGTACAACCTAGTGCCAGCAGTAGGTGAGGTTAACGGTGATCGCTCTAACTTCAAGTTCGGCATGATAGATGGTGAGAAGAGGGCGTATGGTCAATGTGATGTAGAAATAGACTTCAAAGCCAGAAAAGTAGAGCCTAAACCAAGCATAAGAGGGGATATTGCCCGTATCTACTTCTATATGTCTGAGAAGTATAGGGTGAAGTTAAGTAAGCAGCAGCGTCAGCTAATGAGTACTTGGGATAAGAAAGATCCGATTGATGCCTGGGAAAGAGAAAGAAATCTAAGAATTAAAAAGATTCAGGGCAATAAAAATAGATACGTATTTTAAATTGAAGGGCGGACGATGGCCCTTATAAAATAAAGTGCCATCGGAAAGTTCTATTTATCTGGGTTTGGTTGATCTTGATTATTAAACTTATCTGCTGCTCTTTCCATTAAATGGTTTAGCATCATGTGAAATCTTTCGCTAAATAAACCAGAAAGCAATCCAATAAATGAAGCCGTATACGGATTTAATACAGCAGCCGCACCAGGTACCTGGAGTAAAAATACAAACTGACCTCCTTTGATACCTAGGTAAGTAATAAACCCTGTGGCAAACCCTGCTGTTAGCCTTGAAGGGTGAATAGCTTGATTATTTCTTAAACCTGCAATGGCTGAACCTAACGCAGCGCACATCAGTACTGCTAGCCCCAATAATATGTCTGAAGTAAATGAATTCAAATAGTTTATTAGCTGATAGTTAGAAAATACGGGTGTAGATATTAGGTCGGCCTCAGTACCCTCACTAGGGGCCCCGTCCACAAATCGTTTTTGAATTGAATTTAGTCTAAACTCATGGCCGCCATAATTAATTAATGACTGGATTTCTGATTGCAAATTTCCATATAGTTTTAATTCTAATAATTGCTCCTCTATATCTTTTTTGTTTGTTTTGGACAGTTCACCGGAAAGAACTATCTGATTTGCGGAAACAAACTCAGCGTTTAATTCTTGAATCTTTAAGTCAATGCTTTTTGAAAGGGTTTCTCTTGATGAAATATTGCTGATGGAAATAATTGCAATTAAAATTATTAAAATTATTAAAGGTAATTCAATTGCAGAGGTAAAATAACGTGCTGTCCTAACGTAGGGGTTTATTTGCCTTAGCAATTTTGTAGCTTCTCTGCCCCTCTCTAGCTCTTCTGCTTCTTGTTGTTCTTTAATAGCCTTATTACTTGCATCCTTTGCTGCTTTTAAAATAGCCTCCTTATCTAAATATTGCTGGATAGAATAATCTACTTTAAATTCCGCGTCATTGTCACTTGATGACGAAAATGGGGTTTCAGGGTTTGCTGATCCTGCATTCTCTTTCGGTTTAGGGGGTTCAACCTCACTGCTTGCTGGATTGGAAGGGGGAGATATGCTGGGTTCATTGCTGGACGAAGAATCTATTTCATCCTGAATTTCTGGCTTAGGGTTAGTGTCTGGTTTCATTTTAAGTCTGAGCCTATTTTTATTAGTTCTAAAGAATACAGGGTAGTATAATAGTTGGCTACTACAGTGGGGAGCACATTTACTCTGAAATGGCTAATGCAATACTTGTTATAGAGGGACTCTATGTGGAGTAAAGGCAATGCACCAACTGCACAGCAAAAACGCTGGCGTGAAGAAGTACGTGAGCTCGGCTGTATCATTAGTGGTGAGCAGGGCGGAGTAGAAATACACCATGTTCTTGGCGCCACTGCTAAGTACAACAAAGAAGAAATTGGCCATGAGTTTATCTTGCCGCTCACTGGTTGGTACCACAGAGAAAACCCAGTATTAAACGTAACCAATAATAAAAAACTATTTGAGGCGAACTTCGGTTCTCAAGTCTCTCTATTTAATCGCTTGTTAGACCTGTACGAATTCCATTATGAGAGAAAACCTCCTTTGGAATTATCTAAAATAAATGCGATTAGGGAACTAGAGCGAAATGGCCGAACTATGTACAAGCAATAAGCAAAGCACGATTAAGATTGGTATTGATCCTGATTTAGTTAAAAGCGGGGTGGCGCTGGTTAAGGATGGCAAACTGATGGAGCTCCATGCTTTGGGCTTTCCTCAATTATTAGAGTTTGCCCAGGCCTTTAAAGAAGAAGCGCTCTTTATCGTTGAGAATGTAGAGCATGATAAAACCACCTATTTTCGCCCCGGTGCCAACGCCGCTGTGATGCGTAACATTGCCCAAAAAGTGGGGATGGTTAAAGGCACCGCCAGGCAGTTAATTCATTGCTTGGAGTATATGGGGTGTAAGGTGGTGAAGGTTAAGCCATTAACAGGAATGGTTAAGCGAAAGGCCAAAAAGGATGGTGATTTCTTCAATAAAACCTTTGGATGGAAAGGCCGCACCAATGAAGATAAGCGCGATGCGGCCTTGTTGGCGTTGATTGGTTAAGAGTTGTTCATTTTTTTGCTTTTAAGATTTGTTTCAAATTGGGCCAGTGAAATGGTTTTTTTGCTTTTTTGTCCCTTTCAGCTAATTGATGAGCCTTTCCTATAGCTTCACCGAACAATACAAATGCCTTCTTGAAATTGTTTACTGGGGGGCTATCAATTGGCACAGGCACCCCAGATTGCTTAATCTTAACAATGTCATCAATAGTTTTTTTGAGAGCGAGAATTTGTTCCTCTAACTGGAAGCCATATAGAGCGGAGGAGCTTATAAACGTGTTAAGTATCGGTAGTAGTTCATTATATAGGCTAATATATTTGTCATCTTCAGTGCCTGAAAAAATATAAAACTGGGTTTGGAGTTTGATACCATCTTCAGTTATTTTTTCTAGGTGTTCAATCCTTCTCTCTCTATTTTCCCTTAAGCGCGCATTGGTGTTAAATATCTTCTGAGCCAACCAAGCAGCTAATAAGACCCCAAATAGGAAAACTATTTTATCGGCTACCCATATGCCAAATTCAACGTCTTGCATGTGGTTCCATGTAATATCCCAAAATCCATCCCAGTAACCAGGTGTGGTTGATTGCATAACCTTCTCTTAGTCTTTCTTCTATTTTTTGTTGGTCGGATCATACAGGGGTTGGTGTTAAGGGAATACAGGAAAGGCCACACCAATGAAGATAAGCGTGATGCGGCTTTGTTAGCGCTATTGGCCAGTCTGACCGGTGCAATGGCTAATCTGATTGAGGCTCAGGAAATAAGGTATCAAAGACGGGTTTTATTCTTGATAAGCTATCATTTAAAGCAGCGCTGAATGCAACCGAATTTCCGTTATTTCCTAGCTCGCTTCTCAATGCGACAGCCATTGGCACCAATAAAGATGTTAATCGAGCATGCTCAGAAAGGCACTTTCTATAAAATTCTTGGTGTAATGGTTTCAGAATGGCTTTTTGCTTACTAATGCTCTTAATGCAGGAGATGCTATCAGTTTGTTGGTGTTCATAGCTGTCATTTAAGTATTTTAATTGAGCTTCATCAGTCCTTCCTTGAAAATTAAATTCCTTTATTAGTGATAGAAGCCGGTCCTTTTCTTCGTTCGCTAAACTTAGCGAGTTTTTATAAATTTTGATAGCCTCTTGATGGTCTAAAATTGCGAATCGAGATGTTAGTAATTGAACTAGTACTATTGATATTTCGGTTGAAAATTTTAAAATTTCATCTACAGTCTTTTCCTCAGCCGCGAGATATGATTTGGCGATGATGCTGCTATTGTCTTTGATTTTTTCATCAATATCTTTTTGAGTAAAATCAAGGTCCCCCAGCTTAGGTATAACACCTAATACCTCGGCAAACGATCCTGCTACGTCTAATAGTATGGCTGTCTTTAGAGCTGATTTTTGATCTGCCTGGTGCTTTTCTCTTTCATGTTTTAGTAAGGCGATTTGGCGTTTTGCGTGACCTCTATTGTTTAAAAATACTCCTAGCAATGTCAGGCAAGACCCTATAACCGCAGCTATTATTCCACTCCATACGACACTAGGTATGCCAAGGATTTCAACTGCCTGGGCTTCGATTGTCATTATTGCCTCCTAACTAAGGTGTTTATTCTTTTGGTGGATAAATATAAGTAACAGGGATTATATGGCTATATAGGTGTTGAGTGTAGTGGGTAGGCCGCACCTGCTATGCAATGCGAGCCTATATTCTGAAATTTACAATGGGGCCGATTAGTCTTTTTTTTCTGGAGGGAGTTTGCTTTTTTGAACTAGTTGTTCAACTCGTTGGTTCACAAAAATATAAAGGTTTGTAGAGAACATGCCAACAAGAATGGCTACCAATGCCATAGTATAAAAATCGCTCTGAGTATCGCTTGTGGCCGAAATAGAAATTCCTTTATTTTCAAGGTGAGGCGCAACAACAGACAGCAATATACCGCTTTTAATACTCATCCAAGAAAATGCTGCCATAAGCCCTGAGGTGATTATTAGGTTTAAATTATCTGTTAATTTAATGCCTGACATTAATATCCTAGTTAACCCACCTAATGAACCAAGTAGGAATGGAATTAACATTAAAATTATTGCATTCATAGCGTATTGAAGGGTAGTAAGTGTTTCTGTATTAATTTCAAAGATTTTTGGGTTGCTAACAGATGTGGCTACAAGAATTGATAAAGATAATAAAAATATTAAGCCAAAAGTAGTAAGTTTTCTTATCTCAGCTGCTCGTTGTTCAAATGTACCTGAGCCAGTTTTATACAGGTAATCAGTAGCGGCATTGATTGCAGTAAGTTTTTCGTGTACTGCTTTTGTATGCCTTTGAAGTGGTTCACTAGCTTGATTGGATTCTTTTTTATCAGTCATTTGAATGTCTATTTTGTTAGCAGCTGGGTAGGTTGAAGTTCTAATTAGTTTAATTGTCTAATATGGTTAATTGTAATGCAATCGGCATCTAGTTGACTTAAAAAAATGTTGGAGTGTTCAACCTGATAGCTATTTCAGGTTAATTACGCCATTCCAAGTTCTGTTTTAAAACGTTGAAAGAACTATTAATTTAAAGCTTAAGTTTAATATGTTTTTTGATACACTCCCGCGGGCAGTCTAAGCCCACGTTGATAACCTTGGTTTCTTGGAGATTGCGGCATGAGTAACATAATTCCCTTCGACTTTAATACCCACCCTGTACGTGTCATTAACAATGATGCTGGCGACCCTTGGTTTGTTGCTAAAGATGTAGCCGAGATTCTTGGCTATTCTGATGCGCATAAAATGATTAATAGACTCGATGAAGATGAAAAGTCAAACCGCCAAGTAGGCGGTTTGGGCTCTCCCAGTGGTGGTCGCGGTACCACCCTTATAAATGAGTCTGGTCTCTATACTGTAATACTTGGCAGCCAAAAACTGCAGGCAAAGCCATTTAAGCGATGGGTAACACATGATGTTCTCCCCAGTATCCGTAAAACAGGCGTTTATTCTGCCGACCAGCAAATTCCGCCCAGTATACTGGAATTACAAATAGCCGAATCGGCCGCTCGTATGCTGCGGATGAGTGACACCAGTAAGATCAGAATGCTGGGCAGTATTTGTAAGCAAAAAGGAATTGGCAAAGATTTCCTACCGGATTATGTGGATGAAGGCTTAACAAAAGCCCTAGGTGACTTGCTGAAAGATCACTGTTCAAGCTTGTCTGCTAGAGCCGTTAATCAAATGCTAATAGCTATGGGGTATTTGGAAGAGCTGGAGCGCCGTGCCACAGGCGGTAAGACCAAGAAATTTAAATCTATTACTCAAATAGGTTTAAAGTACGGTAAAAATGACACTTCGACAGCTAATCAAAATCAAACCCAACCGCGGTACTATGTGAGTGAGTTTCCTGAATTACTGGCCCTAATTAACGAATGGGTAACCAGTGAGGATATGTCAGCATAGTTTTTAAATTGGGTGCTTCTTATGGGCACCCTAAATATCTATTAACGTCACATTTTTGTAGTGATACACTCCCGCGGGCAATCAACGGGCAAATCAAAATGTCATACGTTACTGATGAGCAGTTAAATACTTGGCTGGATTCTTGGGCGCGATGGGTTAATGCTGGTAGCTGCATTGCAAATCTCGATTATAAACCTCAGTCAATCGATCAAACCTTCATTCAAAGTAATCAATCCAATGCGACTTATATCAAGAGCTATGAGATAGAAGAGTCTATCGATAGTGCCGTTGGCCGTTTGGCCATTGATAAACGTTTAGCGGCTGATGTAGGCAGATTTGAATACGGTGCCATTTACGCCTCTTACAATCCTAACTATGACCGCCCGCCCACGATTGAAATAAAGGCGGCTCGATTAACGGCCTATCTTTTAAAGAAAGGTGTGCTTTCACCTGGCAAACAAATCAATAGCGCATCTTATAAACGCCAACTCGGAATATTTCGAGATTGGATGACAGCATCGATGAGCATGCGTATGTCGATGGTGGCCTAATTTGAAAGCTAAGTTACCCCATGTATTTTCTGAAGCCACGGCAATCGATTGTGATTTTTGCCAGGGCTCAGGCAAGCCTCAAAGTTTGGGCTTGGGTGCTGGTGTTATTGATTTGTGTCATCACTGCAATGGCTTGGGTAAAACCGATAAAGATCAGGGTGCTTATCATGTTGATATTGTTATTCAGCAACTTCAGTCAATTATAAAAAACCAACAGAATTCTATTGTGCACCTTCGCAGTATGGTTACGTTTCGAGACCCAAGGTGTGAAGATTATGGCGTTGGCCAGTTCGGTGCTACACGTTCAGATTAATTATTTTTAAAAATTGTGTTGTAAGAGTTTAAACTTTATAGCACACTATTGTTCATGGTGTGGCTTTGCGTTCACGCAAAGCCCAAACAAAAAGCCCCGGCTCTGTTCATTCAGGTCGGGGCTTTTTGGTTTCAGTTAATTAAGAGTTAGCTGAAGAGTTAAACAATAGCGATTAGCCCTCCAAGCATTTTGTTTGTGAGGGCATTTTTTATTTCTGGCATTCAAATGAATCATTCCGATACTTTAATTGAGCGAGCGGCAACTGCAGCTGCAGGCACATATACAAGTAGCGGTGTGAGTGTGTTGGGTGCCTTTACTGCAAATGATGCTGCTGCCATTGGTGGTCTTGCTGTTGCAGTGCTGGCCTTTATTGTTAATTGGACATATCGCCACAAGGCTTTCAAATTCGAAAAACAAGTTGCAGAAGCCCGCTTAAAGAAATTAGACGAGAAAGAATAAAAGAGGCTCTAGCATGTTTAAGTGTAAGCAACCTATCGGCATTAAAGAATTAGTATCTCGCCGTGTGTTTGAAGATAGAGGCGAAAAAGCCTGGGCATTATTAGATGAACGCGCACTAAAAACACTAGATCAATTACGCGAGAAGTTTGGTCCGATCACTATTAACGATTGGTCTTGGGGTGGTTCAAATGAATACCGTGGATTTCGTGAGCCTGATTGTAAGATTGGTGCTGGCTATTCTCAGCATCGTTTTGGGCGCGCTTTTGATTGTCAGTTTAACGGTGTATCTGCTTTTGAAGTACGTAAACAAATTCTATCAAACCCGCAAGACTTCCCTTTTATAACTTCATTAGAGATGAATGTGAGCTGGCTGCATTTTGATGTGCGCAATTATGCTCATGGAATACTTAAATTTAACCCATAGGTGACTCATGAAAAACTTATTGATTGTACTGGTGGCACTGGCCTTCGGTATTTCTTGCATGCCTGCTTCTGCTGTTGAGCTTACTGTGGGCGTGCTTTCCCACGACTTATCTGTTAATGCGCTTATGTCAGCTTATAACGCCGGAACTCTAGAGACCTACCTATTGCAGCTCGTTATAGATCGGATTGCAGGCAACCCTACTATGTCAATGATTCTGATTGGGTTGACAGCCTCTCAACCTGTACTTGGTTTTATTGCCAACCGTACAAATAACCCATTAGATAATGCCTTTTGGATCTTTATCAATAAGGTACTGCAAACGCTTACATTTAATAGCTCAACTAATCAGCCCGATGTACTTAGCTGGACTCAAATGCTTACCAATTACCCGCGTGACTGGCCAGCCCTATTAGTTATCAAGGCGGCTGATGAGACAATCTATATCCGTGAAAGGATATTTAAGTAGTGCCAATGAAGCCCTGCAATCACCCTGGTTGCGGCAAGCTAATAGAACCTACAGTTACTCATTGTGTGAAGCACAAACAAATTGTAAATAAGCAGCGTGAAGTAGGCCGTAAGAACTCTTACCAACGCGGCTACACTGGCCAGTGGAGAAAGGCCCGCTTAGGCTTTCTTGCTAAGCATCCTCTATGTAACCGCTGTATTGACGACAACATCACTGAAGAGGCAACGGTGGTGGATCACATCATTCCTCATCGAGGTAATAACGATGTGTTTTGGGATCGCTTAAACTGGCAGCCGCTTTGTAAGCGTTGCCATGATCGCAAGACCGCTACCGAAGACGGTGGCTTTACTGGCTATGATAATGGCCAAGTAATTAATGGTGAGTGCTCTCACGTCACTGAAAAATATATTTCCGGTGGCGAATAGGGGGGGCGGGGTCGAATCTCTACAGCTTTTAGTTTTAGAGACCGAACCTTCAGTCAAATTTTTACACCCGCGTAATTCAAAAAAAATTGGAAATTGAAAATGGCGCGAGGCAGACCTAGAAAGCCGACCGCTCAAAAGGAGCTGGCAGGTAACCCAGGCAAGCGAAAACAAAATAAAGACGAGCCAAGTTACGACACTATTGCCGGAGTTGATGCTCCTGTCTATTTAGATGAGTTAGCTACCACGGCTTGGAACACATACGCACCATTACTCTGTGGTCAGTCTGTTTTGTGTGTAACTGATTTACATAATTTAGAAATATTTTGCATGGCTTACTCCGGTTGGCGCCGATCACATATGGAGGCCGCAACAGAAATCACGCTGATGCAGGATAACGGAACAGTTAAGAAACACCCTGCGCTTGGTGCAGCAAATGAATTTGCTAATCAGATGCGAACCTTTGGCGCGCTACTTGGTTTAAGCCCAGCTGATCGCAGTAAAATAATGACCCCTAAGCCAAAAGAGGATGGCAACCCGTTTGTCGCGTTGACAAACATGATGAATTCTTGAGGTAGAAAATGGCGGCGTTCCCTAATGTTAACGATGCTAATAAGTATGCTCGTGACATTGTTGCCGGGAAAATACCTGCTTGTAAGTGGGTTAAGCTAACCTGCCAAAATCATCTGGATGACTTAGCGGCCGCCAAGAAAAAAGGTTTTCCATTTTACTTTAGTAAAGAAGCCGCTGAAGCCGCCATTCTTTTTGTTGAGGCTTTACCTCATACCAAGGGCGAATGGGCAAGATTAAAAAAGCGCTTAGAGATGGAGCCTTGGCAAAAGTTTATTTTTGCATGCGTCTTTGGCTGGAAGCGTAAGACAGATAAGACCAGGCGTTATCGTGAAATATATTGTGAGGTACCTAGAAAAAACGGTAAATCGGTAATAGCAGCAGGCATTGGCTTATTGATGTTTACAATTGATGGTGAATTTGGTGCTGAAGTTTATTCAATTGCTACCAATGAGAAGCAGGCTTGGGAGGTATTTAAGCCAGCTAAATTGATGGTAGATAAAACTCCTCAACTTAAAACCATGTTTGGCATAGAAACGAATGCCTCAAACATGAACCGGCTTGCTGATGGAGCTAAATTTGAACCGTTAATTGGTAACCCTGGTGACGGTGCAAGCCCATCATGTGCAATCGTGGATGAGTATCACGAGCACAAAACAAGTGATGGCTACGACACAATGATTACTGGCATGGGGGCGCGCAAGCAGCCGCTCATGTTAATCATTACAACGGCAGGCAGTAACATTGCAGGCCCTTGTTACGATAAACGCCGAGAGGTCATCGATAAGCTCTCTGGCACTAAGACCTACGATGATCTCTGGGGAATCATCTACACCATTGACGATGAAGAAGATTGGGATAAACCAGAAGCCTTGCAGATGGCTAATCCTAATTTTGATATTTCTGTTGGCGGTGACTGGCTTTTACAGCAGCAAAAAAACGCCATACAAAACCCAGCCAAACAAAACATATTTAAAACCAAGCATCTAAATGCTTGGGTAGCAGCAAAGGCCGCTTGGTTAAACATAACCAGTTGGAATAAGTGTGCTGATAAGTCCTTAGATATAAATGACTTTAAAGATGATGAATGCTGGTTTGTGGTGGATTTGGCCCACAAGATAGATATTTGCGCTACTGGTCGGCTTTATCGCCGCTTAGATGAAAAGCATCAGATTCATTATTACTACTTCCCTCATTTTTACTTACCCGAAAAAACTATTTTCGAAGGTAAAGAAAAAAACAATCTTAAGAAATACCAAACCTGGTTAAACGCTGGCTATCTAGAGTCACTTGGCAATATTGAGATTAATTTCGAATTGCTTCGTGAGGATATTGTTCAGGAATGTGAAGAGCAAAACCTTCAGGAAGTTGTATTCGATCCTTGGCGGGCTGCTCAAATTGGCCAGCAATTAGAAAATCTTGGGATGCCGGTAATGAACTACCCCAACCAGGTCAAGTTCATGTCACCAGCCATGAAGGAAATGGAAGCCGCCATCGAGTCAGGGCGCTTTCATCATCCTGATAACCCTGTATTGAATTGGATGGCGGCCAACGTCACCAACAAAGAAGATAAAAAGCAAAACTACTTCCCTGATAAAGAAAAAGCAGAATTTAAGATTGACGGCATCATTGGCGCAATCATGGGAATCGGTCGGGCAATGTATGAGCCTGAAGTTGAACATAACGAAGTTAATATACGGGTAATTTGAATGAGCTTTTTCAGTAAGCTAAACCCTTTTAAAACCAAAGCTGCTGAAATTATCGATAGCCAAGATTTAGCTGAGTTAATCACTGGCCTTGGCTTATCTGATGCTGGAATTGAAATAACAGACAAGAATGCCCTGCAGTTGAGCACTGTGTATTCATGCATTCGCGTGCTGGCCGAATCAGTTGGCATGCTGCCCCTGAATTTATTGCTGGTAACCGGTGATAAAAAGGAGCGAGCTAAGAATCACGCTGTGCAAAAGTTGTTTGTGAAAGGCCCTAATGAGTACATGACTCCCTTGGAGTACAAGGAATTAATCATCACTCAATTGGGGCTCAGGGGTAATCACTACTCGTATATTAACTGGGTTGGCAATAAACCGATGGAGTTGCTTCCACTGAATCCTGCGAACGTGGATCCAAAACTAAAAGACGATTGGAGTGTTGAGTACAAGGTTACCTTTCCAAACGGTACCTGGGATTACATCGCCGCTGAAAATATTCTACATGTTCGTTTGCAAACCCTTGACGGCTTAACAGGCCTGTCTCCCATCATGCAAGGCCGTCACGCTATCGGCCTGGCTAAAGTTACTGAGCGTCACGGCGCCAAAGTCTTTGCCAATGGTGCTCATCCCTCGGGTGGCTTTACTACCGATAGTGCGTTAACAGATGAGCAATTTAGCCGGCTGAAATTAAGCCTAGAAGATTACAAGGGCGAGAATGTACATAAAAACCTGATTTTAGAAGGTGGGCTGAAGTGGTTTCAAACCTCTATGACGAGCGAAGATGCCCAGTACTTGGACACTCGAAAATTCCAGCGTTCTGAAATTGCTGGTTTGTTTCGTGTGCCTCCTCATATGATTGGGGACCTTGAAAAGGCTACCTTTTCGAATATAGAAAATCAGGGTCTTAGTTTTGTTCAATCTGCATTAATGCCTTATCTACGCAGAATTGAAGAGCGCATGCTCAAGTCGCTGATAAAGAATACCGATAAAGAATACCAAGTTAAATTTAACGCTAATGCCCTGATGCGTGGTGATTCAAAAGGCCGCTCTGAATACTACACAAAGATGATTCAGAACGGTGCCATGAGCCCCAATGAAATACGCGCCCTTGAAGACATGAATCCGCGTGTGGATGGTGATATTTATCTAACCCCATTAAATATGGCTGTTAATGGCAAGCCAATCGAATCATCAGAGGAAAAGCCTAATGGCAATGAATAAATTTGCTGCTCAATTAGAAATTAAATCAATTAGCGAGACAGGTGAGTTCTCAGGTTACGGCTCTGTATTTGGCGTAAAAGATAGTTACAGCGACATTGTAATGCCTGGGGCATTTAAAGCTTCTCTTGATAATTGGAAAACGAAAGGCCAGCTTCCTGCACTGCTATGGCAGCACAAAATGGATGAACCTATTGGCGTCTATACCAAAATGGAAGAAGACGAGCACGGCCTTTATGTAGAAGGGCGCTTGTTAATTAATGATGACGATCTTGCAAAGCGTGCGCATGCCCATCTTAAAGCCGGTTCCATACAAGCCATGTCAATTGGTTACTCACTTAAAGATTATGAGTACGACTCAGACAAAGGTGCATTTCAACTTAAAGAAATTGAGTTGTGGGAGGTTTCTTTAGTGACCTTTCCAGCGAATGAAGAAGCCCGAATTGATAACGTGAAATCAGCACTTAAAAGTGGTGAATTGCCAAACCCCGCCAACGTTGAGCAATGCCTGCGTGATGCAGGTTTTTCCCGTAAGCAATCCAAAACCATCTTGTCTGGTGGCTACAAGGCCCTGCGCGATGCAGGTAATGCAGAAGACGTAACCCAACTTAAAACCGCAATACAAAATATTAAATTTTAGGAGTTTAAAATGGCTTTAGAGCAAAAAGATATCGATCAGGTTACCGATGCCCTTGGTGCCAAGTTTGATGAAATGAAAAAAACCAACGATAAAGAGTTGGAACAAATTAAAAGTGAAGTTAAGGGTGCCGCCCGAGGCTCTGCCGAAGAAGTGAAAGAACTTCAAAAGCTAAAGGGTGATCTTGAGGCCTTGCTGGCTAAACAGAATCGTCCCGGCAATAACAATAACGCCACTACCGATGAGCACAAAGAAGCCTTCATGAAGTTCATGAAAAAGGGGCATGAAGATGGCCTAGGTGAATTGCAGGTTAAGGCGCTCAGTGTAGGTACGGATGCGGATGGTGGTTATGCTGTGCCTGAATCCATTGATTCGGAAATTTCATCTGTGTTACGTGATGCTAATGTAATGCGGCAAGCCGCCCGAGTTATTACGGTGGGTAATGCTGATTATAAGAAGTTAATGAACCAGCATGGTGCTAGCTCTGGATGGGTAGGCGAAGAAGATGCTCGACCTGAAACAGCAACACCAAAACTGGCTCAAATCACTCCATTTATGGGCGAGATTTACGCCAATCCAATGGCTACTCAAACCATGCTGGATGACTCATTCTTTAATGCAGAGTCGTGGCTGGCTGAAGAAGTACGTGATGAGTTTGCAGAGCAGGAAGAAGCAGCTTTCACTCTTGGTGACGGTCTTAAGAAACCAAAAGGCTTCCTTGCTTATGGCTCGGATACGCAGGCAGATGGCGCTCGAGCTTTTGGCACTCTACAGCACAAGCTTTCATCTGGTGTGGGAGTGATCACGGCTGATGATATTAAGCGTTTCCCTTACTTGCTGCGTGCTCGCTATCGCAAGGGTGCCTCCTGGATGGGTAACGGTAATACATTGGCTGATCTTATGCTTCTTAAGAATAGCCAGGGTGATTACATCTGGCGTCCTGGTCTTTCAGAAGGAATGCCCGCTACTGTCGGTGGATTTAGCTATTTAGAAAACGAATCCATGCCGGATACAGCTGCCGGGGCAAACGCATTATCTTTTGGTAACTTCCAGCGCGGTTACTATATTGTAGATCGTATGGGCACCCGCGTATTACGCGACCCGTTCACTAAAAAGCCATTCATTGGTTTCTACACAACCAAACGTGTTGGCGGCATGGTGGTTGATAGCAATGCGATCAAGTTGCTGCAAGTAGCTGCAGCCTAAACTTAAACTCACCCCATAAGGCGCTCATTTGAGCGCCTTATTTATTTGGAGAATGCGAAATGGCATTTGAACTAACAGAAGATATTCGAGTTTCACCAGTCGGCACTCATGTTGTTGAGTTTAAAAAAGGCAAACACGATTCTTTACCCGTGGTAGCAGTGTGCTACGCCCGAAGTAAAAAGCTTTTCAAGGGCGAGCCAAAAGGTAAAGAGGTTGAAAATAAAGATTGGGCTGCTCACGCCAAATCAATTGCTGAAAAAGCAGAGGTATAAGCGAAGTGATCACCCTTGAGCAAGCAAAAAAACACCTTCGGGTGATGCACTCCCTTGAAGACGAACTGATTCAAGTTTACGTCACTGCAGCGCTTGCTCGTTTCGAACAATTTAGCGGGCGTAAATTGTATGCGACTGCTGAATTGCTGGCGGCTGATACTGAAGCGCCAACCTACACCCAAGTTATTGATGACTTAATTACTTCTGGGTGTTTGTTATTAATCGGTCACCTCTATGCCAATAGAAGTGAAGATGCAGAAATTCCCCGAGCAATTTCTTATTGCTGGCAACCTTACTGGGTGCCAATGGTGTCCTAATTATGAAAAAAGTGTCGATCGGTAAAAAAAACCAGCCATTAGTGATCGAAAATAATACTGGTGGAAAAGATTCACTTGGGGCGCCTCAAGATAACTGGCAAGAATTTGCTCAAGCCTGGGCAAAAGTTACGAATAAAAGTGGTGACGAATCCAACACGGGCGGGCGGATGCATGCCGCGGCTACTTACTGGTTTATCATCGATTGGATACCGGGTGTAGATGAATCAATGCGCATTATTTGGAATGGTAAAACCTTAAATATTTCAAATTCTCATGACCCTGACGGGACCAGTGAAGCTTTAAAAATCACTGCCTTTATCGATGAATAATGACGTAATAGAAGGCCTTGAAGGTTTAGAAGATGCAATTAAAGAACTTGGTGCAGCTACCAGCCAAAAAGCCATAAAAAATGCGCTTATGTATTCATCAAAGCCAATGCTAGATCGCATGAAAGCCACTACTCCTTATGATGAATCAGACGAAAATCAAGACCGCAAGCACTTGGTTGATGCGGTAAAACGAAAAAGCGAAAAATCAAACGGTGATCATGCCGCCCTGGTTAAAGTGGGTGTTATCAGTAAAAGTTTAAGCTATATCGCCTATATGTTGAATTACGGCACAAAATATATTGCTCCAAATAATTGGCTTAACAAAGCAGCCGAAAAAAGCGTTGATATAACCATAGAGCGCTTCGTAAAAAAACTTCGTAAAAATTTCGAGAAGGCTAAACGATGATTGATGGATTCATTTATAGCTTGATTAATGCCAATGCCTTGGTACAGGCCAATATGGGTGATGATGTTTATCCTGGTGTGGTACCTGAAAATATTAAGGGCGCTGCAATCCGTTATGTAGTCAGTGATTCACCCTCTAAATTTGATAGTGGTGGCCCAGAAAGCAAACAAAAATCCAGCATTCAAATTGATGTGTTCCACAAAGATTACTCTCTAAATAGACAGATAGGCAGCTCTCTTCACAAGCAATTACATGGTTATAAAGGCGCACAAAATGCCACTGAAATCAGTTTGCTTGAGGTGCTTGATACTGACTTAACCTTTGATTCAAAAACGCGGGAATTCCGCACCACCATTACCTTAAACGTTACTTACAGGGAAACTTAAAATGTCAGATGATATTAGCGCTGGTGTTGCAAGCCTAGGCCGTGAAGATGATAGTACCGCGGATACTTACAACTTAATTGGCGAACTGAAAGATCCATTACCAGGTGTGAAACTATCTCGCGCTAAACTGGATACATCCGGTGCCGCATCCAAAACAGAAAAGTCCCGCGCAGGCATGATTACCATTGCACCATTGGCTTTTAAAATTCAGTCTGATTCAAGCAATACTGAAATTGATAAGCTGCGATCTGATTTCACTGCAGGGACCATAAAAAAATGGGAGTACAAATACGCAACTGATGGCGGCACGGTTGAGACTCAGGTATTTGAAGCTTGGATTGGTGATTTAGAAACCACCCCAAATTTAAAGGATGGAACTTTCATCATGATTACCCTAAACCCAAATACCATGGATAAATCGTAATCATGCTGAATCTAGCCGATATTAAGTCAGTAAAGCTTGCTACAAAACCGATCCGCGTTGAAGCCTGGGGCGGTGACGTTCTTATTCAGAAATTATCTGTGACAAAACGCGATGAGTTAGCAAAGCATTTTGGTTCAGATGACCCCGAAAAAATGAAGGAAGCCGCTAAACGCACAATTATTGCCGGGGTTATAGAAGAGTCGGGGCAGCCTATATTTAGTAATGAACATATGGAGATGCTTGGCGATCAAGATGGCGAAGCGATTCAGAAGTTATTTGGTGACATTCTTGAGTTCAACGGCATGACTAAAAAGTCGAGCGCAGAGCTGGAAAAGCCCTAACTGATCACCCCGAACAAATCTTTTATCATCGATTAGCACTGGCCCTTGGTATTCCAAGGGTTAGCGATTTAACCGACACGCTAACCGCTGAAGAGATGGACAAGTGGCAGGCTTTTTACTTGCTAGAGCCCTGGGGCCATAAAGCAGAAAACCGCCGCATGGGTGTGGTCACTGCCACATTGGCAAATTTTGTTGGTCAATTAAGTGACCATAATGCGTTAACTCCCACAGATATATTTCCTGATAGACAAACAATCGAAGCCAATAAAACTCCTTCATTAAATTCAATGAAGCAGCTTGGCGATGCTTTGAAATCAATTAACGGCAATTAAATGGCTAAGAAATCATTAACGCTTGCAGAGCTAGTTGTAAATATTAGCGCTAAATCTGCATCGTTTAATAATGAGCTTAAAAAGACCAATCGCAAGACTAGGGATTGGGCCAAAGAAACTCGCAAGCACGTAAACACTGCAGGCAAAGCATTTGCAGGCATGGGTATTATTGCGGCCGGTGGTTTGGCAGTTATTTATAATCAGGCCAGTGCCAATATAGATGCTTTGGCAAAGCAGAGTGACCGACTTGGTATTTCCACTGAGGCCCTTGGTGGTTTACGTCATGCCGCCGAGATAACCGGTGTTAGCCAATCAAAATTAGATTCATCTATTGAGCGCATGGTTAAGCGCCTAGGTGAGGCTGAAATGGGCATGGGTGCCAGTGCGGCCATGCTAAAACAATATGGCTTAGACACCGATGATTTTTTCAACAAAAAACCCGAAGAGCAATTTAATGACTTAGCGGACTCCATTGCAGGAATGGGGAGCAGTCAAGAGCAAGCAGCTTTTGCCAGTGCGGTATTTGGCCGAGAGGGTTTAGCATTAATTAATACTGCCAAACTAGGCAGTGCCGGTATTAAGGAATTAACCGAAGAAGCCCAAGAGCTGGGCATTACCGTAAGCCGCTTGGATGCCGCAAAAATTGAGGCGGCCAACGATGCAATGACCAGAGCAGGGTCTGCATTCACCGGCTTTAGTAATTCTATGGCGGTTGAGTTTGCACCGTTTGTCGAAACCTTCGCCAATATGTTTACGGATGCAACCAAGGATTCAACTTTCTTTGTAGATACAACGGTTAACGGTTTAGAAAATGTTGCTATGGGAGTGGCCTATCTTGGGAATGGTGTAAGAGGTATTCAACTCGGTTTCAAGGGTGTTCAGTATGTTGTCACTGGATTAGCGGCCACCGCACTAACTACCTTTGATCAAATATTAGTGGGCTGGATGGAGCTTTATAATCTCATCGCCCCTGAGTCTATGGAGTTTGATACTTCCAATACAATTTTCTCCGTTATTACCCAGGAATCCAGTCTAGCAATGGCCGAGCTCAAAGCAGAAATGCATGAGCTGGCTATAACTGATTTACCGACTGAAACTATTTCACGATTTTTTGACGAAGTTCGCGCCAAGTCACATCAAACAGCCGAAAAAGTAGCTGAAGATGCCAAGAAAATTGCTACTGCTACGTCGGTTTTTACGGCCTCTCCCGAGGTGATTGCAGGTCTTAATGATGTGGAAATGGCTCTGCTTAGTAGTTTTGACCGACAGGATATAGCAGCCCAAGAACAGTACGACAAAAACCTTGAAAAACTTAACGAGGCCAATGAGTCAAAGCTTCTGTCTGAAGAGGAGTATGAGCAAAAATCAGCTGCTTTAAAGCAGGCCTATGATGAGCAAAAAGAAAAAAACGAAGCGGCAAGACGCCAGGTGCACATCAATGGCTCCAAAACATTCTTTGCCGATCTGTCTACTTTAAGTAAGCATGGTAATAAGAATTTAGCGGCCATCGGTAAAGCTGCGGCCAAAATAAATATTGGTATCAGTACCACTGAAGCCGCAATGCATGCGTACAAGTGGGCAGCTCAATGGGGCGGCCCTGCGGCTGGTGCTATTGCTGCGGGTGCTGCGGTAACTGCGGGTTTAATGAGGTTAAAAGAATTGGAATCGGGTGGGATAGGGGGCAGTAGTGGTGGATTATCTGGGGGCAGTACCTTTGACCAGGCTTTACCAAATCAGGCGGTTTCGCCTCCTGCTGACTCAGCAATAAGAGGCGAAGGGCAAACCATCATTCAGCAAACAATCGAAATAAAGGCTTTAGACGGTGCTAGTGTTCAAAGTGTGGTTGATAACAATCCTGAAATTTTCCTACAGCCAGTCTTAACCCATATTGAAGAAACTGGTGGTCTAAGTTAGATTTAAAATCAGAATAGAAGCTTATACCCGTCACGGCTTTTTTAATTTAAATTAAATCCAAGAGCCGCCCGTGGGCATGCCCGAAACCTCCTTTGTTTATGTGCGGTCGGCTCTTCTCGTTTCTTACGTCCAGTGATACACTCCAAAAAGTCGCCATCAGAGCGATAACCCGCTAATTGAAAAACTCTTCAGCCCTCGCACTTTTTAGGTGTGGTTGTGGCGCTATATCCGCAAGACCCAGAATTTAAAAGCGTATCTGCCTATCTGGAATTTAAAACAGATATTAGCACTGCCGACACTGGCCACGAACAGGCTGTAAGTCACGGCGGTGCCCCTGCACTCATATCCACAACTTACAATTCAATACCTTATATCGAAGCCATTAAACTGCGCGGATTTTTAGCAGCCCATAAAGGTCGCGCCAAATCCTTTGATTTAATGTTGCCCGTTGAATCTTATACAGTGGGTGATGTAACTGGCTCAACTCCTCGCGCTACCGCCTTAACACCTATAGGCAGCAACACCCTAGCCATTAAAGATTTATCCCCCAACAAAACAGTGCGCTTTGCCGGTGAATGGCTAAAAGTAGCCGGTCATAGTAAGGCTTACATGCTCACTGAAGATTTAGTCAGTGATGGCACAGGTAACGCCACCGCCAATTTCGAGCCCTCTTTGTACGAACAAGTTTTACTAAATGAACAAATTACTATTGATGAGATTGTGTTTCATGTGCGCAGTAAAACCGACATGAGTAAATTTAATTTAAAGCCCGGCGGAAACTACTCCTTTAAAATTGATTTTGTGGAGGTGATCCGATGAGAACGGATATTTCCACCGCTATGCAAACAGTATTGGAGTCTGGAGAATTTACTGTCGCTAATGTAATGGCCATTCATTTTGATACACCTATTTATTTAACTGATTATCACCACAGCCTTACCGTGAACAGCAATGTGTACCAGGTAATTAAGGGTAATAGTAAATCCCCTAAAATTACTGAGACCATGGAAAGCAAAAAGGGCACGGTTACCCTGGAGCTGCCCAATACAGATCGGGTGTGGGATACGATTATTCAGAGTAATGGTTTTGTCGATAAGTGGGTCAATATTGGCAAGGCCGTGTTTGATAATACGGGTGCCTTAATTGGCATTTTGGAATTATGGTCAGGAATTGCTACCAAGCCGGTCACTGATGAAACAAAAGTAAAAATCAGCGCGGCCAGCTACCACACCATATTTCAAAAAACGAACGGCGTAAAAACCAATACAGCCAGTTATCAAAGCCACTTAACTCCAGCTCAACGCAATGATGACCGCACTATGTGGTGGGCAGGTAAAGCCAGTGAATTTGAGGCGAGTAGTTAATGAGCTATAACCCTTTAAAAGCGTATGGCTCAATATTTGGTAGCGGGGATAGCTTCTCTGCTGCCGTTAATTTCTCTGGCGCCACCCAAAGCATTCCAGTGGTATATGGTGACGATGAAGTTGAACCTATTTGGCTTGGGTTTAGGCAGGTTCTTAATTCTGAATTTGGGGCTTTAGCGGTATTCTGTTACGCATCTATTGAAGAGGTTGAATATTTAACAATAAATGGCGTTAAATTTTACCCTGGGGAGGGCGGCCAGTTCGACGAAAACTCAGATAAATACGGTGTCTCATATAACATCATTAAAGATGGTGGCGACAGTAAAGATGATTACGCCCGCTTTACGAGATCAGGTGGTTCTTTTTTACTTCCTCCAGATTTAGGCCTTAATTTTCCGCGTTTTTTCCGTGGGCTCGTGGGTGTGTTTTTACGGTTCGATGTTGATGAGGGTTTTATAACCGGCATCCCGACCATCACCATGAAATTAAAGGGAAAAAATCATGTCTTTGACCCTCGTGTAGATTCCGAACCTAATACAACCAGCGCCAACGGCTGGACTGGTTCAACTACAACGGCCTGCACCAATCCCGCCTTAATCTATGCCGATTACCTAACAAATACCTGGTATGGAAAAGGCCTAAGCTGGGACCGAATTAACCTACCTGCGTTAATTGAAGCTGCCAATGTGTGTGATACCCCTGTACTGGATGGTGATGGCAATACAATTCCATTGATGGCTTTTAATGGGCGCTTAGATACTTCTGAAAAAATAGATAAAAATTTAGAATTAATTGCTAAGCACATGCGGGCTCACTCAACTTATCACAATAAACAGTTTAACCTGGTGATTCGAGATGATGCCGCCACTCCGGATGTTATTCCAGAAAAATGGATTGAAAAGCATTTTGAAATTAGCCACGGCGAAAAATCAACTCGCTTAAATAGTTGCTTAATCACCTACAAAGAACCGGCATACGGTTTAGATGATAACCAGGTAATTTGGCCAGAATCGAGCAGCGAAGAAGAGCTGGCATATTTAGCTGAAGATGGCGGGGAAATATTACAGGAAGAAATCACATTATCTGGTTGCCGCAATCGATATCAGGCCATTGATTACGCAGAGTCGATTGTACGTGAAAGCCGCTTACAGCTTGAAACCAAATTAAAGCTATTAGCCCCTGCGTTAAAATACCAAGCGGGTGATGTGGTAGACGTACCTCTTAAAGGGGTAGGCCTTACTCACATGCGAATCACTACGGTTGATATTCACGATAATTTAAACGTTACCTGGTCATTACTACAGCACAGTAATGACTCCTACCCATGGACCACAAAACTAGCCAATCCGTTACCAGCCAAAGATGAACCAGACCCTCTTATTGTAGATGCACCCGCTAACGTGGCATTTACCCCTGATGTATACAATGAATTTAGTTCTGGCGTTTTAAGCTGGGATGCAATTGGCCATATGTATGTAACTGAGTATTCGGTAAGTATCACCAACACCGATACTGGTGTATTAGTGGCCTCGTATAAAGTGGCTGATGTACAAGCAAAAATTCAAAATTTACCATCTGGCAATTATAGCTTTTCAGTTAGGGCTTTAATTAGCCTAACCAATGGACCAGTGTCATTAATAGCGGTTCAAATTTTAAACCCTGAAATAGGCGGTATTTCAAATTTTCGCATAGCCGAAGGCGGCACTGAATTTATAGGGAGGGATTGCGTATTTTCTTGGGGCGCTCCCAGTAATGCGGCGGTCGTGGTTCATGATTATGTAATTGAAATACTCGATCCAAATACCGGTGATGTTTATTTTAACGATGCCACCACTGACACTTTTTATACGTTCACTTATGATAAAAATTTGCTGGCGGGTCTTTATCGTACATTTAAAATTAAGGTGTATGCCCGGGGTAAGTATGGTCAGGACAATGTAAATACTGGCGCGGCTGAGCTGGTGGTTAATAACCCATTGCCAACTTTGCCCGATGGTGTCGCTACGAGTAGTCAAGCTGAAAGCATGACCCTTGAATTTGTGGCAATAGGGGACCCTGATTTTAAATGCATTAAGGTTTGGCTTGATTCAGTTTCTGGTTTTTCTCCATCAGATGGCCAGCAAAGAATTACAACATCAGGGAACCAAATCACCTTAAATAATTTAACCGCTAACTCAACATATTATTTGCGGTATGGCATTTTGGATGCTCTTCACTCGGATACAGATATAGGTGTAGTTTCTGGTGAATTGATTATTTATACGGCGCCAAATGCAGATGAAGAAGCAACAAGAGGGATTGATCGTTTAAAGGCAGTAGCCAATGCCAGCGCCGTGGAGCAATTATTAGAAGCCGATCGCGGCATTACCGCCCGCAGTGAAATAAAAATAAATGAAGCCCGTGTATTAGAAATTAGCAACGTGCAAGAAGATTATGCAGGGCGCTTGGTATTGGTAGAGCAGGGCAGCGCCGCCGCCGGTTTGTTGCTGGAAGCCTTAACCAACAATGGCAGCACCCAAGCCACCGCCGCCTTGTATTTGGATGTAGACGGGGCCATAGCCGGAGTATTCACCAGCGCCAACGACACCACCAGTAACATGGTATTTCGGGCCGATAACTTTGCTTTTAAAACCGCCAACGGCACCAAAACCCCGTTTGCCATTAACGGCGAAAATGTAGAAATTATTAACGCCTTAATTAAAGCCAGCATAAATGTGAATGACCAATTCACTGTGGACGCCCAAGGCAATGTGGTGATTAATAACGGTGTATTTAAGGGCTCATTAGACACCGCCATTATGAAAGGCGTGACCACCATTCAGGCGGACAATGCGCAGGTATTTGGTAACACTACTGTGGGCGGAAAATTAAATTATGTGTCTAGTGAAACCAAAGGCCATACCGATATTCCCGGCGGCATAAATATAACCAGCTATTATTTTCCGCCCCATGGCGACACCGTAGATTTATCCCTGCATAAAGATGCCACCATCGTTAACGAAACCACCGACATGCTGTATGTATGGGCCAAGGCCAAAAGTTTTCAATTAGATTCAGATTCCACTATTGACGAAGTTAAATTGCAGTTAAAAATATTTTTAGTGGTGACCGGCTTAGACGATGTGGTCACGTATATCGCGGTGAGTGGTTATTTGAATGTGAATATTGACAAGATCACCAATGCGACCGATGGCAATGGTGTGGCCGTGGATACTTGGGATCACACGTGGAGCGGTTTTATTCCCCTATGGGGTAGCGAAGGTCTTTTATACGCCGTGGCAGGGGCCGCAGGCATTAACGGCATTAAAAAAATGGTGGTGAATATATCCCCGCAATTTTATGCCGAAACAGCCAGTTTTGGTTACGCCAATGGTTTTTCATTTTATAGAAATTTGTAAACCCCCATTTAATAAATATAAAAGAGGCCGCCATGAGCTGGTTAAATTTTCCAAACTCCACTCTTAACAGTGGCTCTAATATCGTCAACATACACGACAGCGCCGACACCAGTAATGTAGAAGCCGGTTATGCCTTAGTGGTGAATGGGGCGTTTTATGAAATTTTAAGCAAGAGCGACAACACCCTAACCCTTACCGAAAATTACCCCAACGCCAGCCAAGCCAACATTGCGCTTAAGGTGATGCAAACCCATGGGCCCATTGCCGATAAATTAGTGACGGCTACGCAAAGGTTGTCTAGTAATTCAGATACCTTTGAAACTTTAGAGGGAGCGGCGTTTAAAGCGGTGGGAAAAAAGGCGGGTACGGTAGCCGATGCGCTGGACTCGGTTTTAACTTTTGATACCGTAGCGGCCTTATTAGCTGAAGACTTAGCGGTAAATCAGGTGGTTAAGATAAAAGGAGAGGAAGACGATTTTATAGTGGTGCTGCCTGATACGGGACTAGTGGGGTCTGGGAAATATTACGACCTTGCAAACGGTAATCAAATTAAACGGGTTAAAGTGTGGAGCGTTGAAAATGTTACCGATTTAATGACGACTCGGCCTACCTATCACGGTCAAGAATTTTATTTAGAGGGGCACACCGAAAAAGCCATTGGTGCCGGTTCAATTTATTATGATGCCAATGATACTGACGCAGTTCACAATGGTGGCGACATCTTTATTAATGATTTTGGAGAGGTCTTTAAACGTAAAGAAAAATCCTATATTTCGTTCGCCGAATTTGGCTCGCTTGAATCCAAGGCCGATAATTTTTTGCAAATACAGGCCGCATTTGACAGTAATATTGGCCGCTCATCGCGGCGCATGGTAGTGGGTGATTTTAAAGTTTACGGCGTTAAAACGGGCAAGCTGATAATGGATAGTTCAACCACCACCTTGCACGGGGTAGTGCTTGATTTCAGTGTGCGCCAACAAGCGGTGCCGTATTATTTTAAATACACAAACACCAACCCTGATATTGGTGTGACCTACTCCAACCCGCTAGGTGGCTTGGAGCGGGTGGAGCTTAGGGGGCAGGGTAATGATGTTTTGGAAAATAATAATGGCATTGAACTGGATTCGGATGTGGGCTCAACGGTAGCCACGGCCAGCACCACTTTTAGAAATGTGGTGGTAACCGGCATGGCCGATGGCGTCAGCCATTTTGACTCTTCCTATAACCTTACATGGGATACCTGCTCGTTTTACCGAAATTCCACTGCATTAAAATACCCATCAGGCCAGACTGATACCTTTGAGCGCAGTGTGCTCAATAGTTGCAACATCTTTAACAATCATTTGGGTTTTGATATTCAATCGGCCAATGGGGTGGTGTACTTAAATTCGTGCTCGCTTGATTATAATAAAAAGCATATTTTTGCCAGCGCTGGTGGTATTGAAGTTAACGCCAGTCATCTTGAAGCACCCATTAATGATCAAGCATTAATAGAAATAAAAAACGCCGCCACCTTTAATGCGGTGGGGGGCTGGTGGCAGTTTGGTAATGGTGTTGTCAATGATGCGCCCGCCACAGCAATTGAAGAGTTTAAGTGTAGTGAGTCAACGGTAAAGGGGGCTATTTCAATAAGGGATGTGAAGTTTTCAAGTTATGGCGGTCCGGTATTTACCACTACCCCTGAAAATATGGACGTGGTGAATCCAAAACCAGACTCGACTTCATTGTTATCATTAAATCGTTTTATTAGGCACCGTATCACGGCGGACCCCACTTTTATTAATGGAGTGTTTCCTGGTGATATTTGGTTGGCACAATCGGGTATCGAATCAGATCGGTATTCAGGGGCCGCCGGGTCTATTGCCATAGAAACCGCCGATTCAGCTAATGCATACTCGGGAAATAACTATTTAAAAGCATCCAAAATATTTGGCTCAGGCAGTGAATTTAAGTTAAAGATGGCGGTGCCATTAACAGATAAAAGACGCGCTACGGCCCACCTACAAGCCAAAGCTTTGGGAGCCCACACGCCAGCTTGTAGCATGCAAGTTGCCTACGCGACTTTGTCATCCAATGTAGAGGCCACTGATTTTAGGCCTTACGTGGTTACGAATTACATTGAAGTGGGGGATGAAGCATTTAATTTATCTACTTCTTATCAAAAGTTTGCCTATGGACTGAGAGAGCGGGCGGATTCATGGCACACCCATGCCATACTGACCTTTAATATGTTCGAGTTAGATAATGCCGACATCGCAATAGACGATTTATTTATCGTCCTTGTCTGATTTTGTGCGTTGACAGGTAATTGGTCTATGGCAAATCTAGATAATCAATTTGGTTGGAGGCAGCTAAAAACTCAATTAGAGACTTTTTAGCTTGCTTGTTCATTTTTAACACATGGTTAAGTAATAGCCGGGTATCTGGATCGGTATCCCAAACCTCTTCCATATCTTCGCGCGTTTCAGGTAAGCCCCCGCCGCGTTCCATTGGTATATCACCCCCCACCATTAACCACATACCATTTATACGAAGATGAATGACGATTAATTGAAGCTCCATAGGGTAGGGGCCACGACTATCTTTTAGGCCTGTTCCTTTTTTAGTTACTTTCCATTTTCCGTTTTTGCCAAGGACGGCCTCTCCCTTCCAGGTGTTTTCATTTATGCGGCACCATTGATCAATATTGATACGATTTACTAAAAACCCTTGGCGAACCAATACCTGCGCCAATCCAGCACTACTGGCTCCTCGCTTTTCCATTGCGTGATGTAATCGACCTCCAAATGTCGTCAAATCTGCTGGCTTTTTGGGTCTAGGCAAAATACTTGTCAGCTCTAATGACATACTAAGGTATTAGTCATTATAGCTGACACATAAATGCGCTGCGGCATTGACCCATATTTTGAGGTAATGCACAGTTCATACGCGCCAATTGAATGGCGTGATAACCAATAGACGAATGCCATGGAGATGGATTATGCAATTGTCGAAGGAAAGGGTTATCGCGTGTGTGGAAGACGGACGATCTGTTATACAGACACAAGATGACGATGCGGAGATTTATTCGGTCGTGATTGTTTCAAAGGAAGAGTGGGCGTATTGGCTATCCATTACGGATTTGGATGCATCAGCAGAATACGAGCAATTGCTAAATTTTAACCAAGCGGCCTAGTGTTGAGCAGGCTGGCCAATTCACTTGGCAAATAAAACTCGAAAGTATGGTATTAACGGATGCTATGCGATTTGCACCCTTGGATAGGGTAAGAATGTCCACGGTGCTTCCCCATCCCTAAATCGGGATAATGGCAATATGCTATTAGGGGCTCAATCTAAAATCATGATTCCATGATTCCATGATTCCATGATTACTATATATAGTAGGAAGACTTTGGTGAGCGGCTATTTTTTAGTCAATATCCACTTTAATATCACCAGCAACGAATTTTGCTATCAATGCCTCAGCGACCTCTTTATAAGATCGCCTATCTAATAAGCAGCGAGATTTAAACTTGAGGAGTAATTCCTGATCTTGGAATTCTACATACAAGTTAGCTGCACGCTTCTTTCTTAGTTTGGCCATTGACTGCTTATTGCTTGTTAAATCAGTCTTAGGCATAGTGCGCGATTATACACATAAGATGGAAAGGCGACTTCAGAGGAGAATCTCTATTTGTGACCACGTTTGTGACCACGGGGTATAAATGGGGGGTACTGTAAACGAGAGAATGCGGGCTGTAGAGGAGGTTAACCCTATAAAACCATGCTAAAAGCATGCCAAATAGGTTCAAATCCTGCCGCTCCGACCATTTTTCCCTTATAAAACAATACATTAGAA
>JBALXQ010000096.1:0-2737 GCA_036960565.1 Bermanella sp.
GATACTGATCTTATTAGCGATTTTGGCGACAATACCTCTATCGATTATTAGCCTAAAAAACGCCCTTGTGTTGCCTCTGGAATATTCAAGAGGTCGGGGTCATCGACCCCTTCCTTGATCAGCAATTCTTTCCAATTAGACAGAGCGTCTACAACTCTCGTACTAACCAATACGGCATCGGCACTACTAAGGCCAAGTGCCTTACCCGTATCGATAGCACTGCTTAATTTCGGCAAATAACCAGAATTGTTAAATCTACTAGCGTGCTCTGCGTGGAGGGGGAAATGCGGGAGAACGTCATATATAGGGCTTAGCTCCCAACCTTTATCACAAGATAGAAGAGAGAAATTACGAAGGTGGTCATCCGTATTTCCAAGTGCCTGATTAATTAACATAGACCCAAAAAGTTGTTTTAGATCCGATTTAACATTCCAACAAAACTTTTTAATACAACCGGCAATATCTTCATAAGAATAATTCATAGCATCACACTGTGTATGCGGATCTTTAAGAAGTGAATTAATTGTTGCTAACTGCCTTCGGCCTTTTTCAGGTGTTATATCGAATCTCTTAATCAGTAATGATTTTATTTTTCCGTTCAAAGTATAAATACTGGATTCAGCAGTCTTCAATCCAGCCATTCTACATATTTCTAAAGACGCCCACTCTAATGTAGCAACGTCATGATTATCAGTAACCTGATTGGGTTTGATCATACATGCGTTACCCCCTAGATCTTTCACAAGCATTTTTGGTCTGGCACCACCAATAGCCGACCCACCTCTAACCAGTGCCACATATTCAAGCTCCTCCCTTGAAAGCGCTTCAATATCGCCGGAGTTAAGAGATTCGATAATCTTATCAGCTTTGTCCAGGCGCAGACCTTCATCCCAGCTTGGGACTTCCCCATTCATTGTAATTTTACAAGCTCCAATACTCGAGCCTGTGCCAATGTAATTTAGAGAGGTAAGGTTTGTTATAAACCGCTTATTAATACGCCTAGCAATCAATCTCTTCCCCCAGTCATCAGGTAATAAATCATCGATGAAACCAACAAAAGAGCTGCCATCAGAAGGGAATCTTTGCATACCTTGTTTATCAAGACCCAATCCTATTTCCAACCAATATATTGGTATATATGGCTAATAAATCGGTTATTTACCAATATATTGGTACATTCAGACCTTAGGGCCTCGAATACCACATTAGCGATTTTGGCGACAATACCACTATCGATTATTTTACGAGTTAAAAGAATCAACCTCATCACTGGTTAAATAACGCCACTGACCCAGCTCTACATCCAAAGAGACTTGGCCAATTTTTTCTCGATGTAAGTATTTAACACGATTACCCACAGCCCGAAGCATACGCTTAACTTGACGAAACTTACCTTGCGTAATCGTCAACAGTACTTCGTTAGCGCTTAGTACCGTTACTTTTGCCGGCAGTGTTGGCTCATCTATCCCAGTCAACATAAGCCCCTTTTCAAGCTTTAAGATAGCCTCGTCAGTAAGCTCATCACGTAAAGTAACTCGGTAAACTTTTTCACACTGAGCGCTGGGCGTTATTATTTTAGAGGTCCAACTCCCGTCATCGGTAATAAGCACCAACCCCGTGGTATCGGCATCTAAACGCCCGACAATATGCAACTCTGATTTTTTATTCACATCCAGATAATTAAAAATTGAAGGGTGACTTTCGTCAATATTCGAACACAGTGTATTTACAGGTTTATGGATTAAGATATAGCGAAAGGGCCGCAATTTCAGTGAGATATCATTCAGTGTTACACGATGACTGCCATATACCTGAACTGCACCATTCGTAAAGACTTTGTTGTCTATTTTCACCATTCGGCACTGTAGTACATCAGTCGCGTCAACTCTATTTAGCTCTGTACTCTTACAAATATATTTATCAAGTCGCATTCGACAATTTACACTCAAAAGAAAATCAGTGAGGCCTCACTCTATTTGAGATAACCACTTACCCAAGACATTTTATAACTTTACCGCGCCCATACCAGCAATATTTCAGGTAACGGGTCAGCTCTTGCGTTGCACTCTTGGCACCTCTGTTAAGTCGGCATCAGTACCGGCTTTAACAAGTTCACGGTAGTGCCTATTTGGGGTGAGCTCTCCTCTCGCCTTGCCCCTGGTATACATGCCTACTCGCTTATGGGCGCAGTTAAAGTTTTGTGCTGCTTGTAATTAGTGAGGAGCCGTTTAGCTGGCTCATGCCTTTTGAGAGATTGCCATCGGGTGTTTCTATTAATAAGTGGTAGTGATTACTCATTAAACAATAGGCGTGCACCACCCAGTTATATCGCTACCACCACTCGCCCACAACAACCCATCCACCGCCATACTCAAATCCATTCTTTCACCCGTCCACTTAGTCACCGCTGTCTGCGCAGTAATAACCTCACTCACATCATCAGCCAAGCGTTTCTCAAACTCAGAAAAATCACAACAAGCACAGGTAAACGTCGCAGGGTTGGCAGCAATCACATGCTTTGAACTTCCTTTTTTAACAAAGCGATTAATCGGCGAATTTAAATAATCATCCACGGTCGAGAAACACAAACGCTCCCTAAAGTGCACAGCCTTACCCATATCAGTAGGCTTTACAGAAAGGAAGAAAGCACCACGATGCAATTCCCTATGGTGATACCGACACAACGTCACCAAATTATCCAACTTAGTCTCACCACCATCGGCCCAATGCTTTATAT